>CALIKQ010000024.1 GCA_938017975.1 uncultured Pseudomonadales bacterium | reverse complement strand
TATCGTTTTAAAAAGCCAGTGGCTGAACTCTATCGAGCAACTTTACCTTTCATGGCGGTTCTGATGATTGCTCTTGGGTTGATCACCTATGTCCCTTGGCTCAGTCTGGGCTTGATCTCACATTAGAAGGTGATTGATCGCCGCTTTTTCAGTATGGGCCTGCATTGAATTCAAACGAGGCTGATCAGCAGCAGAAAAAGATCCGTAAGATGGCGCGCAGGCGTTTCTGGATATCGATCTTGATAAGAGCGTTAGACACGGTGATCCTCCGAAAAGGTACCACCACAGCCGCAATAGAGAGGCCCTGAGTTCAACGTCACAGGGAATATTGTCAGGGTCCACGGACTCCTGAGCGCTTAAAAACCTGCCGCCATGCCTTCCTTACGATGATCTGAAGCTGCACAGTAGCCCGAATCGTGGCGAGCGATCAGTTGTGCGCCGCCGAAAAGATGCTCTGGTTGGTCTAGTACAACATCATGGCCAAGGTCTCGGAGAGACTCAATGGTTCTCGCGTTAAATCCAGATTCAAGCGCGAGTGCCCCCGCTTCAGTTAAGTGCCAGCGCGGCGCATCGGAGGCGGCCTGAGGATTTTGTCCGTGACCAATGATCCTGACCATCATTTGGACATGACCTTGAGCTTGCATATGCCCGCCCATGACGCCAAAGCTCATAAACGGAGCACCCTGATGGAAAGCGAATCCTGGAATAATTGTGTGGAAAGGCCGCTTTCCCGGACCAATGCCATTAGGGTGGTTAATGTCCGTCGAGAACCCTGAAGCGCGGTTTTGGAGGCTAATACCGGTGCCGGGGACGACAACTCCCGAGCCGAATCCTCGGAAGTTAGATTGAATGAAAGAGACCATCATGCCAGAGCGGTCAGCGGTGGTGAGATAGACCGTATCAGGACTGGCTTGCAATGGCGGCGGTCGTGGCATCGCTCGGGTCGGGTCGATTGCCTGAGCGGCTTGCTTGAGCGTCTCTGGGTCTAATAGGTCATCAACGGTATATCGCATCGTTTCAGGGTCACTTAGGTGCATTGCGACCTGCTGCCATGCGTAGCGCACAGTCTCGACCTGAAGGTGGACGCTCTCTGCTGAATCTAACGGATGCCTTTTGATGTTGAGATGTTTGAGCAATCCCAGTGCAATTAAGGCCATTAATCCCTGACCATTGGGTGGGATCTCAAAGAGTTGAGCACCCTCAAATTCCATTTTAATGGGGTCTACCCAATCCGGCTGATGTTTGGAAAGATCCTCTAACGTCAGAGGGAAATCGTGGCGTTGAGCGTCTTCAACCATGCGTTGGGCCAATTCACCTTCATAAAACGCTTTTCCCTGGGATGCCGCAATTTTTTTTAGGCTGTCGGCGTGATCCTTTAAAATTCTCCGGCTGCCAGGTGTTACAGGTTGTCCGTCTGGGAAAAAAGTACGCAGAAAATGAGGAAAGTCTTTATAGTATCGTCGAGCACGATCCCAGAAATACGCGGTTTTAGGGCCTACGGGAAATCCAGATTCAGCATAATGAATGGCTGTTTTAAAGAGTTGTTCAAAGGGTAACGCGCCGAAACGGTCAGAGAGGGCAGACCAGGCGCTGACTGCGCCGGGAATTGTCACACTATGCCAACCGAGACTCGGCATCTGCGGGGAGGTTGAATAGTGAGAGGGATCGAGCTTATGAGGGCTTCGTCCCGAGGCGTTTAAGCCATGGAGGGAGTGTCCGTCCCAGACCAGCGCAAATGCATCACTGCCGATACCGTTGTTACAGGGTTCTACGACCGTAAGCGTGATCGCGCTGGCGAGAGCGGCGTCAACGGCATTACCACCGGATCTCATTGCGGCAATACCAGCCTCGGTGGCGAGGGGTTGAGAGGTCGCGACGCAGTGGTCGGCAAAGACCGGTGATCGAGCCGCTGAGTAGGGTAGGTCCCAATCAAAATCAATCGTCATGTCGCATCCACTTGGGTCTCTGTCTCTCCCCACAAATTGCTGAGACTTTGTTGCTGATAAAGATGATGGTATCGCCCTTGAAGTTCGATCAAGGCGTCGTGATTTCCTTGCTCTATAATTTGGCCGCGCTCCATCACCAGGATAACATCGGCGTGACGGATGGTGGATAGCCGGTGTGCAATGATGACGCTGATGCGGTCTTGGAGGAGTGCTCGAAGGCCTTGCTCAATTCGCGACTCGGTCAAAGTGTCCACAGAAGAGGTTGCCTCGTCCATGATTAGGATCTGAGGATCAGCCAGTAGTGCACGAGCGAACGAAATCAGTTGCTTCTGGCCCGCAGAAAGGCTCGCACCGCCTTCGCTGATCTGTGTGTCGTACCCCTCAGGCATCTCTGTGATGGCCTCATGGGCACCAGCGTTTTCGGCCGCGGTCTGAATTTCATTGGCGGTTGCATTGAGACGACCGTATCGAATGTTGTCAGCGATTGTCCCTTTAAACAAATGCGATGATTGTAGTACGACTCCGAGGTTGGATTGCAGATAGTGTAGGCTGCGATCTCGGTAGTCGAGCCCATTGATCCGAATGCTCCCTTCGGTGGGTTCATAAAATCGTGCGAGAAGACTGATCAGGGTCGTTTTCCCTCCGCCTGTTGCACCAACCACAGCCACACTTTGGCCCCGCTTTAAGACCAGATTAATGTCCTTCAGAATGGGTGCACCATTATCATAGGAGAAGCCAACTCGATCGAATGTGATCGAATCAATGTTGTGCTCATAACCATCGACGGCCAAATCTGGTTTGTTGGCTTGTGCCGCGATTTGCGCTTTCACCTGCTCACTGTCGCGGATTTCCGGCTCTGCCTGAATGAGGCTCATGACCCGTTCCGCTGAAGCCTGAGCCATTTGCATCTCTGCAAACCAATGCGCCAGTTGCTCGATGGGTTCAAAGAAGTGACGGGTGTAGGTTAAAAACGCAATCAAAGTTCCTGTGGTAATGATGCCCCAAGCCGATTCAACGCCGCCAATCACTAACGCGATACCGGTGGCGAGCGCGGATAGTGTCAAGACGATGGGCAAGTAGATCGCCGCTTGTACTGCATTTTGAATGGATGCCGCATGCATCCGATCAGTGATTTTGCCAAATTTCTCAAGGTTGTCTGCTTCTTTGACAAACACTTTACTTGTTAAAACGCCCATAATATTTTCATTGTAAGCGCCTGTTATTCTTGAATTTGTTTGCCTCACTTCGCGCGCGCTCTTAAGAATTCTGGTCTGAAAGTAGCGACTGATGTAGGCCAACGCGGGCAGGCTGAGCAAAATTATGAACCCTAGCCGAGGCTCCATTAGCAGCATCGCGCCAGAAATCCCCAGCATAATGGTGAAAGACCAGACCAAATCTAAAATGCCCCAGGCCATAATATTTGAAAGCCGTTCGCAATCGGATGTCATTCGCGCCATGAGCCAACCTACCGGGCGCTGGTCATAGTAGGAAAAAGACAGTCGTTGCAGGTTCTCGAAGCCATCTCGGCGAATGTCATGGCTCATATGGCTTCTTAGTTTTCCACCAAACCAGAGGAAGCCCAAGACACCTATCCCGAGGCCTAAGCAGAGCAACCCGTAGATTGTGCCATAGAAAACGAGGTCAACTGCTGCGCCAATGGCACCAATATCATCGATCACCCATCGGGTGACCAGAGGAAAGGTGATTTCGCAGACGCCGACCAGTACCGCACATAAGCCGAGCATTATCAGATCACCGCGATAGCATAGGGCGTAGCGGGCCAGCTGGGACCAGACGCCAAATTTTAGGTCCCTATCCGGACTAAATTCGTCCAGGGTATTGTCATCATCATAAAATGCATCGGTCATGCGGGCAGTTCCTTCGTATCCCTTTGACTCACGATTTCTCTCTGGACTTGCCCCTGTAGCACGCAGAGGTCTTGGTAGATGCCCTGTGTTTGAGATAGGGTCTGATGATTGCCCGCTTGCGCAATTTTGCCGTCTTCTAATACGAAAATTCGGTCTGCCTGCATAATGGTCGAGAGTCGGTGCGCTACGATGATGGTGGTCTTTTCCTGACGCAGCACCTTCAGATTTGCCAGAATGCTGGCTTCAGTATCGGTATCAACAGCTGATAAAGCATCATCAAGAATCAAGATCGCAGGGTCCTTGAGCAGGGCTCGGGCGATCGACAGTCGTTGTCTTTGACCCCCTGAAAGCGTAACGCCACGTTCGCCAACATGGGTTGCAAAACCATTTGGCAACCCATCAATGGTTTCGAGAATATCGGCTGTGGCTGCTGCCGCTCGTAGCGCCTCATCATCCGCCGTGGTCCTTCCGATTCTTAGGTTCTCACCGATTGTCCCTGCAAACAGAAACGACTCTTGGAGAACCACACCAATTTGATGCCTGATCGATTTGCGAGAGACTTCGTTGAGTGAGTGATCATCAAGCCATATGGTCCCAGAGTCTTGGTCTTCAAGGCGCAATAGCAATTGCAACAGGGTTGACTTTCCCGATCCAGGCGGCCCCATCAGCGCGACAGTTTCCCCGGGCGCAATTGTCAAAGATACATCAGACAGCACCGGCTTCGTGGGTTCAAAACGAAAATTCACATGTGAAAGTTTGATGCCGCCCTTAAGCGGTTGATGCACAGCGCGCTCAGTATTGCTCTCCACCGGCTCGGATAAAATTTCTGAAAGACGGCGAAGCGCTACTACTGCCTTTCCAGAGTCGGTCAAAACGCGCCCCATATGTCGGATAGGCCAAATGATCATGCTTTCATAGGTGATAAAAGCGAACAGCGTTCCAACCGTCATTTCGTCGGCTAGAACCCATTGGGCCCCGATAAAGAGAATCAAGCCAACTTGGAATAAGCAGACGATATCGCTCGCTCCGTAATAGAACCCCAAAAAACGCATCAGACGCTGATTTTCATCGCGAAAGCGCGCATTCGCCCCACCAAACTTTTGGCGCTCAAAGTCTTGTCGAGCAAACGCCCGGACCACCCGAATACCGGTGAGGTTTTCTTGCAGTACCGTTGTCAGTGCAGCTTCTGACTCGTCAACCTCTTGAAACATGACTTTCACGCGACCAAAGAATAAGACTGCAGAAATCAATAAAAGCGGCATTGTCAGCATAGCGATACCGGTCATTTTGACGTCCAAGCTGAGCAAAATTGGCGTAACAATAATGAGCATCAAAATCGCTCTACCGATTTCTATAATTTGACCGCTGATAAATACCCGAAACGTTTCGATATCGGATGTGCAGCGCTGTATGAGATCGCCCGTATCAAAACGCTGATGAAAGCCAATCGGGAGATGGTTGATATGATCCATCAGGGTGTCGCGAAGTCTCCTGGCCATTCCTTCGGCTGCAGCTGCAATTGCGCGGCCACGAAGAAACACGAACACGCCAGCGAGTGCGGTCACGATAACGATGAGAAGCGCCGAGATCCCCAGACTGGCATACAAAACAGCATCGGAGTCAAAGTCCGCCGGTATGAATACTGATATCAGTCGAAAATAAGTGTCTGGCTGCTCGCCACTCAATTGATCCAGCATAGAGCGAGTGATCATGGGTACTGTGAAGAGAAAAATAAAACAAGCGATCATCGAGATCAGCGCAATGAGCAACTGCCCTCTAAAGTCTCTGGATGTTCGTAAAAACAGAGGCCACAGCTTAAGCTTGGGATGTGATGGTTGTTTCTCTGTTGGCATTGTGAATCCTGAAGGTGTTACCCCCATCGGTCAATTTGCGCCGCAGATCTTTCAGCAGGCAACGTGGGAGTAAAGCGGTTGGGGAGTATTATGCCGATACCTTTCGAATAAGACTAGATTTAGAGCGTACTGGCACTCCTCGAAACACTCCGGTATAACAGTCGTTCAATCAAAAAGGATGTGTCATGAAACTGTATAATTCTGTTGGCCCAAATCCCCGTGTTGTTCGTGTATTTGCTTCTGAATTGGGTCTCGAAATCCCTCAAGTGACTGTTGACATTATGGCAGGTGAAAACCGAGAGGCCGGCTATCGTACGGTAAATCCCGGCGCGCAGTTGCCAGCGCTTGAACTCGACGATGGTCAAGTGGTTTCAGAAATTACTGCGATCTGCGAGTATTTGGCGGAGATCTCCGGTGGCAGTGCGCTCATTGGAGATACGCCCGAGGATCGAGCGACTACTAGAATGTGGGTTCGAAGAATTGACCTCAGAATTGTTGAGCCCCTAACCAACGGGTTCAGGGCGGCAGAGGGCGCTCCAATGTTCAAAGAAAGAATGCGGATATTACCCCAGGCTGCCGACGATCTTAAGGCGATGGCCCAAGATGGTTTGAGTTGGCTTGACGCCCTCATGGAAGGTCAGACTTTCGTTTGTGGTGATCGGTTTTCTCTCGCGGATATTTTGTTGGCTGTGTTCTTGGAATTCGGCGCTCAAGTGGGCCAACCGATGAATCCAGAGCACTCAAATGTTGCTGCCTGGCATGCTCGAGTAAAAGACCGGCCTTGCTTTTCCGCCTAAGACGATCTTAAGCCCGAGTTTTTCAGGCTGCCCGCTGAAAGAGGCCATCTGCTGGTTTTAGTGGCAGTTATCGGGACGAATTAGAAACTAACGACATCCGAGGGGAAGAGAGCATGTTTCAGGGAATGAATTTTGCGCCGGCTCAGCTGCCGTCGGGGCTCGCGGTTCTTCGAGAGGAAGTCCGAGACTTTCTCAGTGAGGAAACGGACTGGAGTCCCAATTCCGATTTTAATGCCGGTGCCTGTCCTGACTTTTCAAAGCGGTTCGCGGCCAAGGGCTGGATCGGTATGACTTGGCCAAAAAAATACGGCGGCGGAGAGCGCTCATTTTTAGAACGCTACGTCGTCACTGAGGAGCTTTTGGCCGCGGGTGCGCCGGTGGGTTGTCATTGGATCGCAGATCGTCAGAGCGGTCCATTGCTCCTCAGGTTTGGAACAGAGGCACAAAAGTCTCAGTTTTTACCCGAGATCGCAGCGGGGAAGCATTTTTATTCGATCGGTATGTCTGAGCCAGACACGGGCTCTGACCTTGCGTCGATCAGAACCAGTGCGGTCGCGGTCGATGGTGGCTGGAAACTTAACGGCAGTAAGATTTGGACCAGCAACGCCCACCTCAATCATTATTTGGTTGCGTTGGTTCGAACGGCGCCGCCGTCGGAACAGCGGCATGCAGGAATGAGCCAATTTATCGTTCCCTTGCAGGCGGATGGGGTTACCATTCGAGGAATTGAAAACCTTGCTGGAGAGCAGGACTTTAATCAGATATTTTTTGATGATGTATTTATTCCAGATGATCACGTTGTGGGTGAGCCGGGCAATGGCTGGGCTCAAGTGATGAGCGAGCTTGCTTATGAACGCAGTGGACCTGAACGATTTTTAAGTGCTTTTAGAGTTTTGGCGGAATTTGGTAAGAGTATTCAACCGGAGCCAACGGATGCACAAATGCGCCTGTACGGCCAGATGGTTGCGCATTTGGTGGTGTTGCGTCGGATGTCTATCTCGATTGCGAGCCTGCTTGAGGCCGGAGAGATGCCAGATAATGAGGCGGCCCTCATTAAAGACTTGGGCAATAGTTACGAACGGTGGGTCCCTGAAATGATACGTTTGCATCAGCCGGGTAAGGTCTCTAAGGGTTTTGCGCAAGCGCTCAGCGATTGTATTTTGCACGCGCCGTCTTTCACGTTGCGGGGGGGTACGCGCGAAATTTTGCGTGGGATGATCGCACGTGGTTTGGGGTTAAGGTAGATCCATGAACGAAGAACAACAGTTAATGGCGTCGATGACGCGTCGAATATTGAGTGATCATTGTGATACCGCTTTGCTGGATCAGGCGGAGCAGGGCCAATACCCAGAAGTTCTGTGGTCTCTTCTGGAGACTCAAGGGCTCACCTCCCTTGGTGCCTCTGAGGCCTTTGGGGGTGCTGGTGGCAGTTTTTGTGATGCTTTGGTGGTCTTGAGAGAGACGGGCCGGTACGCGCTTCCACTACCGTTAGCTGAAACGATTCAAGGTGCGAGTCTCCTGTCTTCGCTAGGTGCGGCGCTTCCCGACGGCCCAATAGTTATCGCCTCTGGTGACTTTGCCCTGAATGCCGATCATCGTCTGGTCGGAAGCGCCTCCGATGTCCGTTTTGGCCGACATGCAAAAACGCTGCTCGTCGTTGCTCAAACGGGACAGCGAGCCGTGTTGTGCCAACTACTTGCTTCCGAGTGTGAGATCGAGATTGGAGCGAACCTTGCTGGAGAGCCTAGTGATACTGTGACAATAGATCAAAAGGTCGCGTTGGCGCATCAATTCCCTTTAAGTCTTGAGGCGCACCAAGATATTGAAACCCGCGGTGCTGCTGTCCGGTCAGTGATGATGGCCGGTGCCTTGGAAGAAGCCCTGAGTCTGACCGTTGGATATGCGCTTGAGCGACGTCAGTTTGGGAAGCCAATAGCAAAGTTTCAGGCGGTTCAACAGCAGCTGGCTGTTTTTGCGACTCAGGTGGCTGCAAGCACTCGGGCAGCAGAGACGTTGATGGTAACGGAGTCTCTGAGTCTGCTGGATGTTGCCATTGCGAAAGCAAGAATTGGTGAGGCGGCTGGTTTGTCGGCTGAGATCGCTCACCAGGTCCATGGAGCTATTGGATATACTAAGGACCATCAGCTGAATCATTTGACGCGTCGCCTCTGGTCTTGGCGGGATGAGTTCGGGCACGAGGGATATTGGCAGGAACGTCTGGGCCGCAAGCTATTGGCCGATACTAAGGCCAATCTTTGGCACCAAATTACGGCAATGGGTTAGCAGCTCTTCGTGCAGCTCATCCATGGTCGCTTCATCGACGTGTCCTAATAGAAAAGCATGGTCGCAAAATGCACCACACCCCATAAGGGATCACGAAGGCATCGATCGGAACAGGGGCCGCTGTTTTCTAGTCCGATGTCAGCAGGGCGAGGCAGCACCTGTCTGATCCAGTCTTAGCGCCTAAAGCAGCTAGTCGGTTGATGACCCCTCGAGGATTGAACGCGCTGGGCTGTTTTTGATGCCCGCTTACGGCAAAGAAAAAATCGTTTGAGTTGTAGGGTCGCCGCTGCACGACACTTTGCCAGTTTCAAGTAGCCGGATCATTGCGCTGAGAACGGATCGTTCCGCGGCGGGAAACATTCTTGGGTCAGTTTGTGTGTACATCACAGGCACCATCTCTGGGATTCGGGTGATGCCGTCTCTCAAGCAAGCCATAATTTGATGTTCTCGCTCCTGCCGATGATCGATAAATGCCTGAACAAAAGGTTGGACATCGGTGATTGCCGTCCCGTGGGTCGGCCAATAGATTTGATCGTCTCGAAGTTGCAGTTTCTCAAGGCTTTCCATGTAGGCGGTCATATCACCATCGGGTGGCCCAATGACGCTCGTTGACCAGCCCATGACATGATCACCGGTGAACAGTGCTTTCTCTTCCTGGAGGCAGTAACACATGTGGTTAGAGGTATGTCCTGGCGTGTAAACACATTCAATGGTCCATCCAGGACCTGCGATAATTTCACCATCGGAGACATGGTGATCTGGTTCAAAGGCCATGTCACCACCTTCCTCTATTGGCTTACCCTCGGCGATTTTTCCCGCGCCGTGGCGCCCAAATCCAAATGTTGGAGCTCCCCATTTCTGTTTTAAAGGCGCCGCTGCGGGTGAGTGATCCATATGGGTGTGCGTAATCAGAATGTGAGTTACGCGTTCACCGGATAGTGTTCGCTCTAAAGCTTCGATGTGCTCATCAATCATCGGGCCTGGATCGATTACAGCGACTTCACCATGGCCAACGACGTAAGTGCCGGTTCCGTTGAAGGTAAAGCCAGATGGGTTGCGTGCCGTGATTCTTCGGATCAAAGGTGAGACGGTCTCTAACGTCGCATAGTCAAAATCGTATTGATAAACATAGGGGATTTTTACGGTCATGGTCAGCTCCTCGTTCGCACTGAGTTTAGCAGATTAACTGTCGGACTTTGACGAGATATATTTTGCATTTTGCAACGAATTGTCCAATATACTGTTGACCAAACACCGATGATGAAGGGGAATTGTCATGACGAGCGAAATGAGTTCGGCCAACCGTTTGATCGAAATCGGAATTGCACTGTCAGCAGAAAAAGACACAACGGTCCTGATGGAAAAAATTCTGCTGGAGGCAATGGATATTTCCCAAGCCGATGGGGGGACGCTCTATCTCAGAGACGAAGAGTATCTAAAGTTTGAGATCGTGCGCACGAACTCGTTGGAAATTGCTCAAGGCGGAACCACAGGCTCGGAGGTTACACTGCCGCCGATGGCCCTTCTAAACGATGCGGGGCAACCCAATACGCACAACATTGTGACCTTTGCGGCCAATATGGGACAGACCGTTAATATTCCAGATGTTTATCTATCAGATGATTTCGATTTTACCGGGACGAAAAAATTTGATGAAGCATTTGGTTTTAAGGGATTCAGATCGACTTCCTTTTTGACTGTTCCGATGAAAAACAATGCTGATGAAGTCATCGGTGTTTTACAACTTCTCAATCGAACTGATCCAGCGACACAGGAGGTCGGTCCTTTCGACGGTGATATTCAACCGATCATCGAAGCGCTTGCCTCACAAGCAGCTGTGGCGCTTGACAATGCCACCTTGCTGAAAGAAATGACCGATTTACAACAAGCGTTTATTCAATTGCTCGCCAATGCACTTGACGCTAAGTCTCCTTACACAGGCGGGCATTGCCAGAGAGTCCCAGAACTCGCTCAAATGTTGACTGAGGCCGCTAATGCGGAAAAGACTGGGGTTTTTAAAGATTTTAACCTCTCAGAAGAGGATCGCTATGAGCTTTATGTGGCGTCGTGGATGCATGATTGTGGAAAAGTGGTGACGCCTGAATATGTTGTTGATAAGGCGACGAAGCTAGAAACAATTACTGATCGAATTCATGAAGTTCGAGCACGGTTTGAGGTGATCAAGCGTGATGCAGAGATTCGCTGTCTAAAAGAGATTATTGCAGGCGGAGACGCCTCCAGCCTTGAGGCGAGACTGGCTCAAGAGCTCGCTCAGATTGATGCCGATTATTATTTTATTGCCGAAACCAATGTGGGCGGAGAGTTCCTTGATGATGAGGCGAAAGCAAGGGTTCGGTCGATCGCTGATCAAAAAATAGTGCGAACGCTGGATAATCGAGTCGGCATTTCAATTGAGGAGCGCAAACGCTTTGAACGAACGCCAGCACCGAAGCTTCCTTGTGAGGAGCCTTTACTGGATGATCGTGATGATCATTTAATTCCCTACGAAGTACTGCCTTTTAGCGCTGATCCGGAGAATCCCTACGGCTTCAAGGTCGATGTTCCTGAGTACAAGTTCAATAAAGGTGAGGTCTACAATCTGACGATTTCTCGCGGCACCTTGACCAATGAAGAGCGTTTCATCATCAATGATCATATTGTTCAAACCGCTGTCATGCTCGAAAACCTGCCGCTTCCAAAAGCACTAAAACGGGTGCCTGAAATTGCTTGTGGACACCACGAAAAAATTGACGGCACAGGATATCCGCGACGTCTGACCGGTGATCAAATGTCGATTCAGGCGAGGGTTATGGCAATTGCCGATGTCTTTGAGGCATTGACTGCCGCCGACAGGCCCTATAAAGATAGAAAGACTTTGTCCCAGAGCTTACGAATTATGTCTTTTATGGCGAAGGACAATCATATGGACAAAGATCTTTACCACCTGTTTTTGGAGAGTGGTGTCTACAAAGATTATGCCGACAAGTTTTTGCTCGAGGATCAAATCGATGAGGTGGATATCAACGAGTACCGAGTGGCCTAGTTTGATATTTCCGGCGGCAGGTCAAGCGGGCTTAAAGACTTAGCAAGAAAACAGTCACTGGTTAAAAAAAGGCGGTGCGCTAAACGTTGCCCGCGCTCAAGGGCAGCCCTAAGACCCGAGTCTGGGAGATGTTTCCCGCCATCCTAGACCGTCGCAAAATATCTCTCGAACTCCCATTGGCTCGGAATCGGGCTGTCCGGATCAATACCGGCACGGTGAAACAGCATCCATTCGTGTCTTCTTGACTTGATCCAGTAATCGACATCCTCGGGGTTGAGTAATGCTCTGAGCTTTGTTGCCGCTTGCAAGGCCTTGGCCGCCGACATGATGTCAGCAGGCAATCGAGGCACTGAGTCTGGAATTCCCCAGCCAAGGTCCGTGAATTCCGGCGGAGGTGGTTTTTTGTCTGAAAGTCCAACAAGTCCCCCTGCAAGTATCACGGCCATTGCAAGATAGGGATTTAGGTCGCCTGCACCCACGCGATGCTCGATGCGTGCGCTCTTGGGAGCATCGCAGATGAGGCGAATACCGGTTGATTTATTTTCTTCGCCCCAGGTAGCGGTTACAGGTGGTGCAGCAAATTCTCTGAGTCTGCGGTAAGAATTTGGGCTAGGACAGAGATAGCTGACCGACGCCTCCATAGTGCTGAGCAGTCCGCCTAACCAGTGAATGAGCAGTGGCGACCTACGGTTCCGTGCCGTCGGATCAAAAAATTGCGGGACACCCTCTTTCAGGAGTGAGTGATGGACGTGCATGCCATTGGAAAATCCCTCTTTTGGGTGGGCCATAAAGGTTGCTGAAAGACCTTGCTGGACCGCCGTTTCAAAGATGATTTGCTTTGCTCGAACCACACGATCGGCCATTTCCGTTGGCGTCGTGGGCGCTAGATTTAATTCTATTTGACCGAGTCCATTCTCGTCGTTCCAGGCTTCCCAGGGAATGCCATACCAGTCCAATCGGTCAAGGACTTTCTGCATAAACGGTGCGGCATGAAACGAATCGCGCAAAAAGTAGATGGTTTCTAACGGCGAGGCGCCAACCGGACTCAAGTTTTGATAGCGCTTTCTCGCCGCATCAGCATACGAATTGTTAAAAAGAAAAAACTCGATCTCGAAGGTGCATTTGACCGATAAGCCTTGGTCAGCGAGCTGTTGCTCGAGTGTCTTTAGCTTGGTGCGAGGACATAGTGAAATAGGGGAGCCATCGAGTTGAGTGAAATCACAAATCACGTGTCCAAGATCACTTTCTAGGCCGTCAGGAACCAGTGTCTCAAGGTCGGGCATGAGCGCAATGTCACCGATCGCGCCTTGCCGGAAGTTGTGCCAAAAGCCAAGATGGGGTGTGCTCTTACTGTCAGAACCCAGCGAGACATCAGCAAGGTTGTGCCCAATGGGCAAGGCCTTTAAAAACTTCTCGCGCGCACAATACTTTCCAAGGGCGAAGCCATCGAGATCCGTGGCCTGTGTTCGAATCCGTGACACATGATGTCGATCGAGCCAGGCACTGAGGTCGCTTTCTCCTTTAAATGTTGTGCTCATACCCCTGCATCCAGCCAATGGTCGATGGTTGCATCCGTGATCAAAGCAATATTTTGCATGCTTGCCTGACACTGGATTCTGCCTTTTAGAATGTCATCAATGAGCATCGATAGGCCGTTAAAAAGGTGCGTGAGCGTTTTTTTACTGGCGACAATAGAGACCTTTTCTGAGCCTTGGCCCCAAACATGCTGTTCCAGGGTGTCCTTTGAGAGGATAGAGATGGTCATATCACTGTTTTTGGTTTGACTCGATCTATCGAATAACTCAGCGGCCGCTACAGGCCATGGCTTTAGATGAGGGGTCAACAGTGCTCGTAATTTGGCTTTTAAAAAGGGTTTCCGCCAGCCCGATCGAATAGAAAATTCAGGCGGTGAACCTTTAAAAGGATCGAAATTGCCGAGCACATGGATGATCGACGGCATCTGTGTTCGGCTCAGGGAAATCCCCTCGCCGCTGATGTCCAGCCGTATCGATGTCTTGGTCGTTTTATCCTGGAGGTTAATTCGGCCTGGAATGCCCCGTAATGTCGTTTGGCCGTGTACAGCAAGATTGACTCGCAAAATTCTCGCAAGATTGGTTTCTAAGGGTGTTGCATCCGGCTGCGTCAAAACGCTCGGTGAAGTAGTCATATTAAATCGCTCAGTAGGCTTAATCTTCGCCATTCTAAGAATGATCCTAGAGGCATGATCGGCTTACGCCTCAACAAATTCAATGACCTCTAGGCCAAATCCTGAAAGCGCATTATAACGCGTGGGGCTGGATAACAGTCGCATTTTACCCACTCCAAGCTCCCGAAGGATCTGTGAACCTGCGCCAATGACACGATAAACACCAGATTCAGCGACGGACCGATCTGCCACTGGAATTTCAGGAAAAGACTGAATTTGAGCAAGTTCTTGTTCTGGCGCATTGGGCTGGCCAACAACTACCAAAACGCCGCTCCCTGACTTTGAAATAGCCTGAAGCGAGGCGCTCGTTGACCACGATTGATCGAATCCTGGTCTGTCGGCCCCCAGAATATCACGCAATACATTGATGGTTTGAACACGCACTAAGCATGGCGTTTCACTATCGATGAGGCCTTTCGTGAGTGCCAAATGGATCGTATCTGAAGTACTGTCTTTGTAGGTATGGAGCTGAAATTCTCCAGCCTCGGTGGTGATGGTTTTGATGTCGACTTTGGTGACTGTTTTATCATTAATGACGCGATACTCGATCAAATCAGCGATCGTCCCAATTTTAAGGCCATGCTTTTCTGCAAATTGTTCAAGCTCTGGTCGCTGAGCCATCGTGCCATCTTCGTTCATGACCTCGACGATCACTGCAGCGGGTTCGTAACCTGCCATGCGTGCAAGGTCGCATCCAGCTTCGGTATGGCCTGCGCGATTCAAAACGCCTCCACGCTTGGCGATCAGAGGAAAAATATGTCCCGGCATGACGATGTCATCAGGTTTCGCATTTTTGGCGACCGCAGCACGAACGGTCCGTGCCCTGTCCGAAGCTGAAATGCCCGTTGTGATGCCTTCTGCGGCCTCTATCGAGACAGTAAAATTTGTCTCATGTTGGGACGAGTTGTGATCAACCATTAGCGGCAATTTAAGTTGCTGGGCACGCGCTTCGGTGATGGTCAGGCAGATGAGTCCACAGGCTTCCCGGGCAAAAAAAGTAATGTGTTCTGGGGTGACGACGTCGGCAGCGATAATGAGATCGCCTTCATTCTCTCGGTCCTCATCATCAAGAATGAGCACCATTTTTCCGTGCCTGAAATCCTCTAAGATTTCTTCAGTGGTGTTAAATTTCACGGGTTCCTCCTTAGCGATTAAATAGTATAGCTCAGAGCAGGGTGTGCTGTGTCTTCTGCATTAAATCATCTATCATTAAACCCGTTGCCCCACTGTAATCGAGCATGATTCCTAAAGCATTTCTTAAACGGCTCCGAAACCTTCCAGATATAGATTTGATCGAGGATTTGAGCCGGCTCAAGGTCTACGAAAGCGACGGCTTGACTGCGTTGGCGGTCGTGCCGCCCGCGGTGGTTTTGCCTCACAACCGAATAGCATTAGAGGCGGTGCTGAGTCTCTGCCATGAACAATTAGTGCCCATGGTAATTCGAGGAGCTGGAACAGGGCTTTCTGGAGGAGCAACACCTCTGGCCAACGGGCTACTGATTAGCCTGGCGAAGTTTAACCGAATTCTTGAAATCGATGCGTCAGGTTTCAAAGCGCGAGTAGAGCCGGGGGTAACGAATCTCGCCATCTCCCAAGCAGTTGAAGGCTTGGGGTTGTTTTATGCCCCAGATCCGTCGTCCCAAATCGCCTGTAGTATTGGCGGCAACGTTGCCGAAAATTCAGGAGGTGTGCACTGCCTAAAGTATGGGTTGACCCTCCACAACGTGTGCGGCCTCAAGGTGCTTTTAGCGGATGGTCGGTTGCTACATTTGGACGACGATCAACTTTGGAGTGATGGATTTGATTTGTTGGCATTGCTCCATGGTTCAGAAGGCATGCTGGGCGTTATTGTTGAAGTCACAGTGAATTTGTTGCCAATTCCAGATGCGGTCACTGTCTTGATGGCGGGTTTTGACTCAACGGAAGCTGCCGCTCATGCGGTCAGTGCAGTGATTGCCGAGGGGGTGCTTCCGGCGGGATTGGAAATGATGGATCGGCTTGCGATTCAAGCAGCGGAGGATTTTGTTGCAGCCGGCTACCCGAGAGACGCGGACGCGCTGCTTTTATGTGAGTTAGATGGGGCGCTCGATGACATAGAAGGGATGGTGAATCGAGTATCTTCGGTCTTGCAGGGTTCGGGAGCCAAGTCTTTGGCTCGAGCCGATGATGCGGCTTCTCGGGCGCGCTTGTGGCAGGGCCGTAAAGCGGCATTCCCGGCGGTGGGTCGCCTCGCCCCCGACTATTACTGCATGGATGGCACGATCCCCAGACGCCATTTGGCCAAGGTGCTGGCCGCGATCGCGGAGCGTTCAACCCACTATGGGCTCCGAGTTGCGAACGTTTTTCATGCTGGGGATGGAAATTTGCATCCACTGATTCTCTATGATGTTAACGCCGAGGGAGAGCTCAAACGTGCGGAGGCCTTTGGCGCTGATATCTTACAAATTTGTCTCGCCCACGGCGGCACAATTACCGGTGAACACGGCGTTGGTCTCGAAAAAATCGATCAAATGTGTGTCCAGTTTTCAGAGGTCGAGTTGGGGGTGTTTCATGCGATTAAAGCTGCCTTTGACCCGCAAGGACTGCTGAATCCTGGGAAGGCTGTACCGACGCTGAATCGATGTGCTGAGTTCGGGGCCATGCATGTCCATCACGGCCAGACCCGGCACCCGGAATTGCCGAGATTTTGACATGGATGACATGCGATCCATTGTTCAACAAATCGAAGCAGCGGGGACTGAGGGCGTGCAGGTCTGTCCACAAGGTGGTGGATCAAAGGCCTTTTTGCGCAGTTCCGAAGATGCGCGAATTGTCTCAACTTCTGCACACACCGGCACCTTACATTATTACCCCGATGAATTGGTCATCCGGGTTCGTGCGGGCACTCGTTTGACAGATTTACAAGAGGAAGTCGCTCATCAAGGACAGTTTTTACCCTTTGATCCCCCACATCTTGGGGTTGAGTCCACTGTGGGTGGGGTCGTAGCAGCGGGCTTAGGCGGATCAGCAAGACCCTTTTGGGGCGGTATTCGAGATTATGTCCTAGGCGTAAAAGTTGTCTTGCCGACAGGGCAGGTTGCGGTCTTTGGTGGTGATGTTATGAAAAATGTAGCGGGCTATGATGTCAGTCGCCTCATGGTGGGGTCTATGGGAAGTCTTGGTCTAATTCTCGAGCTTGCCCTTAAGGTCCTGCCAGCGCCTGAGGCGACTCGGGTGTTTACGTTACCAATGTCTCCGGCCGATGCGATTAGGACCATCCAGCTGCATCGAGGGAGACCTGGACTTTCGGCCGCTGTATTTTTTAAGAATGTGCTCTATTTGCGCTTTAGTGGTACTCATCAGCAGTTGGCTCAGGCCGAAAACCGGTTGGCTGGGGCGATCAACACGGATTCTGATGAGGTTGTTCGAAAAATCCAAAATCTTGAGTTTCCAGTGCAACATCATCTCTGGCGTTGGGATGCCTCGCAAGCGGAACCCATCGAATGTTCGGAGTTGATTGCTTTTGATTGGGGCGGTCGCCTGCGCTGGCTTGACAGTCATCTAGCGCCTAGCATTGCAACCTCAAGCGGGGTATTGACCTGCTTTAAGCCGGGTCAAGGCGAGCTGCCTGCCCGATCAATGCGTACCGATACCGTGGGTTGGATACAGGAGCGACTTAAGT
This sequence comes from uncultured Pseudomonadales bacterium, assembly GCA_938017975.1. GTDB lineage: Bacteria > Pseudomonadota > Gammaproteobacteria > Pseudomonadales > Azotimanducaceae > UBA9926. The sequence goes on along the minus strand of CALIKQ010000024.1, from coordinate 56,254 downwards.
TCGCGCTAGATCCGCAGTCTCGCTTTATTTCATACCCATCATTTCGCGTTTCGACATGAAGACGACGCTACACCCTCGGTTTCGAAATTCTTCAGAGGCAGCCCGCGCCGAGACAATCATGCGGAGCTGCGTCCATTGTGGTTTTTGCACCTCAGGATGCCCAACCTATCAGTTGCTTGGCGATGAAAACGACAGTCCACGAGGCCGAATTGCACTGATCAAAGAAATGTTCGAGGTGGGTGAAGTCAACGAGGCACACAGTACGCATTTAGATCGCTGTTTAACTTGTCGCAGCTGTGAAACCCATTGTCCCTCTGGGGTTGCCTATACTGAGCTGCTAGACATCGCAAAAGGCTTTATGACTGAGTCCCGTGCTCGATCGTTGAGGTCTCGACTTTGGCGGGGTTTGGTGCGTCGAATTCTGTCGGCTCAAGACTTACTCACGATGGGTTTTACTGTGCTGCGTGCCTTGAAGCCCTTGCGCTGGCTAACGAGCTTGTTGCCATTCGGCATACCCCTCGCTCCGGAGATCAAGCCAGGAGCCGATGAGCTGACCGAGCCAAGCACGACCGTGGTTGTGCTCGAGGGTTGTGTCCAACAGGCTGCAACGCCATCAGTCAATGAGGCGCTGAGAACACTCTTGTTATCCCAGGGAGTCGCCGCTCTCAGCATCCAGGGTGAAGCCTGTTGCGGAGCGCTGAATTATCATTTGGGGGAACATGATCAGGGTCGGCAAGACATGCGTCGGTTGCTACATCAAATTCGGGATCAAGTGCCTGGCGATGCGTTAGTTGTCTCTAGTGCGAGTGGATGCGGAGTTACAGTCAAGGACTACGCGAAATATTTCAGTCGAAGTGATCCAGATTATGGACTGGCCATTGAAATCTCTCGCCGGGCGATCGACGCGGTTGAGTTATTGCGAAGGTATACTTGGAAAGTGAAGCCGCTTCGTATTGCAATCCACAACCCCTGTACATTGACACATGGTCAAGGTCTCGATGGAGCAGTGGGCGAGCTGCTTTCTGGTGCGGGATTCGAATTAACGATTGGTGCGCCGGCGACGCTGGCATGTTGTGGGTCGGCTGGCACCTACTCCGTCCTGCAACCGACGTTATCGAAGCAACTTCGCGATAAAATGCTCTCGGGGCTGCAGCGGGATACGCCAGATGTGATCGTTACGGCGAACATCGGCTGCCATTTGCATTTGGCTGCTGGGTCATCAATTCCGGTAATGCACTGGATAGAGATCTTGTGCCATCAGTGGCAGCTGCAGAATACATAGCGCCTCTGCTGGAACTTTAATCGAGCGCGCGAATCATCGAGATGTTGGCTTGGCTGGCCGCTTGCCGAATTGCAATCAAGGCTTGGTACTCTTCAGATTCATACCAGGTCTTCGCTTGTGCCTCGGAGTTAAATCTAAGTATCACAGTGCGTTGCCCGAATGCTTGACCTTCGAGAACTTTGCGAGCTTCGTCAACCGCAATGAGTTCTCCCTGATGCGCCTGGAGCACACTTAAAAAACCTGCTTCATAGTCCGCGTAGCGATCTCTATTATTGATCTGAATCTCCGCCAGGATGTAACACGTCATGTTGATGGCTGATGGCTGAGAAGCCAATAAAGCAAGCCTTTTTGAGCATGCAGTCGATTTGCGGCTTGGTTGAAGATAATCGACCGAGGGTCTCGAACCAGTCCTGGAGTGATCTCGTAATCATTGTGAATTGGCATGTCATGCATGATCAGAATGTTGCGATCTTCGATCAGTGGTTCGTTGATTTGAAATGGCTGCATTTTTGTCAGAAGTGCTGCTTTTTCCGCACTTTTCTTTGGATCATTGAAGAACTGCATGTCAATCCAGGTGTCGGTGTATATGAAATCTGCAGCGTCGATCGCAATCCGTGGGTCGTCTACCCGTCTGATTTTAGGATTTTCTTGGATGATCGCCTGTAATTGAATGTCATAGCTTGCAGCACTCGTCTGTGTCTCTGGCGTGGCGAGGGTTAGGCTAAAGCCTAAACGGTCGGCCATAAGGACCAATGAGTTCGAGACATTATTCTGTACACCAGAATACAAAAGGTGAATATCGTTCAATGGCTTGGCACTGTGCTCGATCATGGTTAGAACGTCTGTCAAGGCTTGGCAAGGATGATATCGATCGCAGCATCCGTTGATCATGGGGACTTGGCTGGCTTTGGCCATGATCTGAAAGTCCTCATTACTGAGGAGTCTGGCCATGATGATTTGGACATTCCGCGACAGATATTCAATCTCGTATGCGAGATCAGTCAGAATGAAGTTAGATGTTTGCCAATCCATGTAGATTGCATGACCGCCCAATTCTGTCATGGCAACTTCAAAAGAAACGCGGGTGCGTGTGCTTGTTTTCTGGAACAACATGGCGAGACTTTTACTGGACAGGGCTTCGCGATAATCGTTGGGCGATGCCTTAATGGCGATCGCGCAATCTATGATCTCGGTCAGATCGGTTGTGCTGAAGTCCAGCAAATCGTTGACATGGCGCATGTTTTGGCTCCGAATAACAGTGTTGATTTGACTGTGATCTATGAAGCTGCAGTAGGGTAGTCTAAATTATCTCGAGTGTATAGAGGGCTGATCGGCAGTGGCTCGGCCGGCGTTTAGAGAGAGGAGAGTGGGTATGTGCGGGAGACTCAATGTCATCGACGCGCCAATTTTGGCATTTCTATCTCAATTTCTTTCTGATATTCCCGAGATCGAATCGGCGTTCAATATCGCACCGACGGATGATCTTTGGGTGCTGCACCAAACACCTGACGGTGCGCAGACATCCAAGATGCGCTGGTGGCTGGTTCCCAGTTGGTCGAAGGGTCCACAACACAAATTCAGTATGTTTAACGCACGCTCTGAGACAGTTGCTACCAGCCCTGCTTTCAGGGACCCGTTTAAGCAGCAGCGGTGCATCATCCCGGTCAGTGGCTATTTCGAGTGGCGGAAAGAGGGTGCTCGGCGTCAGCCGATGTATTTTGAGCCTGATGATGCGGAGGTGCTGCTGCTCGCTGGGATCTGGGATCGTTGGCGAGGTGATGGCAAAACCATCACCAGCTGTAGCGTTGTGACCACCCAAGCGCACCGAGCGACCCAGAGCTATCATCATCGGTTGCCGTTAATGTTACGACCTGATGAGATCGATCTTTGGATGGACGCTGAATCCGACATTCGGTCAGTAGAGGGGTTAATGACGCCGAAGTTGCCTTGCAAACTACGAGTGGTAGATGTCGAGCCAACCATCAATAATGCCCGAGAGAAAAACTTCGATGCCCAAAAGCCTGCAGGGCCTGTCCGGCTGATACTCAGCGATGTTTGAATCTTGTTATGAAGCAGGCCTCGGTGCTCAAGCGAGGTTGCCTTGAGGGATGCCTTGTTTTTATGCCATCGGTGATCTCTGTAGGGTCTGGGGCTCGCTGTTGCGTGATCGATGTTGTTTTTCAGGTCATGGGTGTGCTATCAAACGTCTAGATCGAATGAAGGGTTGTCCATGGAGTATTTAAATAGTTTGGAGGCCGCTGCCCAAAAGGGTATGACGTTGGCGTACCATGCAAATCGCGCGCCGGATCGGTTAGCCGTCGCCTCGAATATGGGAGAAAGATCCTTTTATGAATTGAATGCGCGAGTTAACCAGCTTGCTCGAGTGCTCAGAGCAGCGGGCCTAGAGCCTGATGATGGGGTCGCAATGCTGCTGGTGAATCGTCCTGAGTTTTTGGAGGTGTTTTTTGCGTGTCAGCGCGCGGGATTTCGAGTAACACCAATTAATTGGCATTTGACGGGCGATAATGCCTCTTACATTGTTGGCAACTGCGAGGCTAAGGCTTTTATTGCAGATATCCGTTGCGCAGAACCTGCACAGCTCGCGCTTGCCGAGCATCAAGAAACCTTAAAAATTGCACTGGCGGTTGGCGGTCCGATCGCGGGGTTTCAGGATTATGATGCGCTGCTCGAAGGTGTAGCTGCTGACAACTTGAGTGATCCAGAAATCGGCGCTCAGATGCTCTACACCTCAGGGACGACCGGGCGCCCAAAAGGCGTTTATCGCCCTCGAACACCGCCCGCTGCTCTGACTGCGGGGGATCATGCCAATGCAGACACAGTCACCCGCGCCGCCTTGGCCGCTGCTTGGAACCCAGAGACGGATCGGGCCTTGTGCACTGGGCCTGCTTATCACGCAGCGCCTCTGGCGTTTAATATCGTTGCACCGATCAATCAGGGCGTGGGTACGGTATTGATGGATAAATGGGACCCTGAGGAGACGTTGCGACTGGTGGCTGAGTATAAAATTACCCACACCCATATGGTGGCCACCATGTTCCACCGCTTACTGGCTCTGCCAGAAACGTCGCGTAGTCAATATGATGTGAGTAGCTTGCGTTATGTCCTGCATGGCGCTGCACCGTGTCCTGTGCACGTCAAACAGCACATGATGGATTATCTAGGGCCAGTGCTGTTTGAGTACTATGCAGCCACGGAAGGTGGCGGTGGTTTTTTTGTTGGTCCTGAGGAATGGTTGAGCAAGCCCGGCACGGTAGGGCGATCTCCGGACGGCGCGGACAATAAAATATTGGATGATGACGGCGTTGAGCTGCCGGCGATGAGCATTGGTACGATCTATTTTAAGGCGCCAGCGAATCGCTTTGTCTACTATAAAGATTCTGAGAAAACGGAAAACAGCTACCGAGGGGAGTACTTCACATTAGGCGATATGGGATATTTCGATGAAGACCATTATCTCTTTTTGACAGGCAGAAGCGCCGAAACAATTATTGCCGGTGGTGTTAATATTTATCCGCAAGAAACGGATGATGTGTTGTTAAAGCATCCTGCCGTATCCGATGTCTGTACTGTTGGTGTGCCCAACGAGGAATGGGGTGAATCGGTAAAATCGGTGATTCAACTGAAGGCGGGAATTGATCCGACCCCAGCCCTTGCTGAGGACTTGATTGCTTTTTGTCGAGATCACCTGCCGGGATTTAAATCGCCTAAAAGTATTGATTTCGTCGATGATCTACCTCGGCTGCCATCCGGCAAAATTCAGCGGCGACTGGTTCGGGAACCCTATTGGGCAGGTCGTAGTAAGCAGATATGAGGCTTGATATCTTGGTTTTGCACGGCGCCAAGCTCCGCTATGGCTGCGTGATTGGGGTTTTGCTGATTGGCCTGGTATCGGCATCTGTCGTCTCTGCGAGTGGATCCGTCGGTTCGAAAGGGATGGTGGTATCGGCTTCCTCTGAGGCCAGTCGGGTCGGTTTGGATATTCTCATGGCGGGTGGTAACGCGGTGGACAGTGCGGTTGCCGTTGGCTTTGCGCTCAGCGTGACTTATCCGGAAGCGGGCAACTTGGGCGGGGGTGGATTTGCGGTCATTCGTCTTCCTACGGGAGAGGTGATGACCCTTGATCATCGGGAGCAAGCGCCGCTGGCATCTCGGCCAGATCAGTTCTTAGACGATTCCGGGCAATATGATCCTGACAAAGCGCTTTACAGTCATTTAGCCTCAGGTACCCCAGGATCAGTCGATGGTTTGCTGCGTTTACATGAGCGTTTCGGTCGGTTGCCCCGAGAGGCAGTGCTCGCGCCAGCCATTGAGCTTGCTGAGTCGGGTTTTAGGTTATCCGATGTATTGGCGTCTCGTTTACGGGATTTGGTTGCGGGAGTGCCTGATCGGCCTGCAACCGTCGCCAAATTTAGTACGCCGAGTGGTCCGCTGAAGGGGGGTGATCTTTGGCGTCAGCCTGATCTTGCTAGGACCTTAAGAACAATCTCAAAGGAGGGCGCCGCTGGCTTTTATACTGGCTGGGTTGCCGATGCGATTGTCGCAGAGATGAAGCGCGGCGGAGGCCTCATCGCCCAGGGTGACCTCGACGGTTATGTGTCGGTGTGGCGCGAGCCTGTCCATGGGCGCTACCGGGGTTTTGATGTCTACAGTATGGGGCCGCCTTCCTCCGGTGGTATCTTGCTCGTTCAGATGCTCAATATGCTCGAAGCGTTTGATGTCGCGAGCTTGCCCCTTGGTAATGCTGAGTTGATTCACTTGATGACCGAAGTTGAACGCCGTGCCTATGCAGATCGAGCTGAGCATCTCGGTGATCCTGACTTTTGGCCGGTGCCCCAACAAGCGTTGACTGATACAGATTATGCAGCGGCCCGAATGAAAAGTTTTAATCCAGAGCGGGCTAGCTCGAGTGACGACGTGGGTCATGGCTTAGTCTTCCCTGAAAGTGAGCAAACCACGCACTTTTCTGTCATTGACTCTGACGGAATGATGGTCTCTTTGACAACAACGTTGAACAGTAGCTTTGGAAGTCAATGGGTGGTTCCTGGAACGGGAATTTTACTGAATAATGAAATGGATGATTTCGCTGCAAGTGCTAAGAGCGCGAATCAATATGGGCTGCTGGGTAATGCGGCGAATGCCATCGAGCCTCGCAAGCGAATGCTCAGTTCTATGTCGCCGACAATTGTCATGAAGTCTGGCCAGCCCTATTTAATTACCGGCTCGCCTGGAGGCTCCACCATTATCACAACGGTGCTGCAAGTCATCGTGAATATGATTGATCACGGATTGGATCTCGAGGCTGCAGTGCGACGGCCGAGGATTCATCATCAATGGCGACCCGATGTGATTTATTTCGGCCCCAACGCGATCTCTCCATCGGCGCTGGAGGCGTTGCGTGCAATGGGCCATGAGTTAGAACAGAGACCCCCGATGGGTGACGCTAATAGCATATCGATTCACAGCGGCGTTTTCACAGGATTTGCTGATCCTCGTGAGGGAGGGGCGGCCCTAGGCTATTAATCACTGCAGTTACAATAGGCCCCCACAGCTTTTAAATAGATCACCGATCAGTGCAACATGATCACGCAACGCTTGCCTGCCCGCGGCAATGCGCTGGTCTCTGGCTTCGATGAAACTACGAAAATCTGGATCTGCACTGGCGCCAAGATCGTCTTCCAGTTGACGCAAGAGGGGCATCAGGGCGTAGGTTCTTCGATTTAAGGCACTGATTTGTGGTTGAATGCGCCCAATGAAAATAGTTCGAACCAGGGCTCTGAACTGTTCGGCTCGAGGATTTGTTCGCTCGAGGTAACACAGGGGCCTTTTTTTCTGAAAGGCAATGATCATCTTGTTCACAACCGTTAAGGACACGAAAACATCCTCCCAGGCAGTCAGCATGAGACCGCCTTCGCCCTTCTTGAATCCACTTAGTTTTGTATCTAGGTCGCTGGCTGAACCCTTATAAGTTCCGTTGCTGATTGGCCCGATGTCGGCCACTAGGCCTTTGATGTCGACTTCAAGATCACTTTGCACTTTGGCTGGATAGTCGCCCAGTGTCTGCGGCGACTTCCAAAATAGCCGATATTCGGTGCCGCGAAGAATCGTTGTGCGCAGCAGTGCCGGCAGACCTTCTCGCTTATCTGCTGCAGCTTTGGTGAGCCGGTCAGCAAGCTCGGGGTTCTCCTGACTAAGCGCTTTGATACAAGCGTCTACCTGCTGGAGAAAATCAACATCATAGATGAGGCGTGTCGAATCAGCGGCGAATTGGCCGAGGCTAGAATTGCGTTCGCTGATGAGCTGATGGAGCGCGCAGGGTGTAGTTTTAAGGTATTCCAGTAAATCAAGCCTGTGCTCAGCTTGCTGGCCGAGCCTAATTTTAGACTGAGTAGGAGGAACACTTATGGGCTTTGGCGCCAGAGGCTTGGGTAAACTTTGTTCCAGGATTCGCGCCGCGCCCCCAAGATAGCGGCTTAACCCATTCTCCCAGGCCGTGGAATCACAGCCGGTGAGTGTCAGTAGGGCGTAAAAAAGTAACCCAAATCGCAGTAAACCAGCGTGTGCCGAGCAGTTCGCGACAGCCCTTTGGTGTAAACTAGCGGGCTCTGGAAGAATCTGGCGCATTTTATGGACCTCTCTTGTTTTAAAGCCTATGACATCCGTGGTCGAATCCCTGATCAGCTCAATCCGGATCTGGCGCGGGATCTAGGGAAAGCTTATGCAACTTGGCTAAAGCCCACCAACGTTGTTGTCGGTCATGATATTCGGCTGACGAGCCATGCGCTCACTGAAGCCCTGATCGAAGGACTGCGTTCGTCCGGCGTCAATGTCCATCACATTGGGGAATGCGGTACCGAAGAAATCTACTTTGCGACAGACCATTTTGAGATGGATGGCGGCATCATGGTAACGGCTAGCCACAATCCTAAAGATTACAACGGGATGAAGTTGGTCAAAGCCGAATCTAAACCGATCAGTGGTGATACGGGTTTATTCGCCATCAGAGATCTAATTCGATCGCAAAATTTCATTCAATCGTCGGGAACTGGCTCCCGCCAATCTCTCGATCACCGCCAAGCTTACCGGGATCGATTGTTGCGTTATGTTGATCCCATCGGGTCCTTGAAACCGCTAAAGATTGTGGTCAATCCAGGGAACGGCGGGGCCGGTGCCGTGATCGACCAGTTGGAATCTCATCTCCCTTTTGAATTTATAAAAGTGCACTTCGATGCGAATGGCAATTTCCCGAATGGGGTGCCGAATCCGATGCTGATTGAAAACAGAGCGCCCACGGTGGATGCAATCATTTCGACAGGTGCTGACCTTGGAGTTGCTTGGGATGGGGATTTCGATCGTTGTTTTTTCTTTGATCACACAGGACGATTTATTGAGGGCTACTACATGGTCGGGCTATTGGCGCAAGCTTTCATTGAAACTGACCCCGACTGCACGATTGTTCACGACCCTCGTTTGACCTGGAACACCGTCGATATTGCCCAAGGAAAGGGTGCTCGGGCGGTGATGAGCAAGACAGGACATGCGTTCATGAAAGAAACCATGCGTTCCCAAGATGCGGTTTATGGCGGCGAAATGAGTGCGCATCATTATTTTCGAGACTTTGCTTATTGTGATAGCGGCATGGTGCCATGGCTTTTGATCGCGCGACTCATGAGTGAACAAAGTCAGACTCTTGCAGATTTGGTCGATGCGCGCATGAACGCATTTCCAGCCAGTGGTGAGATTAATCGGCGTGTTGAAGATCCTGAGGGTTTGATTCAATTGATCGAGAATCAGTTCAAGACCGGAGAGGCTGTTATGGATAGAACTGATGGATTGAGTCTTGATTTTTCGGATTGGCGTTTTAATTTGCGAATGTCCAACACCGAACCGGTGATTCGGTTGAATGTTGAAAGTCGAGGATTGCCAGACCTCATGAAGGAAAAGACCTCGCAGCTTTTAGCACTTATCGGTGGGGAAGCCATATGATCTCTATGCGCTCATACAAAGGCGTTCAACAATGAGCTGGATGGGAACGCTGCTAGGGGGCGGTGTTGGGTTCATGCTGGGTGGTCCAATTGGAGCGGTTTTGGGGGTCGTTCTGGCCAATCGGATGGGGCAAGCTGGGGGCTCCGCGCTGGGACAGATCGAGCAAAAGCAAAGCGTTTTTTTTACTGCAACCTTTGCGATGCTCGGTCAATTGTCGAAAGCCGATGGGCGCGTTTCAGAGTCTGAAATTGCTCTGGTGGAACAGGTGATGCGGGATAATTTGCGATTGGACGCAAAAGCCCGAGCACTCGCCGTCGATATCTTCAATCAAGCGAAGGATGCGCCTGCCGAATTTATGGACTACGCCACGCAGTTTCATGGCGCTTTCCGTCGGCAACCTCAAATGTTGGTCATGCTGCTTGAACTTTTGACTTTGTTAGCTTTCGCAGACGGTGAACTTCATCCTGAAGAAGACAGGTTGCTGAGCCAAGCAGCCAATTTGTTTGGATGCCAAAGTGACTACGCGCGCCTCAAACTCAAGCATGGTGGGGTAGGAGATGTGCCACTTGAGGTGCATTTTAAGACGTTAGGTTGTGCGCCGGATGCTTCTCTCTCTGAGGTTAAACGCGCTTATCGCCGTCTCGCGATGAAGCATCATCCCGACCGTGTTCAGGCTGACGGCTTGCCTCCAGAGTTGTTAGAAGCGGCAGAGGCCCGGTTCAAGGAAATTCAAAATGCTTACGATGTTGTTGAACGGCATTTAAAGCAGTCGGGAACCGTTTAAATCGGCACTGTCGTTTTGGCGGATGTTTTTTTGGTGGATGTGTTATCAAACCCTGCTGTTACTTGATTAAATCCAAAGCTTTAAGTCGGGCCTTGAGCCTCAGGGTCCTTCATGCGTCGAGATGTTCCAGTGCACTAAAGAGGCGCTGGCTTTGATGCAAGACTGCGCGCCAGTAGGCCTTTCCAGAATCAGGTAATGCTTCACTGGCCAAGAGCGTTAAAGGAGTCCATGCTGCTAGTGGCAGCCAGCACGTCATTGATGCGATGAGTTCAGTGGTCGATAGTTCCTCTGCGTTAGCTTTATATTGGTCCATACGCCTTGAAGCCGTCTGGTAATGACTGAGTGCGGTAAGGAGCCACTGATCGAGTGTTGCAGGTTGTTGAGAGTCCGGTAGTGATGCCAGACTGGTCACAAGAAAGTAGGCTAAGTCATAAGCCCTTGGTCCAGTGCAGTAATCGCCCCAATCAATGATGGTTCCACCCTGAGCGGGCAACAGATTGTCCCAACGAAAATCGCAGTGGAGAAAGCAATCAGAGCCGTCATTTGGTAGCGACTCGCTTGTGTGTAGCGCATTGATAACAGCCGTTTTGAATCTGCTCTGATGCATGCTGTTATAGAGCGAGCGAGAAGGAGAATCTAAATTGCAAATATCTTTTAAAATATTGATATTGCTAAAAATAGTGTGATCAATTGTGAGCAGCTCGGTGTTGACTGCATGCAGTTCTGCCAAACGTTCAAGGGCTTGCTCAAACGAGGTTGGGTGATGCATCTGAGAAGGTGCGACGCCTAAGTCCTCGAGCAGTAAAGCGGGCAAGCCTCTGTCCCCGTGATCAATCGCCCAGCATTGGGGAACTCTGAGACTGATTTTAGGCGCGATGGCTTTGTAAAAATGAACCTCTCGTTCAAAGCTATCAAAGGCTTGCCCCAGGGGGTTCAGGGTTGGATCCGCGGGTCTCTTAAGAATGAGTGTGTTGGGAAGTGTTACGGTGGTGACTGGAGCACTTGATACGCTGATATGAAGGCGGCACACGTCAGCGATGTGTCCCTGTAGCAGAGGTTCGATTCGGTCGACATGCACTTCCCGGCCCAGAAGACCAGATAGCCAGCGGCTGCTCGAGCCGAAATTTGAGTTTATTGACTTAGAAGTCAATTTTAACGCCGTCGATCTTGATATTGCCGGGGTTGCGAAGCTCAAGGTTAAGTGACCGCTCAGACCAATCGATTCCAATCCAGCCGAAATTCGCGGTGTAAGTCGCCTCGCCCTCTAAAAAGCTGCCAGTCTCCGGTGTGATTCGACTGGCGATTTCTGACAAGGGTAAGTTTAACGAAGAGCTGGTGATCTCCCAAAGATCAGCTCGGCCTGGATTTTTTGATCGGTAGAAGGCTGCTAAGTGACGATCGCCCGATATCATTACGGTGGGCCCGTTTGTTTGCGCTAGCAGATCCAACAACTTCGATCGTTCCTTGGGTAGCATGCGCCAGGATTCCCATTGATGACCATCGGCAAGCACTTGTACCGAACTGACTAAAATGCGCAGATCTGCAGGTTCTTTGAGAACCGATTGCAACCAAAGCCATTGCGCCTCACCCAACATGGATTGGGAAGGATCATCAGATGGAACATAACGACCGGATAGTACCGGGATCCAGGGCTTTTTCAGCGCTGTTCGAAAGAACCGAGTGTCGAGAAGAATGATCTGCACAGCCTGCGGCGCTTGGCCAATACGAAGAGCTCTGTAAACGCCTGGTCGCGCGCGGCTGGGATCTGTATCTGGGACTCCCCAAAAGTTCTCGAACAGTTGCTCAGAGGCCTTTCGGTGCTGAAAGTCCCTTCCTGCGTCATTCAGCCCGAAATCATGATCATCCCAGGTTGCAACAATTGGTATGTGCTTGCTCAGCGCCTGGAATTCAGCTGCCTCTGAAAGTTCTTGGTAGGCTAACCGAAGAGACTTTAGTTCAGGGTCATCGGCTTCGCTCTGCGCATAAACATTATCACCTGCAAAAACAAAAAGGTCCGGTTTTGCAGCCGTAATCGTGCGTAGGATTGACAGAGGTTTCTGCCCCTCAAGACAACTCCCAAAGGCGATCGATTGGACTGATGAGGGCGGCGGCAGAATCGAATGCGCGCTCTGACTCACCCCTGTATAAAAACAAGCAGATAACAAGAGCACACGCAGACAGCGTTTTTTCAGGCTTTGAATCGTGCAGTGAAGAATCAAGTAATGAGATCGAAGGGGTAGAGCTAGCATAGAATTGATTCACTGTGATCGATGGCATGGTCCTTAGTGTGGCGCGCTCTTGGATTGCGATCAACTCCACATTGCTCTAGGCGCCTTCATGGAATGTTGTCTAGGCCCAGACAAAGGTCATTACAGAATTTCACTTTCTCCAGTCGGTAGATCCTTGCATCGATTGAGAAGTGCGTTAGGTTGATCTTATACTCCCAAAAGATGACCCAGTGAGAAATCCGTTATGGCTGATCAACCCTTAAATTTTAAGCCACTGACGTCAGCTGCCTCGATCGATTTTGCGGCAAAACATGCTGATTCGCTCGAGCAGCGTCGAACGGTCCGAAGTTTCTCGCCAGAACCGGTGCCTGAGACCGTCATTGTTAACTGTCTTAGAGCGGCTTGCGCTGCACCGAGTGGTGCTAATCGGCAGCCTTGGCACTTCGTTGTCGTGAGAGATTCGGAAAAAAAGCGTGCGATTCGAATTGCAGCAGAGAAAGAAGAGGCCGCATTTTATCGAGAGAGAGCCTCGAAAGAATGGTTAGAAGCGCTGGCACCGCTTGGTACAGACGCTAACAAACCATTTCTAGAGCAAGCTCCTTATCTGATTGCGATCTTTCAACAGCGTTTTCAGTTGGATGCTCAGGGCAACCGTAAAAAGAATTACTATGCACCTGAATCTGTCGGAATCGCGACAGGAATTTTGATTTCTGCCTTGCATCAATCCGGACTGGTGTGTCTGACACACACCCCCAGTCCTATGGGCTTTCTTCAGGATTTGCTGACTCGTCCTAGCCACGAAAGACCGTATTTGTTGCTCGTTGTTGGCTATCCTGCTCAAGATGCCATGGTGCCTGAGATTGCGCGCAAGCCAACCGCTGAGATGGTCTCAATCGTCTAGACTGAGCGCCGTTGGATCAAGTAGCGGAGAGGGATTGGTCTGCTTTGGGGGACTTCTGGGTTAGTCCTATAAAATCGCTCAATATATTTGCGGCCTCGACCAAGTAGGCGTCTGGCGTCTCTTCTTCGGTTTCCGCGACATCGATGGTTGCAGACTCCATATCAGCAGATGAACCTTGGAACGTCGCACCCTCAGCCAATCCATGAGTTTGCGGATCAGCCAATGGCTCTGACATCACGTTTGTCGCGCTATTTTCGTTAACTTCTATATTAGGTGAGCTTGTAGAGCTCAGGCCGGGCTCAACCTCAGCATCTAGCTCTTCCAAACTGGCCAATTCGCCAAGCCCTTGGGCGACTCTCTTTTTATTGGTCAATTCAAGCCAGAAGGCTTTTGCCTCAGACTGCTCAGCTCGGCGAGTGGATTCATTGAGTGATATTTCGGTAATGTCTCTACGTGATTTTCGGTAGGAAAACGCAGCTTCGATGTATTGAAACTCTGGATCAGAGCGTAAGCGGTCGCTGTGTAGCTTTAAAAGCTCGGGAACAAGTTGCTGGATATCCGCCTTAGGACGGTAAAAGGCGGGAGTAATCTTGTCCCATATTAAAGGTCGATCCAAAGTGCTTTCGCCGATTGTTTCGGGATCATAATCCTCAGGGTATTGAATGTCGGGCACGATTCCTCGATGCTGGGTTGACTCTCCACTGATTCGGTAGAATTTCGCTTGGGTCATTTTGAGTTGGCCGCGCAGCAGAGGCTGCAGGGTTTGGACGGTTCCTTTCCCGAAGGTCTGGGTTCCGATGACCAGTCCTCGGCCATAGTCTTGTATTGCGCCCGCGAAAATTTCAGATGCTGAGGCGCTTAACCGATTGACAATAACCCCTAGTGGCCCTTGATACTCGGTTCGATAGTCTCTGTCTGTAAGTACATCGACTCGGTCAGATTTGCTTCGAATTTGCACGGTAGGGCCCCGGTCAATGAAGAGCCCTGTGAGCGTTTTTGCTTCCTGAAGCGAACCGCCGCCATTGTCACGTAGGTCAATGACAATGGCATCGACTTGTTCTGCTTTGAGTTCAGCCAAGAGGCGTTTTACGTCTCGGGTCGTGCTGCGATAATTGGCATCTCCAGCTTGAAGCGCTTCAAAATCGATATAGAAAGTAGGGATATCAATTACGCCGATTCGGTGCGCCTGTCCGTAGCGCTCGACTGAAAGAATTTCAGATTGTGCGGATTGTTCCTCTAGCTCGACCTTATTGCGAACAATGGGGATTGTTTTGGTCGAGAAGTTATCCATGGCTGCGGCGGGCAGCACTTCGAGTCGAACGACGGTGTCTTTCTTGCCTCGGATCAATTTGACGACGTCGTCGAGGCGCCAGCCGATGACATCTACCATTTCACCCTCTGTGCCTTGACCGACACTGGTAATTCGGTCGTTGGGCTTAAGTCCTTTTGATTTATCGGCAGGGCCTGCGGGAACCAGGCTAACCACTTTGGTGTACTCGTCCTCTATAGCAAGGACTGCTCCGATCCCTTCCAGGGATAGACTCATATTAATATTAAAATTTTCCGCAGTTGTTGGTGAGAAATATTGAGTATGGGGGTCATAGGTTTTGGCGAGGGCATTAACAAACAACTGAAAGACGTCGTCGCTGCGGGTCTGGCTAGCGCGATTTAACCGGTTTTTGTACCGTTTCAGAAGGAGTGGTTCGATGTCCTCTAGCGGCTTATCAGTGAGCTTGAGGTTAAGCACATCGTTTTTAATTCGCTTGAGCCATAACGCGTCGAGCTCAGCGAGACTAATTGCCCAAGGTGCTTCAGAGCGATCAAGCGCCAGGGTTTCATTGGACGTAAAGTCAAAGCCCGATAATCCAGCTTCTAGTTGACCAACGACCCAATCAAGGCGATCCAATACGCGCTTTTGGTAACGATTAAAAATCATGAAAGCGGGTTGTAAATTCCCGCTCAAAAGTGCGTTGTCAAGGGTCAAGCGATACCTTTGAAAGTCGTCGATATCCTCTGCGATAAGATAGCTTTTGCTGGGGTCGAGGTCTGTGAGGTACTCGCTCAGGATGAGTTCGGAGCTCTGATCATCCAGGTCCTTGGAGACATAATGTCTCTCTCTGAGTGCTCGAAGCATATTGCGCGTGGTTGCGCCATGCTCAGCGATGGGTTCGAGCGGTGCGAATTCCGCTTTTGCTACACCGTCGGTGGACGTCGAGTCCTCAACGACTTGCTCAGCAGGTGATGCGAGGTTGTTAGATAAAAAGGTTGTTTCCGTGGCGAACAATAATGAACTGGCGCTTGAAGCAATGAAAAAAATGCCCGAGAGCAGCCCGATCAGAAATGAGCCTCTAAGGCGGCGCTTTGGCTTTGGCATTAACGCAATGGATTGGGATACTTTCATTTGGTTCAACGCATGGTTGGGTCAATGGTACGAGGCGACACACTAAAACGATTATCATACGTCTGTGGAATCGAGCATGCAAAGTAGTTTAGTCAGCAAGATCTATCGGGCGGCATTAGATGCAAGTGTTATCAGCAGAGGGTGCCAGCGATTATGAACGTAAAGCAGCCCAAATGAGAGCAAGTGTGCGATAATTTGTTCTTGATCAATCAGGAGTGTGGTATGTGGCGTTCACTTTTAGCAGTCGGTGTTTTCGCTTTATCCAGCAGCGTTATGGCAGAGACTACAGCCGAGGAAGCTGATAATACCCTGCGCGATGAGCGGGGCTATTTTTTCGGATATTCCTTCGGCAATATGTTGCAACAGGGTGGTAATGCAGATGTCGATTTGACCTCCTTACTGAAGGGAATTGAAGACTCTTTGTCATTGACGCCTCCTGCACTTGATTCTGATGCTCAGTCCGCGGTCATGGCAATTGTGAGAGCGCGTCAAGAAGCGTTACAAGCCGAGCAGCAGGCCCAAGCTGATAATCTTGCGGGTGCAAATCAGGCTGCGGGCGCCCAGTATCTGGCAGAGAATGCGAACAAAGCAGGGGTCGAAGTCACAGATAGCGGACTACAAATCGAGCGAATCACGGCTGGCTCGGGACCTTCTCCCAAAGCGATGGATACTGTGGTCGTGCATTATGAAGGTCGTTTGCTTGATGGAACAGTTTTCGACAGCTCGATTGCCCGAGGAGAACCCGCCGAGTTTGGGCTCAATCAGGTGATACCTGGATGGACCGAAGGCTTGCAGTTGATGAAGCAAGGAGAGAAGGCGCGTTTGACCATTCCTTCGGAGCTGGCCTATGGGCCAGCAGGTGTCCGTAGCATTCCGCCGAATGCTGTTTTGATTTTTGAGGTTGAATTAATCGAAATCAAGTAGGGGAAATTGCCAAATGTATTCATTCAATTGAACTGGATGAGTAGCCCGAGATGTTCATTGAGCATCTCGACCTGTAAGGGGCTGATCACACGCTCTTAAGGTCTAATATTTTTAGATTGAACTATTGAATATGGCTCCTCGCAGATCAAGATCTTTAAGCACTGCGTCGTGTCATTCGACAACCAGAAGATTGCAGTCGGTCGAAGCGACGCATTGAAGGTTGGCGGCAAGCAGAATCCCGTTTCCGCAGTTGCAATTCAAAAAGTACGGTAACTCAGGTCTGCCTTTGAAAAAGTCTCTGAGGGAAAAGTCGGAGTGATTTGCAGTCAATTCGCTCAGAGACAGGTACTCGTTAATTAATTGAGTGCTCGAAAGCGCGGTTGCTTTGATCGCTCTGGCCCGGCAGCGCTCAAACCGATTACCAAACCTTAGGCTGTGAGTAAGATCGCACCCAGAGGTCACGATCTGGCAGGGCGCATTGCGCGAACTTAGGAAACCTAAAAACCGTCGCAGATGAGAGATCCTGTTTCGAACATCGGCATTGATCAAAGCGCGTTTCATTGAATTCGGCGGAAGTTAAGTTGCGGTTCAAGAATCTGCCGTTGATGGATGCGTTGTCCGACCATTGGGTTCCCGTTCAAGATGAAGCATAGAAAGTGCGCGTTCGAATTAACGTCCTGACTTGATGGATTGATCAGGTAAAAAAAGTCGCAGTCCTTGAAGGGCTTGTCGATGATCGTTCCTACTTATGATGAAGAGTTATCCATCGACCTGTCTCGCACCATTTCTAGCAATTGAGTGGTTTGTAGCGAAAAAGTGCGATTGTCCGTGTGTTGATGAACAATCATCTTGTAGTATGGCTTATGTAGTAAAGTTCTCGATCGATCTCGGGGTATTTTTTAGATGACCGCGCGTTTGTTCAACGAATGATCGATAATCGTCACAATTGTAGACAAAGCGCTGACTCGAAGCGGTGATTCAAGGCGTTGAACAGAGAGATTAGCTTAGGGTTTTAAACATGCAAAGATTCGCATCCACGCTTTTTTTCGCTGCTGCGTTTATTTGGGTTGCAGTCAGTTTTTTTGATGTAGAAACCGAAGTTGTTTACGTCTTCTTTGTTTTTTCTGTAATTCTTGTAGCTGTTGCGATTGTCACGGGTTTTTTGGCGGCGCCACTATTGCGCCTGATACGTCGGAGAAAGCCTTCGAGCCTGCTCAGCCAAGTTATACCCGAGAAAAACAAGGAATAAGTCCGCGCCATTATTTTCGAAGTCTCTCGGGCGTGATTTTTAAGCCTTCCGTAATCGTCTTCAAGGATTGGTTTAGGGCCAGTATATTTTCTTCCGCGGTGCTGAGCCCGTAAAGGCGAACTCGGCCTTTTCAGCCGAATGGGTCGAGACGATGGTTACTTCGAATCGTCTAAGGTCTGCAAGAATCGTTGGCCTCTTGGCAGGTAGTAGTTATCATAATCGACCGAAAAAGCCACAGTGTGGGCGCGACCGGTTATTCTTGAGGCATGAATCATACCTATGAATCTTGAATCACGGCTATTGTCACGATTGTCACCAAGCATAAGGTAGTGCTCATCGGGAACAACCACAGGCCCAAAGCTGTTGTAGGCGTTGGGTGTTGTTGGTCTGAGCATAATCGGGGCTCGAGAGCTTGGCATCACCTCAAAGAAAAAACGGTGTCGATGCCGCTCGTAGGTGCTCATTTGCTCGACAAAGTTATCATCGAGTCGGGCGTATTGGGCAACAGTATCGTTGATCCGCAAAGCGTTGTTGGCCAGCTCGACAGTGTCGCCAGGGATGCCAACGACGCGTTTGATCAGTAAGGCCTCGTCTTCCGGAGAGTAAAACGTGACAATTTCTCCGCGTTTAGGTTGGCTCCAGTCTGCAAGACGCACGGAGGTCAAGGGAATTCTAAGGTCGTAGGCGAGTTTGTTTACGATCACGCGATCGCCTTCCAAAATAGTGGGCTTCATTGAGCCAGTTGGAACTTGGTTCCAATCGGCGATTGCGGACCTAAACAGGATCATAACCACCAAAAAGATGATCAAGCCTCGCCATTCGGTCCAAATATTTTTGATCATAGGGTTGCTACGACATTTTCGCCCTAGAGTCTAATCGCTAATGATGTAGAAGCAAAATGACCCTTTGGCTCAACGCAAAGGGTTAGCGGCATGCTCGAAGACTCAGTCGAGGCGCAGCGCTCGAGGCTCGGGGACACGCTTGCTGAATTTTAGATTCTATGGGCGACGGCTGAGGTTCTCTCCTAGGGGTCAGTTATGAGAGACATTCGAGGTAGGCAATTGCAGCAATGGTCCAAGGGTGTTGATAAACGCGCCAACGACCTGACAGTGTTCTTAAGTCCTTGAGGCTGTGTATACTCCGCAAAACCATTGGCAGTTGGAGCGTATCCACTGAAGGTAATTACCCAACTCGATCTCACCTTAAGTCATGAAACCCCGATCATTTTTAAGCTTGTTCCCGTATCGTCCTCCAGGCAAAAGATCAGTGCCCTGCAGCGTCAGTTTTCTAACGGTGTTGTTGCAGAGGAATTTATCGATTTATATGGAAACTTGGGACTACGTGCATTGTTGCCTAGGGGGGCAACCAGCCTTGAGGTGCGGTTTGAAGGGGCTGCCGGTGAATCGAGATCAACAAATGATGGGCATTTCGTCAGAATCGAGCGCATTCCTGCGCAGGTTCTCCCTTATTTGCAGCCCTCGAGATATTGTGAGTCTGACCAGTTCAACGGGATAGCTCGGGAAATTGTTAGGGGCGCATTGCCGGGCCAGGCACAGATTGATGTGCTTGCAGACTACATTGTGGCACGTTTTGATTACCGTCCAGGGACCAGTCAGTTACCCCGGAGCGCGTTAGGGGTATTTCAAGATGATGGCGGCGTCTGCCGAGATTTCGCCCATTTGATGATTGCGATGCTGCGCAGCCTGTCGATTCCAGCCCGATATTGTGTAGGTTATCTTCAGAATTTGGTGCCCCAAGATGTTCACGCCTGGTGTGAAGCTTATGTGGGCGATCGATGGATAACAGTTGAGACCACGCCCGGTCTGGCGGATGGCGAGCGGATTCTGGTTGCGATCGGTCGAGATGCCGCCGACGTTGCCGTCATGGACCAGTTTGGCCCGCTTCCGCTCAAAAGTTCGTTGTCAGTAGTACTGAATGATTAGCTTCGGGCTTTAGATTTTGGCTTTTGCTCAACCGCTCAGCTTTTTGTTCCTTGGCGATATCTGATCTGAAAGGTTTATTCGGTCAGTGGGTGGTAGCACCGAATGTTTCAAGGTTCTGAGTGTGTCGCAGGTTGCTGGTTTTAGGGGCTCTGGGAGTATCCGCTTGGGTACATTTCACGGTCACTGTCATATTTGACGTGGTGCCAATCGGTCCAATAAAGGCGCCGGAGACTGGGCAAATCGAATCGGGTCTATCGGCCACGGCAACGGCAATGTGCTTGGGTCCCACTGGTCTGCCAAGGGTAGGATCAAAACCAAGCCAACCATATGAGGGCAGGTAGGTCTCAGCCCATGCATGAGTGGCGCCCGGATTGGAAGGCTCGTTCGTCTCTGATTGATCGTCCACGAGATATCCTGAGACGAACCGAGACGCAAACCCTGCCTGTCTTGTTGCTTGGATAAAGAGCCATGCGATGTCACGACAACAACCGCTTTTACATTGCGCGGTCTCAATCGGTGATTGCACGCCAGGTTCGTTGCGCGGGGAATAGTGGATATGTTCTCGGAGTACTTTGCAGAAGCCTGACAGGAGTCGAAAGGCATCGTCGGGTCGACTGGATATGCGCTCGCATTTGGACCAGTGAGCGCCCTCAATCATTGGTGCTGAGCGGATTGTATACGGGGCCAATAGGGCCGAGGGGTCTTTGTTGTCTTGTTCAAGTCCTTGGTCAAGTTCAGGCATGGCAGTGATATCGAGGGTGGTATCTCGATATTGTTCGACGACGACCGATGACAGAATGTCGAGCCGATCTGTCCGTTCTGTAAAGGTTGCTATTGTAATACTGTTGCCAAAAATATCCCTCGCCCAATGAATGTTCGATTTGGGTTCAATGGTTAGGGTCGATGACCGGATTCTTAAATCGAAGCCATCTCTGGGTCTCAGTAGTAAACGGTGAGGTTTAAGCACAACACTCTGTGGGTAGGTATAGGTGGTTCTATGTTCGATGTTGATGAGATGCATCAATCCCTCGATTGGCGCTTTGGCAATTGATGATAAAGGACATCAAGCCGGTTGAATAAGTCTTTGTTGCCGGCTTTGAGTGATTGCACCAAGAGACCCTTGATATGCGTTTCAATCAAGGCATCAACTGACGCGTATCTAAGGACCTCCTGGTCGTTTTGAGACACAACAACGGTGCCGCTTGGTTGGGCGTAGTGCAAGCGCGCTGGCATCGATACGCCTTAAGCGTTGGTGGTTTGTAATTGTAAAAAGTTGGTGATGCCAATGGATTCAATGAGGCCCAACTGAGTCTCTAGCCAATCAACGTGCTCTTCCTCGTTGGTTAAGATTCGAGCAAATAGATCTCTGGAAACATAGTCACCATGTGCCTCAGCGCAGGCAACTCCGGCGCGTAAGACGGGTATCGCAATATGCTCGAGCGCTAGGTCGCCCTCGAGCATTTCCTGCACATGCTCCCCGATCAGTAGTTTTCCCAAATCCTGCAAATTTGGAAGGCCTTCGAGAAATAAAATACGTTCCATCAGCCAATCGGCGTGCGTCATCTCCTCGATTGACTCCGCTTTTTCCTTGGCTGCTAGTTTTAAATAGCCTTGATCTTCGAGAATTTTCGCGTGTAAAAAGTACTGGTTAATTGCCGTTAACTCGTTTTTGAGCACTTCATTAAGGTATTTGACGATATCGGGATGTGACGCTTTCATGGGAGTTTCCTAGGAGCGAAAGAGCAGTTGCTTGAGACGGAGTATAACATCTGAATTATTAAGTATGCACAGTCGACATTTGGATTTGATGGTCACATGTTGCTCTTTGGCGGAGAATAGTTGTTGCAATTACGAATCATTCTTATTTAGAATTAGGGAATGATAGTTTGTGTTTGTAACAGAATCAGCAGCCGCACGGTCGAAGCTTATGCCCGTGAGGGTCTGGGTATCGACGCGCTGCGCGCCGACTATGGGCTTGCAAGTAATTGTGGGCAATGCTTGGACCATGCGTTGACAATGATCGACGCCATACAACAAGATCAGCGGCTTTTCTCACAGGCTATCGTTGAGGATGTTACAAAAGTCGCTGTCGGGTAGGTCCTTTTTAGCAGACAACGCATTCGCGGTCTGCCATCAAACGTAATGGTTCCAATTTGTTAGTCTAGTCTTCCCGGCGAGCATGCATTGTTTGCTTGGCCTTGCTCAATTCTAGCGTCTGCACCACGCGGAGGATATCTGCCAAAAATAACGAAATGAATTCGAGGGCGACAGGGATGAACGCGCCCTCGTCCTTCCGAGGAGACCCAATGCTCCAAAGGTCAGGAACAAAGCTGGCTCTCAGCGTTGAAGGGCGATTAAGCCGCGAGTGCTCAGCGCCATGCATCGACCGTCATGAACCATGTCGAGGCTAAACGCTTTGCTCAATATTGCGTGCTCAGGGACCTTCCTGGGCCGAATTACCGTTTAGGGTGCACAACTACAGGAAGGTCACTGTAACCACGAACGAAGCTCGATTGGACGCGCTCTGGAGGTCCGACAACTTCTACGTGCTCAAAGCGATTGAGAATTTCTTCCCACAGAAGTCTGAGCTGCATTTCAGCCAGCCGGTTGCCCATGCATCGGTGGATTCCGAAGCCAAAGGACAAGTGGTGGCGAGGATTGGCCCGATCGATAATGAAATCCTTGGGTCGATCAATGACCTCTTCGTCTCGATTGCCTGAGACATACCACATAGCCAGTTTGTCACCTTTTCGGATGGTTTTGCCTCGCAACTCAACGTCCTCGAGGGCGGTACGGCGCATATAGGTCAGCGGAGTCTGGTAACGAATAATTTCTGGAACCATCGACGTGATCAGGGCAGGGTTTGCTCTGAGCTTGGCATACTGGTCCGGATTCTCGTTCAAAAAAAGCACGCCACCCGAAATTGAGTTCCGAGTTGTATCATTGCCACCGACAATAAGCAGTATTAAGTTGCCCAAATACTCCATAGGATCCATGTCTTGGGTATCCGGGTTGTTGGCCATCATTGAAATTAGGTCGATGCCAACATCGGGCGCTACGCCTTCGCGCTCGCGCCACAGCCGTTGAAAATAATCCAAACATTCGAGCATTGCGGCTCGACGTGCGGGCTCTGGCGTTGGCCCACCAGCGAGCTCTCCGCTGGTTGCCATATCGGACCAGTAGGTGAGCTTTCTTCGGTCCTCGAAAGGGAAGTCGAACAGGGTAGCGAGCATCTGAGTCGTCAATTCTATGGAAACGTGGTCGACCCAGTTAAATGTCTCTCCGATAGGCAGTCCGTCAAGAATGTTTGCCGCCCGCTCACGAATGATGGGCTCAAGTTTGGCTAGGTTGACAGGTGCAACGACTCCCGTGACAGCTTTTCTTTGGACGTCGTGCTTGGGTGGGTCCATGCTGATAAAATTTGGGGTAGAAAAATCTGCCTGACGTTCAGTGAGGGTGATGCCAGGATCAGACGAGAAGCGCTTGTGGTCTTTATCGACAGCCATAATGTCGTTGAACTTGGTGATCGACCAGTAGGGGCCAAAGATACTATCTTCGTGATAGTGAACTGGGTCTTCAGCTCGGAGGCGCTCAAAAAAGCCAAATTGACTGTCTGTTTGAAAAACGGCGGGTTGGCTTGGATCGAGTTCAGATAAGGGAACCGACCAAGGGTCGTCTAAAGCTGATTGGTTAAGGCTGATGGCTTCGCTCATAGCTTGCTCCTGGGTGTCATTACGCGAGTTGAGATCTTTGAAGATCGATGCTCAGGTTCTTAACCTCTGAATTTAGCACGAGCCTAGTAAAGGTGCGAGTCTCGAAAATGGGGCAATCAGAGTGCAATCAGTAGACAAGATGGCGCGAGCTAATGTCGCGTGAAGGGTAATCTCGAGCACTGCTGTGCTGCAATGCAACCCTGGCTGGGAGAGCCAGTGCTGCTAGAATCAGCGCATCAAGGCATCTCTAGCCCCTCGGCTGATGATCGAACCGAAGGGCTTACAGGCATCAATTAATATTGAAATTCTGGCAGGTTTACGACAATGCCGTCGAGATCGTCGCTTAAAGGGATCTGGCAGCTCAATCGAGAATTGGGTTCTCGGTCCGGGTTCAGATCGAGCATAGATTCTTCAGTCTCGGAGATCGGTGAGAGCTTATCCATCCAAGCATCATCGACGAGCACATGACACGTTGCGCAAGAACACTCGCCGCCACAATCAGCATCAATGCCCGGAACAAGATTGCTGGTTGCAATCACCATGAGGCTGTCGCCATTGTCGCCCTCGACGACGTGCTCTTTTCCGTTGTGCTCAATAAACTTAACGCTGGGCATGTCTCACTCCGTTTCACTGGTGATTAAATTTGTTGCCAATTATTCGATAGATCGCAAGAAAAGTATAGTCGTCTGGCCATGAACAGTGATTCAGAGGCTTTAGGCATAGACACCCTGAAACCGCCCTGATCGATCTGCAAGTTTGAGCACATGATTGTTTTGACGGCTCTCATCGGCGTTCATATAAGAGTCCGATGATCACCCAATCAAGTGCCGTGGTGACCTTCAAGCAGTGCGTACAGGGATCAGTGATTTGAGGTCGACCTCTGGGTCTGTGAGAGCCCCAGGGTCGACCGTAAGGCCAAAAAGCTGTTTGGCGACCATGAATTCCTTCGGGCTATTGACAGCATCAACAGCAACGATTTTACCTTCGGAAAGGTAGAACTGAGCAAACTGAAGGGCGCTCGGGTCTCCGCGAAGGACAGAGGCGTCGGCATCGCCTGAAAAGCCCAGCATTTGCAGCTTCAGATCATATTGATCTGACCAAAACCAAGGCACGGCAGCATAGCGCTTGTTAATGTCCAACATGTTTGCTGCCGCAGTTCGGGCCTGATCCATTGCATTGGGTACAGACTCTAAGCGTAACCTTTTTCCTAAAATTGGGTTCGGATGATTCGTGCAATCACCTGCGGCATAAATGTGAGGGTCTGAAGTTTGACACTGCTCGTTAACAACGATCCCATTGTCGACAGCCAGCCCAGCTTCAAGCGCTAGCTGTGTGTTGGGGATAATGCCAATGCCCACAATAACGATGTCGGCCTCAATTTCCTTATCGCCACAAATGACGTGCGTCACTCGACCGGCCGCGCCTCGGAAACCTGAGCAGCCAGTGTTTGTATGAATATTGACGCCCCTGTTTGTGTGTAATCCATGGTAGAAGTCGCTCATGAAGGGTGTCGTAACTCGCTGGAGGATGCGGTTCTCCATCTCTAGAACATCAACGTTAAGACCGGCAGTCACTGCTACCGAGGCGACCTCGAGTCCGATGTAGCCTCCGCCGACGATACAGAGATTTTTGGCATGACTCATATCTTCTCTGATCGCATCAACGTCAGCTTGTGTCCGCAGATAATGAATGCCGTCCAATTGACTGCCCTCAATTGTGAGTCGGCGAGGCGTGCTACCGGTTGCAATCAGAAGTTTATCGTAAGGGATGCTCTCCTCATGGATCGAAACGGTTTTTTCTAAGGGGCTGATTTGTGTAACGGTCTCCCCCAGACGCAGTTCGACGTTTCGGTCCTGATAGAATTTTTCTGGTCTAACTGCGAGCTTCTCTGACGGAATTGCCCCGGAAAGGTATTGCTTAGACAGGGGAGGTCGTCCATAAGGAAGTGCAGGCTCGTCGCCAATCATTAAAATTCGCCCTTCAAAACCCTCTTGTCTCAGGCTAGCGATTGCTTGGCCTGCGGCTTGGCCGCCGCCGATTATGACCATTGTTGACATGCTACTGACTCCCTTACTTGAACCCGCAATTGAGCGACAAGAATACCATGTGCGCAGCCGCATGTGTTGAGCCACTGCTTGATGTTAGAGGGTGCGATGCGAGGCTCAGGTCTTTGATGAATATTAGATAGGCGTTTGATGAAATGAAAAATCGGAACTGGCTGAGCAGCAGTGTTGGCGCAAATCGATGCGTAGATTAAAAGCGATGGGTTAAGGCTATGATGGGCGTTGATTCACGGGGCGATTCACGATGAACATTCTGCTTTTGTCGGCCTATGATGCCGTAAGCCATCAGTACTGGCGTCGGCGATTGGTTTCGGGTTTTCCTGAGTGGCATTTCCGCATCATGACCCTGCCGCCTAGACACTTTAGTTGGCGTGCTCGAGGCAACGCGATGACTTTTTCGGATCAATTGACGCAGATCGCTGAGATTGATCTGATCATAGCGACCTCAGTTACCGATCTGGCAACCCTCAAGGGCCTTTCTCCTCAGCTTTCTCATAAGCCCTCGCTGGTCTATTTCCACGAAAATCAATTCGCTTTTCCCAGTCGGGGTGAAACAAACCATTCCCTTGAAGCGCAGCTCACCTCCATCTATACCGCGTTGTCTGCGGATCAATTGGTGTTTAATTCAGAATTTAATCGGCGTACATTCTTTGAGGGTGCCAATTCGCTGTTAAAAAGATTTCCTGATGGCGTCCCCAAGGGCTTGGTCAGCCGATTATCGTCGAAATCGCTGATATTGCCTGTTCCGCTGGATGATGCGCTGTTCAGCTCGTTTCAGCTGGCTTCAACCCGAGACATTGTTTGGAATCATCGCTGGGAATTTGATAAGGGGCCCGAGCGCCTGCTGGCAGTGATTCAAGAAATTATTCAACGAGTGCCGAAGGGCAGAGTGCACTTGGTGGGGCAGCAGTTCCGGCAGATTCCTCAAGCGATGACGGCAGCCGTCGCGTTGCTTGAGCGGAACGGACGCTTGGGCAAAGTGGGTTACCTCAAGAATCAGCAGGAGTACGAGCAGCTGCTAAGACAGAGTGCTTTTGTGCTTTCAACTGCGGACCAAGAGTTCCAGGGCTTGTCGGTGATGGAGGCAATGGCGCTGGGCTGTACTCCTGTCGTGCCTGACCAGCTTGCTTATCCGGAATATGTACCGGCACATCAGCGCTATCAAGACCCAAAAGGTGCGGCGGATTGCCTCAGTAAAGAAGTCGCGGAGGACCCACGGGCTTGGGTGGCGGATTTTGCGTTTAAAAAGCAGGCATCCGCTTGGCGCGAGTTAATTGAAGGGGCGTGCAGCGATTTCAGGCAGCAATGATGACCCGAAGAGCCTCAAGACGAGGGGTTATATCTTGGAGCGCCAGCAGACCAATGTTCATCCGTTGCTGAATGATGTCGACTTCTTGAGTAGGAATGTTGGGGTTTTTGAGCGACAGAATCCGCGTTCTTGTGAGTAAGGCTTGTTGCGATGTTTGAAATTGATCGATAACTTTGGCCTTATATTTCTCGTTATTTTGGTTGGCTACTGTATCTGCGTAGGCCAAGTGCGCTTCTATGGCGGTTCGCTGAAGCGCGATGACCCGTGCCAGTGGTTCAGGGTTCACATCGAGAGCATCGTGCAAAGGATCAAACGGGAAGCGGTCGGTCAAGTTACTGGGTCCGGGTCCAATAACGACTCTGAGCGTGTTGTCGCCCAAGTACCGGCGAAGATCGAGCGCAGGGTCCGCTGGACAGTTAAAGCAAAAGATGGCCTCTATCAGTAAAGTGGCACTGGGAATGGTGTCTCTTTTGATAACACTGATCGATGCATTACCCAGAGTGTCTGAGAGCACGCGGTCAAAGGCTTGTTCAACAAGAGGATGTTCAAAGGTTAAGAAGCGAATATCCTCCCTCTGCAGTGCTCTTGCCCTGTCCAAAGTGTAGGTAATTCCTAATTCTGGTAGCTCTGGATAGCTTGACGGCCCTTGAGACTCCAGACTGACGTTTAGGCTGCTTTGGCCCGCTGCGGCGACCTTTACGTGATTAATTCCAGGGGAAAGCTGCTCATATTCAAGTCCAAAATAGCTAAAAGAATCAATCAGGTAATGACTTAATTCAAGTTTTCGATCGAATTTTTCAATAGACGCTTTAAGCGCGAGGCCTTCGACCTCATTGTAACTTGCTGTCTCAATGAGCAGATCCCGTCCGTGCTCTAGCCGCTCAAACAACTCGGCGGTCAAGACACGACTTTGAAGGATCAGCGTGTCTAGGCTCGCCTTGGTGCTAACTTGTGAAAACTGATCTTTGAGTTGCCGATGTGCCTGAGCGCCCGCGGGGTTTGGTGCTCGAAACAGATCAAGGCCGGTATGTAACCATTCGAAATGCTTCTCCATCTCTGAAGCTTCGGGCATCGGAATGTGAATGGTCACGGCATGATCTTGTCCTATTCGGTCAAGCCGGCCAATTCGCTGCTCTATGAGATCAGCGTTGTCAGGTAGATCAAACATCACCAGATGGTGAGCGAATTGAAAATTGCGACCCTCCGAACCAATTTCAGAACAGACCAGTGCTTGAGCGCCATTGGGGTCCTCAGCGAAATAGGCCGCCGCGCGATCTCTCGCTATGAGGTCCATGCCCTCATGAAAACAAGCTGTTCGAAGACCTTGCTTTAACCTGAGATATTTTTCTAGAAGCTCTGCGACTGCAGCAGTTTGGCAGAGAATGAGGGCTTTCGTGTTGAGCCCTTTCAGGAACTCGCTCAACCAAGGAACGCGACTATCGATGGCCGGGTTGGTTAAGAGGTTTAACTCATCGATAAGGTGCTCTGACGCAGCCAGCCGAACGGGCTGCACTCGCCTTGGCTGGAGATCAAGTACTCTCGCTCGACGATTTCTAAATAGGGTATAGCCGGGGCCAAAGCTGTCGAGTAACTGTTCCAGAAGCGCATCATCGGAGGTGTCATCTTTGAGATCGAGCCGGCTCAGAAGTCGACGCCGGGCCTTGAGACTGGTTGTGTCACTGGCCTGCCACGCTTTGATGTCTTCGGCCAGCTCGCGGTATTCGTGTTGTTCGCTGACAAATTGCTCGAAGTTCGGATAGCGATGTGGATCAAGTAATTTCAACCGGCCAAAGTGCCCCTCCATGCCAAACTGTTCAGGAGTTGCAGAAAGGAGCAAAAGTCCCCTTGCTTGAGTTGAGAGCGTCTCGACGATGTTGTACTCCTCACTTACATCATTCTCCGACCAGTTTAAGTGATGTGCCTCATCCACAATGACCATGTCCCAATGGCAGGTGGTGGCCTGCTCAAGCCTTTCGGGGTTGCTCTTAAATAAGGCAAGACTACTGATAACGAGCTGTTGTGCATCAAAGGGGTTTGATCGTTCCTTGGTGGCGCTGGTTTGGGCTTGAAGCTCAGGATCTTGACGATCCGATGTTTGAGGCGCCTCGGTTGTGGAATCCGCTTCGTCGATCGATTCTGCTGGTGATAGCGTTTCGATCAGTGCCTGACAGCGGGGTTCGTCAAGAATAGTAAAGTTGAGGTTAAATCGCCTTACCATTTCAACCAGCCATTGCACGGTGAGCGCCTCGGGAACCAGGATCAGGACCCGTGCACCTCGTTCACTTTGAATCCACTGATGCAAAATGAGACCGGCCTCGATGGTTTTGCCGAGGCCGACTTCGTCTGCAAGCAGCACGCGGGGCGACGATCGTTCAGAAACTTTCTGAGCAATATAAAGCTGATGGGCCAATAGCGCGGTGCGAGGCCCAACCAGTCCATTGAAGGGCTGACCTGCATTTTCAGCTTGTATTCGCAGACTGTGATACCGCAGATTGAAGGCTTCTCTTGAATCTACTTGGTTCAGGAAAAGTCGATCTTGGGGTTTGCTAAAATGCAGTGCTGGATCCAATTCGATTTCACTGATTGAGCATGCAGTGCCGTTGGCGTCGCTGTAGGTGTAATACTGTAAATTGCCTTTGGCTTCGGTTGCTGTAACAGAGAATGATTGTCCATGGTGATTTTTTAGGATGTCGCCGACGGCAAAGATCGCTCGAGCCAGTGGCGCTTCGTCAATCGCGTATCGTCGGGTGGTCCCTGCTGCAATAAAGTTGCAAATGACTTGCCGTCCCTCGATCAGTTGGATGGTTCCAAGGCCAAGCTCGGGTTCGGTTCTGCTGACCCATCGTTGTCCGGGTTTAAAATCAATCATAGTTCGGTGATACTCAACATGAATCAGAGTTAAAGAGAAAAAGATGGACGATCAAACGAAAATAGCAGTTGAGGCGCAGGCCTTTAGACGATTGCTGCAACATCTCGATGATAATAAAGCTGTACAGAATATCGATCTCATGAATTTAGCGGGTTTTTGTAGAAATTGTTTGAGTAAATGGTATCGAGCGGCCGCCGAAGAGCACGGACATGAGATCGATTACGATGCTGCACGCAAGGAGATCTATGGGATGCCCTACGCAGATTGGAAAAATCTATATCAAGGGGAAGCGAGTGACGCTCAAAAAGCTGCATTTGCAGAAAGTGCCGAAAAAGGCGGTTAAACCGCCATTTTGGCCTTGATAGATGCATGGCTGTCATAGTTGACGAGCTTTAAATCGGAGAGCGCGAAGTCGTCCAGGGACTCCTGACCTCGATCTTTAATCTCAAGCAATGGCGGTGGCAATGGTGCTCTCTTCAATTGTTCTCTAACTTGTTCGATGCAATCAAGATAGATATGTGCATCGCCAATCGTGTGAATGAATTCGCCAACCGTTAGCCCGGTGACCTTTGCGACCAAGTGCAGTAACAATGCATAGGAAGCGATATTAAAAGGAACGCCAAGAAACATATCGGCTGACCGCTGATACATTTGCAATGACAAGCGTCCCTCGGCTACAAAAAACTGAAAAAAATTGTGGCAGGGCGGCAGCGCCACCTGTGTGTCGCCAATTTCACCGGGATTCCAAGCGTTGACGATGATGCGTCTGGAGTCCGGATTGTTCTTGATCAGAGCAATTGCCTCTGCTAACTGATCGACTTCTTGTCCATCGGCAGTGAGCCAACGGCGCCACTGAGTACCATAGACTCTGCCCATGTCACCATCACCAAGAGATAGGCTTTTTCTAACTAGGTAGTCCTCATAATTTGCATCCCAGATTTTATTCTGAGGATAAATCCCTTTGAGGTCTTGAAGATTGCTCGACCCAGATATAAACCATAGGAGTTCGGAGGCCATGACCTTAAAGGCAAGCTTTTTAGTCGTTACCGCAGGAAATCCTTTCGACAAATCGTAACGCGCTTGCAAGCCAAAGGACTTAAGCGTACCGACACCGGTTCTATCGTCGGTAGTAACACCGTGATCCAGGACGTATTGGAGTTGGTCTAAGTATGTTTGCATTGGGAGAAAGCTACGACCGGATCACTATCAACCGCACTTCGAGTCGCCGCAGCTCAGGCAGGTCATACAGCCGTCCATCATAACCATGGCCGTGGTGAAACATTTCTGACAAAGCTGAGCTCCAGGGGGATATTCGCCAGAGTCTTGCTCCTCTGGGGCAGCCTGTTGGCTGGTATCCTCTGCTTGTGCTCTCTTTTCTTTCATTAGGTTGACGTGTGCATCCGAGAGGGCTTCATCTTTAATCAAGCCAATACGCCGCATGTGCCGATCGAGTACTTCACCAATCTCGGCAACCAAGGAAGGCATGAATCGGCCCCCTTTTTTGAAATAGCCGCCTTGGGGGTCGAAGACCTGCTTGAGTTCTTCAACCAGAAAGGTTGCGTCCCCGCCCTTACGAAATACCGCGGAGATGACCCGGGTCAGGGCCAAGATCCATTGGAATTGATCCATATTCTTAGAGTTGATAAAGATCTCGAATGGAACCTCTTGCTCATGCTCGGTTCCAATGTTAAGAACCATGTTGTTGATAGTAATGTACATTGCGTGATCAGATAGAGGTGTCTTTATTTTGTAGGTATAGCCTTTGAGCTCGTCGGGACGCTGAACTGTTTCGTGCATGATTTCGCGTGCAGGCGCCTGCGGTGGTTCGGTCTCCTCATTCTTTTTAATCGCAAAGCCAACAATATTTTTACTGATTTTAACAGCCATGGTAATCCTCGATATTCTCGTTGATGCGCTTCGATCGCATCTAAAAACAATTTTTGATGTGCTTATAGTTTAGGTAACGTGGACAGCAGAACTGGTTGTATTCTGGTGCCATGAGTGACCCGGCCAGCAGAAGGCTAAAACTTTCCGTAGTAGCCTTCTTTCATTGCGTCAAATAAATTCGCCGCGGAGTGTAACTCTCCGTCATACTCAATTTCTTCATTGCCTTTTAGTTCAATAAACTCGCCATCCTCAAGCTCAAAACGATAGGTGGTGTTCTCAAGGTCTTGCTCTTTGACCAACACCCCTTGGAAGGCTTCAGGATTGAATCTGAAGGTTGTGCATCCTTTTAAACCTTGCTCGTACGCGTACAAATAGATGTCTTTGAAGTCTTCATAGGGGTATTCCGTCGGCACGTTCGCGGTCTTGGAGATACTGGAGTCGATCCATTTTTGGGCGGCCGCTTGTATGTCCACGTGTTGAATTGGGGAGATATCATCTGCGGTAATAAAATAATCTGGCAGCTGCTTGTCTGGGTCGTCGGTGTAGGGCGCTGCTTCCGGATTGACCATGGCGCGGTAGGCAAGTAGCTCAAAGGAATACACATCGACTTTTTCTTTCGATTTTTTACCCTCTCGAATAACGTTTCGCGAGTAGTGATGCGCGAAGCTCGGCTCGATACCATTGCTCGCGTTATTAGCCAAAGAAAGACTAATAGTACCAGTAGGCGCGATCGAGCTGTGATGGGTGAACCGACAACCGGACTCCGCCAGTGCAGCGACCAATTCGGGATCCTCGCTCGCTATTTTTTGCATGTACCTTGAATATTTAGCGTGAAGGACACGGCCTGGGAGTTTATCGCCAATCTTGATGCCATCGTCTGTCATCTCGGGCCTGAGTCTGAGCATCTCTCCCGTAACCTCGAAGATTTCATCCATGATCGGCGCAGGACCTTTCTCTTTCGCGAGCTCAAGGCCTGCTTGCCAACCTACCAAAGACAGTTCTTTGGTCACTTGATCGGTGAAAGCAACAGATGCAGGATCACCATAGCTCATGCCCATCATCGTGATGGTCGATCCCAGTCCGAGATAGCCCATACCGTGCCGACGCTTTCGCTCGATCTCGTGGCGTTGTTCGGGCAAGGGAAGCCCATTGATTTCAACAACATTGTCGAGCATTCGAGTGAAGATGCTTACGGCTTCTCGGAATGTCTCCCAGTCGAATTCGGCCTCTCCGCTGAAGGGTTTAACGACGAAACGCGTGAGGTTTACAGATCCCAATAGGCAGCTGCCGTAAGGCGGTAGGGGTTGTTCGCCGCAGGGGTTCGTCGCGCGGATATTCTCACAGAACCAGTTGTTATTCATTTCATTGACCTTGTCGATCAATATGAAGCCCGGCTCAGCAAAATCATAGGTCGAGGCCATGATCATATCCCATAGTCTGCGCGCTTTGACTTGTTTGGTGATTTTGCAAGCGACAAGGCCGGCTTCATTGGTCACGTATTTCGCTTTCGAGGGAAAGTCTCTCCAAAGTACTTGCGTGTCGTCATCAAGATCAAGATTGTCGGAATCGAGCTCAGCTTGGGTCATCGGGAATGACAATGCCCAATCGGTGTCATTCTTTACCGCTTCCATAAACTCGGCAGTGATCAGTAGCGATAAGTTGAATTGTCTCAAACGGCCGTCTTCGCGCTTGGCTTTAATAAAATCCATGACATCAGGGTGACCTATTTCAAAGGTCGCCATCTGGGCACCGCGTCGCCCACCGGCTGACGAAACGGTGAAACAAGTCTTGTCGTAGATATCCATAAAGGAAAGCGGGCCCGACGTGTAAGCGCCTGCGCCAGACACATAAGCACCCTTTGGACGCAGCGTCGAAAATTCGTAACCGATGCCGCAGCCTGCTTTGAGTGTTAAGCCGGCTTCTAAATTCTTTTGAAGGATATCTTCCATCGAGTCCGCGATGATGCCTGACACCGTGCAGTTGATGGTTGAGGTCGCTGGTTTATGCGCTTGTGCCCCTGCATTAGAGGTGATGCGGCCGGCTGGTATGACGCCGTGTCTCAGTGCCCACAAAAACTTTTCGAACCAAATCGTTTGGTTCTCTTTGCTCTCTACCTCGACGAGTGCTTTAGCGACGCGCTGATAGGTCTGATCGATATTTTCATCAATCATCTCTCCCTGCTTACTCTTGAGGCAGTATTTGTTCTCCCAAATATCCAGCGAAGTTGGTTGTAGCTTAATTTCGTTTACGTTTGCTGGGATTGCCGTCAGGTCGGCTTTTTGTGCAGTGGAATCCATGGTTATTAAATGCCTCTCTAGGTGGTTAGTCTGCTGAGATTGGAAGTTTGCCCCTTCGGCAGTCTCCTGGATCTCAGCTCAGTTTATGGTCACCGGTATCTAAGTCTCTGAGCCGGAGCCCTTTATCTCTTGTGTGTTCTATCTGGTTTTAATTTCTTTCTATCGCACTTTAATTCCGATCTATCTCGCTTTAATTACGATCTATCTCACTTTAATTTCTGCTGGCTTCCTGAATCTATTTCTTATTATTGCTGTTCAAATTTTATTGCTGTTCAAATTTTAACACTGTCCTACTCTACAGTTGTTCAACTTTACAGCTGTTCGACCTTATAGCTGTTTGATGCTTTTTTGGTTGAGCTGAGTTGTTTTACTCTTGCTCATATTTTGTGGTGCTTTTTATCGTCTCGCTCTTTGTTTACCGATTTTTCTATCGCTCCTCGTTATCCTGCATGGTGTTTGTTGCTCGATTACTCGCTAAAGTTAGGGTGCGAGTTCAGGGTTCTCATCACCCTCGATATTGGCTCACCTGAGCGCTTTGAGTTGCAGGGTCTTTTGTGTAGAAGCGGTGCCTTTATCATTGCGTTAATGGAACTTTAAATGCCGACGCATCGGGCTGTTGCTTGAAAGGGCCACCGGGAGAGGTAGTGAGCTCTAGTTTCGGGTGATACGCCCCTTTTGAGGGCTTCTCTTAGATTCCAGAGTCGATGGTCTGATGCCTGAAAAGCCTAGATATTGTGCTATACGGTAGCTCATAGCACAAGATGTAGTTGATGCTATTTTGGGTAAGAAAATGGAAATTTCATGGAAAAAGGGGTCAGGTGTTGCAAATTTAACCATAATCGAGACGCTTTACAGGGCTGCTCCTTTCGCGGGACACTGTTGCGGCGACCGTCAATCAAGAAAAGGCAAATTGTATGGGTGATCTGATCGGAAAGGTGGCAATTATTACTGGCGCTGGCAGCGGTATCGGCGCCGCAACCGCCGAGTGTCTAGCTGACCACGGGGCTGCGGTCACGGTTACTGATATTAATTTTGAAGCCGCCCAGCAAACAGCGGATATCATTGGGCAGCGTGGTCAGCAGGCTCTTGCTTTAAAGCAAGATGTCACAATGCGGGAGGGATGGGTCGAGGTGTTCGATCGCACGCGCACGACCTTGGGTGTTGTGAATGTCCTAGTGAACAATGCTGGCGTTAGTGGTGCTGGTTTAGACCGATTTGAAGAGGAAGGCGGTCTAGATGCGTGGCGCCAAATCATGAATATCAATTTAGACGCGGTGAATTTGGGATGCCGGCAGGCGATCGCTGAAATGAAAGAGACCGGTGGCTCCATTGTGAACATTTCCTCCGTGATGGGATTGGTTGGCGGTGCAGGCCCCGCTTACAACGCCAGTAAAGGAGGGGTTAGGTTGTTGACAAAGTCTATCGCGAGCTATTGCGGAAGAATGGGCTACCCGATTCGCAGTAATTCCGTCCATCCCGGGTACATCTGGACACCGATGGTCCGTCAAATTGCTGAAGTTCATGAGGAAGTTTCCTCTGAGGCCGAGCTTGAGGAGATGTTGCGTTTGCAGCATCCCATCGGGAGGCTGGGCGTTCCAGAGGACATAGCTGCTGGGGTCAAATTTTTAGCATCTGATGCTGCCGGATTTATGACTGGAAGCGAACTCGTTATCGATGGTGGTTACACCTGCGTGTAGCCGGCGTAGTTTGTCGGGGGCGTCACGCGTTCATCTCGCCAGAGCACCAGCAACCCCGCGCTCGGAGCTCTGTGCTTAATAATCGAGCGCTATAGCGCTTTAGAGAAGACGTATCACCTAGGATCGCGCCATCAACGCGTTAAGCGCTCAAAGTTATCAACGGCGAAAGCAGTAAGGTTTGGTGCTAAAAATCGCCAGATCGCCTAGAGCTTTAGTGAACCGCGGGTGATCGATATTTTAGGGTGGCGGTGATTGATCTTCAAAAACTCTGGCGCGTGAGCGTTGGCTTTGAGAAACTCTTGATCGTTGATGCCCACACAGGAGTGAAACATGCATTTATCTGAAATTGCCCAGCAGAACCCGGAAAAGCCTGCCTACATCATGGCGGCCAGCGGAGAGACGGTCACATATGCGGCCTTAGAGGCTGGATCCAATCAGATAGCGAATTTGTTTCGATCTCTCGGGCTTCATCGAGGTGACCACATCGCGATCCTACTCGAAAATCACCCGCTCTTTTTACAGATTTGCGTCGCGGCTCAGCGAGCGGGATTGTATTTCACAGCGATCAGTTATCGACTGCAATCAGACGAAGTGGAATACATTGTAAAAGACTGTGGGGCCAAGGTCTTTATAACCTCAATTGATCGGCGCGCTGTGGTTGAACCGCTGCTTGATAAGCTCGAGGGCCTTGAGCGATTTTTTATGCTCGACGGTGTGATCGCAGGATGCGACGCTCTTGAAGCGGCTATTGAAAGTCAGTCTACCGAGGTGATCGCCGATGAAAGCATCGGGACTTCTATGCTGTATTCATCTGGTACCACAGGGAGACCCAAAGGCGTCTATCGCGCATTGCCTGAAGGCGTTTGGGGTGCGGAGGATCCTAGCGCCATGTTTCAAGCTTTGTACGGCGCGGGGCCAGACAGTATCTACCTTACCCCAGCACCGCTTTATCACGCGGCACCCTTGGCATTTACCATGGGATTTTTGCTAGGTGGGATGACTTGCATCGTGATGGAGCATTTTGAGGCTCTCGCGGCGCTTTCGGCAATCGAGACTTATAAAGTCACCCACAGCCAATGGGTGCCAACAATGTTCATTCGAATGCTTAAATTAGATGAGGCTGATCGCACACAATTTGATCTTTCATCTCTCAAGTGCGCAATTCATGCGGCAGCACCTTGTCCCGTTCCCATCAAAGAGCAAATGATCGAATGGTGGGGGCCGATTATTTACGAATATTATGCGGGTTCCGAGGGTAATGGGTTTGTTGCGATCAATTCGGAGGAGTGGCTGGCGCATAAAGGATCGGTCGGTCGCGGATTGACGGCTGTGCTACACATCTGTGATGAATCCGGAGAAGAAGTCGGCGTAGGTGAGTCTGGAACGATCTACTTTGAAGGCGGGGGCGATTTCGAATACCACAACGACGCAGAGAAAACTGCCGAATCCCGTCACGCCAAGGGTTGGTCAACCCTTGGGGATGTGGGTTATTTAGATGCAGATGGTTATCTTTACCTGACTGATAGGAAGAGTTTTATGATCATCTCGGGTGGTGTGAACATTTATCCTCAAGAAACGGAGAACCTATTGGTGACGCACCCCAAGGTCATGGATGTTGCAGTTTTTGGGGTGCCTAATGATGAGTTCGGTGAAGAAGTGAAGGCGGTGGTTCAGCCGAAGGATTGGTCCGACGCTGGGCCTGAATTGGCGGAGGAATTGATTGAGTTTTGTCGTGACAATATCTCGCATATCAAATGTCCAAAATCGATTGATTTTGAGGCCGAATTACCTCGCCATCCAACAGGTAAGCTTTATAAACGGTTACTGAAAGATCGGTATTGGGCTGAACACGGCAAGGCAATATAGAGCCAATCATAGAGCCTAGATTGCGAACGTCATCTTGACGCTTTTGAGCCAATCTCTTTGGCACCATAATGGGCTTTTGGCGGCAGCAGTCATTTGACTCCCGTTCCAATCGCAAAGGCCGCGCCCACCGCTGATGCTTTTAACCCCGACGCTTTTGAGCAGTAAAGACGGCGTCCTGTGACTGAGTGCGGCATCATCTTTTGTGAGCGAAGCAACTCGAAATGACAAGAGTCCATTACGCTCGCGAGTCATCAATTTTCGGTTTGAGAGGCTTGTTTTCGGTTGGCCTGATGAAAGGGGTTATCGATTTTTAAGCAAATTCGCGGGCGAGAATTGATCCGTCAAAACCGGTGCATCTTCGTCCCAGTCCGATCGTGTTGTCAGAAAGCGCGGAAAAGATTCAATGGCCACACCGAATCGACTCAAGGGCACCGATAGCCTGCTTGCTGCGGCTTGCAGGGCTCGTGAATCAGGCAACGGTTTTGAGCTTGCAATCACGACTCGGTTACCGCTGGCCGGTAATTTAAAGTTAAAAAACTTTCCGAATACATCTCTATAAGTAACTGATTCGTAATCGTATAATTCGGAGCTCGAAAAAGTATTGGCGACTAAAACGCCAGTATTAGATAGTAGAGACTGGGTCTCCTGAAGGAACTCACGCGTCATCAAATGTTCCGGAATGTACTCTCCAGTAAAGGCATCAAGAATGATCAGGTCATATTGGTCGCCGCGGCGTCCAGCGCGTTTGATAAAGACGCGTGCATCTTGAACCCAGACTTTAACGCGATCACTGACCTGAAAGTCAAAGAAGGATTCCGCAACCCGAACCACGGCGGGGTCGATCTCGATTACATCAATCGATGCCTCAGGGTAAAGGGCGCCTAGTGCCGAGGGCAGTGTTCCACCGCCGAGACCAACAATGAGAATTGAGCCAGGTCGCTCGTTGAGCAGTAAGCCCGCAAAAGTCATCCGAACGTAGGAAAATACCACTCGGTCAGGGTTTTTAAGATTGACGCAGGACTGCCTGCGATCGTCACTGCGCTGGGCGAAGACCAAACATCGATCCCGGCCGGTTTCTTGAACTTCGATGTTTCGATAGAGCGATTTCTCGCGGTGGATGACGTCTGAAAAAGAGGGCACCGCTGAGAGTAAAAGCATCGAAAACACAATCCAGCGTTTTGTCATGATCGTTTGCTGCCCAGTGTAAAGGCTAAAGCGCCCGCCAATATCAATACTGTCACCATCGTCAGCAAGATGGTATTCATCTCGAACCAAAGAACGAGATAAAACGACGTCAGTAGGGTTCCTAGCGCACTGCCCAGAGTCGATATAAAGTAGAGCCCACCAGCAACCTGACCACTGCGTTCTGTGTTGTTCACCATCAGTCGGACAGAGTAGGGTGCGATCATGCCTAAAATGGCGGTTGGGATAAAAAACAAAAGGGTAGAGGCAAGCAATGATCCATATCGGGGATCATCGATGGCCATAAAAACGGCATCCATGGCTTGATTGGCAAAGAACACGATGGGGAGCAAACCCAAGGCGGCTAGGACGAAAAATATTCCATAGCGACGTAGGTTGGGTTGGTTCACAGAGAGTCGCCCCCCGATCAG
This sequence comes from uncultured Pseudomonadales bacterium, assembly GCA_938017975.1. Classification (GTDB taxonomy): domain Bacteria; phylum Pseudomonadota; class Gammaproteobacteria; order Pseudomonadales; family Azotimanducaceae; genus UBA9926. The sequence continues at coordinate 17,224 of CALIKQ010000024.1, read as the reverse complement.
ATAGCCGACCGACAGTGCGACCATAAATATGCTGATGATGCTGCCCCAGACGTAAATGCTACTGCCGAAATAGGGCGCGAGGATTCTTCCGCCGAGGAGTTCAACGGACATAATGATAAAGCCACTGGTGAAGGCAAGCAGAAGGACAACCCATCCAATCTGCTTGAGCGGTTTTTGATGTGCTGCTTCTGGTGGCATAGCGCTGCTCGACGTTAGTCGCCTTGTGATGATGGGACGCAGTATAACCATTTTGCAGTGTGTTGGGTCAGTCGGCATGTTGCAAAAGAACCTAGGTATAAGTCCGCGCTATCAAGCAACATCATTTGAGGCACAGGCCGATCTTTGTTGGTTGGCTCTGTACGTTATTCTTAATTCCGTCATAATCGATTGAGCCGCAGGAAAGGGCCTTCGTTCATAGGCTCTCCCCTCAGGGTGCAGGGGTTAAAACTGTGGCATACTGCCCGAGCTCGAATCAGTAGGATCCTTTTTTTGAAACCGTTACTTCGTCTCATTCCGTACATCAGCCGTTATCGATGGCAGGTGGTGGTTGGGTTTGTCGGTTTCTTCCTCGCTCGTTTTTTTGAAGTCAGCACTTATTACCTCGTTGCACTTGGCATTGATGGGATCGGAGCCCTGATTCAGGACGAGAGCTTGCCCTATGGGTTGTCAATTTTAGAAATCGTAGTTGGTATTGTCTGCGCCGTGATATTGCGGTTTATTTTCGTATCTCGGGCTCGCAGAGCGTTCCGAAGAGTCGGGCAACTCGTGTCGTTCGATCTAAGAGAACAGTTGTTTTCAAGTGTGCTCCGGCAGGGGCCAGCCTTTTTTGCTCGGATCGGCGTTGGTGACCTAATGACTCGAGCAATTCAAGATATTGCGCTGATTCAGCGCTTGATCGCGTTCGGGCTCATTCAGGTGGTGATCATGGTGTATGCGCCCTTGTTCGGTATGACCGCTATGCTGTTCAAGTCCGTCAGCCTCACATTGCTGATTTTGCCGTTATTGCCGGTGCTCTACATTTACGCGCAGCATGTTGCCAGCCAGATGGCTGAGTCATCTCGTGTGGTTCAAGAATCGTTGTCCGAATTGGCGGCGCACACTCAGGAAAATTTAAGCGGAATACGAACCGTTCAAGCTCAAGCCCAAGAAGAAAACGAAATCCGTCGATTCTTCAGGACGAATAATCAATACGCTGAGGCATTCTACGAACAGGCGCGTATTAATTCGCTGATGACGGCTTGGACACCCTGGCTTACGGCGCTCGCCCAACTCGCCATCATTATCTATGGTGGGCATTTGGTGATGATCGGCGAGCTTAGCGTCGGTGACCTCATTTTCTTTTTAGCCTGTTTGAATATGTTGCTTCAGCCGATTCGAATGGCAGGTTTTTTTATCACGATGTTAGCCCGCGCGAAGGTTGGGGTTGTCAGGTTGTGCGAAGTCTTTGATGCCGAGCCGGAAATCACAGATCGGCCAACCGGGTCCGCACCGGCGCGCATTGATGGTAACTTTGTCTTTGAGGGAGTCTCATACACTTATCCTGGCGCTCCAACTCCTGCTCTGTCAGATATCAGTTTGTCGATCAGCCCTGGAGAGTCAATTGGCATTGTCGGGCGTGTCGGTTCGGGTAAATCAACATTGTTAAAGTTGTGTACGCGAATGCTCGACGTCTCTGCAGGACGCTTGAGTCTTGACTCAGTCCCCATTCAGGATTTCCCATTGATGCAATTGCGCTCGCAGATCGCGCAAGTGCTCCAAGACCCCTTTTTGTTTGGAGAACCTTTAGGTGCCAATATCAGTTACGACGATCCGGAGCGTGAACTCGACCGTATTTGGGACGCAGCTGATTCCGCAGCGCTTCGCGACACTGTCCTGAATTTTCCGGAGCAAATGGAGACCCTGGTCGGCGAGCGAGGCGTGACACTGAGTGGCGGCCAAAAGCAGCGTGCCACCTTGGCGAGAGGGTTGATTCGCAATGCGCCGGTACTGATTCTTGATGACTGCTTCAGCGCGGTAGATACCGAAACGGAGGAACATATTTTAAGTCGGCTGAAAATGCTGCGAGCTGGGTTAACCACCATTTTGGTGAGTCATCGGGTCTCAACTTTGCGTCACACCGATCGCATCTTAGTGCTTGAAGAGGGGCGCTTGGTGGAGTCGGGTTCTCACGAAGTGTTGCTCGCCTCCGGCGGCGTATACGCCGAGCTGGAGAGACTTCAAACCCAAGGACAAGGCGCTGCAGAAACGGAAGTTACAGCATGAACGTTCATGTGAAAGGGAGTCAGCAAAGCGGAGCCAGAGTGCCTGAGCGTGATCACGCAATGTTCGATGCAGAGCTCTCTGGTGCGGTCCTCAATTTTCAACTTTTAACCCGAATATTGACCTGGTTGGTGCCCTATAAGCTCCGACTTTGGGCCAGCGCAGCTTTGGTGTTGGCCGCCAGTTTTGCGGCTGTTTTGATGGAGGTCGTCATCAGTCGCGTCTTGGTGGACTACATTATTGTTGGCGATACGGATAGCCCGATGCCTGATCTGGGTTTGATTGCCTTGACTCAATTGCTCGAAGCGACCTTCGGTTTGCCCGGACTCTATGTGGCGGGGGGCTTATTTTTTGTGTTGATGTCCTTGGTCGGGGTGCTTGGTCATTGGCATCGACTGACGTTGATTGACGCCATCGTCAGATCGCTCCGTGATTTGCGCCAGGATTTGTTTGCGCATCTGGAGTCGCGTCCAAGTTCGTTTTATGACCGCGTTCCAGTGGGCAGAATTATGACGAGAGTGACCAATGACATTGAGGCGCTCTATGAGATGTTACGCGGGCTTGGGAGCCTGGTCGGCGAGTTTGTACCATTCTTCGTTGCATTGACGATCATGCTCTCAACCAGCGTAGAGCTGACCCTTATTTTGTTGATGTTGGTTCCGATTGTTGGCACGGCGACTTATTTTTTTCGCCAAGCGACTCGCGAAATATTCAGACAGGTCCGTAACTCTGTGAGCTCGCTCAACCAATATTTGCAAGAGAATTTGTCCGGGATGCAAGTGGTTCAATTGAGTCAGCGTCAAGAGCGAAACCAAGCGGTTTATACGAAAATCAACGCCGAAAACTTAAATCAAGAATTCCGTTCGATCAATCTCACAACCTACTATGGGGCTTTTAATGATTCGCTGGCCTCGGTAGGTCTTGGCATCATCATTTACTATGGGGGCGGAGCTGTGGTTCAAAGCGAGATGTCGCTCGGCGGCGTGATTTTATTTACGCGGTTTATGAACATGTTATTTACGCCGGTTGTGTTGCTCGGCGAGCAACTCAATGTGTTGTTCCGCGCCATGGCCAGCGGGGAGCGAATTTTTCAAGCCTTGGATTGGGACGAACAGATTAGAGAACCGGAAAACCCCGTTCAGCTTCCTGATCGGTTGGAGGGCCGCGTCGAGTTTCGAAATGTAAACTTTGGGTATGAACGAGATACGCCGGTCCTCAAGGACGTCAGTGTGATGATTGAGCCAGGCAAGAAGTTGGCCATTGTTGGCCCGACCGGTTCCGGTAAAAGTACTTTGATTCGGCTGCTAGGCCGATTCTATGATTTTGCTGACGGCATGATTTTTTTAGACGGGATCGATTTGCAAACGATTTCATCTCGAGCCGTTCGCAAGCGCATCGGTGTCGTGCTTCAAGATTTCCATATTTTTTCGGGTTCAATTTTGGACAATATCACTTTGTCTGATCCAGGCATCACGAGGGCTCGTGCGATTGCGGCAGCTAAGACTGTGAACGCCCATTCCTTCATTGCTGCATTGCCTGAGGGCTACGATGCGCCGCTGGTGGAGCGTGGCGCTAATCTTTCTCAGGGTCAGCGACAGTTGCTGGCCTTTGCTCGCGTGCTTGCGGCCGATCCAGAAATATTAATTCTCGATGAAGCCACTGCCAGCATTGACACGGAAACTGAAATATTGATTCAAGACGGCCTTCGCCACCTCATGCGGGGGCGCACGAGTATCTTAATTGCGCATCGCCTGCAGACCATACAAGAAGCCGATCATGTGTTGGTGCTGGAGCAAGGTGTGGTGCGCGAGTATGGGTCGCATCAAGCGTTGATCGAGCAAGGAGGACTCTATAAAACGCTCCACGATCTGCAGTTTCAAGAAATTGAAAAGCCGTCTGCGGATGTTGACAATACCCTCTAGTATCAGCGCGGGGCATGGAATGCTTGAGCGACCTTCCGGTGCGATGGGTCTAAATGATGAGGCTCTATGAAGCGGGATCGATTCTTAGGGCGTGAAAGATGGATTCAATATCCCGTAGCCGCGAACCAAGCAGGCTTGACCAAAAAACCCCGACTGAGTTCGTTGCCATCGCTGTCGATGACAGCGATGGCGTGCGCATAATGCTCATTTTCGTTGGTTAGTTGCGCAAGGTATTCCTCCGCAATCAAACATTGGCTGTATACGCTTCTGGCAAGCGGCGCCAGCCAGTGTCTTTTCTCGAGCGTTCTAAATCGCAGATTGAGTCCAGAAAACCTTGATAAAAATGCTTCAATCGGTAGCCACCAACCGGAAAGGTGGTCAGGGTTGACGCAGGCGGGATATGCCTGGGGTGATCTTTTGCCCATCTCGGCCTCTGATAAAAGTGGGTAGAACAGGCGTCCTTTCATGATGCCTCGGGTCGAGTCAATGTCCTGCGCTGCACAGGAGAGAACGGTTTTGCGTCCTGCAGGAGTGTTGCCGAGTTGCATTTGGTGTAACTGCATGTGGGCGAGCTTTAAATCGAGGCGGTCTTGAGGATTTGGGCCAAACCAATTGTGTGACTCGGAGAGATCGCCGGTACCTAAGTAGAACTTCACTGCAAATTCCCAATGCTCGAGTTGATCTGCATATCGCACTAGGGCGTCGAACTCACCGAGGGTGCGCTCGCCGTCATGAACCTGCAGATTATGGGCAACCAGTTCGTAATCAGCCAGACCTTCAATGGCGCGATGCCAGAGTCGTTCAAATTGCACGCCCAAGCGAAAACGGGACCAATCTTCAGGTGCCGGCCAAATGGGCTGAGGGTTAACGATTTGTAGGTTTTGAAACCAACTCGCATTGGGGAAGCCGTCATGAGTCTCTCCGATCAACGGCGGGCTGGCGAGACTCCATTTTGCATCTTGCTTCAACTGCGCTTGATCAGATGGGTGTGTTTCAGAGGACTGCATGGCTTAACCTTTGGAGGACTCAACCTAAATATGGCTGAGCGGCTTCAAGACTAGGAAGCGTGTATCATACCCGCGTTGGCGTTTGAAAGTATTAGGATGGTGTCTTGAGTTTACGAACAAAATTGATCAATTTTTTGATGCGGCACACGGTTAAGCCTTTACTGCGTCGGCAGGGCGCCGATATTGAACTGATTCGAAGACGGATGGGCGCTGACGCGACCAAAGTAAAGCCCTTGCCAGAAGGGATCGAGCGAGTTGTCCTCGAAATCGAAGGCCTCAGCATAGAGCGGATATCTACCCTGTCTGCTAGCGGCGATCGAGCGCTGCTTTATTTCCACGGTGGCGGTTACGTCCTCGGGGGAAGCGCGGGTCACCGGGATTTGGCCGTGGAACTCGCAAAGGCGGCAGATCTCTCCGTATTCTTAGTTGATTATCGATTGGCTCCTGAGCATCCATTTCCTGCAGCGGTTGATGATGCGCTGAAATCCTATCAATGGCTGCTGGACGAAGGCTATGCGCCGGGGCAGATCATTATTGGCGGCGACTCCGCTGGCGGGGGTCTGGCTGTTTCAACGCTGCTTAACCTCAAGAATTTAGGGTTGACCGGGCCAGCGGCGGCCTTGCTGTTGTCGCCCTGGCTTGATTTGTCGCTCAGCGGATCGAGCGTTAAGACCAATGAAGATTCGGACGTAGTTCTGTCAAAATCAGTGCTTGCGGCATGGGCAGAGCACTATTTGCAGGGCAGGGATGCGCTGGCGCCGTTGGCTTCCCCGATTTACGGCGACCTGGTAGGTCTGGCGCCGGTTTTAGTGCATGTGGGCAGCACAGAAATATTGCGCTCGGATTCCGAGGATTTTGTTGATCGAATCATCGAGCATGATGGATCGGCTGTGCTCAAAGTTTGGGACGATCTGCCCCATGTCTTTCAGGTGCTCTCCGGTCGGCTGCCAGAGGCTAAAGCATCCTTAAAACTACTCGCCGAGTATTGCGTGCAGCAGCTCGAACCGAGATCGTGAAGGCGCCGGATGTCAAAACGAAACATCTTGTGCTGCTTGGGGCGGGGCATGCACACCTTGTTTTTTTGAAACGTCTCGGTATGGCGCCGATTGCCGGGCTTAAGGTCACTTTGGTTAATCCCGACCGCTGTGCGTTGTATTCCGGACTGCTTCCGGGGGTCATCGGTGGACATTTTTCGGCCGACGCGATGGAAATCAATCTCGGTCCGCTGTGTCAGTTCGCGGGTGCTGACTTTGTGGTAGGTACTGCCATTCACCTTGATGCTGAATCTAAGCAGATCTGTTTTGATGATCGCCCGAGTATCGGTTTTGATGTTTTATCAATTAATGTGGGTAGCGCCCCGAGATTAGTTGAGCACGTTGGTGATGAAGGTCAATTGGTCCCAGTGAAACCCATTTGTGGAATCTTAGAGGCAATCCCTCGTGTTGAAGCGATATTTCATCATGGTCAATCGGTTGCGGTAGTCGGCGGCGGTGCTGCAGGGATTGAGTTGGCCTTTGCGTTAAAACATCGATTTGGCGCGATGCAGGCTGCTCATTTAGCTTCAGACCAGCAATTTTATCTTTGTTTTGAGGGCGATGACGTTTTGCCGCACGCGGGTTCGAGCGTCAGAAAACGTTTAACACGTGCGCTTAGAGGGTCTGGGATTGAATTGGTGCCGAAATTTACCGCGGAAAGTTATCGAAGCGGGAAGCTAAATTCTGATTCTGGGCTCGAACTTCAAGTAGGCGCTGTGATTTGTGCCCTAGGGGCTGCGCCCCAGCCTTGGTTTTCGAAAACGGGTCTCGAGTTAACTCAAGCCGGCTATATTGCTGTGAAGGATACCCTCCAGAGTGTCGGGCAGAGGAACATTTTCGCGGTTGGAGATTGCGCTGATGTCGTGGGTCAGGACTTTGCTAAAGCCGGTGTTTATTCTGTCAGGCAGGGTGCGGTTTTGTTTGAGAATGTATCCGCGCTGATCTCTGGACGGCCTCTGAAGCCATACCGCGCCCAGCGTCATTTCTTGTCACTGATATCTCAGGGAGGGTCTACAGCGCTTGCGTATGGTCGAGGCTTAACCTTGAGCAATCGTTGGATTTGGCTGCTCAAGCGGTGGATTGATTTTAGGTTTCTCAGTGGTTTAAAGAAGTTCCCCGAAATGCCCGAGCATATTCAACATGATCTTAGTGGTCCAAATCCAGACGTGCAGTGCCGCGGCTGCGGCGCTAAGGTGGCTTCCAGCATACTTGGTGAAGTGCTGGCCGAACTCGACCCTGCTAACGAACTTGTATTGGATGATTCGGCAGTGCTCACACCGCCGAAGGATCAGCTCTTGATTCAGTCGGTGGATGCCTTTCGGCCGATTGTCGATGACCCATATCTTCACGCGCGTATTGCAGTGGTCCATGCGGCCAGTGATGTCTACGCTATGGCGGGGACACTCGGCCCAGTGCTCGTTAACTTAACGTTACCCTATGCTTCGGAAGGACTCACTCGAGACTGCCTTAAGCAAGTTATGTCCGGCGCCTTAGAGCAGATCAAACTTGAGGGCGGGCAGTTGGTTGGGGGACACACTTCCGAGGGGCTAGAGCTCAATATTGGTTTGTCGGTATCTGGTTGGGCGGATCGGGATCAGATTAGGCGAATCCAGGGGGCTCGCAAAGGGGATCAGTTGATTTTGACCAAAGCCATCGGTACCGGCACCTTGTTTGCTGCCGAGATGCGCGGTCGAACGCGAGCGGAATGGATTGATGCAGCGGTGGCTTCGATGTTGTTATCGAATCGGGCCGCGGTGCCAATCCTGGCGAGCGAGGGCGTGCATGCCGTGACGGATGTCACGGGTTTCGGTCTTGCCGCGCACCTTCGGGACCTATTAAAGGCTGCAGGCCTCTCTGCGTCGATTTGGCTTGATCAAATTCCGATCTTGCCGGGTGCATTAGAGTCCTTGGTGAGTTTTGGTATCGCAAGCACTGCCCACGAGAACAATCGTCGAGCGGCGGGGATCGTTTTACTTCGGCAGTCGCCTGACGCCAGCGTTTGGGGCCAGAGCGAGTTATTGTTTGATCCACAAACTTCTGGCGGTCTACTGATCGCGAGTGCGCCGGAGCAAGCTAATGAGCACCTAAGCGCCCTTCAATTGGCGGGCTTTGGTGCTGCGCGGATTATTGGTGAAGTGGGTGAGGGCATTGGCGAGATTGAGTGTTTGGCGTCGCTGGAGTTGACCTGATAACTTGTGACGGAATTGATGTGCTGAATAGGAGAGGCGCGTGAATATTGATCTTCTGGACCCTGCTACTTTTAGAGGTGGGCACCCAGCATCTGTCTACGATTACTTATTGGCGGAGGCGCCAGTGTACTGGCACGATGAGCCCGGTGGTCCGGGTTTCTGGGTCGTGACTCGGTATCAGGATGTCTATGATATTGGTCGTAACGCGGCTGTGTTTTCATCATCACCAACAATCATGATTCAAGACCCTACACGAGGAGCTGGAGGACGCTCAGGTGAGCATCAAATGATGCTGATGATGGACCCGCCCGAGCATACCAGTTACCGCAAGCTGATATCTCGCGCTTTTACCCAAGGACCGGCCAAGGCGTATGACCATCGAATTAAAGCGCTCGCAACCCGTATTGTTGATGCGGTCGCTGATCGGGGCGAGTGTGAATTCATGGCTGAAATTGCGGGTGAAATGCCGAGCTTTGTCATCGCTGATTTGATGGGCCTGCCGTTGAGCGATGGCCGAGATTTGTATCGACTGACCGAAGTGATCCATTCCGATCCGTCTAGCTTGCCCGAGGGTGCAGCAGCTGCAGCAGTTGGCGCAATGTTCGAATATGGTCAAAGCGTGATCAAGGATAAGCGGGCAAAGCCCGGCGATGACTTGGCGAGCCAGCTGCTTAGCGCTGAGCTTGACGGTAGGAAGCTCAGCGACGAGGAATTTTTATTGTTTTTTATGCTTTTGGTTGATGCCGGTGGTGACACGACTCGCAATCTTGTAGGGACCGGCCTTTATGAATTGTTGAATGCGCCTGAGCAATGGGCCGCATTAGCCCAAAATCTAGGTACTATGATGCCAAAGGCGCGAGATGAGCTGCTGCGTTTGACGTCCCCGGTGATTTATATGCGGCGTACTTTGAAGCAAGATTTTAACCTTCATGATGTTGCTATGAATTCTGGCGATAAAGTCGTGATGTACTATGGCGCCGCCAACCGTGATTCCCGGATTTTTGATCGACCTCATGAGCTCGATATTCATCGCGACGGTGCGCGCCATCTCGCTTTTGGTGGAGGCCACCACGTTTGCTTGGGTCAATGGTTTGCAAGACTTGAGATCGATGCAATTTTGATGGAAGTTATCAAGCGGCTTAAGAATATTAAGGTGCTCGAGGCGCCGCAATGGCTGAATTCGACCTTTATCTCAGGTATGACGCACCTTCCTGTCAGTTTCGAAAGGCGCTAGGTCGAGTCACCAAACAAGGCACTAACCATACTTTAATTTTGTCGGGAATCTCACTCGAAGGCGGCTGATCTTGGCATTGGAGTTGCGAAACCCAGCGGATAATGCTCCGTCAACTTTTATTCGGATGATGCCAGGCGGCAGACGGGTCCTATTTCTCGGTTTGCAAGCTGCAGAAGGGTTTGAATAGATTGGATCAGTGCCATAGCCCACAGGCGGCCAACTTTGTTAGCATAGTCGGTGGTGGCGTCAGCGCGGTGGTCTGCGTCCTGCTCTTCAAAAGCAGTGAGGTCTCGTTAAGAGCGCCTTTCGTTCGACTCGGAGCGCCACTGCCAAAGCAGTTTCCAGACATCACATGTTATGGCGGTCAGTAGGAAATGCGGGTGCGCGAGAAATGATCTACCGGCTCTAGAGCGGCCATTTCACCCATCATTTTCGGGGAGGGGATAGTGGATGCCAGGGATCCCTGCCTCGAGGGACTGGTACCAATCTGGGCGTGGCTGCACAGGCTCATAGCTTGAAGGCACCATCGCTTGTGTTTTATTCCACTCATGATGAATCGGGGGAATTTGGAAGGTGCCATTGCTGGCGTTGGTGCCGCCGTCAACGAGCAGGTCAACCCCAGTGATGTAACTCGCTAAATCCGAAGCAAGAAACATAACCGCGTTGGTAACTTCTTGGACTTCACCCAGACGTCGCATAGGGGTTCGGCTTGCGATCCACTTGTCCATCCCCATAGCCTCGAGCATAGGGCGCGTCATTTCTGTCACAACAAAACCGGGAGAAACGGCATTGACTCGAACACCGCGATCGGCCCATTCCACACCCATCTGGTGGGTCATATTCAGCAGGCCACCTTTGGCGGCACTATAACCAATAACATTGTTCTCATTGCCTCCCGAGGCCATGATGGAGCAGATATTGACGATCGCGCCGCTACCGCGCTTGAGCATGTGTCGGCCGCATTCGCGGGCGTAGATGAAGGCGCCGACTAAATCCACCGATAAAATCTGGTTAAACGTTTCGGTGTCAAATTGCTCAGCGCAGACGCCGCGCGGGTCAGCAATGCCTGCATTGTTGATCAAGACATCGATTCTACCCAGGGTCTTGATGCCTTGCTGGATCACTTGGTTGACGTCGGACTCTTTTGAGACGTCACCGGCGACCACGACCACCTTGGCGCCTGAGGCTCTACACGTCTCGCCAACTTGCTCGAGAGCCTCTGTACTTCGAGCAGTCAATACAAGGTCGGCGCCCGCTTTGGCAAAGGCATAGGCAAATTGTTCTCCAAACCCATAGCTTGCGCCGGTGATCAAGACGACTTTGTTGGTAAAATCAAACATGCTGAGCTCCTCGTGAGCGGTGGATTGAAGCGGCCCGCAACCGCGATCGTTGATTGGGCGGGTTCTCAGTTTAAAGACAAATGTCCGGTAATTGAATGCGGTGTAGGAATTGATCCTGGTTTTGCTAGAATCTTTGTTGAAATACCACGTTCAAGAGCATTCGCGAGCCAGTCCATTAGCTATGCAATTTGACAACGGGTTTTTGAGGCGCTCGACAGAGGGTAAGGTGATAAGCCATGCTACTGCCGATTTAAAAGATGTAATAGGTAGCGATCAATGATTCCAAAAAGTATTGATGAGGTGACTGACTCATGGCTTTCAGAAGTCTTGGGGGCCACTGTCACTGCTCACTCGGCCGAGCAAATTGGGCAAGGTGTAGGGCTCATGGGTGATATTTTCCGTGTTGCGCTCGACACGACCGATCCCGAGGGGGCGCCGGCCAGTGTGGTAGTGAAGTTACCTTCTTCATTTGAAGAAAATCGCGCTCAAGGCGTCGCACTCGGTATGTTCGAAGCTGAGGTTCGGTTTTATCGAGAGCTGGCGGCGCAGGCGCCGGTTGGGCTTCCAACAGTGTATAGCGCAGATATTCAACCAGGTACGGCTGATTTTGTGATTGTGATGGAGGACCTGTCACAGCTGTCCTTGGTAGGTCAAAGCGACGGTATGTCCTTCGATCAGGCTGTCGCTGCGGTTCGCGTCTTAGCGGGCATTCATGCTGTTTGGTGGAATCGAGTCCAAACACCTGAATTAGAATGGATTTTGTCGATGATAGGGCCTCGAATCGAGTATGTTGACCAGCTGTTGATCGATATCCTACCGACATTTTCAGAAGGATTCGGTCACTGTTTGCCCCATGACGGGCTCAAACTTTTTGAGATGTTTGCAGGGAATTATTTAAAGTTCAATCAGACTCTGGCCGAGCGTAGTCCCTGGACCTTGGCCCATCAGGACTACCGAGTCGAAAACTTAATGTTCGGTCCGGAGGGCTCTGGCCAGGTCATCGTGCTGGATTGGCAGGGCATTGGGCGTGGTCCTGGCGCTTATGATTTGTCCTATTTACTTGGAGGGTCGATGGCGATCGAACTTCGAAGAGCGCATGAGCAAGAGCTTATTCGCGCCTACCATGATCAACTCCTGATATCGGGTGTCACAGGTTACTCATTAACTGCCCTCCAAGATGATTATGGATTTGCACACTTGATGGGCGGTCTAGCGACCGCGATGGTCACGGGTGGTACGATGGATCTCAGCAATGCGCGAGGATTGGCCTTGGTTGAAACCATGGCTGAGCGCCACATCACCGCGGCCCTAGATCACGATGGAATCGCTCGGGCAAAGCATGTTCTTGGCAGGTAAAATATGTAAGGCATTTGGAACAAACGTTCGCCCGAGGGTCTGCATGATTCCGAAAGATTAAATGCTATATAAAAGAGGGTTTTACACGATTAATGATAAAAACTTTCTGGTAAGTTTATTATCTATATGCTGCCGTAATAGCTACAGTACTAGTAGACATTCAGCCGACACTCGATAATATCAATTTTAAAGTTTTTTTGCTGTCTGATTGAAATGCGATGCACATGAAAAAAATAATAAATAACCTCCTAGCGATTTCTGTTTTTGTCGTTGCTAGCCAGTTGCCAATGTCAGCCCACGCTGCCGATTTGGATGGTGACGGCGTTGAAGACATCCAGGATGCCTATCCAGATGATGCATCAAGGCAGTACCTACCGATTGCTGAGGCGATCGCCAAGGTTGAAGATCAAAATCTTCAAACCTGCATAGAGAACCAACATACTTCTAAAACGACGGCTGGCGAAGTCTTCGATATTGAATGTCGATACCAAGGTATTGTCTCGCTACGCGGTATCGAGCACTTTACTGAGCTAGAGCGTCTCTGGTTGGACGATTCTAATCTGACGAATTTATTACCCATATCAAAGCTTGTAGATTTGCAATTGCTGGATGTTTCTTGGGGCTCACGAGGTGTCGCGGATATTTCTGTCCTCGCAGAGCTATCAAAACTGGAATGGTTAGATGTTGAAGGGCAACCGATAGCGGATTTTTCACCGCTTGGTGCGCTGTCAGATATTCAGCATCTGCAGATAGGCCACTCGCTCCTAAGCGACCTGGGGCAGCTGGGGCAAAAACCGGAGCTCAGACGGTTGCAGATTAATCATTCTCTGGTTCGAGAAATCTCGAATCTGTCTTTTGCGCCGAAACTTGAACGGCTTTATGCGCAAGATTTGCAGCTCAAAAGTATACCTTCTCTGGCTGATCTCACTGCGCTAAATGACTTAAACCTCGGCGGTAACGAATTAACCACTATAGAGCTTCCCTCAGGAGGCGTTTTTAGTCAGGTAAATCTCTATAACAATCCGGGGCTGATAGAGATTGTTGGGCTTGATTCCGTGTCTGAGATAAGCAACTTAGAAATCACCGATACCGGGCTTTCGGATCTCAACTTTATTCCAGAAGACTTGAATATTGATTACCTTGGTGTGGGGGGAGGTCAGCTACAAGATATACGGAGATTGTCGATTTTAAGCAGCCTAAGTTCCCTCAGAATCGAGCGGGCCCCACAGTTAACTGATTTTTCCGTTATTGCGGATATTGGCCAGTTGACTGCTTTAGAGCTTAACAGCCTGGAGTCATTAACTAATCTTGATTTTTTAGAGAACCAAGATCGACTTGAGCGGCTTACTTTACAGCGGTCAAGCAATATTGCTGACTTTTCTGGGTTAGCGTTTTTGCTTGATGCGACCGACATCAGGCTAAATAACCTGGGGCGTCTCGATCTCAAGCCTCTTGCCGAGCTTGATAATCTCACCCAATTAGAGTTAAGGGGTAATGACTTAACGAGTATCTCAGATCTCGAGTTTTTGAGGTATTTGGAATATTTGGATCTTCAAGAAAATCGCATCGAAGATGTTTCCGTTCTTCGACGGATACGGACCTTGCGAGGGTTGTCACTTAGCAACAATGAAATTCGGTCAGTCGAACCCCTCACTGAGTTAAAAGACCTTGTCTGGTTAAATGCCAGACGTAACCAGATCTCAGATATTAGTTCGCTCTCATCGCTAAAGCTGCTCAGCGATATTAGCTTGGAAGATAACGAGATTACTCGCTTGGTCGGAGTATTTGACGAGAATGATAGAAACGCAAATGTGTACCTCGATAATAATCCGATTTTGTGTTCAGAGCTCGATGAGCTCAATGTCAATCCTCCGCCAATAAATCTGCAGTTCAACACCGCGTGCGGTAAGGATAGCGATGGTGACGGTATTGTTGATGGTGATGATCAGTTTCCAACGGATGTCGCCGCTGCTCTTGATTACGATGGGGATGGCAAGCCTGATGCATGGAACTTAGGCTATGAAGCCGATGACTCAACAACGGGGCTCTTGGAAGACGATGACGATGATAACGACGGTGTAATCGACGGAAGCGATGCTTTTCCAAAAAACAGCACTGAAAGTTCAGACCGCGACAATGATGGCATTGGGGACAATGCCGATGCTTTTCCAGATGATTCTGAGAGGCAGTACTTTTCGATTGACGATGCTCTTGTGCAAGTCGTCGATGATGAGCTGCGGCGTTGCATAGAAAATCGAGTCTCAGGTCTTGAGCACGCAGGTCAACTTAAAGAAGTGGTTTGTAACAATCCGCAAAGTCTTGAGGGGATCCAGGCCTTCAATCAGTTGACCGACTTGCGGATTGGCAATGCCAACTTTGCGAATCTCGGACCATTGGCGGCTCTGACGGAGCTAGAATATTTAAGGTTAGCTTGGGGTAGTGGAAAAATTAATGATTTAACGGCTTTAAGTGGTCTTAAAAAGTTAAGAAACCTCCACATCGAAGGGCAATCAGTTACTAACGTTGGGCCGATTTCTGGTTTGGGTGCTTTGGAGGAGTTAAACCTGCGGTACAACGAGATCACCGACATCACTCCTTTGTCTACACTAGGAAATATTCGCAGTCTAAACCTCCAATCAAATCGGCTGAATCAAATGCCGGATATCTCACGGTTAAGTTTTCTCGAGGACCTTTATCTCGAAGATAACGGAATCGCATCGCTCTCTGGCCTCGAAAGTAGCAGTCTTCGTAGTTTGCGTTTGTCAGGGAATGCGATTCAAACAGCTTCGATTTCAAATATTGATAACCTCTCTTATCTGGAACTTAATAACAATCCACTTAAGTCTTTATCCTTCGCGGATTCTCAAGCGATCAATCACCTCAGCATCGATCAAACTGGGTTTGTCGGCCTAGAATCTTTGGCCAATATCAGCGACACCCTCCGGTATCTAGATGCCCGCGGAAACAGCATTGCATTAATCGATTCGTTGGCAAGCTTCACGCTTTTGGATGGACTTAACCTTGAAGACAACGATATCGTTATGTTTGGCTCGAGCTTCGATTTGATGTCGGGTACTAATATTCAGATGAGCGGCAATCCTCTTTTGTGTACCGAGGTTGAGCGTTTTGATGTGCTTCCGGTTAATGTGTTCTTCAGTAGTCAATGCTCAATCGATACAGACGGTGATGGCAGTGTGGATGGGCGCGATGCCTTTCCAAACGATGCTTCAGCCTCAATTGATACCGATGGTGATGGCGCGCCCGATAACTGGAATGCTGGCTTTAGCGCAGTTGATTCTACTTCAGGTCTTACGCTTGATGCCGATGATGATGGTGATGGCATCTTGGATGATGAGGATGCATTCCCAGCTGACTCGTCAGAAAGTCAGGATACGGACGGCGATGGTCTGGGCGATAACAAAGACGCCTTCCCCAATGATGCTGATCAGCAGTATTTGAGTATTGAGAGTGCCCTGTCAGGTTTGGATGGGAACAATTTTGAGCAGTGTGTACGAGAGCAAACCAACGGGCTGGCCAATGCGGGTAAGGTTTATCGTCTCGATTGTAGTAATAGGAACATTGAGTCCATAGAAGGAATTATAGCTTTTCCCAACTTAGAGGAGCTTTATCTTCGCGGAAAGCAGTTTTGTGGAGTCGATTCGCTATCCGGTTTGATCAACTTGCGAAAGCTTGATTTATCTTATGGGCAGCGTTGTATTTCTGATATAGGTGCTCTCTCAGGACTTAGGAAATTAGAGACTCTTTGGTTGAATGGGAATCAGCTTTCGAGCCTTTCTGCACTAGCCAATCACCCGAAATTAAAAAGCCTAGAAGTAGGGGAGAACAAGCTCAAGTCACTAGCCTCGTTGGCCAGTCTAGACGGGCTCTCTAGATTGAGAGCTGCAGGGAACGAACTCACGAATCCAAATCTATCTGGATTTCCTAATTTGACTTGGTTGAAGTTAGATACCAACGGTATTGTCGACCTGACGGAAATAGTGCCGACCATTGGGAGCAACCTCGAACATATTTCGTTGGATAACAACCCGATCCCGGATTTGTCACCATTAACTAGGTTCAAATTCTTGAGATACATTGAGGCGCATGACCTGAGGTTAGACGTTCTAAAGCTATTCGACATGCCGAACCTAATCGACGTTAGCGTTTACAATAATCAAATCACTCGAGTCGAACTCGAAGACGTGCCCCAGCTTTTTAATCTCAATCTAAACAATAATGCAATGTCAGATTTGGTAAGCCTTGGCGAGTTTATGTCTGCACAGCCCGATCAAAATGAGTGGCGTTTTAATGTCCGGCTTGCAGGAAACAAAATTCGAGATATCGCTCCTCTCGCTCCACTTCAGAGACTGGCTTATGTCGAACTTCAGGATAACTCTATTAGAGATATTTCAGCGCTAAAGGCGAAAGCTGATATTTATCATTTAGATCTCAACCGGAACGACATCAGTATCATCGGCGATACGTTTGATGCTTATCAGAACAATGCAAACATCCTGTTGGATGGAAACACCTTGTTGTGCTCTGAGCTGGCTAATATAGAAAATTCAAGCGCAAACATTCGGTACAGCGGAGATTGTGGAGAAGACAAGGATGGTGATGGCATTCCTGATGCGAAAGACGCGTTCGCTAACGATATCGCTGCCTCGATTGATGTGGACGGAGACGGTCAACCCGATGAGTGGAATCTCGGGTTTGGTCAGGCAGATTCAACAACAGGCTTAGTTCTAGACAGTGACGACGACAACGATGGTGTCCTTGATGAGGATGACGTATTCCCCAACAATCCCTCGGAAAGTCTGGACTCTGATGGCGATGGTGTTGGTGATAATGGTGATGCGTATCCAGAGGACGCAACGCGGCAG
>CALIKQ010000023.1 GCA_938017975.1 uncultured Pseudomonadales bacterium | reverse complement strand
TATGCTCCGGGCGCATACACGGTGACTTGGAGCGCAACAGATGCCGCCGGTAACACGGGGACAGCCACCCAGGCATTGGTAGTGACCCCTCAAGTTTCAACCCAGCCCAAAGGGCGAGCTGCCGAGGGTGGCACGTTTATGCTTAAGGTCAACTTGAACGGAGCGCCGCCTTCGTACCCAGTTGAGATCCCTTTTACCCTGGGCGGAACTGCTGAGGTCGATATAGACTACACGGTGGATGCTGAGTCAGTTGTGATCGCGGAGGGTCGCTCTGGCATGGTGACATTCAGTGTCGCCAGTGATGAGGTCGAGGAAGGGACAGAGATGATTGAGGTTGTCCTTGGTGACCCAGCAGCAAATGCTGTGCTCGGTGCAGCTTCTACTGCCATGATTAGTATCATTGAAGCTGCTGAGCCGCCGGCGCTGAAGCTGGCAGTCAGTCAAGGAGAAAACTCAGGTCGGCGAGTCTCTGCCATTGATGGCACTGTCTCGGTGATGCTAACAATCACTGACCCAAATGGTAGTCATGAAGTGGATTGGTCTGGCAGCGACGAAAACCTTGTCAGAGTCTCTGAAGACGACCCAATGATGTTTGAGTTCAGTCCTGAGGCATTGTCCGGTGGTTATGCAGTGATTGCCTCTGTGACCGACAGTGGTATCGAGGGTGAAACCTTCTCGATCGACTTGCAAGTGTTGGTAGAGGCTGAAGCTGTCGAGGCAGATTCTGATGGAGACGGTATTGTCGATAGCAAGGATACGTCTGACTCAGCGAATGTAATTGCAGTTGATGCAGACACCTCGGAGGCAGCTGTGACCGCCGATGAGGGTGTTACCCTTGTAATTGGTGATGCCGCGCTTGCTAGTGGGGTATCCGGTATAGCAATTACAGAGGACACGATTGCGTCCTCTGGTCAGGATGGTGGCGCTGCACCAACAAATGGTGCGGATGAGGACTACGACTATCCCTTGGGTGTCTATGATTTCCAAGTACAGGATCTGCCCGTTCCGGGCCAGTCCGCGAGAATTGTGATTCCGCTTGGAACCGGAGTGCCAGCAGACGCAGAAGCTCGTAAGTACACTGAGGCGACGGGTTGGAAGGCATTCGTAATCGATGACAACAATGGGGTAGCAACAGCTCCAGGTAGTGGCGATGGTGCATGCCCAGGAGTCGGTTCGGATCTGTATGTTGCTGGGCTGACTGAGGGGGATACCTGCCTGCAGCTGACCTTACAGGACGGAGGTCCGAATGATGCAGACGGTGTTGTCAATGGAGAAATTGATGATCCGAGTGGTATTGCAGCGCCCGCACCTGTGATGGTCGTGGATGTAGGATCAGAGGCGTACCAAAATAGGAAGAAAGTCGGTGGCGGTTGTAGCGTCGGCGAGGGGCCTGGAGACTTCGGTCTTGTTCTCTTGGCGATGCTCGCTGGCCTTGGAATGCTCCGTAGACGATTATTCCGTCCGGCCTAAGTATCCGATGTGATAGGGTCATCTCGGGTATCAAAATACCTAATCTGGGGCGCCTTAATTGGCGCCCTTTTTTTGTGGTCGGCGAGTTCAATAGTTGCTGGCGTTAGTCCGAACCTTCATTGGGTTATTCGTGATTTCGACTTATTCCTCATTTTTTGTTTTGTGTCGCCTGTTTTAGAGGAGTATGTTTTTAGAGGGTTGATTTACGACTATGTTGAGCGCCGAAACCAGAGGGCTTGGCCGGTTGGAGGTGTGTTGCAAATCTCCGTGGCAAACTTGGTAAGCACGCTGCTCTTTGCAATGATGCATGGGGTGTTTAGAGGGGTAAGTTCTGGCCTACTTGTGATTGTCCCTTCCCTTTACTTAGGGCTGCTCCGGCGAGAAACATATGGGCTGGGTCCCTGTATGATTGTCCATGGGCTCTGGAATCTCGGTTGGTTTTCTTTATTTCCACCAGGATCGGGTTTTGGCTAAGCTTAAAGGGTAGTCTGGGAGTCATCGAGACGACCATTATAGATAGTCAGTTCAGGTAAAGTTTGTCACAATGATTGAAGCAGTTTAGGTCAATAGGAACGAAGAAATGCTGAAAATATCGTTAGTATGGGTTGGATCCGTTTTTGTGGCATTGAGCCCATTATCGACGATGGCGTTGCCTAAGGGGACTCAAGATTCCATTGCCGGCGAGCTTTCAACTGGTCAGTATCAAGCAGCAAAAGATCGCGCCCTGAGCTTATCCACCAGGGCAGGATTGGTTGGGACCGATGCAGCTGCATTGATTAATATTGCAAATCTTTATGCAGACTATGGGCTTCGCGACCAAGCTGCCGCGCTCCTCATGAGAGCCGCAGAGTTGATTGATGCTCCAAGCAGCGATACCGACCGGCGTGCTTTGCTCGATATCGGAAATGCCTTGCAGGCGCTTAATTTGAGGTCAAATGCGTCCACTGTTGTCAATCGTGGCATCAAAATCATGGGTAAAGATACGTCAGATGCTTTGAACGCTCAAGGCTTTGTGGCCTTAGGAGACATGGCATTTGAAACGGGTGATGAATCCGGAGCGCTCATTGCGTACGTCAATGCTGAGTCAGCGATGGATAGTCCATCGGACGATGGCATGATCGATCTAAAAGTAAAACAAATTAAATTGTTGAGCCGCAGCAATGACGAGTCAGGTTTGGCGGATGCGATAGCAGCCTATCAACAATTAACAACGTCATCAGAAGTCGATTCTGAATTAGCACGAAGAAATTTGAACGTAGCAAGCAGCCTTATCACCACCGAACAGGCCGGTTGGTTGCCTGTTGTTACAGCTCTAGTCGAGCAGGCCGCACAAGTTTATCAGAGCGATGGAGATGCAGCGCTCCGCGCTGAGGTTGAGCATCTGCGAGGTTTGATAACGAGTCTTTCTGGTGATTCGGAAGCCGCTTTACTGAGGCTTCGGGGCGCTCTCGCTGATTTAGGCTCGGACGCTGCGCCAGGCCAGTCTTATCGAATATATTGGCAGATGGCTAAGCTTCAGACCGATCGAGGGGACTTGGATGCTGCGATCAAGAATTATGAGCGTGCCATCGGTAAGTTGGAAATGATTCGCAGTGAATTACTACAGGGCAGTACACTCGTATTTAAAGAGCGCGTGTTACCAGTTTATCAAGGTTATATTGAGCTTTTGCTGCAAAAAGCAGCTGGGTCTGAGCAGGGGATGCTGTGGTTGAGTAAAGTCCAATCGACGCTTGAGGCTCTTAACGCTTCAGAGGTGTTGGACTATTTCGATGACAATTGTGTTTTGCCGAGAGAGGTGATGAACCTTGCAACGAATCAACCGGGAACCGCCATTGTCTACCCTATTATTTTAGACAAAAAAGCTGCCATCCTCGTTCGGACGGACATGGGGATCTACCAATATGACTTGCCCGTGTCGAGTGAGGTTCTTCGCCAGCAAATCATCGAATTTCGAGCCACGATTACAAACCCTCAGACTTCAGAGACGCAGGTTGCAGCTCAGGCCAGAGCGCTTTACGAGGCGCTATTAGCGCCTGGGGCAGCGGTCATTGAGCAACCCAGTGTACAAACTTTGGTCACCGTCCCCAGTGGTTATTTGCGATTATTGCCGCTTGCGGCGCTCCATAATGGCGATGACTTCCTGGTCAATCGCTACGAGTTGGCGACAACTCTGGGGCTCCAGCTAACCGAAAATTCGGTGGTCAGTCAGGGTGCCCAATCGGCCTTTATCGGGGGCGTGTCTGACTCAGTCCAGGGTTTTACGGCTCTGCCTGGCGTTGAGTCCGAGTTGGAGGGGCTTGAGGCTGCCTTATCTGCTGAGCCGCTTCTCAATCAAGGATTTTCGGTGGCTAATGTTTCAAGGCGCTTGGGATCGGGCCGAGAAGGCATTGTTCATCTCGCGACGCATGGATACTTTGATGGAGATCACGCTAATTCATTTTTGCTGGCGCACGATGACAAGATCACCTTGGACCGTCTTCAAAGTACGCTTGGTGCTAGACGATTTTCGTCGAGCCCGGTCGATCTTTTGGTGCTGAGCGCCTGTGAAACAGCTAAGGGCGATGAGCGGGCAGCGCTTGGTCTTGCTGGGGTTTCCCTAAAAGCTGGTGCCAGAAGCACGGTGGCGTCCCTTTGGCCGATCGCCGATGAGGCGACGGCCAAGTTAATGCAGCGGTTCTATGAATCTTTACAATCAGGCGAGAGTAAGGCGAAGGCTCTGCAGACAGCACAGCAAATGCTTCTCTCAGATCCAGAATGGGCTCACCCCAATTATTGGAGTCCTTATTTGCTCATTGGTAATTGGCAATAGGAGCGCATGATAATGAAGAGAATAATAATTCAGGTTGTGGTTTTACTCGCTTTATCATTATCGACCTCAGGTGCTCTCGGTGATCATCGAGATTTGGCCAAGGGTATTGTGATTCAGGAAGTTCAAGTTGTAGGGTCGACGGTGTTCGATTCAGGCACACTGCTGTCGGTGATCAATCCGCCAATTGGAGAAACCATTTACATAGAGGATGTGCTTGAAATGGTGGATGCCATTACCACTCTCTATGTTGACGCTGGTTACATTACCTCGGGCGCTGTACTCCCTGACCAAGATGTTTCTGATGGTCGAATTGTATTGAATGTTGTAGAGGGTGAGCTTGCAGGAATCAACGTTGTGAGCTTAGGCCGATTGAAGACATCATTTTTAGAATCAAAGATTCGATCAAATACCGCCGGTCCACTTAATTTAAAGGATCTGCAAAAAGCTATTTCTAAGCTCGAACGAGAGCCGACAGTCTCCCATGTTCGAGGGGACCTCAAGCCAACTGCTGTGCGTGGCAAAGCTCAGCTGGATCTGGAAGTTATTGAAGCTGATGCTTTCAAAATTGTTATCGGAGGTGACAACTATAAAAGCCCTAGTGTCGGAGAGGGACAAGCAGAAATTGCTGTTTCTCATTTGAATCTTTTTGGCATGAATGATCGCTTAGATCTTAGCGCTCAGCATACTGATGGCGTCGATGCGTACGCGTTCAATTACGACTTCCCGATTCAAGTGATTCGATCTCGTTTGGCGGTTTATCATTCCAAAGGTGACACCTTCGTGGTTGAAGAGCCCTTTGATGAAATCGCGCTCGAAAGTGAAACCGATACCTCAGGTCTCCAGCTCAAGACCCTTTGGGCATCTACGGCCAGTTCAGCGTGGCATACCCATTTGAGCTTTGAATCGAAAGAAAGCAAAACAAGTTTGCTGGGAATCCCGTTTGATTTCTCTCCTGGTTCAAGAAATGGCATCACTGAAGCCCATGTCGTTGGCCTTAATGTCGAGTACAGCCGCAGCGGTGAGGGTACCGGATTTATGATTCGAGCGGGTCTGCGTTCAGGCTCAGATGAGTATCGTGGAGCGCCATCTGATGTTGATGGCGACTTTAATTTGTATCGTTTGCAGGCTCAATGGATTAAGCGGCTCAACAGTGATCCTTCCCATGTGCCTTGGTTGCTAAAATTTAACATTAATTATCAAGACACCAGCGATACCCTTCCAGCCTTTGAGCGTATGGCCCTTGGTGGTCACAGTACCGTACGAGGCTATCGCGAAAACCGTTTGTTAAAAGATTCAGGCATTAACGCATCCCTCTCGTTGAGCTTGCCACTGTTAACCGCGCCGCAACGTGAGGGTATATCTGTCCGTGGTGAACTGTTCGTTGACTACGGTCGAGGTGAAAATTCTGTTGAAACGTTAAGCGTTAATACTCGCGGTGAACTCACCAGTGCTGGGGTTGGTATCGAGGGGTCCTATCGAGGTTTAAGGTTTAAGGTCGAGCGAGCCATCAGGCTGCAAAAACGAAAACGGTTGGGTGATGCTTTGCAGGACAGTGGCATTCATGTGGGAGTTAGTTATGAACTTTAATTCAAAGTTATTTTTTGTAGGTGCTTTTGCGTTATGCGCGGTCTTCACCAGTGCCCAGGCTGAGATCACGCTTCAGGAAACAGGTGAGACGCTCACAGGCACCATGACGATCAGTCAAGATATGGGGTTGACCGAGGGGACGAATCTGCTCCACACGTTTTTAACCTTTAATATTGATGCTGGCGAATCTGCGACTTTTACTGGCAGTAACAGCATTACGAATATTATTGCGCGTGTGAGCGGTGATTCTGCCTCTAACATTGACGGCTTGTTAAGGTCGACCATCACTGACGCTAATCTATTTCTAATTAACCCCAATGGCGTCGCATTTGGCGCCGGTGCAAGCCTCGATATTAATGGCAGCTTACATGTCTCGACAGCAGACAGTCTTGTATTTGCAGATGATTCGAGGCTGCTTGTCTCTGATACAGGCGCGAGTGGTTTTACTTCAGCAGCGCCCTCAGCGTTCGGTTTTTCAACTGATGCAGCCTCGATATCGTTTAATGGAACACAGATATCAACCCTTGAATCCGATCAGGTGTCGGCTCTGCACGTTGTTGGAGGTGACATCAACCTATCAGAGAGTTCAATCACCTTAGCTGGAGGTGCGATCGACCTTTTGGCAACTCGCGGAGCGATGGATGTTTCTGTCAGTGCTGCAGGACGCGACTACGCAGGTCTCAGCCTCGGGGATGTTTTGATAACAAATGCTGAGTTTGTGGCGGGCAAGCGAGATCTCGACACAAGCGGAGATGCGGCGGGTGCGCTATCAATCGCTGCCGACACTGTGAAGCTTGAGAGAGCCTTTGTTTTCTCAGATACAGAGGGTGGCGGCTCAGGCGGCGCAATTGACGTCTACGCTTCCACGCAACTTGAACTGACCGCCGGGGCGCGGATTACCACAGATGCGACCGGTGCTGGTTCCGGCGGGGATCTTCGAGTCAATGCCGGCGCTGTCACCCTTGCCGGCACGAACACTGCATTAGCTGCAAGTACTTTGTCTCAGGGCGGGCCAGCCGGAACCATTGAAGTTACCGCCACAAGTATAGATATTTCTGATAGTGCGCAGATTGCATCGGTAACCAGCACCAATAGTGATGGTGGTGATATTGTTCTCAATACGGGCACCCTAAGTTTAGCATCAGGCGGCCAAATTTCTGGTCAAGCCACGTCTCGAGGGCGGGGCGCAGATGTTGTGATTGTGGCTTCACAGGCAGTTTCGATTGATGGGGCTGGTGCAGACGCAGGCGATGCAGCCGGGATTCGAGTCGATAGCTTAAATTTCTTGCCTTTCTTTACTGGCGGAGATGCGGGGGACATTAGCATCACCGCACCTAGTTTGTCATTGACCGGTAACGCGGTCATTGCTGCGCAAGCTAGTCTCCCTAGCTCTGGTGCACCCGGTGCGATTACGTTGAACGTGGATAACCTGACCGTTCAGGATGGCAGTACGATCTCAACGCTTACAAGTTCTGGCTCTGATGCTGGTGCCATCTCCATTAATGCAGATGTAGTCAGGCTTACCGGCACCAACTCAAGTCTGGTCTCTACGACTCGGCAAGCCGGTACAGGAGGTGATATCAATATCATTGCAAGCACCGTATCGATGACGTCTGGAGCAAATGCAGATACATCAACGACGGGTTCCGGCGCTGCCGGTAATATCAACATTTCAGTATCGAGCAGCGTCTCTGTGAGTGATAACGGTACTCTAATTGCCAGCCGGTCAAATAGTGACGGGCAGGGCGGCAGTATCTCTATTGCTGGCGATCGATTGATGTTTGATGAAGGAGGGATTGTTTCGGTGACGTCGACCGGCGATGGTGATGCTGGAGATATTAATCTCATCGCCCTGGAACGCCTTGAGATTCTTGATGGCGCGCAAGTTCAAACCGACGCGGAAGTCTCCGGTGGTGGAAATATTACCGTTGAGGTGATTGATACCATTTACCTGCGCGATAGCACGTTGACAGCATCGGCTGGTGGACTCGATGCGCTTGATAATGGTGGGAATATCAATATCGACCCGAGATTTCTGATCTTGAACAATGCGAGCATCGTGGCACAGGCGGTTGCCGGCAATGGAGGTCAAATTGAATTGGTTGCTGAAAACTACATCGCCGACGTAAACAGCTTCATTGATGCGACGAGCGAACTTGGCAACGATGGAGAGATTCGTATTCGATGGATTGACAACAGCATCACTGGCGTCATAGGAACGTTAAGCGCTAATTTTGACGCGGTTTCGCAGATTTCTAGTGATGTCTGTTCTGCTCGTAATGCTGAATCGAGGAGCAGTCTCTTAATTCAAAAACAGTCTCAGAGGCTGACCGCGCCAGGAGACCTAAGAGCAATTTCTAGCGAGGAATGCTGAGCATTGAGTCTTGGTCAAGCCCTTCGCTAGATTGGCATCATTCTGAGTGAACGTTTCTGAACTGAGGCTGAAGAACGCATCTTTTCAGCCTTTAAGGGTCGTACTTTAAAATTGAAGGGCTGCATCTTTTGTAAACCCCAGAACAGCGCGTGTTGGGTCCTTCTTGGCCGAAAGTGGCGCTGGTGATTCAACATTCGCCCAAATTGAGAAATTGTAATTGATGGCCTCATTAAGCTACCTACGCTACTGGATTGTGTTGACTGCTTTGCTTTGCTTGCACATGTTTTCATTAGGGGCCGGTGAGGTAAAAGCGTCAGATGAATATGAGCCTAACAATAGCCAGGATACAGCGACGCTTTTGGTTGTTGGTGGAAAAACACTCCAAAGTCATAGTCTGGACCCTGATGGAGACATAGATTGGTTTCGTTTCTACACCCGTGAAGATGAGATTTACGATATACGCGTAAGCAATGTTTCTGACGATGTGGATTTGGTCTTCGGTATCTTTGATTCGTCAGGCGAGCAAGTTGGCGAAGCTATTGATGATTTCTTTTACGGTGAAGATGAAACGCTGTCGTTTAGGGCTACCGCGACAGATGAGTTTTTTCTCAAAGTCTATGATTATTGTCTGACTGACTCGTCGGTAGTCTGCAAAGCGGGACCCTCATCTACTTACAGTATTAATGTCTTCGTTCCCGTTGGTGCCGCGGGAGGCGTAGATCTTGCCGTAACCAACAGTTTCAGCGGTCAAGCCGAGGTTGGGCGCGCTTTTCCAATTACGGTTTCCGTCGTCAACAACGGCGGACAGCAAGAAGATAATACCGGGAAAAACCTGTTGATCATGACGTACACCGAGCCACAACAGGCGGCTCCAGCAAGCCTTCCCGAAGGCTGTACTGCAATAGTCGGCTACATCGAGTGTGCATTGGCTGAGTTAGGTGAGGGTGAGACTGCTGACTATCGATTAGATATCGTCTTCGATGCCGTCGGTGAAGTCCGCGTGACGCATGTCGTAGCTGGATTCGAGGCGGCCAATTATTCGATTCAACAACCAGACGACGATATCTCAAATAACGTCCTAGAAGCCGTGGTTACCATCATCGAGGGTAATGGGAGCGGTGACGACGCTGATAACGATGGTGTTAATGATGGTACGGATAATTGTCCATCCATTAGTAATCCAGAACAAGTGGATGCTGACGGCGATGGTAATGGAGATGCCTGCGATAGCGATGATGACAATGATGACGTTGCCGACAGTGATGACAATTGCCCGTTGATTACCAATCCTGATCAGTCAGACACAGATGGTGACGGCGAAGGAGATGCTTGCGATAGCGATGATGACAATGATGACGTTGCCGACAGTGATGACAATTGCCCGTTGATTACCAATCCTGCTCAGTCAGACACAGATAGTGACGGCGAAGGAGATGCTTGCGATAGCGATGATGACAATGATGAGAGGGACGATAGTCTAGATAATTGTCCTCTGATTGCTAATCAAAATCAGTTGGATACGGACGGCGATGGTTCTGGTGACGTTTGCGACAGCGATGATGATGGTGACGGGGTAACCGACACGAGTGATAACTGTCCGCTGGTTAGCAACACAGAACAGCTTGATGCTGACGGCGATGGGCTTGGAGATGCTTGTGACGGGCAGACAGACACAGACGGCGACGGCGTGAAGGATACGATTGATAACTGCCCCGCGACGGCGAATGTGGATCAAGCTGACTTAGACGGCGATGGTTTTGGGGACTTGTGCGATTCTGATGAAGATGGTGATGATGTCGAAAATAGTTCAGACAATTGCCCAAAAATTGCTAATGGAGAGCAGGACGATCTCGATGGAGACCTTGTTGGAGATGCCTGTGATAACGACGATGATAATGATGAAACGGTTGATAGTATTGATAATTGTCCTTTAATCAGTAATCAGGATCAATTGGATACGGATGGCAATGGGGCTGGTAATGCCTGCGATGATGATGACGATGGTGACGGGGTCGCCGATGAAATTGACAATTGTCCTCTGGCTGCAAACGCTGATCAAAATGATTCTGACGGCGATGGAGTCGGGAATGCCTGTGATGAGGTAAAACCTGACGAAGACGGCGATGGGATTGATGATGAATTGGATAACTGCCCCCTGGTTGCCAACCCAGATCAAAATGACTCAGACGGCGATGGAGTCGGAGATGTCTGTGACGAGTTAATCCCTGATGAGGACGGCGATGGGATTGATGATGAATTGGATAACTGCCCCCTGGTTGCCAACCCAGATCAAAATGATTCAGACGGCGACGGCGTGGGGGACGAGTGTGATCAAGCGCCAAATGATAAGGATAATGATGGTGTCAAGGACGAGCTGGATAATTGCCCCGCGGATGAGAATATCGATCAAGAAGATTTTGATGGAGATGGGCTAGGAGATCGCTGCGATCCAGACATAGATGGCGATGGCGTTGAAAATACCGATGATCAGTTTCCCGGCGATGCGCGAGGTGGACTTGATACTGATCAAGATGGCATGGCCGATGAATGGGAGGACTTGAATGGCCTAGACAGCAATGATGGCAGCGACGGCCTAACGGACGCCGATAACGACGGTGTCTTGGCAGTTGATGAATTTATAGCGGGCACAGATCCCAACCGTTCTGACTTGCGATCCCAGATTTTAACGTTCGAGGGACCTTCCTTCTTAGTAGTAGATCAGGCTGCCGAGGTAGCGTTGCGTTACGAGGCAGAGGCCGAAACTCAGGGGCTGGCCTTTCGACTACATTATCAGAGTGCCAATCAAGGCAGTTGGGAACTCGATCAAGATCGAAGGTTTCAAGAGGGCCTTGTTGAGTTTGGAGGCGTAGTTTATGAGGATCTCGACGATTTTGATGACAATCCTCTAACGGATAGGTTTGAAGTCTTTGAGTGGTTTGATTTTGCAGGTCAATGGCCGAGCAACACTGCTGACGTGACGCTTCTGTCTATTTCAATTAAACCTACTGAAGAGACGAGTTCTGTGCTCTTTGAGCTTTCGACCATTAAAGCTTCTCCCGGATATGAATTGTTGTTAGACACGTTAAGGCTTTCTGTGGGAGCAGTTTCTCTCGATGTCGATGGTGATGGTGAAGCCTCAGCGCTCACCGATGGATTACTTGTGATTCGATATTTGTTCGGATTTCGGGGTGAGAGCTTGGTTAATGGTGCGATCGATGAGGATGCTCAGCGTACAACCCCTGATGAAATCGAGGCTTTTCTGGAGCAACTGGTTCCCTAGCTTAATCAGTAGCTTACGAGCAAGTATTGGCTTATTTTATTTGATTTCAACGCGCCGAAAGCTTACCTTTATCGATGGCTTCATCAGAATCGATGAGGGTGTTTCATGATTTTCTGGCCCTTTACACGCCAATCCGTTTTTCCATCCCAATTAAGCAAGAGTGTCTTTATGATGAAGAAAATTCTGGATTGAGACTCGCAACTAAGCAATTATGCGGTAACAGCCACAAAGCGAAAGCACAGAGATTCAACTAACAGGCAGCGTGGTAAAGCGACGTTTGGAGATGGATTGAGAGTAGAGAGCTCTATGCTGATGAGTGCTAGAATATATCGTTTATAGAGAAATCTGAGGAGCATTGGTGATGAATGAACAATTATCGAGTCCTTACAGGGTTTTAGGAATTGGTTTGAGCTTAATCTTGTTGCTTTTTAGCCAAATCGTCAGTGCCGATACTGTGCAAAGCTACGTCGACAGGATTGCTCAAGATAAGCGAGATATTGCCGCTTACATCAGTCTTACTGAGGCTCAGATAATAGCAATGGATCAAAAGGGTGCTGAGAAAACGCAGAAAAGAGGTTTGAGATACGCCAAAGCGAATACGCAGAAATTAGAACTTCGGACGCTCGGAATTCGCGTTTGGGCTATGACTGATGACGTGAAGAAAGCGCTTCGAGAATATCGACGGGGCGTAAGGGTCAAGGGGTCGGATCAATTCTCGGCGTTACATCTCGAAATGGCTCGGATCTTTTTTTCCCAACGTGCCTTTGAGGATGCTGAAGAGATGCTTCGTCTGTCTCTGTTGGCTGACGACATGAGTAACGAGGGCGCCGAGTCGCTGCTGAAGAGATTGCAGATGGTTGAGCGAGCTATCGCGATTACCAAGAGCGAATTTGCCTTCGCCGAGTCGATTAATCGAGCTGCTGTTGCGCACCTGCTTAGCCAAGAATTAGCAGTTGCGCAGTATCTGGATCTACCAAAGGCTGTGTCTGTGGGCGAGACCTCTGACCAAGGATTGACGGATTATCAAGGATTGGAGTTTGCATCAGATATTCTAGCGACCCATCGTCTCAACCTTCGAAGCTTTCGGATCACCAACGGCGCGTTTCAACCAGAAAAAGCAATGACTCGTGGAGAGCTTGCCTTGCTGGTTGAAGATATTTTGTATGTTAAGTTGGGCATTAGCCGAACAGCGTTCATCGGGTCGGCATCGCCGTTTTCAGACTTGGCGTCCAACGACACAAGCTTTAACGCGATTATGTCATCGGTTACTCGTGGCTTGATGCAAGGACGCAAAGACGGTTCGATTGGACCACGGGAGCTGGTTTCAGGTGCTGAAGCGATTTTGGTCCTTCATAGCTTGAAGCAAATTCTGAAGCGACCTGTCCAGGCCAAAAAGGAGATATTGTCATGAGGCGACTGTTCTTAATTGTCAGCGTTTTGATGAGTTCGTTGGCGTATAGCAACGAATTATCAGTGATCACAGCGGAGGGGTTTGGGTTTGCTGACGCAAGCCGATTTTCCGAACCCCAGGCAAGACTGATGGCCTTGAGAGCTGCGAAGATCGATGCCCAGCGCAATTTGCTGGAAGTGATTAATGGCGTTCGCGTTACTGCGGGTACAACAGTTAAAGACATGATGCTCGAAAGTGACATCATTGGAACCCGCGTAAAAGGGATGCTTCAAGGTTCTTTTGAAACCGCATCGACAGTGACCCGAGAAGATGGCAGTTGGGTCGCCGCAGTCACGATGGCGGTGTGTTTGGATAAGAGCGATGCAATTTGTGAGGCTAAGCCATCGCTAGCTGGGATAACGCAGCCCAGTTTAAAAGGCGCACCACCAGAGGCTCGATTCACTGAGGCAGACCTTACGATTGTTAAGGAAATGCTGTCTGCATCCGAGGAGGAGGGCGAGAGCACCGAGCAACCGAAGGCAGCGGCTACTCCAGTGGCAGACGACGCCGAACGTATCGCGACTGAGCCAGATACAATGAGCACAGTCGGCGCAGAAACCAATACGGGATTAATTTTGGATGCAAGCGGATTAAACTACACACCCATGCTCGATGTTCGTGTTCGAACACGATCGGGTAAAGAACTCTATGGTCCAGGGCACGTAGCCATGGGCAGTGACTGGTTGCATTGGTCTTCCTCTCTTGAGGACGCCAGAAGAATGTCTCAGGTTGTGGGTGCTGCGCCCCTTATCATCATTCCCGTTTCGCTTGGAGAAGCGACCGAGCTCGTGATTTCGGATCAGGACGCAATATCTTTATTTACATCGAATACTCGGAGTGGTGACTTCTTAGCGGCGGGTAAGGTTGTCATTATTGTTGCGGGTAGCTAGCCGAATGTTGAGTCGTTGGCTGTCGCATAATAGTCGGGTAGCAATTTTACTGGTTGTGATTGTCAGTCCTATGACGTGGTCCGCCAGTGAAACGACCGATCCCTTTGAGGCATTGGACCGCCAATTAGAGGCGCAGTTTCGGGATACTGATGCGACCCTTGAGGAAAATTTTCAAGCATTGGATGCGGCTCTGGAAGCAGGGTTTCAGAGATTATCCGATGAGGTTGGCGCTGTTTGGGGCGAAGACAATATCGAAATGCCCAGTCAGAATGTCTGGGTCGATTATTCTGAAAACCGGCGCCTGCGTCGTAAATTTGATTTTGAGCGCGGTCTGCTAATCGTTGAACGGATTGTCGATGATACTGAGGATAGTGCTTTGGTAGCGGATGAGATTAAGGCGGCGGTGGCACAAGCGCGTACCGATACGCCCCAAGATCTGGCCGAGAAAGACTCAGCGCTGCAATATGCTAAAGCGCTATTAGATGATGCAGGCGTCGTGCTCGAGCAGCCTGCCGAGGATGATTCTAGCGAGATCTTGGGGGACTTGCTGATGATCTCAAGCAGTGAGGTCGATCTGTTGGATGAACGGTTAAAGGCCGCTGACGAGATTGCACAGCCGATCACCTTGCCTAATTCCTCCGCTACGTTGCCAGTAGAAAAGACATTTTTGACAAGAGATCAAGAGACAACACCACAGCCGGTGGAAGCGAGTCAAAGTGCCGCGACTGAAACTGCTGTGCTCAGCGTCATTGCAGATGGTGGTGAAGTAGGTGAACAACCCTTGGAAATTGACGCAGGAGTGGCATCTGAAGTTACCGCTGTGGCCAGTGAAGAAGATGTGCCCATGATGTCTGAAGCAGCCTCTGAAGCCAACGGAGTCTCAGATTTGAGATCGAGTGTTGTGTCAGGGGTAGGGGATCCGCCGGCGGAATTCGCTTCAGCGCAAAATAATGACGTTGTGACAACTGTGAGACGTTTACAGAACGACCAAAAGACAGTTCAAGTTACGATCCCCCTTAGACAGGACTATCTCAGTGAGCGTGCTCGGCAATATACCGGAGCAGTCGACGCCGAGGCCAGCCGCCGACAATTACCACCCAGTTTGGTTTACGCCGTCATAGAAACAGAAAGCCATTTTAATCCCAGAGCCAGGTCGCATGTCCCCGCTTTTGGATTGATGCAGTTGGTTCCTAAAAGTGGTGGGCTCGATGCATACCATTACGTTTATGGGGAAAAAAAAGTGTTGGCCCCAGAGTACTTTTTTCAGCCGACTCAAAATGTTGAATTGGGCGTTGCTTATTTAGATCTCTTGTATCGTAGGTATTTACGAGCAATCGAAGACGATCAAAGTCGTTTGTATTGCACAATCGCAGCCTACAATACTGGCGCTGGAAATGTCGCAAGAGCCTTTACAGATGGAAGCAGTGTTCGTGCCGCCTCAAAAGTGATCAATGGAATGTCGAGCGACGAAGTCTACGCTCACCTTCTAGAAAATCTACCCTATGATGAGACGCGCAATTATTTAAGAAAGGTTACGTCTGCCCAGGCACGCTACGCTCATAGGGATGACAGTATTTAAGGCATTAAAGCGTAACCCATGGAGCGACTAGATCGGAGAGGATTGAAGTAAATCGATAAGGTTTGAGTTGAATGTCCAAGAAAAGGATACAGCCTGCAGGCCAGAATAAAGTCATTGGAGCCCGAGTCAACCGATTTGTTTGGGGCAGTGACGGAATGAGGAGAAAACCGTGAAAATTTTTGCCGTAATAGCTTTTGTTGCTTTAGCTGCTCAAGTCGTTGCTGATGATGTCGTCCAAGAATCAGCAAATGGCTCGATCAATTGGAGTGAGGGTGTCATTTATGCTCAAGGGTTTGGAACTGCGAGAGAGGGCCTGCCTGAAGCGCAGCGCCGATTGTTATCGCGGAGGGCTGCCCTTGTTGATGGTCAGCGCAACCTTTTGGAAATCACGAAAGGCGTGCGTTTAACCTCTATGACGAAAGTTGTTGATCAGATTGTTGATGAGAGCACGATGGCAACCCGTGTTCAGGGAGTGATTAAAGGCGCGGTCCCTGTTAAAGAGCACTACCAAAATGACATTTACACGGTAACCATGGCAATGTCGATTGGGGGCGACTTATTATTTGCTGTGATGCCAGAACCCTCCGAGCTGGTTTTTGAAGTACGCCAATCTCTTGTCGATAGGCTCCTGGCTGGCTTGCATAATCGAATCGCTCCGTCCGCCGTTTGGCTTGAGAATCAGCTCTTCAATAAGGCGATTGCCAGTGAAAGTTTCATATTAAATGGGCAGACGGAGGCCGACACCGCCCGCAGAATCATTCAGTGGATTGAAGCCACTCAGCCTGGTGATGTTGTTTCCGCTTTAAGGGCTTCTGTAAACGATTATGCTTCTGGTGAGTTTTCTGGTCTTCTGATTGACGCCTCGAGCGTCACAGGTTTTGAGCTGGCGACCATTCCAACAATCCGAGACTCTGAAGGAAAGGTGATCTACCCGACGGCACAGACTTCATTCTCAGATATCGCCAACAAACGAGGGGTGAGTTACGATTTCGATATCAACGATGCGGTAAGAAACGCGCGGGTTGCGCGTGTGCCGCTCATTGTAAAAGCGCTCGATACCTACGAGGGTTTGGATTCTGATTTGGTAATTTCTAAGGCGGAGGCAGCAAGAATACAAGCCAGCGAAAGTGCGCAAAACGCGATGAATCAAGCAGGTGTTATGATTGTAGTTGCGCTCTGATCGGGATTTACTCTAATTCGGGTCAGTCCTAGGCCGCGTTAACACACCGCGCTATCAGCGCGTCGTGCTCGGACGCAGTGAGACCAATCTCCTCCAGGTAGCCCCTTATCCCACCATAAACAGTATCGACCTCGAGGAGCGCTGCTTCGAGATAGACACCCTTTACCCTTGCGATGATTTCTAAGGTCGCGTCATCAATTTCCTGAAACTGTTCAGCCATGCGCGCGCGGGTACGAGTAATCAGTTCCGTGGCTTGGTTTGTCAGCAAATAATCTTCCATAACCAGCTCTTTGGAAACTCCGAGCATCAGCTGAATCATAGCGACACCGAACCCCGTTCTATCTTTTCCAGCCATGCAGTGAATGAGGAATCCTTGCTCTGTCTCGATCAAACATCGAAGTACACGACGATAGGCATCGAGATGGTCCCGAGCAATCTCTTTGGTGATTTCGGTCATAAACGCGATCTGATCTTCAGAAGAGTGATCTTTTGTCATCATGCTGTCACGTAAGTCTGAGCTAGTCCCAGGCGCGATGGGTATATTTTGAATGCAGTCAAATGCTGGATGAGGGGGCGAGGGGTAAAGTGCGACTTCGTCCTCTCTACGAAGGTCACAGATCACGCCAATACCAAGTCCGGAAAATTGCTCCAGGCCGGTCTCGTTGATATCCGTGAGCATCCCGCATCGAAAGAGTTTTCCTTTAACAAGGAAGCCTCCATCAGTCGTTGGGTATCCTCCAAAATCTCTAAAATTAAGACTGCCTTGAATAGGGATAAAGCGATCCGTTGGGAGCTGTGACGTCATTACTGTCTCTGTCTTAAAGGTGAAAAAAATTTTAGAGGTCGCATTGACTTAAGCTGAATGCAACTGCTCTACCGTGAAGAGTCTGGGCAAAATCAGAGCGCTGCCAAGCGCGCTCTAGTCCTGGATTTGCTCTTAGCTCCTTGACTAGCCCCCTCACTAAAAGGTTAACCCAATCCTCGGCCTCTTGATGCGTGCGCGTCGCTCCAGCCTGATCGGCACTCAATGAGAAGGTATGAAAACGGCTTCGCGCGAGCGTTTGAAAGTGCGCCTCATCAGCAGCAGACAGTGTCTCACCTTTGCAGCCCTTGAGCCAGATCTCTTGTAGGGATTGAGTTGAAGAGGTCATAGGACAATTCGCAGGGTAA
>CALIKQ010000022.1 GCA_938017975.1 uncultured Pseudomonadales bacterium | reverse complement strand
CCTGCATCGAGCACTCTCGGTCTAGAGTGGCCGCCACCAGGTGTTTCGATCTCCTCGTAGCTGAACTGCGATTGACCATCGAGCGCCTCGAAGGCCTCACAAATCTCTGATTGCAAGCTTTTAAAATAGTCGACGACGCGGAGGATATCGGGGGAATCGGTCATGTTGCAAAGGTTCACAGAATTGATAGCGGACAATAACGAATTCTATCAAGATTTTCATGAACTACATCTAAGGATCGATATCTATTAAACTAACGAGCTCGCTCAGGAAGACGACTACAGCAAAGCCAGTTCAACAGAGGGTGTCCCGTCACGCGACGAAAACCAAGGGTATTAAGCTATTTTGTAGTGAAAAGCTCGAACTCCGCGCAGGACAGGGCATATTCGAGCAGACTGATCTCTCAGGATACTAATCAAGAAAACACTGGCATGGATCAACCCAGACAAAAAGTTAAATGAAAGAGAGCGATTAAACCTTGGAAGGCTTTGACGGCCATCGGGCCCATATCGGTTTTTAATTCAGGACAAGTCTTTGAGAAAGATATAAGTGACACGAAACGCGACTTGGCACGTAACGACTAAAGCAGAAGCTTGATTGCTATCCTTTGTCTGCAGATAGTTATTTCCGCCACCATGCACAGCTGGTGAACTTAGGCGCCAAGGATATTGCCTCAAGTAGAGCAGGTGGAGTATGTACGACGCACAAAAAATAGGAACCGACATGATGAATGCAAGGTCGCATCTCGACTGGACCCAGCGGGTGGTTGCACAGGGGTTAAGTGCGTTAAAAG
The DNA here is from genome assembly GCA_938017975.1 of uncultured Pseudomonadales bacterium. GTDB lineage: Bacteria > Pseudomonadota > Gammaproteobacteria > Pseudomonadales > Azotimanducaceae > UBA9926. The sequence goes on along the minus strand of CALIKQ010000022.1, from coordinate 5,929 downwards.
CGAGGTGCTCCACCGGGGGGAAACTCTCCGCGGATCAACTTGATCTTCATCAGCAAGCTACTTATGACCTTGCATTAAGCGCCGCCGAGATGGGGTGCGCCGAAGCCTATCTTGCCAGCACTGCAGGGGCATCTCCGCTCACTGAAACAATGGCAAGCACCTTCGCCGCTCAAATGATCCAATCAACTTTGAATCGATTGAGTAGCGCTCCCCAAGAACTGGGGCTTGATAGGAGAGCGATCACGCCTTCCGAAGATCTGCACTCCTTTCTAGAACAAGCGCTAAGCGCGGCGCACCTTGGAGAAATTGGAGCAGCGCTGAGCCAGTCAAATCCTCAGGACAATAGAGGTTTGCCCGAGGCCCAACAGTTGATGGCTGACACCTTTTCTCAATTCGCTGATACTGTGGTTGCGCCTTTGGCAGAATCCATTCATCGCGAGGACCAAATCATTCCTGATGCCATTCTCGAAGGTTTAAAAGCATTAGGGTGTTTTGGCTTGTCTGTACCCGAACAGTACGGGGGGCTACTGCCTGATGATCGAGAGGATACGCTGGGTATGATTGTGGTAACAGAGGAGCTCTCCCGCGTATCCCTCGGAGGCGCCGGATCGCTGATTACCCGACCAGAAATTCTTTCCAGAGCCCTGATCGAAGGCGGCACAGAACATCAAAAAGCACATTGGTTACCGGGTATTGCAGCGGGAGATACGCTTTGCGCCGTCGCGATAACCGAGCCAGATTACGGTTCGGACGTAGCGTCTACAAGACTCAAAGCAACAATGACCGAAGACGGCTGGTTACTCGACGGCGCTAAGACTTGGAGTACATTCGCTGGCAAAGCAAATGTTTTGTTAACCCTTGCGCGAACCAACCCAGATCTTAGTTTGGGACATAAGGGCTTGAGCCTGTTTCTGGTGGAGAAACCGAGCACCGATGAGGAATCCTTCACGGTGGAACAGTCCGGCGGTGGAAAGCTCACCGGGCAGTCTATTAGCACGGTAGGCTATCGTGGGATGCACAGCTATCAGCTTTTTTTCGATCAGTTTTTGGTACCGCATAGTCATGTCATTGGTGAGAGCCAAGGCTTAGGACGGGGATTTTATTTTACAATGCGAGGATTTACTGGCGGGCGCATTCAAACAGCCGCCCGGGCCTGCGGACTGATGCAGGGCGCTTTCGAGCATGCTGTTCGATACAGCCGAGACCGTAAAGTATTTGGCAAAGCGATCGGCGACTACCAATTGTCGCAAGTCAAAATTGCTAAGATGGCCATGGCCATCGCCGGGGGCCAACAGTTTACCTACCAGGTGGGACGCTTGATGGACGAAGGACGTGGCCAAATGGAGGCTAGCCTCGTTAAGTTGATTACCTGTAAATCCGCAGAATGGGTCACTCGAGAGGCGATGCAGCTTCACGGCGGCATGGGGTATGCAGAAGAAACAGCAGTTAGCCGTTATTGGTTAGATGCTCGCGTTCTATCGATATTCGAGGGTACTGAAGAGACGCTTGCCTTAAAGGTGGTTGGTCGGGCGCTTATTGAGCAAGCTGCCTGAGCCCCCGTATAATTGAGATAACAGGAAAGGATTAGACCTATGGATTTAAATTTCAGCGACGAAGATTTTGCGTTCCAGCTTGAAGTGAGAAACTGGATTAAGGAAAACTACCCCGAAGAAATGCGCGCGAGAAAACAGCGTAGCCCGGGTGGGGCGCTATCAAAGGAAGACCATGTGTACTGGCAGCAGGCGCTCGCTAAGAAAGGCTGGGCGGCACCAGGGTGGCCAGCCGAGCATGGAGGACCAGAGTTTACTCCGACCCAGCGATACCTTTTTGATTTGGAGATGGCCAGCGCAGATACCCCTGCAATTATTCCCTTCGGTTTGGGAATGGTGGCACCTGTCATCATGAAATATGGTAGCGAGGCACAAAAGAAAAAGTATTTGCCAGATATCTTGGCGACGAACGTGTGGTGGTGTCAGGGTTATTCAGAGCCGGGATCGGGAAGCGACTTGGCATCGCTGCGCACAAAAGCGGTACGCGAAGGCGATCATTACATAGTTAATGGTTCCAAGACTTGGAACACCATGGGGCAGCACGCCGACATGATTTTTTGCCTTGTTCGTACGAGCGATGAAGATATTCGGCAAATGGGTATTTCGTTCTTGTTGATCGATATGCACTCACCGGGCATTGAGGTGCAGCCGATTGTCACCATCGATTGCCCACCAGAGGGCCATCAAGAAATTAACATGGTCCACTTTACCGACGTAAAGGTACCTGTCGAAAATCTCATTGGCGAGGAAGGAAAGGGCTGGACCTACGCAAAGTATCTACTTGAATTTGAGCGCGGCAACGCTTACTCCCATGGCCTGAAGGCTGGACTGGATCGAATCCGCCAGATTGCTTTGGTAGAACAAGATGGCGAAGAACCTCTATCGGAATCACCCGACTTTCAGAGGAAGATGGCCGAGACAGAGATCGCAATCTCAGCAATGGAGTTTACAGAGCTGCGAATTTTGAGTTCTCTGTCTGCCGGAAAAAATGTAGGGCCAGAATCGTCATTGCTCAAATGCCGCGGGACAGAGCTTCAGCAAGCACTGACAGAGCTGGCGCTTGAGGCTACAGCTAGCTACGCAATCCCGTTTGACAATCCAGGCCCAATCAAAGGATTAAATGCTGAACCGATTGGCCCAGAGTATGCCAACACCGCAGCACCGGACTATTTTAATACCAGGAAAGTGTCTATCTATGCAGGTTCAAACGAGATTCAGCGCAATATCATGGCCAAGATGGTACTCGGCCTTTGAGGGTTGATCGGCGAAGCATCCTGAAGGGTTTAATTGCACTGCCTTTGATCGGTAGCGCACTAAACCCTCTGGTGCGCACCGCGGCCAGCAAGGGACTGCTCGCTGAGGAAATAAAGAATTCGCCACTCATTTATTTGTCACCTATTGGCCGCGAGGGTGCTTATAGTCGGTGTCAGGCCGAAATCTGGTACGTGGAGGTGGCAGACCTCCTGCTAGTTTGCACGAACAGCGATAGTTGGCGGGCAAGGGCAATCACTTTAGGCAGAACCCTGACCCAGATATGGGTTGGCGATGTGGGTGTTTGGAAGCAAGGTTCATCAAAGCATCTTGCGCTCCCTGGGTTCGAAGCAGAAGGCACCCCCATCACCGAACAATCAATGATAAATCATGCGCTCGAAGCTTTCGGGGACAAATATCCACTGCAGTGGTTGCTGTGGAAAGGCCGTTTTAAGAAAGGGCTCAAAGACGGCTCGAGAGTTATGCTGGGCTATAAACCACTACTTTAAATTGGAAGGGTCATAATAAAACAATCTGAGCCCTCCGGTTATGCGTAGGGATCGAGGGGGCACCCTTCTTAAGCTGTAATGCGCACCGACCAAAAAAGCTTTTGATCAACACAGACACGCGGGTTGTCTCTGGTTTGCTGCGGACCAGTGCGTCAGTGATTGAAAGCTAAGAGGCTGCCGACACCGCTGTATCAGATGCTTTTTGCATTCGCCGACGATCCATTGCAAGCCGAAAAGGAATGCTGGGGTCTTCAGATAAATCGGACCGCCTAGGTCCAGTAATTTTGGGTAAGGGCGCCTCTGCGAAAGCTTTGGCAGCAATATCCGGGAGTCCCAGCATCCTGAGCACATGGCGGACCATTTCCACAGTTGCAGCACGGGGCAGGTGCCCCCTTTGAATTTCAAGCCCGACATGCGTCGCCATACCTGTAATCAAACTTTGTGTAATTGCAGCATTTTCAGTTTTGAACCGACCGCCACGCTGGCCTGCGAGGATGTCCTCGGTACACTGACGACGGGACTGAACGATGATCTGCTCATCCGAAAGTCCCGCATTGATAATGAAGCTTCTCCATGCTTCATTGCTCTGAGCTTGCTCGAAATAATACTTCAGAGTTACTGAAATCCGCATGGCTGGGTCTTTCAACGCTTTGCGAGTCTCTGCAAGATGGGATTCAAAGACTGCTTGAAAATCCTCGATGATGGCCTGCACGATTGCGGGTTTGTTGTCGAAATAATTGTAAAATGATCCAGCAGCTAGGCCTGCGGCGGTGGTGATATCTAAAATGGCGACCCGTTCAATTCCTTTTTCATAAATAAGGTCACGTGTCGCGGTCAGCAATTTTCTTCGGGTGCGCTCACGCTTTGTAAGCTTCTTGGTCTCGGCGGCTAATGGCACTGCGTTTCTTTCCTTTTTAATCTATGGGTTGAGCATCTATGATCAAATGCCCGTTACAGTTCGACGATAGCTATTCTCAAATTCTCAGACTTGACCGGCCATATCTTGTTGAATGCCTTTGCTGCGCGTTGCATAACAGCGTTTCACACGGCCTGGCCAATTTTTACGCTTCTTCTTCACAGGAAATTGCTAGCTATCGCTCCTCAAACACACTGCCCTTATTACCCTGAACCATCCAGATAACCCTAAACCAACTAGACGAAAATTTATGAACCAGAATATCTGACGCGCTGGCTATACCGCTGCACATACAGGCATACGGATGCCGGATAATCCGCCGCCACAAATCATTGTTAGAACCAGATATGTGAATATCTGAGCAGATTTTCAAATATTACTGCGCCACTGTGGATTTGCATTGAATATAAAATGGAGGTTTTCCTTGCTTTCGGCAACTACGAGTCTTTACACATAAACTATCGCTGTCCCATACTCAGAAAAAGTACGCTCCTCAGCGAAAAATAAAACAAGGGATAAGCCATGGAATTTGAGTATACAGATCAGCAAAAATCGATTCAGGCAGCCATCGAGAAGATCTGTGAGCGTTTCGATGACAGCTATTGGCTAGAAAGAGATACCGACGGAGCTTTTCCTGAAGACTTTGTGAAAGCCATCACTGAAGGTGGATGGCTTGGAATTGCGATGCCGGAAGCCTACGGCGGAGCTGGGTTAGGAATTACGGAGACAGCAATTATGGCCCATACCATTGCTCGATCCGGCGCTGGTATGAGCGGCGCCTCGGCGGTGCATCTCAACCTCTTTGGACCCAACCCAATCGTGGTGTTTGGCACTGAGGAACAAAAATCAAGACTGTTACCTCCACTGATTGAGGGCAAAGATCGAGCTTGCTTCGGGGTGACAGAGCCTGATGCGGGACTCAATACAACTCGTCTTGCTACACGTGCTGTTCGAGACGGAGATCATTACCGGATCAATGGGCGTAAGCTTTGGACAACAACAGCACAAACAGCGAACAAAATTCTCATCATCGCGAGAACCACCGAGTTAGAAGCCTGCAACAAGCCCACCGAGGGGCTGACACTGTTCTACACAGACCTTAATAGAGACAGCATTGAAGTTAGACTAATAGATAAAATGGGCAGAAAAGCCATTGATTCAAATGCACTTTTTATTGACGATCTAATTGTTCCTGTTGCGGATAGGATTGGTGAGGAGGGTGACGGCTGGAAATGTCTACTTCACGGCCTTAATCCGGAACGGATTCTGATCGCAACTGAGGCCGTTGGGCTAGGGCAGGCTGCGCTTGGGAAAGCCTCACACTATGCCAGAGAAAGAGTTGTCTTCGATCGCACGATTGGAAAAAATCAAGGCATTCAACACCCTCTCGCAGAAAACTGGATGGAGCTTGAAGCTGCGCAGCTGATGGTGTTTAAAGCGGCGAGTCTCTACGACGCCGGTAAACCCTGCGGCGCTGAAGCTAACGCATCAAAGTATCTGGCAGCTCAAGCCGCACTCAAAGCATGTGAGCGAGCGGTGCTAACCCATGGTGGAATGGGTTACGCCAAAGAGTACCATGTGGAACGATACTTACGAGAAATCATGATTCCGGTGATTGCGCCGATCTCGCAAGAGCTCATTAAATCGTTTATTGCAGAGCAAGTATTAGGACAAGAGAAGAGCTACTAAGACGGATCCAATGA
>CALIKQ010000021.1 GCA_938017975.1 uncultured Pseudomonadales bacterium | reverse complement strand
TGGGTTTGCAGATTGGCGCGAGAGTCATTGGCGTCGTGAGTAATGAGGCTAAAAAAGCCATCGTTGCCCGATACGGTGCCGAAGTCATCCTAAGCGGTGAATCAGGGTTCAGGTCCCAAGTGCTTGATTTAACCGAGTCAGGCGCAGACGTGATTTTTGACCCCGTTGGCGGTGATACATTTGATGAGTCAGTCCGCTGTATAGCGCCTTTTGGTCGAATTTTAGTGGTGGGTTTTACGAGTGGGCATGCGGCACTGGCTAAGACCAACCATTTGTTGGTGAAAGATGCGACCGTGATTGGTTTTACGGTCGAAGGGCTTTTTAAACATCATCCAAAAATAGCGAATAGACAGCTGATCACGCTGATGCGGTGGCTGACGACTGGGCGGATTAAACCCTTCGTATCCTATGTACTGCCGATTTCTGAAATTCAACAAGCCTATCAACTGATTGTTGACCGGCAGTCTGCCGGTAAAGTCGTGATAGACCTGACTGAGGAATCAAGTGAGCGTTAGGGATAAGCTTGCGCACAGGCCTCTCTTAAAAGCTGGGTCCCTGATTCTGTCGTCACCTTGGCCAGAGTCTTCAAAACGCATTCTGCAGCTTCCTGGCTCAATGGGGGTGTCGGTGGTCGCCGCCGCATCTTTTCTCGATGCATGCCGTGAAACCTGGGGGTATCAGATTGCATAATCCAATGCGGATCTCCGTCATTGCTGACAATGACGTCAACCTCTGAAATGCGGACCGTTTCATCGGTATTGGCGTTGCTGCTGAGCGCCTCCTGAATTTTGGCTTTGACATCGTCAGGCAGGTGCGCCAGTAACTTCTCATCGTTGAGAATATCAAGGTACATCGCATCATCTATGCTGCCGGGTGTGCCCGCTCGAATGACTCTCACCGACCTTTTAGGAGATTCTCCGTCTTTTTCGTCAATGTCTGTTTCGTCAACGTCTATGGCGATCATTAATTTTTTTTTGTGGATCTCCTCATTTGGCTGCGGATCATCAGATGTCTGTAACTCGATAACGGCCCCATGGGGCTCATGGTGAGATGCGGCTACAGAATCGATGGCTGCTAAAATGCCGAGAGAGATAACAACAAGGTTGAAAAAAGCGATCATGATGTCGGGTCCATTTGGAGGTTGTTAGAAGGGGATAATGTTGTCGATGCAGGCGATAGACATTTTTACGTGAAGGAAGTTCCGTTTGTCGTTAGACCGGGCCTGACCGAGTTAATGCTCTTCAACAATCTGATCCAGCCACGGGAGCGCCTTTGGCAGTCACAAGACGAGGCACTGCTAGATCGATCTGTTGGCGTTCTGGTAATGCTCTCTGACTAATATCCTCGAGATCAAGTCGATGGGTCTCTGAGATCGCTGCCTCCGAATCAAGCCATTCAATAGAAAAGTCGTCGGTGAACAGGGCCTCGATACCGTCGCGGAGATCTTTGGTCACAGCGCCAGGGCATAAAACCAAAAGGTGATACCAAGCGCAAGGAATCAGTATTTCCTGCTGGCTAAAAAGGCATCGTCCAAGAAGGTCGGCAGAACGCTCCTCGGTGAAAATATTACCGCTTGGTACGTCCCTTGCCATAAGTAGATCTCGAAGACACTGCGCCTCGGTTCTGCCGGGAAAGATATCGAGGGTATGGTGACAGCAGCCTGTTGCGATGATGCTGGGCGTTAACCCGTTCCGAAATGCGTGCGCGGCACTATCGGCGATCCCGATGAGCGCCTCTGACTGTCTCGCAGTACTGCCGCCCAAAACAACGAGCGCATCATAGATATCGTGGGTCATAGGGGTGAGCCAGAGGGAAGACGCTGTATTGTGGCGCGCTGAGATCTAGCCAAAGGAGAAGCCCGGATAATCATTATCAGCGACTTCTTGACAGACTGCCACGTAGTTGGGGAATCCGCCCACGTAAGGCATAAAAATTCTGGGCTTACCCGGGACATTGGCGCCGAGATACCAAGAATTACAGGTGGGGAATAGGGTTCCAGCAGCAATCTCATTGCCGGAATGCACCCAATTTGATTCTGCATCAATGGTTGCCTCGATACTGTTTGCTGATCGTTCCGCCATTGCATCGAGGCAATCCATGATCCAGTTAATGTGCTGCTCGATGGTGACAATCATATTGGAAAGCACTGATGGACTGCCGGGGCCAGAAACGGTGAAGAGATTGGGGAATCCCTGAATGCAGAGGCCCAAGTAGGTTTTGGGTCCGTCGGCCCACTTCTCCGTCAAAGTAATACCATCTCGGCCCTCGATGTTGATCTTGAGAAGTGTCCCAGTCATTGCGTCAAAGCCGGTGGCGAAGATCAGCACATCAAACTCAAATTCTTGATCGCCGACAACGAGCCCTTGAGGCGTAATGCGCTCAATAGGATTGTCTTTGACGCTGACTAATTTCACATGTGGGAGGTTGTAGGTCGCGTAGTAATCGGTATCAACGCAGACCCGTTTACAGCCAATGACTTGGTCAGGACACAGCTGTTCGGCGACGATCGGATCTTTGACCGTGGCGCGTATTTTGTTGCGAACGAATTCAGCAGCAATCTGGTTGGCTTTGAGGTCGCTTCCTGTGTCGCTGAAGCTGCTGCTAAATCCAAGTCCGCCCTCGCTCCATCGTGCTTCGAATTTTTCGTCTCGAGCTGTTTCATCGAGATCAAAAACCGATTCCTCCCAGCGAGATGAGTGCGCCCCGAAGGCCGCGAACATCTGGCGGTTTAAGGCTCGGAAGCTTTGGTAATCGGCTTTTATGGACTGCGCATAAGCCTCGTCAATTGGGCCGTTGTGTGCGGGTATTGAGTAATTTGCAGTGCGTTGAAAAACGGTAAGGTGCTTACACTCCCTTGCGATAATCGGAATAGACTGGATGGAGGAGGACCCAGTGCCAATAATGCCGACGCGCTTGTTCTTAAAATTGACGGGCTCGTGAGGCCACTGGCCGGTGTGGTAGGCCTCACCAGCAAAACTGTCGCGCCCTTCAAAATCAGGCAAGTTTGTTGAAGACAGGCAGCCAGTCGCCATGATGCAAAAACGTGCGAAGTACATGTCGTTGTTGCTGGTCTCTACGCGCCAGACCTGGTGCTCGGCAAGGTAGCGAAGGCCAATGACGCTGGTGTTAAATTGAATGCGGTCCCGCAGCGCAAACCGGTCGCTGACGTGGTTGGCATATTTGAGGATTTCGGGTTGCGCCGCGTAGCGCTCGCTCCAGTCCCAGCTTTGCTGGAGGTCCTCGTCGAAGGAATAGGAGTATTCCATACTCTGCACATCGCATCGCGCGCCCGGATAACGATTCCAGTACCAAGTGCCTCCGACGTCACCGCCACGTTCAAAAGCCAGTGCAGAACGGCCAGAAGCTTGGGCCCTGTAGAGTGCGTACAACCCAGCAAAGCCAGCGCCGACGACGATGAGTTCGAGTGGTGTTTGCTCGGTTGTGACTGGTTTATTTTGAGAGGGTGATGGAGTTTCGATCATGCGGAAGGCTTTTGCGACTATAAATGAAATTGAATCATGTCATGGGGATTTACTCAAATCTTCGGGAGGGACATACTTGGTTGAATTGTCGCTATCCAGCCGGCAGCATGCCATGGCCCTGTGCCTGAGAAAATCGAATGCCTCGAACTTTGCTTGTTTTGACAGTCGCAGCTTGCGTAGCTCAAACAGGGGCGCCAATTGTTGTCTTACTTGCTGGTATTGTCGGCGCAGAGATGGCCCCGACCAGTGACTTAGCGACTTTGCCAGTGGCCCTGATGATCCTTGGTACTGCCGCAACCACAATTCCAGCATCTTTTACCATGCGCCGATTCGGCCGGAAGGCCGGGTTCATGCTGGCCGCTGGATATGCAGGGGCTGCTGGGGCGCTGGCTGCCTACGCAATTATGAGTTTAGATTTCTGGTTGTTTTGCGTAGGGACCTTTTTAATTGGTAGTCACAATGCTTTTGTTCAGCAATATCGATTTGCTGTCGCAGAAGCAGTGCCCGGTCACCAGTTAGGAAGGTCACTGTCGGTCCTCATGCTTGCGGGGGTTGTGGCCGCTTATCTCGGCCCTAAAATCGCGATGGAAATGCAGGAATTGGTTCCCGGCGCGCTCTATGCTGGCTCGTTTTTGGGTCTCTCGGCGTTGATGGGCGCAGCCGTGTTGGTGCTGTCGTTTTATCAGGGGGATTTTTCTGCCTCCGGAGTTGGCGGCGGGCAGGGTCGACCATTGATGGAAATTGCGCGGCAGCTGGATTTTAAACTTGCGATTGCTGCCTCCGTCGGGGCTTGGAGTGTGATGAGCCTTTTAATGACCGCAACCCCAGTTAGTATGCACACGCTCGATGGCTTTGATATGGCCGATACTGCTTGGGTAATACAAAGTCACATCATGGCCATGTTCCTACCCTCGCTGTTCAGCGGAATTTTAGTAGACCGATTTGGGCCAGTCAGGATGATCCAGCTGGGTGCCGGCGTCCTGTGTCTCTGTTTGATCGTTGCCCTATCTGACCAGCAGTTGATGCATTATTGGTGGTCTTTGGTGTTGCTTGGGGTCGGGTGGAATTTTATGTACTTAGGCGGGACAACGCTGCTCACAAAAACCTACCGGGCAGGAGAGCAGTTTAAAGTGCAGGCGTGTAACGATTTTATTGTCTTTGGAATGCAAGCGATTGCCGCGTTGTCCTCAGGATATCTACTCTTAAACCTTGGCTGGGATTGGTTGATCTACCTAAGTCTTCCAATGCTAATGATCCCGATGGCGTTGATGGTGCGTTCAAGGCAACTTTTGAGCCTGACGGGCAATCAGAAGGTCAGCTGATGGCTTTGACCAGTTTAGGGTACAGCCGCGCCATTTCTTGGCTAAAAAGGCTAAATTGCGCGTCTAGTTCGGCGAGTGCTCTTACCTCGGGTTCAACCTGATCGTCAATCTCAACCAAATCGGTGTGCGTTTCCGATTTGATTTGCTGCAGCACAAGATCCTTGTCGAGTGTGAATGAGAGGTTGTCCTCGAAGGACAAACGCAGGCGGGTACAGATTCGGCCATGGTCGAGGTGGGCTAGAATTTCTGGGCTGCGTAGCGAAACCCGACGGCAGTTGATACTGGCACTGTCCTCGGGATCGAATAAATCACAGGCGTCACCGAGTGCAAACCCTTCCGGTGGTTGATTTCTTCTAAGCCATTGAGTGAAAAACTGAGTGCTCAAAGTCCCTGCATCTAGGCGCTTAACGGTAAGACTTCCAAGGGAGGTTCTCAGATAGTTAAGAAAAGATTCAACTTCATTGGCTGAACGGCTGTTGATTACCATCAGTTCGGCAGTTGGGTCGACATAGGCAAGAATGTTCTTACTTTTACACAATGCCCGGGGCAGCAGTTCGGTGAGCGCGGCCTCTTTAAAGCGCAAGCGTTGCTTGCCGCTGGGTCGCTCGCCCTCGAGTGATTCCCAATGCGTGGCTTTCTCATGGATCAGTGACTGCAATGCGCTCGATGGGATCACTTTTTCTTCGCGTCTGCCGCAAAACAGCGTGCGGTTACCGAATGACCGGGACAGCTCCGAGAACCCCTCAGGCATGGGCGTTACCCAACCGAAACTGTGTTGACTGAAAGCGTTGCAGGGTTCGAAGGCCTGTTCGGCGAGCAATTCGTTGAAGTTTTCTGGGAGTGATTCTTGAAAACTGAGTAATGTAGCGTTGGAGAAGAGCATAGTGTTGCTGAACCTGTAAAAGGTGGCCATTGTACGACAAAGTTTTGCAACAGGGCGGTTAAATCCGGCCTCATAGGCGTATAATTGTCGTTCTAATGACGAGAGCACATGCATGTTGCAGGTGAACGCCTTGAGCTGCCACCGCCAGGGAGAATGGCTTTTTAAAGAGCTGGCGTTTTCTGTGAGTGGAGGCGAATTGCTGGAAATCCGCGGCGACAATGGCGCCGGGAAAACCACGCTGTTTAAGATTTTGGCGGGGTTGTTTGACGATTATGAAGGCGAGGTCACTTGGGAGATACAAGATCCCCCACTGTATGTTGGGCATCGTTTCGGATTGAACGCGCAATTAAGTCCAGTCGAGAATCTCAGCTTTCTGGTGTCGCTGAATCAAAATGCACCAGCTCGGAAAGATCTTGAGGTCGCACTGGGAAGATTCAACCTAGCAGATGTCCTGGACCAGCCCTGTCGAAGCTTGTCTGAGGGGCAACGAAAACGCGTGGCTTTGGCGCGGCTTGAATTGACCGATTCACAAATTTGGTTGTTGGACGAGGCGTTCAGCGCGCTCGATACAAAAGGCCGGCAAGTGCTAACGGAGCTCTGTCAGCGTCAAGTTGCCCAAGGGGGCGTTGTGATCTTTAGCAGTCATCAACCCGTAAGTGATTTTGATTCTGCGAGGGTACTTGCTCTGGGGAAAAGCGTATGAATCCACTGATCAGGGAATGTAAAATCTTGGTCCGGTCTCCAGCAGACACGGTCCAGAGCGTCTTGTTTGTAGTGATCGTTGTGATGTTGTTCCCCCTTGCGATTTCCCCCGATCCAACAATCCTCGCAGGAATAGCTGCTGGACTGATGTGGGTGGTGGCTCTGCTCGCCTCCCTTCTGGCCGCGGAGCGAGGCATACAGGCCGACTTTGCTGACGGGGCGCTAGAGCAGATGGTTTTGGGGAAAACGCCGTTGTGGTTGCTCTGCTCGATTAAGGCGTTCGCGCATTGGCTCAGTTGTGGCTTGCCGTTGCTGCTCATTACGCCCTTACTCGGAACGATGTTGGCTTTGGATGGTTTGGAGATTTTTTGGATGCTGGCGTCTTTCGCGCTAGGCCTGCCTATTTTGAGCCTGTTTTGCACCCTAGGAGCGATGCTGACGGTGGGACTCGATCGGGGCAGTGCGCTGCTCCCCTTATTGATCGCGCCTTTTTTGATCCCGACCCTGATTCTTGGGACACAGTGGGTTCAGTCCGGCGGTCAGAGCTTCTACGGTTACATGCTTGCAGCGCTGTTGAGCCTGTCGGTGGTGTCATTGCCTTTAGCCACTGGTGTCGCCGCAAGAATTGCAGTCAGCCGCTGAGGCGTCAGCTTGATCTGTTACAATTTTGATGTTTATGGGAGGGTTTATAGTAGTGTTGCGGTGGTTTCACGAGTGGGGTAGCCCTAAGGCTTTTTATCTGAGAAGCGGGAAAATGCTGCCGTGGCTGGCCTGTCTGACGTTGGTCTTACTGACCGTTGGATTGGTTTGGGGGCTTTTGTTTGCTCCCAGTGATTACCAGCAGGGAGAAAGTGTTCGGATTATGTATGTTCATGTTCCGGCTGCAATCCTTGCGCAATCGAGTTATGCAATGATGGCGATTGCCGCCCTGATTGCCTTGGTCTGGCGTTTAAAAATAGCAGATGCTGCCGTTCAGACGGCTGCCCCACTGGGTGCGATGATGACGCTGTTAGCACTTGCGACAGGATCTTTGTGGGGTAAACCCATGTGGGGAACCTTCTGGATTTGGGATGCGCGGCTGACTTCGACCCTCATTCTGTTTTTTTTATTTGTTGGCGTGCTTGCTTTGCGTTCGGCGTCTGGCCAAGGCAGAAATGCAGGTCGGGCGGCGAGCGTGCTCGCGCTCGTCGGCCTCATTAATTTGCCTGTGATCAAGTACAGCGTAGATTGGTGGTTTACGTTGCATCAGCCGGCCAGTTTTACTCTGACGGAACGGCCGGCGATGCCTGTGGAAATGTGGGCTCCCTTGCTGGTTATGGTGCTGGGTTTTTACTGCTGGTTTGCTTTGGCTTGGATTTTGCGCCTGCGATTAGAGGTCCTTCAAAGGGAGCGCCGATCGGAGTGGGTGCAAAGATTGGTGTCGCCATGAGCTTTGAATCTCTGGAAAGGTTTCTCGAGATGGGCGGCTATGCAATGTATGTTTTTGGTTCCTACGGGATAACGGCGATCGTGATGGTCGGGTTGGTTGTGACAGCCTTGAAGCAGCACCGGGCGTTTTTCGAGAAGCGGCGATCAGCTGGCCCCGACGCTGCTGACACCACTAAAGGGACTAGATTATGAAGTTTGGTGTTATGAAGCCGCACCGGCGCAATCAGCTGTTGCTGATTTGCATTTTGGTACTGGGTCTCGGTTTGGCGTTGATGTTCACCCTTAGGGCGTTAGACAGCAACATCAATCTTTTCTACGCCCCCGCTGAGATAAAAAACGGTACGCCGCCAATCGGAAAGAGAATCCGAGCTGGGGGTATGGTTAAGGCTGAGAGTGTCCGCAGGGCCTCCGACTCACTGGAAGTGCGATTTGAGGTCACAGATCTTCAGGGATCTGATTTTGAGGTCCACTATACCGGGATTCTTCCGGATCTCTTTCGGGAAGGACAGGGGGTTGTCGCAACAGGTACTTTGGACAGCGACGGCGTGTTCAGTGCTGAAGAAATTCTTGCCAAGCACGATGAGAAATATATGCCACCAGAAGTTGCGATGGTCATCGAAGGCGCGCAAATCCAGGAGGCATCGGCCTTGTGATTGTTGAGCTGGGTCATTTTTGTTTAGTGCTCGCGTGCCTACTGAGCTTACTCATGGTGGTATTGCCCACTTTGGGTTTATCCCGCGGTCAGACAAGTTTGATGATGACGGCGAAAACCCTTGCGGCTGGGATGTTTGTATTTACGCTGCTGAGCTTTCTAGCACTGGTGCAGGCTTTTGTGGTCAGCGATTTTTCGGTGGGCTACGTTGCCCGAAATTCGAACACGCTGCTGCCAATGCAGTATAAGGTCTCTGCGGTTTGGGGTGCGCATGAAGGGTCCTTCTTACTCTGGACATTGGTGATGTCGTTTTGGACAGTGATGGTGGCAGGCTTTTCTAGGCCTCTTTCGCTTGATATGCGAACGCGGGTTTTGATTGTGATGGCTGGATTGAGCTTTGGGTTTTATCTTTTTTTGATCCTGACGTCTAACCCGTTCGAGCGTACATTGCCGTTTTATCCCTCAGAGGGCGCCGATCTTAATCCATTGCTCCAAGATTTTGGTCTCATCGTCCACCCGCCTTTGTTGTACATGGGTTATGTGGGTTTATCGGTGCCTTTTGCGTTTGCGATTGCCAGCTTGTGGGGCAACTCCCTGGATGTCAGCTGGGCGCGATGGTCGCGGCCTTGGACGAACGTTGCTTGGGCATTTTTGACGCTTGGGATAACCCTCGGCAGTTGGTGGGCATACTACGAGCTGGGCTGGGGGGGATGGTGGTTCTGGGACGCGGTAGAGAACGCATCCTTTATGCCGTGGTTGATTGCTACTGCCTTGCTGCATTCTCTTGCTGCGACGGAAAAGCGCGGCGTCTTCAAAAGCTGGACGGTCTTGCTTGCCATTTTTGGATTTTCGTTTAGTTTGCTGGGTGCGTTTCTTGTCCGCTCTGGTGTGCTTACCTCGGTGCATGCTTTCGCGGTCGATGCCGAGCGGGGACTCGCGATTTTGTGGTTTCTGGCGATTGTGATCGGTTGCTCTCTTGTACTTTATGGTTTCCGTGCCTGGAATTTGCGCAGTCAGGTTACGTTTACAGCCACCAGCAGAGAGAATTTAATTTTAGGCAATAACTTAATTCTGACGATCAGTGCGTTGGTTGTTTTACTCGGGACGCTTTACCCTTTGGGTTACGAGGCCTTCACGGGCGGTTCCAAGATTTCCATTGGCCCACCGTATTTCAATGCGGTTTTTGTGCCTTTGATGCTGCCATTACTTGTTCTCATGGCTCTGAGCGGAACCAGTCGATGGTGGAAAACTGACCGAGAAACGCTGCTCAAGGGTAAGCTGTTGACCTTCGGCATTGCAGTAGCAGCGGCGGTCGGCTTGACCCTGATGTTGCCGTCTCCGAACCTCTGGGTGATTGGGATTGCTAGCCTGTCGATTTGGATCGTTTTGGGGCTTTTGCAAGCCCTTGCGCTGCAGGTCGCAAATAAGCGTGACAAGATGCTTGCGCTGCTGAAGCGGCCAGTGGGCTTTTACGCGATGCTGATCGGGCACATGGGTATCGCAGTATCGGCGCTGGGAATTGTTGCCGCGGTGACGCTCAGCGAGGAAGTCGATTTGAGGATGACCCCAGGATCCGAGGCGCGCGTCGATGTGTACGATGTGAAATTTTTTGGAACCACCGCTGTGCAGGGTCCAAATTACGTGGCGGACCAAGGTCGAGTTGAAATTCGGCAGGAAAATACGTTGATTACGACTTTATTCCCCGAGAAGCGCCGATATTTGGCGAGTAACTCTGTGATGACTGAAGCAGCGATCGAAGCTCGTTTTTTAGGTGATCTCTACGTGGCCTTGGGCGAACCCTTGCCCGGGGATGACGCATGGGCAGTTCGGGTTCATATCAAACCTTTCGTCCGCTGGATTTGGTTCGGTGGTTTGATGATCGCGATCAGCGGCATGATGTCCGTTTTGGATCAGCGCTACAGAAGCCGCAAGAAGCGCTCGGCTTCAGTAAAGGCAGACACCGGGGTTCTCGAGGCAGCGCATGGCTAAGCAAAGTGTTTTGATACCGCTCTTTGCCTTTGTAATTTTGGTCGTGATTTTGGGGCTCGGGTTTACGCTGTCTGATCATAAGGACCTGCCGGCCCAGCGCGTCAATGAACCAATGCCAGCCTTTAGTCTACCGAGTCTTTGGCAGCCGCAATTTCAAATAACTGCTGCGTCGCTTGACGGAGAGGCCGCTCTGATTAACGTCTGGGCCACTTGGTGTCCCAGCTGTGTCGCTGAACATGCAGAGTTGGCGCGGATTCACACCGAAGAGGGCATTCGCATTGTTGGAATCAATTACAACGATGATCCGGAGGCTGCACGGGCATTCTTGCGGCGGTGGGGAGATCCCTATGCTTTTCATATTGTGGATGCCGAAGGGACTTTGGCCGTAGATTTAGGTGTTTATGGCGCACCAGAAACGTTTGTCATCGACAGCAGCGGCGTGATCCGTTATCGACACGTTGGCGTTGTGACTGAGCGAGTCTTTGAGGAAAAGCTTAAACCCTTATTGAACCAGTTTAAGGATCGGTCATGAGGGTGATCAAACCATTGAGCCTAGTCGCGCTGCTGATGCTTTTCGTGAGTGGCGCCTCTGCTGTCATCGAGGCGCAGATGTTTCCTGATGATACCGTCAAAGCACGGTACTACGATTTAATTGCGGAATTTCGTTGCCCACAGTGCCTCAATACGAACCTTGCAGGCTCCGACGCGATGATTGCGCAGGATCTTAGAAAGACAATCCTCCGGTTGCTAATCGATGGGAAAACGGACGCAGAGATTGAGGCTTATCTGTATGACCGATATGGGGATTTTATTCTCTACGAGCCTAGATTAACGCCAAGAACATGGCTCTTATGGCTAGGCCCAGTGGGTCTAGGTGCACTAGGGTTTTGGATCTGGTTTAGCTTGGGCTGGCGAACCGGGCGCCCCAGGGAGACTGCGTTATCCGAGGAAGAGCAGGACCGGGTTCAGCGCTTGTTGGATCAACCATGAATGTTTTTTGGTTATACGCACTGGGGCCGATGCTTCTCGCTGCCTGTTTCATTTTGTATCCCTTTCGACGCGCTGTGCGCGGAGATGTGTCCGGCGTCTTTGATGAACAAGGTGTGCGGAGCCTCGAGATACATCGCCAGCGGTTGGCAGATTTAGAGCAAGCTTTTGGCGAAGGTGAAATTGATCGAGAGGCGTATACCGTTCAGGTAGAAGAGGCGCAGCGGGTTTTGCTAGAAGATGAAGAAACCGCGCATCAGCAAGACGCCATTGAAACCGAGCGACTTCCAGGGGGACTGAGCGATCGGTCCATTGGCATCATCAGTACCGGCATTTTGTTGCTCCTGAGCTGGGCGTGGTTTTCTGACAGTGGATTGTCTCAAGGTGCCATTGCAGAACTCAATTTGACCGCGCAGGTTCTCGAGTCTCGGGAAATCCCTCAATCCAAGGAGCGCTTATTGGCGCTTATTGTCACTGTCGAGGACGTTCGGAGGGTGTCTCCCTCAAACGAGCAGCTTGAGTTTTATCTGGGGCAGCTACGACTGGCTGTCGGTGATTTTGCCGAGGCGGTAGCGATTTTCGAGGGGTTAGCCCGCCGTTATCCGGATGGGGGTGAAATCCTTGGATATTTGGCCCAGGCGCGTTACCTCCAGCAAAATCAGACGATGACGGATGATTTAGAAGCCCTATTTCAACGGGCGGTCGTGCTTTCGCCGCAAAACGTTGGTTTGCTTGAGATCCTTGGTATCGAAGCTTTCAAATCGGGTGATGCTTTTGCAGCAAAGCAGTGGTTTCTGCAAGCGCTCCCTCATGCCGGCGACGAACGGGCACAATTGATAGAGACGCTTCTTAAGGATCTCGGCAGTGCGCGCTCGGAGCGCCCGAGTGCCGGCGGAGGCACCGAAGGCGATGCTCGTCAAGCTGTTGGATCAGACAGCGCTAAAACGGGTGCGGTGCCACGGCAAATCATTGTGAAGGTAGCCGTTGCCGCTGGTACAGATATCCCAAAAGGCGCGCGTTTGTTTGTTTTCGCGAGGGCGCTCAAGGGCCCACCCATGCCTTTGGCGGTTGCAACGCGTGACGCGGTCGATTTACCAGTTGAAGTCACTTTGGATGAATCAATGGCGATGATGCCAGGGTTGTCGCTCGCAGACTTTGATCAGGTAGAGGTGGTTGCACGGATTTCAGCGTCAGGAGATGCGATTGCGAGCCCCGGTGATATTGAGGTGACCTCGGCAACCATCGCGCTAACAGAAGGGTCCGTGCGGGTCGATCTGGTGCTTGTAAGCGGCCCTTAAAGATCGTCTGACGTGGCGTCCTTGGATGATTGCTTCGAGATAAGACGACGCTTGTGCGCCTCTGCGTCCGCTTGGCGCTCCCTGCGCAAGGGCAAAATGAACAGAAAAAAGATGCCTGCGCCCATAATTATGCCAAAACCGATACCAAAAACGATAAGACCCAAAATAGTGTCTCCCAGGAAGTGGATTAAAAGCGCTGGCGAGAGTTTACAGGGATCATTGGGGCGCTTGCTAGCGCAACCTCCATCGTTTCATGGGGTAATCGGTTCGATTGATTTTCTGTGCATTGTGCGCCACTTGCTGCGCTGCGGCGGGTTATGGTGCCTCAGCCAATTTGCGGTTGCCGGCGAGGGCGCTGCGCAGATGAGATCGAGCACAGGGTTAACGCAACTGCAATCAGAGATTGAGCGCCGAGCCGCAGTGCTCCCAGGTGCTGCAGCGGTTTGGGTCGTCGATGGTAAAGTTCAACCCATATTTGTCCATGGCTTTCAGTCCATGGATGACATCCGGCCGGTTACTGAAGACACGATTTTTCAGTTGGCGAGCTTATCTAAGTCTTTCGCCGCCGCCGCTGTTTCAGTCGCCGTGGCTCAGGGTCAGCTGCGTTGGGGGATGCCGATCCGTGACGTGCTGCCGACCATCTCGTGGAGCGATTCGGAACTTGCAGCAAAGCTCCGCGTTTATCATTTGGCCAATCAGTCAACGGGGCTTCTCCCTCATGCCTTTACCAACTTGGTGGAAGATCGAGTGAGATATCCGAGGATGATCGCTCGGATGAATCAAGTGCCATTTATTTGCCCCCCAGGAAGCTGCTACAGCTATCAGAATGTCGCCTTTAGCTTAATCGGCGACGTGATCCGCGCTAGAACCGGCTTGGATTACTCCGATTTTGTTCAACAGCATTTGTTCCTGCGGCTCAAGATGCCAACTGCATCTTTGGGCGCAGCTGCTCTGAAAGATGAAAGGATGGCCAGTGCCCATGTCTTTTCAGATGATCGGTGGCGTTCGACCCGGCACACTCAGCGGTATTACAAAGTGCTTCCTGCTGCTGGAGTCAATGCCAGTATTTTGGATATGCGGGTTTGGTTGTTGGCTCACCTGGGTTTAATTGATGGTTTCACAGAGGCGCAATTAGACGCCCTACAAAATCGCTACATTGTCAGTGATCGCGGTGGCGGTCACTATCCCGAAGACGCGCGAATCCAGCAGGTTGGTTATGGTCTGGGATGGAGAACTTTCTCCTTTTCTGGGCTCGCTGGGTTTGCCCATCATGGAGGTTATTTAAGGGGGATGCGCAGCGAAATGGTCGTCCATCGGCAATTGCAGTCAGGGATGGTTTTTCTCACAAATTCCGAACCAGCAAAACTCAACGAAATCAGTCTGTTTTTTGCAGGTTGGCTCGCCGCGCGCGCAGAACGTTAAAAAGCTGCAACCTTGGCGTGGGGTGAGGGGATAAAACAAGCCCCTTCTAATGGACCGTCTGGTTTTCGTGCGATCACCTGGGGTAACGCAAAGTGATTCGGTGCAACTCCGTTTGGACGTACCCAGGTATTCTTAAATTGGGTTTCGATCGCTGCTCGTGTTTGCTCGGGTAGGTGTGACATCATGGTCACAACGTCTGTCCCTGACACATCAATCCTAGGTTGGTGGACGGTCTGGTTGACGTCCATCGAGTAATCCAGCAGGAATAAAAGTAGTTGAAAGACGCTCGGGAAAATTTTTCGTCCGCCGCAAGCGCCGAGCGCAAGCCAGGTTCCATCCCCCATCCTCGCCAAGGTCGGGCACATGTTACACAGCGGCCTGCGGCCCCCAACAACACTATTGGGTCCGCCAGGCCTGGGATCAAACCACATCATGCCGTTGTTCATGAGCAGGCCAGTCTTGGGCAGTAAAATGCGGGCGCCAAATGCCGACATGATCGTCTGGGTCAACGACACCATATTGCCGTCGGCATCAGCAACGCAGATATGCGTCGTGCTGCCATCTAAGGCGCCTTCGCCTAAGTTTTCGAGCCGATTTTGATAGGTATTTTGGAGCGCGAGCGCGATGGCGACATAGTCATCTGCACCAGGTTCACTGCCGGTTTCTAAGCGGGGGCGGACATAGTCGAGTGCTTGTAAAAGACTTGGCCCTGCTGTGAGGGGGCCCGCGGCAAAAACCTGATGGTCTCGATAGGAGCTGCTGAGCGGTGCCGTAGCGTGGGCGCTGTAATCCATCAAATCCGACCGGGATATGCGAGTACCAGCATCCGCAAGATCTCCTAAAATAGATTCCGTCAGTGCGCCGTTGTAGATCGCATTCGCGCCCTCTTGTTGTACCGCGGCGAGGGTACTTCCTAAATTTGGAAGCGGCATGTGTTCGATCAGTCCATCGAGATTAATTGCCGGTGGTAGGCCATCTGAAAGGTAAACATTTCTCGTTCCCTCGTAACTGCGGAGGCCCCTTGCGGAGTGATTGATTTTCTGGCTCGCAAACCAGTCAATCGGCAGCCCCAGTTCAGCTTGGATACGGGCAGGCTCGATGAGTTCGCTAAGGGGGCGGGATCCCCAAGTTTTTGATGCTAATTCGATGCCTTTGAAATAACCCGGTGTGGCGACGGCTAGTGGACCATGAATATTTCGATCGTCGATCACTTTGGGCCAGTTGAATGCGTCACTGGCATTGGCGCCGCCGGGGGCGAGAGGATAGTCCGTTGCATTGGAAGCGGCTGGCGCCTGCATGCCGAACTCGATTTGGACGACTCGATTTTCTTTGGCCAAATAAGCCAGCAGGTAGCCGCCTCCACCGAATCCGCTCATCCAAGGTTCAACCACCCCCAGCATGAGACCCGTCGCGATGGCAGCGTCGATGGCATTGCCTCCGTCTTGAAGGACGGTCAGGCCGACATCCGACGCAAGGTGGTGCTGACTTGCGACCATGCCGCTACGGCCCTTGACGGATGGTTTGGAGATTGACCAGTGTTCTTTGATTGATTGTCTGCTCAGAGGAATCTCCATAATCGGCCAAAATCAAAAGTCTGAGAATCACCTGATAGTGCAGTAATTCGAGAGCGACAACAATCCTCTTTGGGGGGATACCTTTTGGCCTCGAGCGACGATCTGAACTAGATTGCCGGGGTTGCTGATCTTTGTGATGATGCGACGACGCTCAGCAGCCGATCATCGGATGGGTCCACTAAACGGATGAATAACTGACCATGTTGTCCGAATCGACGAGGCCAAGGTTTAAACCAACGGTAAAAAAACTGGTCACTGAAGAATCAGGAATGTCTGCAGACGTGTGAATAATGGTGATCCCATCACAAAGCTTTGAACATGTGGCTTTAGTGACCTCTTGAAGCAATGCAAAATCTCGGTAGTAGTTTCTGAGCCTGTTTTTGCCGAGTTTTGCGCGCTCCCGATTTTTTTGATCGATCTGCTCATCAATCGCTGCTTCGATTTGCTTGATCGAGTTGGGCGATAACTGATCTAAGTGATCGACCAATTCTGAATACGCCACTTCAAGGACCATCCCATCGCGATCCGCTTGTAGCCAATGATCGTGCGCAAGGTGGGCATCAAGATACACCAGTCCCCGTGGAACGCTGAGTCTTTCAGCGACTCGCGGGGTAATCGCAGAAATGCCGCTGGACTCAAGCGGGTCGCCTTGCGTCAGGACAAGCAGTGGTTGGGTAGGCGCCTTTTCCGACCAGTGGCCGAGAAGCCGGTCGGTGATGCGCCTCGAGACCTCATCTGGGTCTCGGGTGTCGTAACCGCTCATTCCTTCAATGATGATTGGATGGTAACGCTTAAGCATTAAGGCGGGACTCTCGGATTCTAAGAAGTGTTGATCACCCTCGACGGTCCTTAGGTTGCCTTGCATTTTGCTTTTCTTCAACTGAAGATCCATGGTCCTTCGTAGCGGGCGCAAGGGGTTAAAGGCCTCCTGCTTGCACCTTTCGCCGATGTTACGGATCAATGTTTCCCAATGTTGGATGTTCTGGGTCAGGCAAACCAAGCCATTCGGTCTCGCCTGGTAGAGGGTATGTACCAGCAATGATCTCAAAGTATAACTTAACAATGTCTAGATATTTAATGAGATTCCCTCGCGAAAGTTAAAGATAAGACTAAGACCTTATCATGCGCATGAAGGCAGCAAACCGTTTAATAAATTTCCGCGTACAAGGGGGATCGCTCCTAACGGGGGTATGTCAACTAGCAAAGCAGCTGCGGAGAGCAATCGTGAATAGAAGCCAGATGACTTCAGTCGGAATCGCCTGCGGAATGGCCGTGTGGCTGTTCTCTGGAGATTTCCTGTCCCAAAACGCTGACGCCGAGACGGTCAGTGTGGGAATGGCGCCTCTGGTCAATCTCGATACGACGATGGCTGTTCGCGGGGAGCGTTCCGAGGGTGTAGCAAAGCCTGTGATGCTTGACGTCTTGGGTCAAACAAAAGCCAACCGGCGAGTCGCCGTCAAAGCTGAGGTGACAGGGCGGGTGACAGAAGTGCTTGTCAATCGCGGCGCCTATGTGCAAGCCGGGGAGCCGCTCTGCCGAATTGCAGCAGACAGTCGAGTCGCTGAGCTGAGAGAGGCCAAGGCGAAACAAACGAGCGCAGAAATCGAGTATCAGGGTGGTTTGGACCTTAGTTCGCGCGGACTGCAATCGAAGATCGCGATGGCAAAGTTGGCTGCACAGAGGGAGCAATCGGTCGCCCGGGTAGATGCCGCAACAGCGAATCTGGCTAAAACAGAGTTATCAGCCCCTTTTTCTGGTTTCGTCGAGGAGCGGTCTGTCGAAGTTGGAGACCTCGTGACACCCGGTGTCAGTTGTGCTGTGGTCATTGAGTTAGAGCCCTTATTGGTTGTGGGACAGGTCGCTGAGAGTGAGGTTTCTAACGTATCTGTCGGCCAGAGTGTAGGGGTTTCTGTGGGTGCGGCAGGCTCAGAACTGGTAGGTCAAATCACGTTTGTCGCGAGAACGCCTGATCCGGCGACCCGTTCTTTCAAGGTTGAAGCAAGGATCGAACAACCTGGCAGAGCGGCGCGGGCCGGTCTCTCAGCGACGCTCTCGCTGCCAATTAGAGAGGCGATGGCCCATCTGGTGTCGCCGGCGTCCCTCAGCTTAGACGATAGCGGTCAATTGGGCCTCAAAATTGCAAACGTCGCAGGTAGGGTGGAATTCAAAACGGTTGAGATTGTTGAGGAGGGTCCAGAAGGTATTTGGGTGACTGGCTTGCCGCAGATGGCGACGGTGATTACTGCGGGCCACGAGGATGTCGTCAACGGGCAAGCCGTCGATGTTGATTATTCAGAGTTGACTTTGCTGTCTCAAAATTAGGTTATGGACGTTTTAGCCGCAGTGACTGCCCGAACCCGGACAGTCCTATCATTGCTGGTCGCGATCATGTTCGCGGGCATCGTTTCTTTCTTATCAATACCTGTCGAATCTGACCCGGACGTCTCGGTGCCAGTGATCATCGTTCAGATTCCGCACGAGGGGATTTCCCCGGAGGATAGTGAGCGATTGTTGGTGCGGCCGATGGAGCTTGAGCTGAAATCGATCGAAGGCGTCGATGAGCTCAATGGCTATGCAGCGGAGGGCTTGGCGACACTCGTGATCGAGTTCGACTCGAGCTTCGAGCCAGATCAGGCCGTACAGGATGTTCGAGAGGCCGTTGACCGCGGCAAGGTCAAGCTTCCTAGCACCGCTGAGGAGCCTATTATTCGTGAAGTGTCAGCCTCTGACTTCCCTGTCATCACGGTGTCGGTAGGTGGAGCGTCTGTCGATGAACGGACGAGGCTTCGAAGTGCGCGCTATTTAAAGGATGCGATCGAAGGCGTTCCGGGGGTGCTAGAGGCGAAGATCGCTGGTGCAAGAGAAGAGGTGCTAGAAGCAGTTATCGATCCTGAACAGATGCAGGCATTGGGGATATCAGCGGAGGAGCTGTTGTCCTCCCTTAGAAGGAATAATCGCCTAATCGCGGCGGGGAATGTCGACACGGGACGGGGCAGTTTTGCGATCAAAATACCCAGCGTGATCGAATCGTCCGAAGATATCCTTTCAATTCCAATCAAGGCCAACGCTGCTGGCGTCGTCAGCTTAAAAGATGTGGTTGTGCTCAGCGAAACTTTCAAAGACGCGACCAACTATACTCGCACGAACGGTCAACCAGCGATCGCTATTGAGGTAAGCAAGCGGGCTGGTGAAAGCCTAGTCGATGTGGTGGCTGGCGTCAGGTCTGTGGTTGAATCGGTTCGACTAGATCTACCCCGTTCGGTTCAAATCGACTATATCGCTGATCAGTCTCCCCAAACGATCGAGCAGATCTCTACGTTGCAAGGCAACATTTCCACGGCAATGTTTTTGGTTTTGACTGTTGTAGTTGCAGCGGTGGGCTTTAGGTCAGGATTGTTGGTCGCCTTCGGAATACCATTCTCATTTTTGTTCGCCTTTATTTTTGTTTCAGCGTTGGGCTATACCTACAACTTTATGGTGATGTTCGGGATGTTGCTCGGCCTGGGTATGCTGATCGATGGCGCCATTGTGGTGGTGGAGTTGGCGGACCGAAAGATGGCTGGCGGAGCATCGCCTAATGCAGCCTACTTAGGCGCGGCTCGTAGAATGTTTTGGCCGATCTGCGCATCGGTCGGAACAACCCTGGCGGCGTTCTTGCCTCTGATGTTTTGGCCTGGCGTTACAGGTCAGTTTATGCGGTATTTGCCGGTCACTGTGTTTGCAGTGCTCGCGGGCTCGCTGCTCTACGCCCTTATTTTTGCTCCGGTCCTAGGGAGTCTGCTCAGCCCAAGCCGTTCAAAGAAGGGTGATATTCTCGCTAACGTGGGCATTCATTTTGATTATGGCCAGTTGCCAGGCCTGACTGGAATGTTTGGGCGGGTTTTATCTAGCGCAACACGGCATCCGCTCTGGGTGCTCGTAATCACCCTCGCATTGCTGGTAGCCATCACTCGTTGGTATGGCGTTGCTGGCAATGGTGCGCAGTTCTTTGTTGACGTGGAGCCTAGTTTTACCGGGATATCCGTTGCAGCGAGAGGCAATTATTCGGCATCAGAAATGCGAGACTTAGTGACGGATGTTGAGCAAAGGGTCATCGGCGAGGGAGACATTCAAAGCATCTATACCCGTGCTGGCGGCGGGAGTATTGGCAGTCCCGGCAGTGGCCAAACTGGAGACGAAATTGGGTTTATGTTTGTCGAGCTCACCGATCGGTTTGGTCGTACTCGCGACGGTTGGGAGGTAGTACAAAGTTTTCAGGAGGCGATCACTGGATTACCAGGGGTCCGAGCGGAGATCAAAGAACAGGAACGAGGACCGCCCGTTGGGAAGGATTTGCAAATACAGCTTCAGGGGCAGGATTTAGAACAGCTGGCGATTGAGGCCAAGCGTGTTCGTGGCTTTCTTGAATCGATGCCCGGCGTCATTGCGGTAGACGACACCGCACCCGTGCCTGGCATTGAATGGGAATTAGACGTGGATCGTGAGAAAGCGGCTATGATGGGTGCGGATGTGACATCGGTGGGATCAGCCATTCAACTGATGACCAACGGAGTTCTCATCGGTCGCTACCGCCCTGATTCTGTTGATGACGAAGTGGATATCCGCTTGCGCTACCCACAGGCTGATCGAGGTTTTTCAAAGCTAGATGAGCTCAGGGTATCAACCCGGGATGGCCAGGTGCCGATCAGCAGCTTTGTTTCACGCACGCCGCAGCAAAAAGTAAGCACAATTTTTCGCCAGAATGGTCAGAGGATCATGTATGTAAGGGGCAATGCTGCTCCCGGGTTCTTACCCGAGGCGCTCGTTGCCGATGTGGAAGCCTGGCTGGCGACGGCGCCGATCGACCCGGCGATCAAAATAAGGTTTAGGGGAGCTAACGAGGAGCAAGCAAAGACGCTTGGTTTTATTGGTACAGCATTTACCCTGTCCCTGATGCTGATGGGGATCCTTCTGGTGACGCAATTTAACAGTTTTTATCAGACCTTCCTCGTGCTGTCCTCTGTTGTGATGTCGACCGTGGGGGTTCTGTTGGGGCTTATTCTGACGGGGCAACCTTTCAGTGCGATCATGACGGGTGTGGGTATCGTTGCGCTCGCAGGAATTATTGTGAATAACAACATTGTGTTGATCGATACCTTTAACGAACTAAGGCAGAGCCATCCCGACTGGACCTTGCGGCAAACCGCGACGCATACCGGTTGCCTGCGGCTGAGGCCTGTATTTCTGACAACATTCACCACCGGCTTCGGACTTTTGCCCATGGCCTCTGGTGTGTCGATCGACCTGATCGGTCGGTCGGTAGAGGTTGGCGGACCCATTGCCTCTTTTTGGATGCAATTGGCATCCGCCATCGTCTCAGGATTGACTTTCGCGACGCTCCTGACCTTGATTGTTACCCCAGCGATGTTGGCCCTTCCGGAAGTTTTAGGCGAACTTCGAGCGCGGTTATCGCGCTTCAGCGTACGCAGGTCGATCAGGGTATAATGCCGACTCGGCGTGGTGATCGCAGCAGCCAGCTGCCGCGCTCGCGCCAGTGACTCATCCAAGAGGGAGTAAACATGCAGCAGCAGACACAAGCCGCGGCGCAAACATTTGATGTTGTTGTTTGGGGCGCAACTGGGTTCACAGGGCAAATCGTTGTTGAATATCTTTACCAAAAGTATGGAGACGGCCAGCAAGGTCTGAAATGGGCGATCGCAGGTCGAGATTCAGATCGATTAACTCGGGTCAAAGAGACCATCGGCTGTGACGAGGTGCCGGTCTTGGTGGCCGATAGCCACGATCCGGCCAGTATGGTTGAAATGGTCGAAAAGACGTCGGTGGTGCTGAGCACCGTTGGACCCTACGCTTTGTATGGCAGTCAACTTGTTGCCGCATGCGCGGAGTCTGGAACGCACTATTGCGATTTAACCGGAGAGGTTCAGTGGATGCGACTGATGATTGAGGCACATCACGATCAAGCCGTCGCGAGTGGGGCACGAATCGTGCACACCTGCGGCTTCGACAGCATTCCCTCCGATCTTGGGGTATTGTTTTTACAAACTCAAATGCAATTAGCACATGGCGTCTATGCTGAATCGGTGAAGTATCGACTGGTCAAAGCCGCTGGCGCCGTCAGCGGGGGTACGATTGCGAGCATGCTCAATATGATGGATGAGGCCTCAAAAAACCCAGGTTTGCTGGACGTTTTAGCGGACCCTTATGCGCTCAATCCGATCAATACGGTATCTGGAGTTGATCAAAATGAGACTTCGACGCCGGTTTATGATGAGACATTGCAGCAGTGGGTAGGCCCATTTGTCATGGCGGGGATCAACACGCGCGTGGTGCGCAGGAGCCATGCGCTGGCGGGGATGCCCTACGGTATGGGGTTTGGATATGAGGAGGGCACACTCATTGGCGAGGGCCCTAAAGGATACCTCAAAGCCTTGTTGGCGGGCATTTCCACGACGATCGGAACAAGCCTTGCCGCAATAGATCCGATGAGAACTTTATTCTCTCGGTGGCTTCCAAAACCCGGAGAAGGACCTGCGCGAGAGAAGCGAGAGTCGGGATTTTTTGAAGTAATTCTCCATGGAAGTGCGGGGCAAGATGGCAATGGAGGGTCCATCAAGATCAAAGTCACGGGTGATCGAGATCCGGGGTATGGCTCGACAGCCAAAATGATCGCGGAAGCCGCCGTGTGTTTAGCGCAGGATCCGCTCACCAGTCAAGGTGGGGTCTTAACGCCTTCCGTGGCGATGGGAGAGGCGCTGACTCAGCGCTTGATCGCGAATGCTGGGCTCAGTTTTGAGGTCATTGACTAGCGGGGTTCTACCGCAAATATTGAGAGATTTTGGTCAGCCGGATTCTCGGTTATGATGCGTAGGTCCTGGCTAATTTTTGATGCACTGATATGACCCAACCGTTTGTTCATCTGCGCGCACATTCAGAATACGCGCTGGTGGATGGAACCGTTCGGATAAAGGCGTTGGTGCAAGCCACTCAATCCGCCGGCATGCCTGCTGTCGCGATCAGCGATCTCAACAATCTGTTTGGATTGGTCAAATTTTTCAAGCAGGCAATGTCCGCAGGCGTTAAGCCCATTGTAGCTTGCGATGTTTGGGTCGAGGACCAGGATCCATCAGGCGAGCCTTCGATCCTTGTCTTGATTGCGCTCAGGCAATCTGGTTACAAAGCGTTGAGTCGAGTTTTATCGAGAGGCTACTCAGAGAACTACCACCAAGGCCGTATGGTTATTCGTCGGCAATGGCTTCAGGAGGACGGTGAGGGCTTGATCGCCCTGTCAGCGGCCGCTGACGGTGACGTCGGCAAAGCGATCTTGGCGGGTCACGCTGAGGAGGCCGAGGCCCGAGCGCAATTCTGGCAGTCAGTATTTCCTGAAGGTTATTACCTTGAGCTCCAGCGTTTAGGCCGCTCTATTGATGAGCCGCACATCGCCGGTGCTTTGGTGCTGTCCGAGCGCCTTCAAATACCGGTAGTCGCGACTAACGATGTCCGATTTATGGCGGCGGATGAGTTTGAAGCGCATGAGGTGCGCGTCTGTATTCATCAAAGTAGAACGCTGGACGATCCTCGGCGAGAGAAAAAGTATTCCGAGGAGCAGTATTTTAAGTCGGCTGCGCAGATGACCGAGCTGTTCAAAGACATTCCTGAGGCGATAGCCAACACCCTCGCGATCGCTCAACGCTGTTCGGTTGAACTGGTTTTGGGGCAGTCGTTCCTGCCCGAGTATCCTGTCCCCGAAGGTCAAACTATGGCGGGCTTTCTGGAGCAGACAGCGCTTGAGGGATTGCAGGAGCGGTTTAACTTTTTTACACCTGAAAAGAAACCGGCCGAAGAGGATTGGCAACAGCATTACTTCGACCGACTTACCTTTGAGCTCAATGTAATCAATAACATGGGATTCCCAGGCTACTTTCTGATTGTGATGGAGTTTATTCAATGGGCCAAAGCCCATGACATTCCGGTCGGACCTGGCCGCGGTTCTGGCGCCGGTTCGCTCGTCGCTTACGCTTTGAAAATTACAGATGTTGACCCGTTAGAGTACGACCTGTTGTTCGAGCGATTTTTAAATCCAGAACGAGTATCTTTGCCGGATTTTGATATTGATTTTTGCATGGATGGCCGGGATCGGGTCATTCAACATGTTACTGAGCGCTATGGCGCTGAAGCGGTTTCCCAAATTATTACGTTTGGCACGATGGCAGCCAAGGCCGTCGTTCGTGATGTTGCTCGGGTCCAAGGAAAATCCTATGGGCTCGCGGATAAGCTCTCAAAGTTAATTCCTTTTGAACCGGGTATGACGTTAACAAAGGCAATGGAAGAGGAACCGCTATTAGTCGAGTTTGTTCGGGGTAACGACGAAGCCGAAGAGATCATGGAAATGGCCTTCAAACTAGAAGGCCTAGCTCGCAACGTCGGTCGCCATGCCGGTGGCGTTGTAATCGCCCCGACGCGGCTGACTGATTTTTCACCGACCTATACCGATGATTCGGGCGGTGGATTGATGACTCAGTTCGACATGAATGATGTTGAGCAAGCTGGGCTCGTAAAATTTGATTTTTTGGGCCTGCGAACGCTGACCATCATCGATAATGCAGTCAAAAGTATCAATGCGCGTCAGGAACTTGAAGGGGAGCCGCTGGTAGATATCGACAGGCTTGATCTTGAGGACCCCGAGATTTACGCCGATCTTCAAGCTGCAAAAACAACGGCGGTTTTTCAGCTTGAGTCTCGGGGAATGAAAGACTTAATGAAGCGGGTTAAGCCGAATCGATTTGCAGATATTGTCGCGCTGGTGGCTCTTTTTCGGCCTGGGCCGCTTCAGCTTGCGGATGACTTTATTCGCAGGAAACATGGTCTTGATGAAGTGGATTATCTCCATCCGAGTCTTCAGGAAGTGCTCAAAGATACCTATGGTGTGATGCTCTATCAGGAGCAGGTCATGCAGATCGCTCAGATACTCGCAGGATATTCCCTGGCGGATGCTGATCTCTTACGCCGAGCGATGGGAAAGAAAAAGCCAGAGGAGATGGCAAAACAGCGCGAAACGTTTGTGCAAGGCGCGATCAATAACGCAGTGGCCGCAGCGCAAGCCGGTAATATTTTTGATTTGATGGAAAAATTTGCAGGGTATGGCTTTAATAAACCGCATTCAGTTTGTTATGCCTTGGTGGCCTATCAAACGGCTTGGCTCAAGCATTATTACCCAGCAGACTTTATGGCCGCTGTGATGTCGGCCGATATGCAGAACACCGATAAAATCGTGATTAACGTCGACGAATGTCGAGAGATGGGGCTTACTCTGGATCCGCCCAGCGTTAATTTCGGCGACTATCGGTTTGTAGCGCAGTCCAAAACCCACCTGGTCTATGGGCTGGGCGCGATTAAAGGTTTGGGAGAAGGCCCGATTGAGGCGTTGGTGAATGCTCGGCGCAGCGCGCCTTTTAAGGATCTTTATGACCTTTGCCAACGCGTTGATTCCAAACGATTGAACCGTCGCGCGCTTGAAGCGTTGATTTCTGCAGGTGCTTTAGATGATATTGCCGCCGATGCTGGCAGTGATGTTGTTGAGCTTGATCAGCGACGAGGTTGGTTATTGTCGCGGCAGGAGGAAGCACTTCGCATAGCCGAGCAGTCGGCTCGCGATCAAGAAGCAGGCCTGACAGATCTGTTTGGCGAAATTGCGCCGGTTGCTCAATCTGAGGAACGTCTTGAGGGTAAAATGTTGGAGCCAGCGTTGACCATGGCCAATCGGTTGGCGCGGGAAAAAGAGGCTCTTGGGCTTTACCTGACCGGTCACCCGATTGACGTCTACCGCTCGGAACTCAAACACTTTGCAAATACCCGGATTGCTGACCTTCGTGCGAGTCAAAATGATCAGGTGTTTGCGGGCTGGGTAGTAGGTCTTCGCAGTATGAAGACCCAGAGAGGAGCCGTTGTCTTTGTGACGTTAGACGATCGCTCTGCGCGAATCGAAGTAGGTATCTTCTCAGACCTATTGGATCTTGTGAGAGACAAAATAAGCAAAGACAGCTTGATTATCATTCGCGGCACAGTCGCTCAGGATGATTTTTCTGGTGGTTTGAGAGTTCGCGCCTCAGAGGTCCAATCCTTGGTCGAAGCGAGGCAGCGCACTTTGCGCGGACTAAGTTTGAAGGTAACGAGTGAGGGCTTGGATGAGCGCTTCTCTAAAGCTCTGGCGGGTTTGTTGCAGGAATATCAAGAACCCAAGCGAACGGGCTGCCCTGTGATCATCGAGTATCAAAGCCCGGGCGCTTGCGCCGAACTGCAGCTGGGCGACCAGTGGCGGGTCAAGCCTTCCGATGAGTTACTAGAGTGTCTTCGGTCAAAATTTGGAACCGACCAAGTTGGGCTTCAATACCACCCTCTTGCGGGTGGCTAATGACCGTCTCGCTGCTGCCTGACCCTGCGCTCAATGCCCTGAGAGGACCCGGAGTCAGTAGAATAATCGTGGGTTTCAGTGGCGGGATGGATTCGGTCGCGCTGTTGCATGCGGTGGTGCAGGACATCGAGGGTCCTGAGATTTTGGCGCTGCACATCAATCACGGCTTACATTCAGACTCGGATGATTGGCAACGGCACTGTGAGTCTCTGTGCGCTTTACTGGGCGTGGACCTGATCTGCAAGCGAGTTCAAGTCGATAAACAGAAAAGTGTAGAGACTGCAGCGAGGTTGGCACGTTATCGGGTTTTTGAAGATCATTTAAGTGCGGGCGATCTGTTGCTTCTGGCGCATCATGAGGATGATCAGCGCGAGACCGGATTTTTCCAACTGCTTCGAGGGCACTCTGGTGCAGGACTTCTGGGAATGCCAATGCGTCGTCCTCTCGGTCAAGGCCAAATTTTTCGACCGCTGTTGGGCGTTGCCCAAAACGAGATACGACGCTACGTTCAGGATCACGCGCTGGGGTTTATTGATGATCCGAGTAATCAGGACCTTAGCCATGACCGAAACTTTATTCGTCATCAGGTTTTTCCGCTGCTGGACACAAGGTTTAAGGGTTGGTCGGAGCGCTTTACAGGTCAGTTAACTGAAGATGAGGAGACTCGGCGTCTGTTGATTGAGGTGGCGCGAGATGATCTTAGGTCAATTGCGACAGAAACAGGTTGGGATGTTGCAGCGTTGATGACCCTTGGGCGCGGCCGCGCAATCAATGCGCTCAAAACCATGTTGATGCTGGTCACTGGCAGTGTGCCGGCGCGCGCTCAAATTGATTCAGGTTACTCGATGATCACCCAGGGAGCAGGTCAGGCGCCAGGGGTTTTTGCAGTTCTGGGTTTTGAGTTTCATCGACATCAAGGCGTCTTCAACTTGGTGCCAGCAATGACCGATTCCTGGATTCGGGGTTCTCAACCTGCTGAGAGCGATGGCATTTGGAGCGAGCGGGGGCTTTCGCTTCAAAGTAGCGTTGCTTTGGGCGGCCTCAAAATTGATCGATCCGACTTGCGCTGGACCCTCGAAAAAAGTGGCAGAACAATCGATCTTGATCGTCGAACGGCGGTCTCGGAATTGCTCTCTCAAGCGGGGATCCCGGTGTGGGCCCGGTTAAGACTGCCTGTACTTGAGCTGGACCAAAAAGTGGTCGCGATTCCGGCTTTGCCGCGATGGCAGTTTAAGCAAAGGATCGCTTCCGAGCACGCTGTATCAGGCCAGCAGCTCGGTCGACATTTCATTGCTAGACTGGAAGATGATCTGAATGTGAAGGGAATTGTATTGAGCCCTTGATGCAACGGTGTTAATCTAGAAACCCATCTTGGGCGAGTCCTTTTGCCCGACACCAAAAGATGGGAAGTCTATGAGTCGTTTAATTTTCGTCACTGGTGGAGTCGTCTCCTCGTTAGGAAAGGGGCTCACGGCGGCGTCCCTTGGTGCTGTACTTGTCTCTCGTGGTTTAAAGGTCACGATGCAGAAGCTCGACCCCTATATCAATGTCGATCCGGGAACAATGAGCCCGCTCCAGCACGGCGAAGTGTTTGTCACTGCCGATGGTACAGAGACCGACCTCGACCTTGGTCACTACGAACGTTTCATACAAACTCGAATGACGCGTCAAAATAATTTCACAACCGGGCGTGTCTACGCGGATGTGATTGCGCGTGAACGTCGGGGTGATTATCTGGGCGCGACGATTCAAGTGATTCCTCACATCACCGATGAAATAAAGTCTCGAATCCTCAAGGTCGCTGAAGGGTTTGACGTTGCCTTAATCGAGATAGGCGGCACCGTAGGCGATATTGAAAGCCAACCTTTTCTAGAAGCAGCGCGTCAGCTGAGATTTGAACTCGGCTCCTCTCGCGCTTTGCTGATGCATCTCACGTTGGTCCCTTATATTGCTACGGCTGGGGAAACTAAGACCAAACCCACGCAGCATTCGGTCAAGGAATTACGCTCAGTCGGAATGCAGCCGGATATCCTGATCGTTCGCTCAGATCATGAAATTCCCAAGCCCGCTCGGGACAAAATTGCATTGTTTACGAATGTTGAGCCAGACGCGGTCATTCCTCTTTTGGATGCTGCCAGCATCTATGAAATCCCCGCCATGCTCGCACAAGAGCAGCTTGATGAGATTGTGGTGAAAAAACTGGGATTTGACGTCCCGCCCGCTGACCTCTCAGATTGGCAACGGGTTCTAGATTTACAGCGTCATCCGAAACATGAGATCCACTTGAAGATGGTTGGCAAGTATATGGATTTACTGGATGCCTATAAATCGTTGAGCGAGGCGCTCACGCATGCGGGAATTCATTCTGAAACGAAAGTACAGATTGATTTTGTGGACTCCGAGCGTGTCGAGACTGAAGGTGAGTCCGTGCTAGAGGGCGCTGATGCGATCTTGGTTCCTGGCGGGTTTGGAGGGCGTGGCTTTGAAGGTAAAATTCAAGCGGCGGGTTACGCCCGTCGAAAAAGACTGCCCTATTTAGGTATTTGTTACGGTTTGCATGCGGCCATCATCGATTTCGCGCGGGATGCGGGCGGCTTTGAAGAAGCCAACAGCACAGAGGTTGATGAATCCACGCCGCATCCCATTATTGGCTTGATCACGGAATGGGTGAGCGAGGCTGGAGTTAAAGAGCAAAGATCGGCTGATAGTGACCTAGGTGGCACGATGCGGATGGGCGAACAAGAATGTATCTTGTCTCAGGGTTCTCTGGCACGGGAGATTTATGGCCAAGACAGCATCAAAGAGCGGCACCGACATCGGTATGAGGTAAATCCGAATTATATTGAAGCTTTAGAGGCCGCTGGGCTTCGAGTTGCAGGAATATCGAAAGATCAGTCGCTCGTGGAGATGATCG
The DNA here is from genome assembly GCA_938017975.1 of uncultured Pseudomonadales bacterium. Taxonomy (GTDB): domain Bacteria; phylum Pseudomonadota; class Gammaproteobacteria; order Pseudomonadales; family Azotimanducaceae; genus UBA9926. The sequence continues at coordinate 63,799 of CALIKQ010000021.1, read as the reverse complement.
AAGTGGTTGACCATCCTTGGTTCGTTGCCTGCCAGTTTCATCCTGAATTCACCTCGACGCCGCGTTCAGGACACCCTTTGTTCTCGCACTTCGTGCAAGCGGCGTTGAGTGAGCAAACGGCGAGAGCAGATGCTGCGCGAGCAAAAAGCTGAAGGCGGTAAGGCCATGCCGCTTATAATGAACCTCTTGACTGGACAGCGAGAAGATTGATGGACCTATGTGGATATGAAATCAGGCCTTCAGCGCGATTCTTTTTGATGGCAGGCACCTGTGTTGTAGAGTCAGAGCAAATGGCACTCGATACAGCTGGGCTGTTAAAAGAAGTGTGCCAGCGTCTGGATATTTTCCTGATCTATAAGTCGTCTTTTGACAAAGCGAATCGATCTTCAAAAAATAGTCATCGGGGGCCCGGGCTCGAGGAAGGCCTCAGAGTATTGCAGAGTGTGCGAGATCAGTTGGGCCTTCCTGTGATCACGGACGTGCATGAGGACACGCCGCTCAACGAAGTGCGTGACGTCGTTTCGATTCTGCAGACACCTGCCTTTTTGTGCCGTCAGACCAATTACATTGAGCGTGTTGCTGCTCAGGGCTTACCAGTCAATATCAAAAAGGGTCAGTTTTTAGCGCCGTGGGACATGATTCATGTCGTTGAGAAAGCAAAGGCAACTGGAAACGACCGCATCCTTGTCTGCGAGCGGGGCACAAGCTTTGGGTATAACAATTTAGTGTCAGATATGCGGTCGTTGCCGCATCTTAAGGAGACGGGTTGTCCCGTCGTTTTCGATGCGACCCACAGCGTCCAATTGCCCGGCGGTCAGGGTGCAACATCCGGCGGGCAAAGAGAGATGGTGCCTGTTTTAGCCCGGGCTGCAATCGCGGTGGGCGTCGATGGCCTTTTCATGGAAACCCACCCCGACCCTGAGCATGCGTTAAGTGACGGCCCCAATTCATGGCCTTTGGCTGAGATGGAGTCGTTACTCAGCCAATTGGTTGCAATTGATCAGGTTGTAAAGACTGCATAGAGGGCCCGGCGCCAGCCATATGATAGCGCTGCGGCTAGGTGGGCAAAGAGCGGCTAGGCGGGCAAAGAGCTAGGTGGGTAAAGAGCGGCCAGATGAACGAATAGAGGTGTTATGACTGAAATAATAGATATTCGAGCTCGTGAAATTCTAGATTCGAGAGGACATCCAACCCTCGAAGCAGAAATCGAATTGGCAGATGGCACCATCGGTTGCGCTGCAGTGCCCTCCGGAGCCTCGACGGGCTCAAGGGAAGCGCTGGAACTACGAGACGGGGATGAAAGTCGGTATCGCGGCAAAGGCGTTCTCAAGGCCGTCCACAATGTCAACACACGGATCCGTGAAGCGCTGCTCGGACGGTCCGCGGCGTTGCAGTCTGACATCGACGATACCATGCTGACGCTCGATGGAACGGAAAACAAATCGGTGCTGGGTGCAAATGCCATGCTGAGTGTGTCCCTCGCGGCAGCGCATGCGGCAGCACAGGGGCAAGGACTTGCACTGTATGAACATCTTGCCAATTTAGATGCAACCGGCGGACGATATAGCATGCCGGTGCCGATGATGAACATTTTGAACGGCGGGGAGCATGCTGATAATAATGTTGATATCCAGGAGTTTATGATTCAGCCCGTTGGCGCCTCGTCGTTTGAAGAAGCACTTAGGACTGGCGCAGAGATTTTTCATGCGCTCAAGGATGTTCTCAAACAGTCTGGGCTTTCGACATCGGTTGGTGACGAAGGCGGATTTGCGCCCAACCTGGCAAGTAATCAGGCAGCCCTGGATGCGATTATGTCCGCTATTGAGCTGGCCGGATTTAAACCTGGCGACGACGTCTATTTGGCTTTAGATTGCGCTGCCAGCGAGTTTTATCGAGATGGCAAGTATCATCTGAGTGGCGAAGCTCGCTCATTTGACAGCAATGGGTTCAGTGATTATTTGGCAGGTCTTGTCAGTGCTTATCCGATTATATCGATTGAAGATGGGCTCGATGAGGGAGATTGGGATGGCTGGCGATATCTGACAGATAAGCTTGGTGCATCTTGCCAATTGGTGGGTGACGATTTGTTTGTGACCAATCCTGAAATTCTCGCGCGTGGGATTTCTGAGAATGTCGCGAATGCGATTTTGGTCAAGGTCAACCAGATTGGCACCCTTTCAGAGACCCTCAAAGCCATTCAGATGGCTCGAGAGGCTGGATATGCGGTGGTGATTTCTCACCGTTCCGGGGAGACTGAAGATACGTCTATTGCGGATTTAGCGGTGGCGACGGCTGCGGGTCAGATTAAAACGGGATCATTGTGTCGTTCTGATCGGGTTGCAAAATATAATCGCTTGTTAAGGATAGAGGATCGCTGTCGGGCGGTGTACAAAGGTCCTGCTGAATTCAAAAATCTGAGGAATGACTCGTAGTGAACTTAGCGAAAGTTGTATTCGCAGTACTGTTGCTTATAGGCTTTTATCTGCAGTTCAGATTGTGGACTGGAGAGGGCAGTTATGCCCATGTAGCGGCGCTTCAGGATCAACTGACCCAGCGCGTTGATAGCAACGAGAGTAAAGCAACCCGCAATCGACAACTACGCGCCGAAATTATCGATCTAAGACAAGGTCTTGATGCTATCGAAGAACGGGCTCGAACAGAGTTCGGGTTGATAAAAAAAGATGAAACGTTCATCTTGTTGATCGATGATTGAGCGGGGCGAATGTCTTTCGATAATCCCAGACTCCATGTGGTGATCCCTGCAGCAGGGATTGGTCGCCGATTCAACAGGGACAAACCCAAGCAGTATCATGAAATATTGGGACAAACCATTCTTGAGATCACCCTCAGCAAACTCCGAGCGTTGAATCCGGACGCGATGGTTATCGCGATCAATCCGGCAGACCAGCACTTTGCATCGATTCCGGCCGACGATATTGTGGTCGTCAACGGAGGAGATGACCGTAGATCATCCGTGCTCTTGGCCCTGAGCGCGCTAGAGGCTGAGGCAGATGATTTGGTCCTGGTTCACGATGCGGTCCGCCCGTGCGTTCGTATTGACGAGATGCGCGCGTTGATTGAAATCGCTGAGCGAGACCCGGTAGGCGGATTGTTGGCTGTACCTGTGACCGATACGCTCAAGCGAGTGGCCGAAGGGCGGGTCCTTGCGACAGAGGATCGTTCGGCTCTGTGGCGGGCGCAGACGCCTCAGGTGTTTAGAATGGGCGTGTTAAAACAGGCGCTTGAGGCATTCGCAGATGCGACTGATGAGTCGTCCGCCATTGAGGCTTTGGGCTTGAATCCAAGGATCTGCCTGGGACGTGCTGACAATATCAAAATTACCCTCGAAGAAGATTTAATGATGGCGCGTTTGATTTTGGCGGAGGAAGCGATTTGATGCGCATCGGACAAGGTATTGACGTACACGCGTTTTCTGAGCCTGGCTCTGCCAGCCATATCATGTTGGGCGGTGTTGAGATTCCCCATGATCGAGGCGTGGTTGCGCATTCCGATGGTGACGTGTTGATTCATGCGCTGATGGACGCCTTGCTGGGGGCGTTAGGTTTGCCTGATATTGGTCATCAATTTCCAGACAGTGATCCGCAGTTTTCGGGTGCAAATTCGATGAAGTTGTTGGCGTCGGTTGTCGGGCGCATGAATGAGGCTGAGCTTTATATCGAAAACCTGGATGCAACGGTGCTGTTAGAAATGCCCAAGTTAGCCGCTCATCGAGAGGCGATGATCCAATCAATTTCGCAGGCGCTCGGCTGTGATCAAGGGCGCGTTGGACTTAAGGCAACGACAACAGAGAAGTTAGGATTTATTGGTCGCGGTGAGGGGATATCGGCGCAAGTCGTGGTTCTTTTGACCTCGGACCCAAAGTGAGCTTTGACCTTGAATTCAATTGGGTAAACGGGTGTCCCCACTCGACGGGGCTTATTCGCGCCGAAAGCGCTCACTTCAAAGTGTTTGAGCAGTCGATCGAACCTACAGGCTCGGGTGAACACGCTTATCTGAGAATTTGCAAAAAAGCCACGAATACGCATTGGGTTGCTGAAAAAATAGCAGAAGTTGCTGGTGTCGACGTCAAGGACGTAGGTTTTGGTGGGCGCAAAGATCGTTATTCGGTCTCTGAGCAGGCGTTCACCTGTTATTTGCCGGGCCGCTCTGACCCCGATTGGACGCGTTTGGATGGTCCTGATGTGCGGGTTTTGCAGGTTGCCCGCACACAGAAAAAATTACGAAAAGGCGATTTGTTGGGCAATGCGTTTGAAATTTATCTGACTCAGGTTTCTGAGCGGCTTGATGAGCGATTACACGCGGTCATCCAGGGCAGCGTGCCCAATTACTTCGGCGAGCAGAGGTTTGGGCGGCATTGCCGCAACTTATCAACCGCGCAAGAATTGGTGAAACGACCTCATGGTAGGTTTCATGCGCGTGACATGATTCTGTCGGCGATGCGCGCGTATCTGTTCAATCGCTTCCTATCTAACCATGTTGAGAACCATCGAGATATCCCGCCTGATCTCAGTGCGGTCGGGCCTTTATATGGTCGGTCTCGAGACCCCCAGGGGGGCGAAGCAGAGTTGCCTGATGAGCTTCAAGAGTGGGTTGCTACGCTTCGTCAGCTGCGACTTAAAGCAGGCTCTCGGAAGCTTTGGTTACAGCCGCTTGAGTTCGATTGGCATCGAGATGACAATAACTATAATCTGCGATTTGCGCTGCCAGCGGGCAGTTACGCGACAAGTGTTTTGCGCGAACTTTTGCGTTATAAGGATGAACGACGTGGTGGTTAAACTAGATGTGAGCGGCGTGGGTATGACCTCACAACGTACTAGAAATCGTTTGACCGAGCGGCTCCGGGAGCAAGGGATCGTTAACGAAACTGTTTTGCAGGTGATGGGATCGACTCCCCGCCATTTGTTTGTCGATGAAGCCTTATCTCACCGTGCCTACGAGGATACCGCGTTACCAATTGGCCATGGCCAAACCATTAGCCAGCCTTATATCGTTGCTAGGATGACCGAGCTGCTGCTTGACGGAAGTCACCCGACTTCTGTGCTCGAGTTGGGCACAGGTTCGGGTTATCAGACTGCGATTCTTGCGCAATTGGTCGATCAGGTTTTTACCGTTGAACGCATTTCAGGTCTTTTAGATCAAGCGGTGAGTCGCTTCCGGAAATTGGCATTGCACCAGATTCGTTACAAATACGATGATGGTCATTTGGGCTGGCCGGAGAAAGGTTTGTTCGATGCCATTATTGTGACAGCCTCCCCGCGTTCAATTCCCGAGGCTTTACTGTCCCAGCTGAACATCGGTGGACGACTCATTATTCCAGTCGGCAGCGCCGATGATCAGGCCTTGACGGTTGTCCACAACCGGCCCGAAGGACTTGTCACGGAGCAGGTAGAGCAAGTGAGATTTGTTCCCTTTCTCGGTGGTAAGTCGTGATGGATCTCAAGTCCAGCGTGAGAGTGCTGGTTACCGGCTTTTTAATGGGCATGGCAGAAGTTGTCCCTGGAGTCTCTGGCGGCACGATCGCGTTTATTTCCGGCTATTATGAGCGCTTGCTGACGGGACTGAGTGGGCTTCGGCCTAGTTTGCTGCTGATTCTGTGGCGAGCAGGCTTCCGATCGGCGTGGCAGAAGGCGGATGGGACATTTCTAGCACTTTTATTTGGAGCTATGGCATTTTCAATCCTGATTTTTGCAACCATGATCAAAGCGGCATTGGTGTCTTACCCGATTGCAATGTGGTCCTTCTTTTTTGGTTTGGTGCTTGCCTCTTCGGTTTTAATGTACCGGCAGGTTCGGAATAGGACGATTGAGCATTTTATTGTCCTAGGCATCGGTTTAGCTGTGGGTTTGCTGCTGCAGCGCCTCCTGCCCGTGACCCTCGAGGCGACCCCTGGAACGATGTTTATGGGCGGTGCAATTGCGATTTGTGCCTGGATTTTGCCCGGCGTATCAGGCAGTTTTTTGTTGTTGTTGCTCGGGCTTTATAGCGGAGTCTTGGCCGCAGTGGCGAGTTTTGCGTGGGTGCAGCTCATTCCCTTCGCACTGGGTGCGGGTCTCGGATTGATCGCATTTGCAAATGTCCTAAAGCGACTTTTTCAGCACGTCAGGGATTGGATTTTGATGTTCCTCATTGGGTTGATGCTTGGCACGTTGGTTCGGCTTTGGCCTTGGCAGCAGGTGACCAGTTATCAGCTTCAAGCGGAAGGCACTGAAAAGCTTCCATTGGTCCAAAATCCAGTGTTGCCAGGGGTCTATGAAAGTCTGACCGGTGAATCTAGCCATTTGGGTACTGCCATCGTAGTCGCAGGGATCGCGGTTGTCTTGGTTTATGGCTTTGAGCGGTTTTCGCAACAGGCGAACACCGATGTTTAACTGGTTGACTGTCCGATTTCCCTGTTTTCTTTTTTTGGTCTGCTTGACCATCTTCTTGCAAGGATGTCAGTCCAATGGCGCACGGGCGCCGGTATCGAATATTGGCGAGCGTGGCAAAGCGCATGTGGTTCAAAAAGGGGAAACGCTGTACGCGATCGCGTGGCGATATGGCTTGGATTATCAGCGTCTGGCTCGACTTAATCGAATTAGGGCGCCCTATACGATCTTTGCCGGACAGCGCCTCAAAATCTCGGGCGTGCCCAAGCGGTCCTCCCAATCAAAAAGTGAAAAAAGTAGTCCAGGTGCGCCTCGGCCTCAACCTAAGGTGTATACCAAAAAGCCCACGGCCCCACCCGCAAAAGCATTTACGCCAAGCCAGTTAGTATGGCAATGGCCAGTGTCTGGACCGGTATTGGAAAAATTTTCCCTCAGTGGACGGGTCAACAAAGGAATTGATGTGAAAGCGAAAGCTGGATCAGAGGTGCGCGCTGCTGCTGGCGGGACAATCGTTTATGCGGGCGGGAATCTGCGAGGATACGGCAAGTTGGTCATCATTAAGCATGATGAAGCATTCTTAAGCGCCTACGGGAATAACCAGGCGCTGCGGGTTAAGGAAGGGCAGCGCGTGGAGCAGGGTGAGGTGATTGCCGTGGTCGGCGCCAATGACGCGAATGTCGAAATGCTACATTTCGAGATTAGACGCGAGGGAAGGCCAGAAGACCCATTAAAACACCTACCCAAGCGTTAGTGTGCCTCTTTGACCCGACGGTTAGCGTTCGAGGTGATCGATTTTACCCTTAACCTCTGCCCAATCTTCAGCATCCTCTAAAGGCTCTTTCTTCTCGGTAATGTTAGGCCAGATTTCGCAAAGTTCAGCATTGAGTTCGAGGAAGTCTTGTTCCGCTTCCGGAAGTTCATCCTCTGAGAAGATGGCGTCAACGGGACATTCAGGCTCGCACAAGGCGCAGTCTATACATTCGTCTGGATTAATCACCAAGAAGTTGGGGCCTTCGTAAAAGCAGTCCACAGGACAAACCTCAACACAATCGGTATGTTTACACTTGATGCATCCATCGCTTACTACGAATGTCATAAAACCTATCCTTCTAAAAGGTTAACGTTAACCATTTGCTAAGGCCCATCGCCTTACTGATCACCTGAGTTCGTGGGCCTCATGGTCTGTTAGCGGCGAAAGCCCGAGCAGCTAGCTGTGGATTTAGCGCCTTGACGATGTGGCCAAGCGGGGTCCAACTGAGGACTGGATCGCTGCTTGAACGGATGCATTCTATCAGCTTTTTTGAAGCTGACAACTGATCCTGCTTCAGTGAGTTTTGATTCGGTCCCGCATTTGATAGATCAGTTCTAGCGCTGCGCGAGGGCTCAGATCATCAATATCAAGGGCTGCAAGTGTCTCTTTAATGAGGCTGAGCTCAGGATCCTGGGCGAAAAGGTCTGATTGGTTTGGGCGAACTTGATCAGGAAGGACGCCGGCCTTGGTTTCTTGGTGCTCGAGCTGCGCGAGTTTGGACCGAGCAGTCTCCAAAACTTCGACTGGAATTCCAGCAAGCTTTGCCACTTGGATTCCGTAACTTTGATTTGCGGGTCCTTCCTGGACAGCGTAGAGAAAGATGATGCGCTCTTCAAACTCCCTGGCCGTCAAGTGCAGATTTTTAATTTGTGAAAACCGTTCAGGCAAGACTGTGAGTTCAAAATAGTGTGTTGCAAACAGTGTCATCGCGCCAATGTTCTCGGCAATGTGACACCCAGTTGCCCATGCCAGAGATAGCCCATCGAACGTAGAGGTACCCCGCCCGATTTCATCAAGTAAAACGAGGCTTTTATCTGTTGCGGTGTTCAATATCAGGGCGGTCTCTGACATCTCAACCATGAAGGTTGAGCGCCCGCTAGCAAGATCGTCTGAGGAACCGATACGGGTGAAAATTCGGTCTATATCGCCAATGACAGCTTGGTCGGCTGGCACGGGACAGCCTGTTCTCCCCAGCAATGCGATGATGGCTGTTTGGCGCATGAACGTTGATTTACCCCCCATGTTTGGGCCGGTGATAATAAATTGTCGAGTGACATCGTCGAACTGAACACCGTTGGGTACAAATGCGCCCTCGAGCATAGACTCAACAACAAGATGACGACCATTCTCGATGATCAACTCAGATTGATAAGTCAGCACGGGCGGTACTAAGTTGAGAGTTACCGCCCGCTCAGCAAAGTTTGCAAGCACGTCGAGGACGGCCAATCCTTCGGCGAGGTCCCTCAATGCGCCGATTTCGAGCATCAGGGTCTCCAGCAACCGATCAAACAAATGTCGTTCCCGGGCTAGCGCGCGGCTTTTACTGCTTAGGGCTTTGTCTTCAAACGCCTTCAGCTCGGGTGTTATAAATCGCTCCGCATTTTTTAACGTTTGGCGTCGGATGTAGGTGATGGGAGCTTCTTGAGCTTGGACTTTACTCAACTCGATGTAGTAACCGTGAACTCGGTTGTAGCCCACTTTTAAAGAACTGAGGCCTGTTTGATTTTTTTCTTCGGTTTCTAACTTCACCAAAAAAGCGGCGGCGTCTTCGCTGATGGATTTGAGCTCATCGAGAGTTTCGTCATACCCAGCTCTAATGACGCCACCTTCGCGAATCACGACTGGCGGCGTTGTCTCAATTGCGCGTTGCAATTCGTCGGCGAGGCCTGGCATCTCGCGGGTACGTTGGGCGAGTTCGTTGAGTAAATCTTCTGCTCCTGGAGACATTAATGTTGCCATCAACCTTGAGATTTCTGGTAGGAGCGCGAGGGTGTCTCTGAGACGTGCCAAGTCCCGAGGCCTTGCAGTTTGCAGTGCAATGCGGGCAACAATCCGTTCGATATCGCCGGCGTGAGCAAGAACGGCCCTTAAGGGCTCAAAGGTTGACTGTTCTTGCAGTGCAGCGACCGCAGCGAGGCGTGACTCTATCTCGATCGAGTTTCGGAGCGGTTGTGTCAGCCAGCGCGCCAATCGCCGCCCCCCCATAGGCGTTTTGGTTTGATCGAGCACTGACAGCAGCGTGTGTTCGCGGCCGCCATGGAGATTTTGCACAAGCTCGAGGTTTCTTCTCGAGGTCGGATCAATCACGATGGTGTCTTCGTTGCGGATTCGGCGGAGTCGCTGCAAGTGCGGTAATTGACGACGGTGGGTCTCACTGACGTAGTTGAGCACGCAGCCGGCTGCACAAATGGCGATGGATTGATCTGCGCAGTCGAAAGCGGAAAGGTCTTGAACGCTGAATTGATCGGTTAGCTTTTGGATTGATTCGGATTCGTCATATTCCCAAAGCGGACGATGCTTAATGCCATTGAATTCTTCAAGTCGGTGTGCGATCTGAGAATCTTGTGGGAGTAATAATTCCGCGGGTCCAAGTCGCGCCAACTCGCTTTTGAGCACATCGAGATGGGGCGTTTGTAAGACTTCAAAGCGGCCACTGCTGACCTCCATGACAGCCAATCCATACTCCGAATGTTGCTCGAATACGCCACAAATAAGACTTTCTTTTTGAGCATCTAAAAGCGCCTCTTCGGTAAGGGTGCCGGGGGTAATGATTCGAACAACTTCTCTGGCTACCGGGCCTTTGGAGGTTGCGGGGTCTCCGGTTTGCTCACAAATGGCGACTGAAATCCCCTCGGTGACGAGTTTGCTGAGATATGTGTCGGCTGCGTGGAAAGGAACGCCGCACATGGGAATGGGGACGCCCGCCGATTGTCCGCGGCTGGTGAGGGTGATGTCCAGCAATCCGCTCGCGGTCTTCGCGTCGTCGTAGAACAGCTCATAAAAATCACCCATGCGATAAAACAGTAGGGCATCGGGGTGCTGGGCCTTGATGCTGAGGAATTGTTGCATCATGGGTGTGTGTGTTTCAGTGGTCACAAAGGTCATTGTTCATGGCTGGTGGGACTAGGGTAGCAAACGGTTAGAAACGCTGCACCAACTTGCTTTTAAATCGGGTGATTATCAACTGATATCATAGAAAATAAAAATTTTACTGTACGTATAAACAGTATACTGATAGAGTGTTGAAATCAGGTTAACTGGATGCAAAACACTGACCTCGATAGGTGCGCGATGCTCGGTGCACGACGCAAGGTGTGCGCGAGGCCCAGTAAGCGAGGTCGCTAAATCAGATCTCAAAAGATGCGAGTCCCAGGCTGTAATCATGAGCCTTGGTGTTTGAAAAGAGCTGTTTTGAAAAGAACTGTTTTGAAAGAGAAAAATCGTAGATAGATATTCTGAGTGATACAAAGCGTCCCACCTCTATGGGCTACGAAGCAAGGGGCGGGCTGTAATGACAACGTGATAAAGACTGAATACCAATGGAGTAAAGACTATGGACGCCACATCAACGCGAGACGCGAACAAAGATAAAGCCCTAGACGCGGCGCTATCCCAAATCGAACGCCAATTCGGCAAAGGTGCAATGATGCGCTTAGGGGATACGCCGCAGGTGCGAATTCCTTCGATTTCGACTGGATCGCTGGGGCTCGATGTTGCGCTAGGGATCGGAGGCTTGCCGCGAGGAAGAATCGTTGAGATCTATGGGCCGGAATCTTCTGGTAAGACAACGCTAACGTTACAGGTGATCGCTGAGGCTCAAAAAATCGGTGGTACCTGTGCATTTATTGATGCTGAGCACGCCTTAGACCCAATCTATGCGCAGGATCTTGGAGTCGACATCGAAAACCTCTTGGTCTCTCAGCCTGACACCGGTGAGCAAGCATTAGAAATCTGTGACATGGTCGTGAGGTCAGGCGCAGTGGATGTCGTTATTGTTGACTCAGTTGCTGCACTGACTCCTAAAGCCGAAATCGAGGGGGATATGGGTGATCATCATGTAGGACTACAAGCAAGATTAATGAGTCAGGCGCTACGAAAAATGGCGGGTAATATTAAAAACTCTAATACGCTCGTTATTTTTATCAATCAGATCCGGATGAAAATCGGCGTCATGTTTGGGAGTCCCGAAACGACGACCGGTGGTAATGCACTTAAATTTTATTCATCGGTCCGTCTAGATATCCGCCGCATTGGCGGTATCAAAGAGGGTGATGAGGTGGTGGGCAACGAAACCCGAGTCAAAGTCATCAAAAATAAAGTGGCGCCTCCATTTAAGCAAACTGAATTTCAAATCATGTATGGAAAAGGAATCTATCGATTGGGCGAGGTCGTCGATTTAGGTGTGCAGCTCGGTTTTGTTGATAAGGCGGGTGCGTGGTATAGCTACAAGGGCGACAAAATTGGTCAGGGCAAGAAGAATGCTTGCGATTTCCTAGCTGAACATTCGGAAATAGGCCAAGAAATTGAGGCGAGAATTCGAGCGCAGCTGCTCAATGAAGTGATAGATGCTGGAGAGGAATCACCAGTCTCTGCAGACGTTGAAATGAGTTAGCCCTAGGATCTTCCTTTGGCTGATAAGCGCGAATTAGAGCGTCTTCGAAACGCCATCCGCACTATAGAGAAAGGCTCCAAAGCGGCGCCTTCCGCGAATGATGTCAAGCGCCCAAAGCGGCATGATCCCATGGCATCGCAATTCGCTGAAACGGTGATGATGCCCTCGGAAAACAAGTCGGATGAGGACAGTTCGAGCCGAGTGCCGGGTCGCCATAAGAATACTGTTCGAGCGCTTGAATCATCCGAGTTGAGCCCTCTACCGAGAGGAGATGGACCTCTAGAAAAACATGAGGTCGTGAAGGGTTGCGAGCTTTTGAAAGACAGTGAGCTGGCAGAAAAAACGCTCGAGGGTTTAGACGAGGAGCAAAACGTCACCAGCGGCATGCTCCGACAGGCAGCTCTGAATTTGCTTGCGCAAAGAGAGCAATCCGAGGGCGAACTGCGTCAAAAGTTGGGGAGACGGTTTCCTGGTCATGAAGCGTTAAAAACAGAAGTAATTGTTCAATTGCAGTTGGATGGCTTGCAGAGCGATGCGCGACTTGCTGAATCCTATGTGCGATATCGGTCTCAGCGTGGCCAAGGCCCAAACAAGATTCGTAGCGAATTATCCCAAAAAAGCGTTTCGTCCGCGCTTATCACTGAAACTTTGAACGATGAATCGATCGATTGGGTCGCATTGGCCCGTCTTGTCTTAGAGAAACGATTTGGTGAAAGTCTTGCCGCCAGTTCTCTTGACGCCAAGGAGCGGGCAAGGCGTAGCCGATTTTTACAGCAGCGCGGATTTCACTATGAACATATCTCAGCTGCTTTATAATGGGGCCCTAGAAAATTCAGCCAAAAGCAATAATATCGTCCGGCTGATTGGAGATTTGGGGAAACCAAGATGAACAGCCAGGAGATTCGATCCGCCTTCTTAGACTATTTTCAAGCTCAGGGCCATACGATTGTTGAGTCATCGTCGTTGGTCCCGGACAACGATCCGACGTTGTTGTTTACCAATTCCGGTATGGTGCAGTTTAAAGAAGCCTTCGCACTAAAAGAAAATCGAGGGTATACCCGGGCCGTGAGCAGCCAGCGGTGCATCCGTGCTGGAGGGAAGCATAATGACCTGGATAACGTAGGATACACCGCACGTCATCACACTTTTTTCGAAATGTTGGGAAATTTCAGTTTTGGGGATTACTTCAAGACTGAAGCTATCCAGTTCGCTTGGCGTTTTCTAACGGAAGTTCTCGAAATTCCCAAGGACAGACTCTGGGTGACGATTCATGACAGCGACGATGAAGCGCACGCGATTTGGGTCGACGAGATTGGGTTCGATCCAAACCGAATGTCTCGCTTAGGCGACAAGGATAACTTTTGGACGATGGGTGATACGGGCCCCTGTGGGCCGTGTTCAGAAATCTTTTATGATCATGGCGCGCATGTACCCGGAGGGCCTCCTGGTTCCGAAGATGATGACCTGGATCGCTTTGTAGAGATTTGGAACTTGGTTTTTACTCAGTACGATCGAAGTGCCGACGGTACTCTGACCCCACTACCGAGCCCTTGCGTGGATACAGGTATGGGCTTGGAGCGGCTTGCAGCTGTGATGCAGAATGTTCACAACAACTACGATACCGATCTGTTTCAGCCCATTATCAGGCGCGCAGCGGAAGTGCTTGGATGTAGGGATCTGAGCCATCCGTCGTTGAAAGTGATCGCGGACCACTTGCGATCTTCGGTGTTTCTCATCAGCGATGGCGTTCTGCCTTCAAATGAGGGTCGGGGCTATGTAATGCGGAGAATTATGCGTCGCGCTTTGCGTCACGGTCACGCGCTCGGTGCAAAAGAACCCTTTTTTCACCTCCTTGTACCGCTTTTGATCCAGGAGATGGGCGGTGCTTATCCGATGCTTGTGAAAACGGCCGATCAGATCGAGAGGATCGTTTTAAAAGAGGAAACACAATTTGCTTTGACCTTAGATCAAGGAATGCGTCTGTTAGACGAGGCCATCGATGAGCTTTCAGGTTCGGTCATTCCCGGTGAGGTTATTTTCAAGCTCTATGACACCTTCGGCTTCCCGGCAGACCTTACTGGTGATATTGCTCGTGAGCGGGGCTTGACTCTCGATGATGAGGGTTTTGAGCAAGCAATGAACCACCAGCGGGAACGCGCACGTGCATCCAGTAAGTTTTCTGAGCAGGCAGGGTTCGATCTAGAGCTCGATAGTGAGACGCCCTTCGTTGGTTACGATCAATTATCGGTTGATGCGACAGTAAACGCGATTTATGTCTCAGGTGTGTCGGTGGAGCAGTGGAACGGTTCAGAAGACGCGGTGGTCGTACTAGACCAAACGCCGTTCTATGCCGAAAGCGGCGGCCAGGTCGGCGACAAAGGCTTGATGAAAGGTCCAAGCGGTCTTATTGACGTTTACGATACAACCAAGGCTGGCGCCGCTATTTTGCATCACGTTCGAATGGGGCAGTGCTCTGTCAGTATTGGCGATGCAATAAGCGCTGAGGTCGATGCGGAGAATAGGGGCCGGACAGCTCGCCATCACTCTGCGACCCATCTGCTTCACGCCGCCTTGCGGTCGGTATTGGGTGATCATGTGAATCAGCGTGGCTCCCTAGTCAATGCTGATCGACTCCGATTCGATTTTTCACATTTTGAGGCGCTAACCCGAGCTGAACTCCTAGAGATCGAAGCCTTGTGTAATCGGGAGATATTGAAAAACTCCGATATCGAAACAGCAGCGATGGGTGTCGAGGAAGCTAAAGAGAAAGGTGCGATGGCGCTTTTCGGAGAAAAATACACGGAGGTGGTTCGTGTGTTGACGATGGGTAACGGATTCTCGATAGAGCTTTGTGGGGGGACGCATGCTCGGCGAACTGGAGATCTTGGACAGCTGAAAATCATCTCTGAGCAAGGAATTGCCTCTGGTGTTCGTCGGATTGAAGCTGTTGTAGGTGAGTCAGCGCTGAGTGTAATCGCTGAAGCCGATGCGCTGGCGGATAGTTTGTCGGCGCTTTTGAAGGTGGATCGCTCGGGTTTTGTGCAACGTTTGGAGTCTCTCATCGAGGCCAATCGACGACTAGAAAAAGAAGTTGCTTCATTGCAGATGAAGTTGGTCAGTGGTGAAGCGATGGATGCCGCAGACTCGGTTGTGGAAGTCGAAGGTGTGCAAGTTTTGATTAACCAGATCGACGGTGCTGATGCAAAGAGCCTGCCGGACGCGCTTGATCGGCTGAAGAATAAACTCGGCAGTGGCGTGGTGGTTTTGGCCGCGGTACAAGATGAAAAAATAGCGTTGATCGCGGGCGTGACAAAGGATCTTGTGGATCGCGTCCAGGCTGGGGAGCTTGTCAACCATGTTGCCCAGCAGGTTGGGGGGAAAGGCGGTGGTCGACCCGACATGGCCCGTGCCGGTGGCACCGATCTGTCAGCTCTGCCAAGTGCACTTGATTCTATTCCAGAATTTTTAGCAGCGAAATTGACGTAATCCGACCCTCGAAAGAGCTTGGATATTAAAGAGGAAATCCCATGGCGCGCTTAGTCATGAAATTTGGTGGTACATCAGTCGCAGATGTGGCGCTCATCGAAAAAATCGCCGATCGAGTGCTTCACGCACATTCACAAGGCGACGAAGTTGTATTGGTTGTTTCTGCGATGGGGCACGAGACAGATCGGCTGGTCTCACTTGCCGAGGAAGTTGATGCAGACGGTTCGGAAGCTGTGCGAGAGCTCGATGTATTGCTCTCAACAGGTGAGCAGGTGACGACATCGCTGCTCGCGATGATGTTGATCAAAAAAGGTATCGCAGCAAAATCTTACCAGGGGCATCAGGTAAAAATAT
Organism: uncultured Pseudomonadales bacterium; assembly: GCA_938017975.1. Lineage (GTDB taxonomy): Bacteria > Pseudomonadota > Gammaproteobacteria > Pseudomonadales > Azotimanducaceae > UBA9926. The sequence continues at coordinate 48,150 of CALIKQ010000021.1, read as the reverse complement.
TAACTGACGATGCGCACGGCAGGGCAAGGGTGATGAGGGTCGAAGAGGACCGGTTGTTAGCTGATTTAGTAGAACAGCGGGTACCGGTCATTGCTGGTTTTCAGGGGGTATCGCCTTCGGGGAGAGTCACCACGCTGGGCAGAGGTGGCTCTGATACGACTGCTGTGGCGATTGCCTCTGCGCTTCAGGCCGATGAGTGTCAGATCTTCACTGATGTTGACGGAGTGTTTACAACCGATCCAAGGGTCGTTCCTGAAGCGCGTTGTATGCCGCGTATCACGTTTGAAGAAATGCTTGAGCTCGCCAGTTCGGGCTCCAAGGTGTTACACACCCGAGCAGTAGAGTTGGCAAACAAAAATCAAGTTGCTCTGCGTGTTCTCTCTAGTTTCAATGATGTAGCAGGAACCCTAATTACCTCCGAGGACCAGATTATGATGGAAGCGCCACTGATTTCGGGTATTGCATTTACCAAAGACGAAGCAAAATTGACGCTCAGAGGCGTGAAAGACCAGCCAGGAATTGCATCAAAAATTTTGGCGCCGATCAGTGAGGCCGGTATCGAAGTGGATATGATTGTTCAAAACACTGGCGCAGATGGCAGCACTGATTTTACCTTTACGGTTCAGAGATCTGATTTTCAAACAGCCCACCGACTGCTCGCAGAGGTCGCCCGCACCATCGAGGCAGCAGAAGTTTTGGGAGATGAGCGTATTGCTAAGCTATCAATCGTCGGCGTTGGAATGCGCTCTCACGCCGGGGTAGCGACCCAAATGTTTGAAATTCTTGCTCACGAGTCCATCAATATTCAGATTATTTCGACCTCAGAAATCAAGATTTCGGTCGTCATCGACGAAAAATACCTAGAGCTTGCAGCTCGAGCGCTCCATGCTGGGTTTGGTCTCGAGGCTTTGCCTGAGGCTTGAGACGTCTCCCGATGTTGCCTTTAGACCTCTGGGTCACAGAGATTCAGGATCGAGTATGCCGAGTCCTCGATCATTGAGTGTCGGTACCGCGTTATATTTAGCATCCCGTTAACGGGGACAACTTAAATCAGCCCTTTCAAAACGCTTGAGTCCAGCCTTGTTGAATCCTGCATTGGTTCGGTGATCAGTTGACCAGAACAACGCACTTTGGTGGTGCCGTTGGTGCGTCTGACAGGTCTGGGACAGAGCACCAATGTGCAGTAGACTAGTTCAGAACTGATGCGTAGTCGCTGGTTGCCAGCGAGAGATGAGGCTGGTTAGCGGTTGTTTGAAAACAACAAGATCTGGGTCGTCGAGTTACCGGATCAAGAAAATCTTTTCATTGACCGCTCTAGGATCAGCGGCACCGCCGCAAAGATTTTAATGGTTGTTGTGAGTGCTCTATCCAAGAGTCCATAGGAGATCATTGTGTTAATTTTGACCCGCAAGGTTGGTGAAACACTGGTGATAGGTGGAGATATTGAAGTCACGGTCCTTGGCCAAAAAGGCAATCAGGTGAGGTTGGGTGTTGAAGCACCAAGGGAAGTCTCGGTGCATCGACAAGAGATTCAAGACAGAGTTGTTGCCGAAACTGATGGTATTGAACAAGGCTCGGAACCGACCTGAAGACTGTCTCATCGGTAGCGCTTGTGCTCGTTAATGGCTGCGAGTTACGGCCCTGATAAGCGCTGGATATCCTTGGACGATCCCGACTGCTTGGTAATACTGGTGATCGACCAGCAGCTGATGCAACTTGGGAAGTTGATAGATCGGAACCGACGGCAGAAGATGGTGTTCGAGGTGATAGCTGATTTGGTGAGGCGAAATAAATAATCGCTCCCACCATCGAGTCAAGACGGTGCGTGTGTTTTGTCTCGGGTCACTGCTCGTTGAGTCAGGAACGCCAGCATGTTCCCCCACTTGGCGAAGGCGAGTACTGAGCATGTGCGTTGTGATGAAAGCGAGCACCCATAAAAGGTAAAGCCAGGGTTGCCCAATGAGGCTGAGCACACCTAGGAGCGCGGAATTGGTAATTAATCCCCCTCTGATGACTCGCTGTGTTTCCCGATCAAGCGACGGATAGCGCCTGATCGACCGGCCGATTGACTTCAATCTTCGCCAACCCGTTTTGCCTGAGAGATCTCGCCAGACTTTTCTTCGGAAACTGCTTTTTGAAACCGGGTAAGCGGCATAGTTCTTTAAGTCGGGATCATTTGGAGTGCCTGCATATTGATGGTGCTTGAGGTGCCCCTCCATGTAGGACTTTTTGCTCGAAAACACCCAATATCCTGAAAGCCAACGCCCCACGAAATCGTTCAGTGCCCGGGATTTGAAAAATGTTTGATGTCCAGTTTCATGGACGATGATGCCCAGGCTCAGTTGACGACAACCGATCAGTGCAAGTGCCAGCGACAGGGTTAACAGATTGGGGCTGGCACCTGCCATAATCAATGCGGCGACGATGATGAACCAGTCTAACACTACGACGCGCCAAGCTTTAAAATCGCTCTTGGTTGTTACAGATGCAAGTTCTTCTCGGGTCAGGGGGTGCATGAGGGCAGTATAAATGAGCCCCGGGGCGGGTCAAGATAAAGGTATGCTGACGGTTTGAATTTCGAATTGATCTTCTGGATTTGGGTCACTACCATTACGGTTTAAACTCAAAGATTAGGGTGCGCTACGTCGATGAAACGAGCGTGAAAAGGTGTCACGCATGAAAACGGTAGCGGTGATCGGTGGGGGTATATCGGGATTAACCGTGGCCTATTACCTGTCGGGTCGATGTGAAGTGTCTCTTTTTGAACGTAATGATTACCTTGGCGGACATACGCATACCCACACAATCGAGGTGGACGGGTCTACGCTGGCTGTGGACACCGGTTTCATCGTTTATAACGATCGCACATATCCAAACTTTATAGCGCTCCTCGACTCGCTGGGGATTCGCGGGCAACCCACGGAAATGAGCTTCAGCCTCAAACGTCCGCACCTTGAGTACAACGGACACAATCTTCGGACACTTTTTGCGCAAAAGTCCAATGTCTTTAAGCCAAGATTTTGGGGAATGCTTCTTGATATCCTGCGATTCAACCGCAGTGCCCGTACATTAGATGCTCACGAAACGACCTCTTTGCGCGACTATTGTGTGCGAGAGAATTATGGGCAAGCGTTTATGTCCGACTATCTGGTGCCTATGGCTGCCGCGATTTGGTCAACTGGAGATGCGGATATATTAGACTTCCCTATGGGTATGCTGGCTCAGTTTTTTCTTCACCATGGACTGCTCGACCTTAAGAATCGTCCTCAATGGTATGTGATTGAAGGAGGTTCGGCACAGTATGTAAATGCAATGGTCGGTCAAATAGGGTCAGTCAGAACCTCATGTGCTGTGACCCAGGTTAGACGCGCGGACGACGGCGTTTATATTTCTTTTGCGGGTAAGACGGAAAGGTTTGACGAAGTGGTTTTCGCCTGTCATGCCCCGCAGTCCAGATCACTACTCGAAGATCCGACAGCTGCTGAATCTGAAATACTTGGCGATATTCGGTGCAGTCAAAACACCGTGGCGCTTCATCAGGACGCGAGTGTTATGCCGAATCGCTCTGCAGTTTGGGCGAGTTGGAATTATCACGCGAGTCAAGGCGCGGCCCGGGCCCAGCTTACTTACTACATGAATCGGCTGCAAAATTTCGAGACCTCTCTTCCAGTCTTGGTGACGCTTAATGAGGTAGACTCGATCGACCCCGCACGATTGATCAAGACGCTCAGTTACGCGCATCCCATATTTGATCGGAAGATGACGAGCGCCCAGCAGCGACACTCCGAGATTTCAGGCCATCATCGAACGCATTATTGCGGTGCTTATTGGCTCAATGGCTTTCACGAGGATGGTGTGGTCAGTGGGTTGAGGGTGGTGCGGGAAATTGAGGCAACTTTAGATGAGTGAGGCCCGGATTTACTGGGGAGAGTTGCTGCATGCTCGATCAGCACCCGTGCCACATGGGTTTCGGTACGCCCACGCCACGTTTTACTGCGATATTGAAGAAATCCCGGACCTCTGCAAGCGATCGAGACTTTTGTCTTATGAAAGGCTGAACTGCATCAGCTTCTATCGGGAGGACTTTCTCCCTTCAACCCTGTCCTTGAAAGAGGCTGTTGCGCAACAGATTTTCGAGCATAACGGGCATGTTTTTAATGGCAAAATCTGTCTGCTCGCGAACTGGCGGTCGATGGGCCGTATTATGAATCCCATCGCGCTTTTTTATTGTTTTGAAGCGGAGGTGCTGACCTATGTCGTTGTCGAGGTCCACAATACTCCGTGGGATGAGCGGCACGTCTATGTTGTTGCCCTGGCGCAGCAACACGAGTCGCTTGCGGAAAATGGCGCGCAGCAGCCTATTGAGATAGAAAAGTCATTTCACGTATCTCCCTTTATGCCTATGGATACACATTATAAATGGGACTTACCGGTTCCCGGACAGTCATGTCGAGTGGAGATTGCGGTGCGTCGGCAGCAGGAAATATTTTTCAAGGCGCGACTGAATTTAAGCGCTGAAGTTTTTTCTGCGCGATCCGTGAAGACATACTGTTTGCGCTATCCGCTGATGGCTGCGCGAACCATGCTCCATATTTATTGGCAAGCTCTGGTGCTCTTCGCGAAGCGGGTACCACTTTTCTATCATCCGAATCGAGGTAAAATGCCTGGGCCATGATTGACAAAGCAACGATAGAACATTCGAGCATTGGAGATTCCAACAGGTATCGCCTTTGGCGCCGCCTGATCTTGGGGCATTTCGAGCAGATACAGGAGGGGCGTCTTAGCGTTTACGAGGGGAACAACCTGATCCTAGATGCTGGGCATGCCGAGGAATCAGAAGCGGTGGCGATCTACATTCGGTCCCATAGAGCCTATCGGGCGATGGGGCTTGGAGGTGCGCTAGGCGCCTCTGAGGCTTATATGGACGGTGATTGGAGCTGTGATGATTTGCTTGATGTGTTGCAGCTTTTTCTTAAGAATCGCGATGTGATCGCTTCGATGGATTCTGGTCTAGCGAAGGTGCAAATTCCCCTCCGCCGATTTCATCATTGGTTGAATAGAGACACAGTGATCCAGAGCAAACGGAACATTGCGGCCCATTATGATCTTGGGAATGCTTTTTTTGAGCAATTTCTAGATCAAACGATGACCTATTCATCGGGCTATTTTCAAGATCCAGAGCAAACGATGCGCGAGGGCTCAGAGCAGAAATTAGATCTCATTTGTAAAAAAATGAAACTTAAACCCACCGATCACATTTTGGAAATTGGTACGGGTTGGGGAGGGTTTGCGCTCCATGCGGCGAGGCACTACGGGTGCAAGGTAACGACCACGACAATATCACAAGCGCAGTTTGAGTGGACGAAAAAGAAGGTGCGTGAAGCCAACCTTGAGGATCGTATACATCTATTGCAGCTAGATTATCGGAGCCTCGAAGGTCGCTTTGATAAAATAGTGTCGATAGAGATGATTGAGGCGGTGGGGCTCAAGTTCTTACCCCTATTTTTTGAAACCTGCGCGCGCCTTTTGCGGCCTGGCGGTAGCATGCTGTTACAGGCGATCACCATCGCTGAGCAACGCTTTGAGGCTGCGAAGCGATCGGTGGATTTTATTCAGCGCTATATTTTTCCAGGCGGCGCGCTCGCAAGTGTTAATGAGCTAGTTGCTCAAAGCGCATCTGAGCAAGCCGGTTTTCGGGTGTATCAGTTAGAAGATATCACCGCGCACTACGCAGTGACGATGGCCAAGTGGCGCGAGACCTTTGAAGCCAATTTAGACGCTGTTCGTGAATTAGGACTCTCCGAGACCTTTATTAGGATGTGGCGATATTACCTATGTTACTGCGAGGCAGGGTTTCGCCAAAGAGCGATCGGTTGTATTCACCTACAGCTCCATCTCCCGGAATTTAAGCTTGAGTTACCATATTATGATGAATCTTGTTGATTTGGCTGAACGGGGCAGGATCCCTGATGTGCTTGTTCGAATGGGGATTAAGAGGCTGCTGCTCAAACGATTGAAGCAGGATGCCGCCCAAGCGTCTGAGCCAGGGAAAAGTGGATTTGTTGAGAAAATGCGGTGCAGCCCTTTGGCGCTGGGCACTGCTGATGCGAATCACCAACACTATGAAGTGCCGACTGAAGTTTTTGCCCGCATGTTGGGGCCGCATCTCAAATACAGCTGCGCCTACTATCCCTCTTCAGAGACAACCCTTGCTGAGGCAGAGGCTGCCATGCTCGCACTGAGCTGTGAGCGCGGACAATTGGTGGACGGCCAATCGATTCTAGAGCTGGGGTGTGGCTGGGGTTCTCTGACGCTTTTTATGGCTGAGACCTTCCCAAACAGTCATATCACCGCCGTTAGCAATTCACATTCACAGCGCGAATATATTGAACTGCAGTCGCTAGCCAGAGGCTTAAAGAACATTAAGGTCATCACCGCTGATATGAATGTTTTCGAAACTTCCGATCGGTTCGATCGAGTGGTTTCAATTGAGATGTTTGAGCATATGCGCAACTACGAGCAGTTGTTCGAGCGGATTTCAAGTTGGCTCAAAACAGACGGGCTATTGTTTTTTCATATCTTTTGCCACCATAACCTACCCTATTTTTTTGAGGACCAATCAAAAGACGACTGGATGGCGAGGCACTTTTTTACCGGCGGCTTGATGCCCTCTTTTGATCTCCCTAAAAGGTTTGAGGGAGCGCTTCGACAACGGAGTAGTTGGAAGGTCAACGGCCAACATTATGCAAAAACCTGTGCAGATTGGCTCGCCAATTTAGATCAGCAGCGTCGCCCGATTCTATCGGCACTTGCCGGTTCTGATAATCCTGAGTCTGAATTCATCTTATGGCAGCGTTGGCGAATGTTTGTGATGGCTTGTCAGGAACTCTTCGCGCATCAAGGCGGGAATACTTGGTTCGTCGGCCATTATCTTTTCGAACAGAACGGGCTCGGATCGTTAGATTGAAACTTCAACTCCAACGTGGATCGCGCGACCGCGGTTGGGACGAGCGCCGTAAGGTTGTCGGGCCACAAGGTCGATTCGGTCGGTGACGTTGTCGACTTTGAATAGCAGCGTCAGTGATTCATTGACTGCAAACTGACTGGATAAATCTAGCGAAAATTGCGCGTCTGTTTGCTCAGATGCTAGGCAACTGGCGCGAACGCAGACGGCATCTTGGTAGGTAAAGTCGAGGTAATGAGACCACTGGGCTGTGAGTAGGCTGAGCCCTAAATGTACTTGGTGACGAGGCAAGTACGGTATTGGGTCGCCTCGATTGACGTCACCAAAGAATGCCGTATCAGCAATGCTTGTATCAAAGCGGCCATCGAGCCGAGTAAAATTAAGCGTTGCGCCGATGATCGACCCGCGTTGAGTGGCGGCGTCTTTGTGGAGCATCACTTCAAGTCCGCGGATGGTTGCTGCATCACCGTTGAAGCTGTCCCCAGGCAAGCAATCGACTCCTGATGCTGCGGTGCACTGCCCCAACAAATTATCGTAATCGCTCAAGAAATAGATCGCCTCTATGTCGATGCCACCGGTATGACGAATCCCGAGTTCGTAATTCATTGCCGTTTCCGGTCGAACGTTGGGTTGATTGCTTGGTGTTGTAAAACCCTTATGCGCGCCGCCTACCAGCCGAGTCTGATCTGAGATTTCAAACAATAGGCCAATCCCTGGCAGCGTGATGTTTGCTTTATTTGTTCGCGAATCCCTAAAGTTGCTGGGCTCGCGACTGGCAGGGTCGACTGTTTTTCCAGGCCTGGTTTCCCAGCGCTGTCTGGATTGTTCGATATCTTCAAAACGAAGCCCTGGGCTTAGTGTCAACCGATCAAAAACGACATTATGTTGGACATAAGCGGCGATGGCCTTGGCGGTTTGTTTTCTGTTACCTGCGTTTCCCCATACCCCAAGATCGTCTAGTTGCAAGGTACCATTGGCTTGATGGTAGGTGCTGTCGCGCTGAAGTCGATCCTCGCCATCTTCGTGAAAACGGAGCCCTGCTTCAATGGATTGCTCAAAACGCAAGGCGCTGAAGTCGTGTTGAAAGGTTAATTGAATACCTCTGGAAAAGTACTCCCTCGCATTTGCACGCATCAGCAGACTACCCGCAGGCGTGTCGAGCGCTCCCCGGAGCACCTCGTGCAAATCAGTAGCCTCGCCCTGATTAATTTGGCTGATCACCGTATTCCAGGATTGCCCAGAAAAGGGGTCCGTCGCACTGCTTCCATCGGGATCAAAGCGCTCTGTCTTGAACCAGTTGCGATCATGAGTATTGTTATAGAGCGCCACATCTAGGCGAGTAGCTGGAGCAGGCTGAAAGACATACCGGAGGACTTGCTGCTCGTGATGGGTATTGATGTTATCGAGCTCTGAGATGCCATATCGGCTAAGTGGGGCGTCCTTAAAATCTTGGTCGGTCAACCCAAGGTAGCTTTGATGGGACTGTTGCTCTGTGGTCTGGAGCTTGAGGCTCAGTTTATGTCGACCATCTTTCGATTTGACTTCAATCTTCCCCGTGTAGTCGTCTAAGGCAAGGCCTGTGTCTTGCTGGCTTCCCGAGATTGCTTGGAAGCCGTCTGAGCGCCATAGATGTGATTCGAGCATAAATCGTGCCTGATCACCGATGTTTTGGTGCAATGCGATTCTTGCCCGATGGGTTGCGTCTGATCCGGTCTCAGCCAGGAAATTCAGCTGAGAGTCGTCTTTAATAGGGGTTGATACGAAATTCAATGCTCCGCCAATCGTATAGGGCCCTTGGGATATAGCGGCAGGCCCTTTGATGACCTCGACGGCATGCATGCGGCCCATCGTTGGAAAGTAATAGGCTGATGGGGCAGAGTAGGGTGCAGGAGCAATGAGGATATTGTCCTCAAGTAGCGTGATGCGACTACTCCTTTCGGTGGCCACACCCCGAATGCTGATATTGGGTCGAAGCCCGAAGCCATCCTCTATTTGCAATGAGATACCCGGGACTTCGCGAAGCACCTTTTGGACGTCGGTGTGATTGAATGCGCCCAGCCGCTCAGGACTCAGAAATTGTGCCGCCCCAGGAATTTGTTGGGCATTTTCGACGGATCCGATGATTGTGATTTCCTCGATGCCTATTGTTGATGCTTCAAGGTCATCCTGAGCATCTGCATAACAGAATCCGGCGCTGATCGCATGGACGAGCAAAACAGTCCTAGTAAATTGGGGAAGTTGTGACATAACGAAGATTTCTATATTTCTCGACAGAGAGAATGCTAATCTAAATAAGAATCATTATCAATTGCATTTAGGAGTTTTTCATCGTTTGCGTAGGCTTAGATTCTAAGATGGCCTCGCGATGACAAACTGGTAAGAGCCGGTGTGTTGAATTTCGGACTTGGGGCAATACTTTGTTCTCTTGATATTGGGTGCTTTTGATTTAGAGATGCTTTGATTCGAAAGTCAGGGCGGTAACGGACAGCTTACTCTCCTGACAGAAATTTCTCCTATGACTGATTAGGTAGCCTGCGTTAAATCCTGTCCTGACAACCGGCGCATCAGAACTTGGGAGCTGCTGACCCTCATTAAAAATTTTAAGGCATTGATCGGCTTGAGGCCTTGTGGTGTGACTGGTTTTCGATCAGTCAGTACCCAGCGCTTGTCTGCTCACAATTTAGCGACGTGAGTGGCTGACTTGCACCACACTGAGGTAATAACAAACGTGGCTGCTAGCTGGGTGAGAGCAAGCAAGACGTCAAAAAGGCTCGTCTTCTCTCCCGATTCCGGCTTTAAGGAGTGCACGGAAACTCTGTTGCGCGTCGCTATCACCACTGACCACGTGGGCGACCTCCGCAGCGATTGGCATCGCGACACTATAACGCGCAGCAAGATGGGTTACGGCTTGAGCACTCTTCACCCCTTCGGCCACCATAAACATTTGATCGATGATCGATTTGATGCTCTGTCCCTTGCCAAGCGCAACGCCGACCTGATGATTTCGAGACTGCTCGCTGGTGCAGGTTGCGACGAGATCTCCCATTCCCGCTAAACCGGCAAAGGTCTCAGGCTTAGCTCCCATTGCAATACCCAGTCGGGTCATTTCGGCAAGCCCTCGGGTAACGATTGCTGAACGAGTGTTGCCTCCAGCGCCCAGACCATCGCTCATGCCCGCAGCAATAGCGATGATATTTTTAAGCACACCACAGAGCTCACAGCCCAATACATCTTCATTGGTATAAACCCTGAAAAGTGGGGAATGGAAAATGGGCTGGAGATCCTCTTGATGTCTGGGGTTTGAGGTTGCTAAAACGCTCGCTGCCGCAAAGCCTGACATAATTTCTCGAGCCAGGTTTGGTCCCGTTAGGACACCACGAGTCTGATCGGGGCATACCGACTCTATGATCTCGGTCATTCGAGCGCCGGTTTCTAATTCCAAGCCTTTGCTGAGGGAAATAATGGCGGCTTCTGGATCAAGAAAAGCTTTAGCGCGCTTGAGTACTGCACGAAAATTTTGAGCGGGTATAGCAACAAGAATCAATGCTTTTTTATTCACTGCGCTTTCAAGATCATCAGTGGCAAAAATTCTTGGCGAAAGTGCAGATGGTCCTAGGTATTTTGAATTTAGCTGGTGCTGATTGATTTCATCAGCGATTGGTCGATCTCGCGCCCAGAGAGTGACGTCGTATCTTCGGGCCAGGAGATGCGCAACGGTGGTACCCCAACTGCCGGCTCCCAAAACACCAATTTTCATGGATGAGCCGTCGAGTAGGGCGCCTTAATATCCCGCAGATCCTGAATCAATTCCGACGGAGCCGCATTCGGAAGGCTGATGCAATCAATAAGCCCACCAAAATGCTCGGAAATTCGGGCGCTAATTTCTTCGAAGGTCCCAACCGCGGCGAACTCATGAACAAGATCGTCAGAGATCAGTTGGGTCATCTCATCCCAACGTCCAGTCTTGGAGAGTGCGTTGAGTTCGAGGCCAAGGTCTTCTAAGCCGTGTGCTTCGAGCACTGGCCAGTAGGCTGGGGTGGACCCATAAAAACCGATGCGTTGGCGGACCCACTCGAACTGTTGCGCAACTGCCTCGTTGGTTGAACCAGTTACCACGAAGCCGCCTCCTGAGATTTCAAAAGCGTTTCTGGTAACACCCCTGTCTCTGAGTTCGGCCTCAAGTCTGGGGATAACACTGTTACGTAAATAGCGCTTTGTACAGAACGCATGCAACATCACGCCGTCGCAATACCGTGCCGCAACTTTCATCATGGCAGGGCCAACTGCTGCGATCTGTAGCTTTGGAAGCTCACCGAGCAACGGCTCGGGTGTGAAGTTCGGCGTCATTAGGCTGAACTGATAATGCGTTCCGGCGTAGTTGAGCGGCGTTCCGTCTCGCCAACAATGCCAAATTGCTTTAATCGATTCGACGTACTCTTTCAGACGGGGCGCAGGCGCCGACCAGGGGACACTGAATCTTCGTTGATTGTGCCCTTTGACTTGACTACCTAAGCCAAGAACAAAACGACCTTGGCTCGCCGACTGTAGATCCCAAGCAAGACCTGCAGCAACCATTGGGCTCCGTGCGAATGCAATGGCAACATTGGTTCTTAGTTCGAGATGCTCACTATGCACCGCGGCAATTGCCAGAGGTAAAAAAGGGTTGTGACGATTTTCCTGAGTTGCGATGCCAGAGAAACCTTGAGCATCGAGCGTTTCCGCTAATTTAGGCAGTCGACCCAGGGACTCCGTTGGTACACCTGTAAGAACTTTCATGATTGGTCTCAAACATTTATGGAGCGGATCCATTCTCTCGCATGATCTATGAGGTAGGCAATGCTTGCTTTGTTTCGATCAACCGCAGCCGGGCCGGGCGTTAGGCCAGATGGTTAGAGGGGTAGGCCCATCAGTCCGATACAAAAATACAGACCAAAGAAGGCCACAGCGATGAGCGTTTTAAAGTCTGGATCAAAATGTCTCTGTTTCATGGCACGAATTTTATCGAAGCCTCATGAATCAGAATAATAGTTTTATCGACTATGCTTAGATCCAGTTGACTCATTCGATCGGAAATAAGTCTTCTGGCGCTAAATCAAAAGAACGTCGTCGTCTGAGGGGCTAAGGGACGTAAGTTTTGATCAGGATCAATGTTAAGGGTGCAAGCAAGCACCAGAGTCCCAGTGCGTGCGCGAGCGTTCTGAAGCGAATCGATCGAATCGCCTCCATCGATAATGTAAGACCAATTAAAAACAACGCGATGACCAAGAGCCCCTTTGACAAAAGGTTAAATCCGCTGAGCAATGCATCGGGCAAAGCAAAAAAAGAGCCCGCAAGGCTTGTTCCAATAAACAAAAAAACAAAAGTGGGGATCCGACCATCATTGCTTTCGGATCGATACCAAAAACTCAAGACCAGCACTGCGGGGACAAGCCACAAGGTTCGTCCCAATTTCAATGTCGTGGCTACTTGCGCGGCTTCATCACCATAAATCTGGGCGGTGGCAACCACGGATGCGGTGTCGTGGATGGCGAGTGCCGCCCAAAGCCCGAACTGAGTTTGGTTCAGATCCAGTGCGTGTCCAATGATCGGAAAAGTAAGCAGTGCGAAGGCATTGAGCAGAAAAATAATACCAAGTACTGCGCCGGTTTGAGCTGGCCTCGCGCCAATGATCGGCGCTAATGTGACGACTGCGGTGCCGCCACAGATTGCGGTGCCGCCAGTGATCAAATGCCCTTCATTGGGCGCCAAGCGAAGCAACCGCGCACCCAAAACACCCAACATAATGACGGTGCCGATGTAGAGGGTAACGACCCAAGCAAACTGCGTCGTTAAGGTCCAAAGCTGGCTCGCTTGAATACCAAAACCAAGCAAGACGATGCCGCCTTGGAGTGCGTAACGGCTCACTGTACTGAGGTGGGGCAGGTCAATTTGCTTTTGCCACAATGCGATCGCAAGACCGGCAGCAAAAGCAATTGCGGGGTTACCAATCCAGAGAACGCCAAAGAGTACAATGGCCAGAAAACTAAGCAGAAAGAGGCGTGACATCATCGGACAAAAGCCGCTGGATACGGAATCATTATTCCTGATTAATCGCCGAAAAAATACGATTATTTGGGATGAAGTTGTGGTGTCTGCAAAACCTCAGCAGGGTCGGCAGTAGAAACAAACTCAGGATCATGAGCCAAGTAATCGCGATCGTAAGAATGAGGCCGATCGAGGCAGCGCCTTGGTGTGGACTCAATACCAGCGATAAGAAAGTGCCAAGCGTCGTCAATCCGCTGATCAAAATGGCTCGGCGGGTCGCTGCTTCATAGACGTCGGTGCCCGTTGCTACAAATCGATGAGTAATATGAATGCCTGAATCAACACCTAATCCAATGATGAGCGGTACCACCAGGATATTGGCCATGTTGAGCGGTAGGTCAAACATCATGCACATTGCGAACGTAAGAATCAGCGTGAATGCGATCGGAATCAGCACCAGGACAGCAGTGAGCAGATGCTTGAAATAGATCAGTAAGCAAATCAAGACGCCGATAAGCGTGTATATCGTTGCCGATTGAAAAGCGTCAACGACGACATCGCCAATACCCCATTCAACTGCGCTGCGGCCGGCAATCTCTGGTGTGATCGTTTGGATCGCCCCTATAAATCGATCGGTTGCCTGCTTTGAATCCAAGGCTTCAGCAGGCTGAATCGTCACGAGGTGCTCTCCTGTGGCACTGATTAATCGCTCCCGGAAGTGGTTAGGAAGATCCTTTAAGCTAAATGGTTTAGCAGCGAGTAAGGCTCTTAGCTGCGCCAGAGAATCAGTCAGCTCCGCGCTGAGTACGGATTCGTAGTCATGCAACGCGCCCCGGTCTTGCTCAAATTGTTTTGCGGTTCGTAAGATCTGCGCTGTCTGTGCTTGCTGCCCACGGGTCATCGCAGATTGACTCTCGATGAGATACTCGAGGGCGAGGGCCAACGCAATAGGGTCTTGCTCCGGCTCTGATTCCCATAGTTCTTGATAAAGCTCAGCGACGGGCTCAATCATTGTAGCTTTTACCTGCTGGGCGATTGGAACAAGATCGTTAGGGACCTGAACATTACCAACCGAAGGCAGCGGGGTAAGTTGCGCCTTGAGTCGCCTGGCTTCTGCTGCACTATCTGCAAGAACCGAAACGCTGTAATCGGTTTGTTGCGATTCACGCTGCAATTGGGTCAGTGCGACCATCGCTTTGGAATCTGGGTCTCGCATGCTGAGGACGCTGTAATCAAAGTTTAGTTGACTCGCGAAGTAAGCTGCCAGAGGCAGGATTGCAATCAAAAGACCCGTCGCTGCGTTCTGTAGCACAGCTGGAAACTTTCTTTTGAGTAAAAATTTCGGAAGTACTGTCGACCGGGCAGGCCACCGTTTCAAGATAGCGGGAATCATGAAGAGGGTTAAGATGAGCGCAAAGATCATGCCCCCAGCTGAAATCAGTCCGAGTTCTCCCATGCCACGGTAGGCTGTTGGGACGAACGAGAGGAAAGCAATTGCTGACGTGAAGGTGCACAACAGGAGCGCTGGTGCCATATCCTCAATGGCCGATTGGAGCGAATCTGCTGTGATTGCTCCCTGTGCCGTGAGCCTCAATGCGAAATGCACGGCGAAGTCGACACCCAGGCCAAAAAACATCACGACGAAGAGCATTGAAAGTGTGTTGAAACTCCCAACTGCGAGCGTCGCAAAACCCAAAGTTAAACCGATGCCCGTAACGAGTAGGGCAAAGATACTTAAAATGACTCGGGCATCTCCAATACCAAAAGTAAGAATCAAAGCAAGCAAAAAGATTGAGACAAGGCCTGCAATTTCAATGCCGCTAAGCGCAGCACCAATTTCTTCGTGAGCAAGCACGACCTCACCTGTAAGCTCGACTTTGACAGTACTCGGGAGCGCTGTTGTACCCAAGATGGATTCGAGGGCTTCTACGATTGCTGCGTTCGGTAGCGCCTCCTCTAAATCTTGTTTGCCATTGACCAAGATCAGTTCAAAGAAGTGCGTTTGGTCAGGATCGACCAAAGGGTAGAATGCTTGGCCGCGGGCCTCTCCGGTTTTGAGTCCCTCCGCAAGTGTTTCAACGGAAATCGGCAGGGGCAAGCCGCTGCGGCTTGTCATCATGTCGGTGATGATCAGTAGCGCGTTGGCCAAGTTGGTTTGCTCAGTCAGCCGAAGCAGCGCTCCAAAATTATACTCAGATCCTTCGAGCCATAAGGCCAATTCATCTTCAGTGAGAAAGTACAGTTGGTTGTTTTGAACAAACGGGTCAATGCTCGGAGCGAAAACACGTTCAAAGTGTTGGCTATTCGTTAGCGCAGTCGCAATGGTTTTGGTTGCGTGTCGGGTAATGGCTTGATCACTTCCACGCACCACGAGTATCGCCGTTTGAAGATACATCGGAAAAGAGCGCTTGTATTGTTCGTTGGCCTCATACCAAGCGTTTTCATCGCTGGGTTGAATCAGCTGGCCGAGATCAGAATTAAGTTTGCCCTCGGCGAGGAAAAACCCTAATCCAGCCATGCTGAGCAGAACCAGGCAGCCAATGATTCGAAGCGGATGGTCGATAACCAGTGCAACCCATCGGCGCTGTAGCATCCCGTGCCTGAACATCACCCAGCGGTGCTCGGCTGCGCGCGTTTCAAGCCTGGGGCTGTCAAAGCAGTGTTGTAGATTTTGGCCAGTTGTTGGATTGATTGATCATGGTGCCGACTGCGTGCAAACGATCGATTCTGGGTTCCGATTTGGTCTCGAAGGACAGGGTTCGAGATCAGTGCATCAATATGTTGTGCCAATGCGAGAGGGCTGGAATCCAAGAATTCCGCCGCCGGATGTTGTACCAATTCTGCCAGGGCGCTTGTATTGGAGCGATTCAGCAATGTAGGGCAGCCAGCTGCCATCGCTTCTAATGCACTCATGCCCTCGAGTTCAATCTGACTGCATTGGACAAATAAATCAGTGCTTTTGTAGAGCTGCATCAGAGTCTGATCATTAACGCGTCCGATATCTGCTAAAACCTGCTCCTTTTTAGCGAGAGCACGAAGCGTGGTTGTTAAGGGACCCGTGCCGGCCAAAGTGAGGTGAATTTTAGATTTGTACTGTGATTGTCCGATCGCTCTGATTAAAAGGTCCTGTTGTTTTTCTCGCGCCATTCTACCGACACTGAGGATCGAAAAATGAGCAGTGTCGGTGGGTGTTCTTTCGGTGTCAAAAAATGCTTGGGTTACACCGTTGGAAAGGACTTCAACAGGCCGCTTGAGTCCGCGTTCAAGCAAGAGTCCCCTTGCAAACTCGGAGGGCGCAATCACCACATCTGATGCTTGGTAAAAGTTGCTAATAAAGAGCCGGTACAGCCACTCGGTGAGTCGGCCCTCCGGCAGATTTAAATTTCTTAGAATATTTTCTGGTTGTACGTGAAAAGAACTGACAACAGGAATGCCCATTCTGCGAGCAACCCGAATGGTTCGATGTCCGAGTAGAAAAGGATATTGAACGTGCACCAGATCACAGCCCATAAGGTTGCGCTCTATTTTTTGTCGGTCCGGGCGGGCAATGGGTGCCTGCATTCGGTCAATAATGTGATTGACCCCGGGTACTGAGATTTTTTTAAAATTGGCGTTGAGGTTATCTCCGACGTTGGCACTGTCATCAGAGGTTTTAAAAATGGTGAAATTAAACTGATCCTCAAGGGCGGAGACAAACCGTCGTGTTGAAACCACCGTGCCGTTGAAGGGGTAGTCCCAGGGATCGATCACCAGAGCGATTTTTGGACGATGATCTACAGAGTTTGCTGAGGAAGCCAACGAGAAGTCCAACCGATCGCTACACGATGTGCTTTGAATTGATGGCGCTAAAGGCCCGGTTCGAGATGAAAGCGGAACAAAAACGATAGACTGAGACGATAGCTGGTCTTCGAGCGTGGATTGGCGCGTGATGAGCGCGATGTAGCCGGCCGAAGTTTTTACGCTGCAGTATCTTGAACTTTCTCAAAATCATTCCCCGCTATGAGCTAGGGATCATAATCAAGATGTGTAGGCTTGGCCAGATCGTCGTCATGGCCTAGAGCGGCTTAAAAGAGATTGAGCGGTGCCTGATCAGCGTGTCGACAAGACTTAATCGATAAGAGATCTGAATTGAAGCTTTTTGCGCAACCAGGTGGGGGTTTTGGGCAGTAAGCGTCCCGCCACAGTTTGTCTATGTGGAGGGATTGTACATTCGGGTTGAGGCGAGGGTCTGGTAGTGGCTGATCAGTCGCTCGGCTTCCCGTTCAACGGTGTAATGATCGACAATCTTTTGCCGAGCGGCTTGGCTGAGTTGTTCTCGAAGCGGCTCATTCTCAATGAGCCTGGCCAATGCGTCGCGTGTCTCTGCCGCAACACCAGGCTCAACGAGTAAGCCATCAACTCCCGAATCGATAACATCTGGCCAAGCGCCTGCGCGGCTGGCGATGACGGGGCGGCCAGAGCTCATTGCCTCTAGCACCGTCAGTCCGAAACCCTCGTTGCGACTCAGGGCTGTGACGATGGTCATCGCCCGGAATAAGGCCGGGAGCGAATCAAAAGATTGCTTTCCGATAAAAGTTACCTGCGCTAAAACTCCAGATGCAGCTGCTTGCGCTTTGAGTTTCGAGACGAAATCGCGCTGATCGGGCGTGATTTCACCGACAACCACAATGTCCCAGTCAGGATGAACTTTTAGCAGTGGCAGAGCCGCGGCGATTAAAGTGTCGACCCCTTTTTGAGCGCGAACCCGTCCGAAGATGCCGATGTGCTTTCGGTGACTGAGAGTCTCGTAATCGGCTGAGTCGTCAATGATTGGAGGAGGGCGATAGCGCTCGGCGTCAACGCCGTGAGGTATGAGTAAGTCCGGCTGCATTGGGAGATAGGCTGCTGCCGCCGAACAGGTTGAAATGACACTGTCCATTTGATGCATTAACCAGAGCGTGAAACCTGTGTGGTAGCGCTGAGCGGTCGAGGTGAATAAAATTTTGAGTTGGCAGCGAACCAGTCTTTTCAACACTAATGCTTGGATCATCTCATTGTTTCGCCGGGCGTGGAAAACGACCGTCTTGTCCACAGCATCGCGGCTCCGTAATGCTTTAACCAATTGGAAGAATCCAACGTAGGGTGCCGACTGGGGGAGGTGGTGAGCACCGAGCACTACGATCTTCATCAATGAAAGTTGACGAGGCAATACCTGTAGCAGCGTCGACGTGATGCCAGAGAATCGACGATTACTGTTGCCGAGTACGATTTCGGGGAGGGCAATACCCGAGTTCGTATGTGGGGGTGCATCCATGATGATCGCCAAAGGTTATAAGCGGTGTTTAATCTTGTTTTGTTGCTCGCAAGATGTCGACGCCACTGTCCATCTTGTCGCGCAAAGGTATTTAAAGATGTCGAAGGTGCTGTTGCAAGGGTTGATGCGGAGCGTAGGATCGTAGATATTGCGGTGCATTAGACTGCTCACATCTGAGCGGCATTGAGCCAACATTAACTGGCGGAGACAGAAATGATGACTAACGAGCTGATTCTCTATTACTCCTCCGGAGCCTGCTCGATGGCAAGCCATATCGTTTTGAAAGAATCGGGCCTCCCTTTTGAAGCCCGCCCGGTTAACCTTTTTAAGGGAGATCAGCGCGCTGAATCCTTTTTGGCACTCAATCCCAAGGGGCGAATTCCGTTACTGTTAACCAGTGCAGGGCCCATATCGGAAAGCCCCGCGATTCTCGAGTATGTGGCGAGTATGGCCCCTGAAGCGGGTCTTGTGCCGAAGGATCCGTACCGCGCCGCAAAAATGCGTGCCTTCAACAGTTATCTTTGCGCGACGGTTCACGTGGCTCATGCTCATGGTCCGCGGGGGCAGCGATGGGCCGATTCTGAATCAGCCCTAGCCGAGCTAAAAGCCAAAGTTCCTTCTACCATGCTTGCTGCCTTTCGACTGATCGAGGACGAGTTGGCCAATGGAAGTGGTGCGCCGGCAGATGAGCGAGGGAGGTCCTCTAGGTCGGGACCTTGGGTTTTGGGCGACGCTTATTCGGTATGCGATGCCTATCTCTACACGTTTGCCAGATGGTTAGAGCTTGATGGGGTGGATACTTCCGAGTTGCCTTTTGTGATGGCGCATCGTCGACTGATGGAAACACGGCCTGCGGTACAGACGGTGATCAATGTAGAAGGCGTCGCGCCAATGAGCGATGCGTCATAAGAAGCTTGCTCTGAGTTTATTGACACGAGGACGCCCATGAGACTCTCAAAACCCTTTATCGATGTTGGATTGCAGACCAACCAGCGTGAAGCTATGTTGGCATTCTGGGGTCAAGAAGTTGGCTTGACCTTTCAAGAGCGACTTAAGCTCGGCGGAGGCGTCCACCAACTGCGTCATGATCTCAATGGCTCGATTTTGAAACTCAATCACGCACGGTCTGCCCTGTCGAATAAACAGCCCAGTGGTTATCAGGGATTGGTGATCGCCGATGATTCGGTCGAAGAACCCGTCACCCTTTTTGACCCAGATGGAAACCGTGTAACTTTAGTGCCTCTCGGTTATGGAGGTGTTGAACAGCTGGGTATTGAGATTTCCGTTCGCTCCCTGGCAGCGCATCAGCGCTTTTATCAGGAGGTGCTCAGCCTTGAGCAGGTTGCGGATCGGTGTTTTTCGTGGGGTGATACCAAGTTATTTTTGACTGAGGATGATCGCCAGCCCTACTGCACTGCTCGGACAGGTCTTGGTTATCGGTATTTGACGGTTCAGGTCTATGACGTCGATTTAGAGCACCACAGCGTTATAGATCGCGGTGGTTTAGAGGGCCAGGCACCGCAGACCTTGGGTGACACCGCGCGCATTTCTTTTATTCTTGATCCTGATGGTAATTGGATAGAGATCTCACAGCGTGCCTCGCTGACTGGACCGCTGCCAAGGACTTCGTAGGTCTAGGCTCGAAACGATGAATCGGAGCGCTGAATGCGCGGGACAATAATATGAAAATTGATGCTTCAATGAGCGCTGACCTTGACTTTGCTGCTTCTGGCGCGCGGCGTTTTGAGGCGCTTGGATATGACGGGCTCAAAGTTGCAGAGTTACAGCATGATCCATTTCTGGCGCTGACATTGGCTGCAGACGCCACCGACCGAATTGAACTGATGACCTCAGTTGCGGTAGCGTTTGCGCGAAACCCAATGAGCACTGCGCAACTTGCGCATGATCTAAATGCATTCAGCCGAGGTCGGTTTATCCTGGGCTTAGGTACGCAGGTGAAAGCACATGTAACACGGCGCTTCGGAATGCCTTGGCATCATGGGCCGGATCAAATGCAGGAGTTTCTTGAAGCTTTGCATCACATCTTTGACCATTTTTATGACAACGAACCGCTTGAGTTTGAAGGGGATTATTATCGGCATACGTTGATGCCAAAAACGTTTAAGCCGACCAACACCCAAGCCGGCCGGCCTCGAATTTTGTTATCAGCGACGGGTCCTAAGATGACCATTGTCGCTGCTGAGAGTGCTGATGGTCTGATTATGCATCCGTTCTCCACTGAGGACTATATTCGAGCGGTCAATCTGCCTGCCATCACCTCTGGGCTTGCCCGGGCGGAGCTTGATCGCGCTGAATTTGAAATTGACCTTGCGCCATTAATCGTCACTGGCGAGACGGATGAGTCCATGGATGCGGCAACCGCTGCTGCACGAGGCCGGATTGCGTTTTACGGCTCAACCCCGGGGTATCGGATGGTGCTGGCGCACCACGGATGGGAGGACCTCCAAACAGAACTCAATCGGCTGATGAAGATGCGGCGAACCGATGAAATGCCAGCGTTGATCACTGATGAGATTCTGGAGAAATTTGCGGTCGTTGGTCCACCCAGTGAGATTGGGCCCGAATTGGTAAAGCGATATGGCGACATCGTGGATCGAATGTCGATTCAACCCGAAGGTCTGAGTGATGCTGCTTTAAGCGAACTGATATCCTCAGTGAAAACAGGCGTCAAGCAGCTCAAGGGTGACTCGGGTCTTGAAGGTTGAGACGATGATGGATTAGAGCAAGGTTCTCATAGAAGAGCGCGCTGACTAAAGTGTCAAATCATCTGCTTTTCAATATTCCCTCTTTACAATAATGTCCTCGTTAAATGACGCCCTCCTTAAATAACGCCCTCTTTAAATGATGCCCTGTTTAAGTGATCCTCTTTTATTGAAGCGTGCTTCCTAAACTGAGTCTCGACGTGACCCAGAATCAGTCCTGATCTTTCGGTGGTGCGCTGCAGTATTGATCGGTTCTTAGCTGCGCTTCAAAAAGCATAAAAAAATGTTGATTCTTTTAACCATAAGTAAAGATGCTTGCTCCGGGGCCATTGCATTCGGTGTAAAAGACGCGGATATTGGTATTAAGAGCTTGTGGCTGGTTTGATGCTTTGTTAGCGCTGAATTGGTTTGCCGCCGGCTACGCGCTGGCAAACGCCGGGCCGCATGCTGATTACTCAGGAGATGGCTGTCTGGATCAAGTCGGTGTAATCGCCATTTGGCTTGCAGGAATCGAAACGGCTTACAGACCAGATAGGCGCAGGGTGTGCCACTGCCTCAGTCTCTTTAGGTGATGGTTAGCCTAAGATGATGAAAACGAGGCCATCAGAAAAAGGAGAAGCGTATGAAATCACCGATTTGCGAACAACTTGGCATTGAGTTTCCGCTGGTTGCTTTTACTCACTGCCGAGATGTTGTGGTTGCCGTTTCGAAAGCAGGCGGTATGGGCGTTTTAGGTGCTGCAGGGTATAGCGCCGAGCAGCTTGAGATCGAGCTGGCGTGGATCGATGCGCATATTGAGGGCAAGCCTTACGGTGTTGATTTGATCGTGCCGACAACCATGGCCAACAAAGACGAAAGACTGTCTCCCCAGGAAGTGCAAGACTTGGTGCCCGAGGCGCATAAATCGTTTGCCGCTGGGATTCTTGCGCAACATAAGATCGATACCGCTGATTTATATGCGCAGCCTCCTGCCGGCGGTGGTGGATTTTTAGGTGAAGGTCGGGCGGCCAATATCCTTGATGTCGCTTTTGCCCACCCCATTCGAATGATTGTGAATGCCCTTGGGGTCCCTCCCGCTTACATGCTGGAGCTTGGTAAGGCACATGGTGTTCCCGTTGGTGCTTTGGTGGGCGCAAAACAGCATGCGGTGAAGCAGGCGGAGGCAGGAGTCGATATCTTAATCGTTTCGGGTACTGAGGCGGGAGGCCATTGCGGCGAGGTCTCTACAATGGTCCTGGTTCCAGAGGTTGCCGAAGCGGTTGCAGGGTTCGACGATGTCTCTATTCTGGCCGCGGGAGGAATCGTCACGGGTCGACAAATGGCAGCGGCCATGGCGATGGGTGCCCACGGTGTTTGGACAGGCTCGGTCTGGCTGACAACGACCGAAGCTGAAACGCTGCCAATCATCAAAGAAAAATTGTTAGCGGCTGGATCGAGCCAGACCGTTCGTTCCAAAAGTCGGACCGGAAAATATTCTCGCCAGGTTCGCTCGCCATGGACGGATGCTTGGGAGGGCAGCGAAGATGCTCCTGATCCTTTGCCCATGCCACTGCAGTCGCTGGTCAGTGAGCCGGCGTTAGGTCGGGTGAATAAGCTTGCCGAGTCGGGTCACGAGGGAGCACGGCAGTTGGCCACCTATTGGGTTGGCCAAGGTGTCGGGATGATGACTCAATCGATCTCCGCGCGCCAAGTCGTTTATGATTTTATGGAAGATTTCTTGGCTGCTAACGAGCGTTTACAAGGCTTCGTCGATGAAGCTTGATGCCCCAATCGCGACATCTGTGGTCTTTGAGAATGAGGATGTAAGGGTCTGGGAACAAACTGTGCCAGCTGGTTCTGAAATTCCAAGGCACGAACATCGGAATGATTATTACTTGATCAATGTTCGGGGCAAGGGGCCGATTGCGGTCACGTTTCATGATGGATCGGGTGGCAAATTGGGTGACCAGATCGTCTATGAGCCGGTGCCCGGGCGCGCTGATTTTGTTCCGAAAGGGCACATCGAAACTGCGGTGAATCAGGGTGAGGAGTATCGCGCGATCTTGGTCGAGTTAAAGAACTAGCGGTTTGTTTCTTGGTGGAATGTGCCCTTGCATTGTGCTTAGAATGCAGAGAAATCAATTAAGATTCATTTAGAGGGAGAATAATTCATGGCGCACGAACAACTTGATTTGACGAGCGATCAACTGCTCAGCACTACCCGCGCGGTTCGCAAGCGACTTGATTTTGACCGCCCCGTGTCAATTGAGGCCATCAAAGAGTGTATGGAGATGGCGGTACAAGCGCCTTCAGGGTCGAACGCTCAGGGCTGGCAGTTTGTTTTCGTAACCGACCCAGACAAACGTGCTCAGATCGGAGAATACTATCGGCAGGCTTTTGAGGTGTATAAAACGATGCCGGTTGCGATCCATAAATTGCACGCCGAGTCTACAGATACGAGCCTAACTGAGAGTCAGCAGCGTTCGGCTTCTTCTGCAGATTTTTTAGGAGAGAATATGGGCAAAGCACCGGTGCTTATGATTCCTTGTATTGCTGGCCGAACCGATAACGAAGCTGGTGCGAATGTTTTGTCTCAAACAGCGACCTTGGGTTCGGTGATTCCGGCGGCATGGAGCTTTATGCTCGCGGCGCGAGCGCGTGGTCTTGGTACCGCCTGGACAACGCTGCATTTAATGCATGAGAAGGCAATTGCTGATTTGATCGGGATTCCGTACGACGAGTACATGCAAGTTGCACTGATTCCGATCGCTTACACCAAAGGCACTGAGTTTAAACCGGCTTATCGTCCCCCAGTAGAGACGGTGATGCACGTTGACACTTGGTAGGCCGGCTGGGCTGGTTGGTGGCGCACTAGCAAATTTTTGAGCCTTCGGCATTTAAGCGTTCTGCATTTAAGCGCCCGTCAGAACGTGCCAGTATTTCAGGGTCATCGGTTTTTACCGAGGACAATGCTGAGGTTATGGTTGGTCTAATGCTCAAATGTTCATGTTTTGTTCTACAGGCGGAATGGACCAGACCGCAGTGTTGACCAGGGTGATTTGATACCAAGCGATGATGGTTGCTATAGCCCGGCTGTCCCGACATAACAGTTCCAGGTCTGCGAGCCTATGGTTCTGGTGCATTCTCTGATGTCGTCAGGCGGCGAGCTTGGAAGATGTACGATCGGAACCCGACGATCTATGATGATCCCGTGAAATCGAATGATAGGTAATTAATCCGTGCAAATACCTTGGCGCGAAAGACCCTTTATGCTGCTCATCCTTATGAGTGTCGCGATGCCTGTGGCTTTTCATATTTGGTCGGCCTTGCTCAACAATTTTGTGGTTGAACGGGCAGGGTTCACCGGCATTGAAATTGGAATTCTTCAAAGCCTTCGTGAAGTTCCAGGTTTTTTAGCCTTCACAACAGTGTTTGTGTTGCTTGTCCTCAGGGAACAAACCTTCGCGGTGTTTTCACTGGCGCTGCTTGGTCTTGGCGTGGCCATGACTGGGTTCTTCCCGACCGAGTATGGACTCTACTTTTCGACGGTCGTGATGAGTACAGGGTTCCATTATTTTGAGGCGGTCAAGCAATCGTTAAGTTTGCAGTGGCTGAGTCAGGACGAGGCGCCACAGATGCTGGGGCGACTCCTTGCGATAGGATCCATGACGTCACTCACGGTCTATGGGGTGCTTTGGGTCTTTATAGAATGGTTTGAGTTTTCTTACCGACTTAATTTTTTAATTGCTGGGGGAGCTTGCTTGTGTCTTGCGCTGTTCATGGGGCTCGCGTTTCCAAATTTTCCCGCAAAAAGCACCCAGCATAAGCGGCTGATATTGCGGCGGCGATACGGTTTGTACTACGTGCTGACGTTTTTGTCTGGGGCTCGCCGACAAATATTTGTCGTCTTTGCGGCTTTTTTGATGGTTGAGAAGTTTGGATACAGTGCCTCGGAGATTACCCTACTATTTTTGATTAATTATGCATTCAATTGGCTGTTCGCCGAGCGTATTGGGGTTTTAATTCGACACTGGGGTGAGCGCGCTGCACTGTCGTTCGAGTATCTGGGATTGATTGGCGTGTTTGTCGCCTATGCACTTGTAGAGACGCCCATTGTCGCGGCTGGACTTTATGTGATTGATCATATGTTCTTTGCCCTTGCGATTGCGATCAGCACCTACTTTCAAAAAATTGCGGATCCACGGGATATGGCAAGCTCTGCGGGTGTCTCGTTTACGATCAATCACATTGCGGCGGTTGTGGTTCCTGCGGCGCTGGGGATGGTTTGGATGTATTCGTCGGCGCTGGTTTTTTATTTTGGTGCAGGCTTTGCAGTGCTGTCTTTGCTAGCAGCCCAGATGATCCCCAGATATCCCGCTGAGGGTCACGAGTTTGCAAATCCTCTCGAAGGCGTCGCTCATCGGGCCTAAGCGCATTGGACGACTTTAAGTTCCTTAACTATTGGCCATCGATGCGAACAGGCTTGCAAACCATCATTAGATCGCGCTTGAATAGGTCGTCTCAGTCGGTGAGGGGCCTGCTGAGCATTCAGTGATTAAACTTCAGGGGAGAAATAAGATGATCAGTTCTGGAACATTAGAAGATCGATGGTTGATTCGCGAATTGGTTGAGTCTTATAACGACGCGGTCATGCGATTTGATGGTGAGGCATGGGCAGAAAACTGGACTGAAGATGCGGTCTGGCATTTGCCGGGGGCTGGGGATGTTTCTGGCCGTGACGCCATTGTGACAGTCTGGAAGGGCGCGATGAGTGCCTTTAGCTTTGTTGGTTTTTTTGCGTCGGCGGGTCCGATCCATGTTGCAGGCGATACAGCGACTGCTACCTGGTACCAGCAGGAATTCCTACATGGTCAAGATGGCTCACAGCGAAACGTGACTGGGCGCTATGAGGATGATTACGTCAAGGTCGAGGGCCGATGGTATTTTAAACGCCGGGTCTATGAAGTGCTTAACAGTCAGACGAATTAGCTCGAAGAAAAGGCCTCGCACATCTTGGACGACGGCGGTTGAATTCATTTATTGCAAAGGGACAATGTCATGACAACATTACTGATTACTGGAACGAACAAGGGTGTTGGTTTAGAACTTACCAAAATCTACGCCGCCAGAGGCGACACGGTTTACGCGGCTTGTCGAAATCCGGCAGAAGCCGAAGCTTTAAAAGCGATCGAGGGCGACGTTAAAATTGTCGAAGTCGTGGTTGGCGATTCTGCCTCGGTTACAGCGATGGCCGCGAGCCTCGAGGGCGTCGCAATTGATGTGGTGGTCAATAATGCCGGCATGGCCGGCCCTTCTTTTGATCAGCAAACTACCTACGCCATGGACTTTGAAGGGTGGGCGGAGACTTTTAATGTGAACAGTATGGGGCCCGTTCGAGTGATGCAGGCATTGCTGCCGAACCTGCGTTCAGGAACCGAGGCCAAGGTCGTGACGATCACCTCTCAGATGGGCGCACTGTCATTGGATATGGTTGCGGCCCATGCCTATTGTGCATCTAAGGCAGCGATTAATAAATTTATGAGAATGGCCAGTATTGACCTGAAAAAGGAAGACATTGCAGTGGGCTTGATCCACCCTGGGTGGGTTCAGACGGATATGGGAGGCCCCCGGGCTGACTTGACGCCGCTCGAGAGCGCTGAGGGTGTCGCTGCCGTCATCGATCAGCTCAGTCTTTCGAATACTGGTGGCTTCTGGAAATGGAATGGCGAAACCCACGATTGGTAAGGACTTAAATCCGCTTTAATGAGACGTTTTTGAACGTTTTCTACAAATGCCCTGTCTGTCAAGCAGCGCTTAGGTCCTCCGATCAAGGTCAACTGGTTTGTGGGGGCTTGCATAATTTTGACGTGGCCAAGCAAGGCTACGTCAATCTTCATCTAGCCCATCAAAGACGCAGTCAAGCGCCGGGCGATTCGCCTGCAATGCTCGCCGGCCGCGCTCGATTTTTAAATGCAGGGCATTACGATTTTCTTGTGGATTACCTGGTTACAAAGCTTGCCCGTGATCTTCCCGTGCAAGGAGCATTTTTAGATCAGGGCTGTGGAGAGGGGTTTTATCTGGATCGAATAACCCGCCGCTTACCTCAAATTCCACCCGCGCGATGGTGGGGCATTGATATTTCAAAGATCGCCATCAGACGTGCCGCCCAGCGATTGACCGGTGCGCATTTGGCGGTCTCAGCCAGTCGTGCATTACCCTTTTTTACAGCTGATTTTGATCGAATTCTCTCGGTGTTTGCGCCTTATGATGCGTTGGAAATGGCGCGAGTGCTCAAGCCTGGCGGTTTTGTTATCTTGGTCGGGCCCGACGCGGCGCATCTAGATGGATTAAAAGCGCTGATCTACGAGCGTGATCAGTCGCATCAGGGCAACTTTAAACCGATCATCGAGTCGCCGTACTTTGCGCTGCAAAGTGCGACCCAATTGCTTAAAGCGGCGATCATCAAGGCGCCAGAGATCGGAGACCTTCTGGCGATGACGCCCTATTATTGGTCGGCCAGCACCGAGGCGCAGGCTTCGATAGCGCGCCTTGAACGCCTCGAGACTCAGCTGGCGTTTGATGTGCGGATTTACCGCCGCCTACCGATCCCTTTTGAGTGGGATGCTGGAAAAGCGCATCTTGATCGCGAAAGCCCGGCTTAAAGATCATCCTTATCTGCTTTTTTCCAAGTTGGTTGGTAAGTCGTGCAATTTCGATTGAAGCAAAGCATTGCGCATTTTTTTGCGGCGACCATGCTAAACATTGCTCGGATGCTTTTCGTTGATTTTGACGTCCATTTGAGTCAACAGACGGATTGGGTCAAATCGCTTAGCTCCGAGGCGTTCGAAAGCCTATTCAGCGTCACAGGTGCTCTGCAAACCAATTTTTGGCTTCAGCACGGATTTTCTCCCTACTGAAGTGGCAGTATTTGTAGTTAAATTACTTAAAATATGGCGTATTTTCCGATATCGGCCTAATATACGTTGTTTTATTTCATAAATGAGGTCGATTCAATGCAATCAATCCATTCTGCGGTACTTTCGGTAAGTGATGCGATCCGGACTCGAAGCAAGCCTTATCGGGATGCTTATCTTGCCGATCTTCAGAGCCGTCAGGCGGATCGGCCTCGTCGAGAAGATTTAGGCTGCGGCAATCTTGCACATGGTATTGCAGCCTGTGGCGCTTCTGACAAACAGCAATTGAAGCTGATGCAGAGCGCCAACATCGCGATTATCACAGCGCACAACGATATGCTCTCGGCGCATCAGCCGTATGCCGCTTATCCAGATTTGATTAAGCGATGTTTGCAAGAAATGGGTTGCACCGGACAAATCGCGGCGGGTGTTCCTGCGATGTGCGATGGTGTCACCCAGGGGCGACCAGGAATGGAGCTGAGTTTGCTCAGTCGCGATTTAATTGCGCAGTGCACAGCCGTCGGGCTCTCTCATGAAATGTTTGATGGCCTTTTGGCGCTAGGCGTCTGCGATAAAATTGTACCGGGACTTTTGATCGGTGCACTGAGTTTTGGTCACCTGCCTGCGATCTTTGTTCCCGCTGGACCAATGTCATCGGGTCTCGAAAATAAGGAAAAGCAGCGGATACGCCAACAGTTTGCCCGCGGTGAGATCGATCGCGCGCAACTGCTCGAGGCGGAACTAGCGTCTTATCACGGCCCTGGTACTTGTACTTTTTACGGGACCGCCAACAGCAATCAAATCGTTCTAGAGGCGATGGGCTTACAGTTACCGGGCAGTTCTTTTGTTCACCCAACAGACAGTCTTCGAGACCCTTTAACGCGGGCAGCGAGCCATCAAATCGCGCGCATCACGGCGCTTGGAGACGACTTTAGGCCGATCGGAGAGATCGTTGACGAACGCGCAATGGTCAATGCGATTGTCGCTCTGCTTGCAACTGGTGGCTCGACCAATCATACGATTCATTTGATCGCAATCGCCCGTGCGGCGGGGTTGATTGTGAACTGGGATGATTTTTCTGAGCTGTCCCAAGTTGTTCCCTTGGTTTGCAAGGTCTACCCATCGGGTGAAGCGGATATTAATCACTTTCATGCTGCCGGCGGAACGGGCTATCTTTTTCGAACATTGCTCGAGGGGGGATATTTACAAGGTGATGCGCGGACTGTCTGGGGAGATAGCTTGTCTGCCTACACGAGCGAGCCGTGCCTTGATGATTCAGGTTTGCAGTGGCGGGAGGCGCCGCATCAGTCTCTAGATGCTTCTGTCTTAACCGATGTTGGGTCACCCTTTTCTCAGGAAGGAGGGTTGCGATTGCTGGCGGGTAATTTGGGACGCAGCATCATTAAAACTTCAGCAGTTCCAGAATCGAATTACGTTGTTGAGGCACCAGCGGTCGTGCTCGAGCATCAAGATGCGCTTGAGGCCCTATTTTCTGCGGGCGAGCTGAACCGAGATTGCGTTGTTGTGGTCCGCGGACAGGGTCCAAAGGCCAACGGCATGCCAGAGCTTCATAAACTCACGCCGTTTCTGGGCTCTTTGCAGGATCAAGGTTATCGGGTTGCGCTCGTAACAGATGGTCGTATGAGTGGCGCATCGGGTAAGGTTCCTGCGGCGATTCATTTGACACCGGAGGCGACTGATGGCGGCTTGATTGGTCGGATTGAAACGGGTGACTTGGTGCGTCTTGATGCGCAGGCTGGTGTGCTCGAATTACTGGTTCCAGAGCAGACGCTTGCCGGCCGAGAGGGTTGGGCGGCTGATCAGATTCAATCCACAACATGTGGGCGTGGGTTGTTTACCTTAAATCGTGCGCAATTAGGCCAGGCAGAGCAGGGCGCTAGTTTTCTTTTTGGAGAAGTCTAGATGAAGGATGAAAACTGGTGGTTGGTTGCTGATATTGGTGGGACCAATGCCCGATTTTGGGGGGTCACGCCTGGATCGATCGAGCCAGTCTGGCAAGGGTATTACTTGGTTAATGAGTATCCCGAATTTGCAGATGTCTTGACACATGCATTGCAAGACGTTGCGGTTGCCCTAGATGCTAATGTCTCCCCGCAAAAGGTGTGTTTCGCAGTGGCCTGTCCGACGGTCCTCGATCGCTTTGTTTTTACGAACAGTCACTGGAACTTTACGATTGAAGAAGTAATCGAGAAAACTGGGTGTTCTCTGGTCTCGGTCATCAATGATTTTGGATCCGTAGCGCGGGCGGTGCCCAAGCTTAAAGTCCCTGACTTAACGCCCGTCGGTGATGGGCAGATTTCTAGCAAGCACCCGAAAGTGGTGCTGGGAGCCGGAACTGGCCTTGGCGTTGCCGGGCTCGTTCCGAGCGTGACCGGGTTTTCGGTCATAGAAAGTGAGGGGGGGCATGCCGATTATGCACCTGTCGGCGATTTGCAAGTTGAAGTCAAACGTAAGCTCAGATCACAGTTCAAACGGGTGTGTATCGAGCGTGTGCTGTCTGGTCCGGGACTGATTAATGTCTCGAACGCACTCGCCGCGATCAAACATCAACCGCCCCGATTTACGACACCTGCTGAGATCGTAGCAGCGGCTTTGTCCGATCAGGATGAGCTCGCGCTTGAGGTGCTTGACTTTTTTTGTGACGTTGCAGGGGCCGTTGCCGGTAATTTAGCGCTGACATTTGGCGCTAAGGGTGGCGTGTATATTGTTGGCGGAGTGATTCCTCGGTTTTCAGATTATTTCCTGAGAAGTGGGTTTCGAAGCGCTTTCGAAGATAAAGGTCGTTTCCGGGATTACCTTGCAAACATTCCGGTATTTTTGGTGCAACGACAAGATCTTGGCTTGATCGGTGCAGTTACTTATTTGAGCGAAGAGGTCTAGAGGTCATGAGTGAGTTGTTGCGTTCGCATCCGATTATACCGGTGGTCACGATCGAGAACTCTGACGATGCGGCGCCCC
Organism: uncultured Pseudomonadales bacterium; assembly: GCA_938017975.1. Taxonomy (GTDB): domain Bacteria; phylum Pseudomonadota; class Gammaproteobacteria; order Pseudomonadales; family Azotimanducaceae; genus UBA9926. Next base: position 17,274 of record CALIKQ010000021.1, on the reverse strand, counting down.
TGGCCAGAGCACTTGCTAGAGGCGGAATTCTAATCGCAGAAATAACATTTAGAACAGCGGCTGCGGCTGCTGCAATAGAAGCGATCAGAAAAGAGGTGCCTGAGGTCCTGGTGGGTGCGGGTACTGTTTTAACACCCGCTCTGATGCGAACAGCTGAATCTGCTGGCGCACAGTTTCTCGTATCGCCGGGAGCCACCCCTGAGTTGCTATCCAATACGCCAGCGGATTTGCCCTTTGTGCCCGGCGTCGCATCGGTGAGTGAAATGATGATGGCCAAGGATCATGGATTCTTCATGCAAAAGTTTTTCCCCGCCGAAGCCCTCGGCGGCACCAGCTTTCTAAAAGCGATTGCAGCGCCTCTGACAGGAGTTTCGTTTTGCGCGACGGGAGGTATCGGACCGGAAAATTTAAAAAGCTATTTGTCTTTGCCTAATGTTGCTGCTGTTGGAGGGTCATGGATGGTTCCGCAAGCTCTAATGGCGGAGAAAAATTGGGATGAGATCTCATCGCTAAGCGGGGCAGCGGTTACCATGATATTAGGCGGTGCTAAGTCCTTACGCCATGAATCTGTAAACCTCGGGGGAGAAGCCTAGATGTCCGAGAGCAACATTGATCTCGTTATTTTCGGTGGCCTGGGCGATCTTGCTGGCCGTAAATTGTTGCCGGCGCTGTACCAAATTGAGCGTGCCGGTCTCTTTGCAGAGAGCATTCGTATCGCCGTTGTTGCAAGAGAAGACATCGAAACCTCGGGATTTCTTCGATACGCCGAGCAGCGACTTAAAGCGAGTTTACCGTTAGATGACTGGTCAGATGCGGTGTGGACCAGGCTGGGTCGTCGGTGTTCCTATCTTAAAATTGATTTTTCGAATCAGAAGCAATTCGAAGTTTTAAGTGCCTGGACGCTGCCCTCCCGCGTGCTCATTTATTACCTAGCGACGCCGCCAAGTTTGTTTGGCGCGATCAGTCAACATCTTCAGGCTGCCAATTGCCTTGATGAACATGCACGAATTGTTTTAGAGAAGCCGATTGGACATGATTTGGCCAGCTCGCGAGCGGTCAATGATACGGTTGGGCGCTATTTTTCCGAGCGCAACATCTATCGAATCGATCATTATTTGGGTAAGGAGACCGTGCAGAATTTGCTGGCGCTCCGATTCGCTAATCGTCTGATTAACTCGCAGTGGGATCATACCTGTATTGATCATGTCCAGATTACGGTGGCTGAGACCATCGGTATCGAAGGACGCTGGAGCTACTACGATCAAGTGGGCCAGTTGCGTGACATGATTCAAAACCATCTATTGCAATTGCTGTGCATGGTGGCGATGGAGCCGCCTAACTCCTTTGCTGCTGATGAAATCAGGGCCGAAAAGGTTAAGATTCTTCGTGCACTATCAACCATTGATCGTTCAAAAATTGAGGATCAAGCCATTCGGGGACAGTATTCCGCTGGCTGGATTGAGGGTGAGCCGGTGGTTGGATACACCGAGGAAGACGGTTGCTCGGATCAAGCATCTGATACGGAGACGTTTGTAGCCATCAAAGCCCACATCGACAATTGGCGCTGGTCGGGTGTCCCATTTTATCTTCGTACTGGAAAGCGTTTGGGGGAAAAGGTGACCCAAGTGGTGATCAGCTACAAGAACCATCCTCACGCCATCTTTCCAGATCGAAGAGATACCGGCATGAATCGGCTGGTGATCAGGCTTCAACCCAATGAGGGTATACAGCTTGAGATGGCCTCTAAGAAGCAAAGTCTCAAAGATCGATTAAGTCTCGAGAAACGCACCCTGAATCTCGATTTCTTTGATGCGACGGGCGAGAGCAGAATCCCAGATGCTTATGAGCGTTTGTTGCTTGAGGTTTTTAAGGGCGATCAATGGCTATTTGTGAGTCGGGAAGAAATTGAGGCGTCTTGGATTTGGTGTGATCGTTTGATCGAAGCATGGCACGACCAGAAGGTAAAGGTACACGGTTATAGCGCGGGTTCCTCTGGGCCATCGAAGGCGGAGATGTTGATCGAGCGTGATAACCGTACCTGGTTTGAGGAATGAGCTATTCTTTGGCGTCCTTTGCATCCCGAGATGCGCTAGATAGAGCGCTCTGTGCGCGGGTTGAGACAATCCTTCAAGCGGGCATTGAAGATCGCGGCCAGGCTTTTTGCGTGATCTCTGGGGGTTCTACGCCATTAGGGTTCTTTCGGTTACTCACCAAGTCTGACCTGGATTTCTCGAAGGTGACGTTTATCTTGGCGGATGAGCGCTGGGTGCGCCCTGATCATCCTGACAGTAATGAGGGCGCGGTCCGTCGTCATTTGTTGCAAGGTCCGGCGAGGCTCGCGACGTTGATTGGGCTGTTTCAAGAAGGTCTTGATATCAAAGCTAATGCGGTGAGTTCTGACCAAATCGTTCAAGCGCTACCCCTTTTTGACGTCGTGATTTTAGGGATGGGTCTCGATGGCCACACGGCTTCGTTATTCCCAAGCGCGACAGGCATCGAAGCTGCTCTGAATCTTGAAGGTTCTGCCTCGGTGGTAGCCATCCAACCATTGTCCGCGCCGAATGCACGCTTGAGTTTATCTGCTCAGCGTTTGATCCAGACTGAAAACCTGATCTTGCACCTGACCTCAGCGGAGAAACTCGCTGTGTTCAAACAGGCGGAAGCTTGCCAGGAGGCTGCTTTGATGCCGGTGAGCCGGTTTTTAAATCAATCTAAGGTGGCTTTGCAGGTGGTTTGGGCGCCTTAGAACTCAAAGAATGCTGTCTGGCCTGCTCAGACGACTGACTGCCTCATGAGCCGCTAGAGACGAGGCTTTTAAACAGCGCTATCGATGGGCTGACGGGTATCATGGAGGCTCTCTTTGATGCGGCGCAAATGGGGGATGTGTGCCTGTCCTTGGCGGAGGCTGACCCCGGTTGCGATGACGTCAAGTACCGTGAGTTGGGCGAGACGTGATGTCATGGGCAGATATTCATCTGTGTTTTCTGGTACATCAAGGGTGATCGCAAGGTCGCAGCGCGCCGCCAGTGGGGACTCCGGTGCCGTGATACCGATCACGGTGGCGTTCGCTCGGCGCGCGATGTCGGCGGTCTCTAGCAAGCTCGTCGTTCGACCTGTGTGAGAGATCATGACGAAAAGGTCTCCAGTCTGGCTTGCGGCGGCCAGCATGCGCTGCATCAGTGGGTCGTGATGCGACGACACCGGGGTATTGAATCTAAAAAACTTAAACGTGGCATCCGCCGCCACCGGACCTGAATTACCCAGACCGAAAAAGTAAATTTGTTTTGACTGCACAATCTGATCGATAGAGCGCTGTATGACCTTGGTGTCGATGCTGTCTCTTACTCGAGTGAGGGCATTGACGCTCGCGTCGAATATTTTTGGCGTAAAGGTACCGACATCGTCATCGGCATCTACCGCACTGTTGACGAAGCGTGCGTCTGAGGCCAGGGATAGGGCGAGTTTGATTTTGAAATCTGGGAACCCAGAGGCCCCGAGTTTTTTACAGAACCGGTTGATGGTGGGTTCGCTCACGCCTGCAAGTTGTGCGAGCTGGGCAATTGAGGCTCGGGTCGCCGATTCTGGATCCAACAATATCGCATCAACGACCTTCAACTCGGATTTGCTGAATCCGCGTTTGGAATGGGTGAGTTGAGCAATGATTTCTGGCGGTGTCTTCATTCTTTCACCTGGCGCATTTAAACATGTAATTCGATTACATTTTAATTTACTTAATGCGTTATAGCCTGCCAAAATTCATTAAATTTGGAAATATTTGTAGTTTTATTACGATAAATTGTGTTTGAATCACTATTTTACAATAATTACCGTAGTTTAATTACTTTTTGGCGAAGGATAGCAAGATGACGTTGAGAGTGGCGATTAATGGGTATGGCCGGGTGGGAAGAAATATTGTTCGCGCTTACTTAGAAGACTCTCATCGATTCAGTTCAGTGAAAATCGTGGCAATTAATGATTTAGCTCAGTTTCAGACCAGCGCCCATCTAACTGAGTTTGACAGCACGCATGGACCCTTGAACCGTAATCTCGAGCTGATCGATGATCAGTTGGTAATCGATGGGACCTCAATCCAGATGCTTAATGTCAGAGACCCGGATGCATTGCCATGGCGGTCGCTGGATATTGATTTGGTCTTAGAATGCACCGGCGTGATGACTGCTCGCGAGCAGGCAGCTAGGCATCTTGAAGCCGGAGCTAAGCGCGTCTTAGTTTCTGCCCCGGGCTCAGACCTTGATGCAACGCTGGTTTATGGGGTCAATCATCAGAATTTTAAGACTGAGCATCGGTTAATATCGAATGCATCTTGTACCACCAATTGTTTGGCGCCGATGTGTCAGGTGCTTGACCAACAATTTGGAATCACTCATGGTTTTATGTCCACCGTTCATGCCTACACCGGCGATCAATGTTTGGTTGATGGGGCGCACAGTGATCCTTACAGGGGCCGGGCGGCGGCGCATTCGATTATTCCCACCCAAACCGGTGCAGCTGCCGCAATTGGCGCGGTTTTGCCCAGGCTTTCGGGACGCCTAGATGGGATGGCTTTGCGGGTGCCAACACTCAACGTTTCTTTAGTGGATCTGACGTTTACTGCTGCGACTTCAGTCACGGCTGACGCAGTCAATTCTGTGATGAAATCAGCCGCCCAGAAAGATCCATTTGGTGTACTGGCGTACAATCAGAAGCCGCTGGTCTCCACGGATTTCAACCACAGTCCATACTCCTGCAATTTCGATGGCAATCACACGCGGGTCAACGGGTCCTTGGTCAAAGTTCTGGCGTGGTATGACAATGAATGGGCTTTTGCGACCCGAATGTTAGACCAATCAGTGAATCTATATCAGGTGAGTTCATTGGAGGCAGTCGCCTGACGCTTGTTCAGGGGACCATTTCAGTCCTCAGTTTAGCCTCAGGCGCCTCGAGATCATGAGCTGATATGGACTCAAGTCACGCCGGCACAGAGTAGTTTTGGCTTAACAGTCCCCTTGACGATGCAAGCTAGATTCGCCAACGCAATTGTCTGGCGGTCGTGCCAGAGCACCGGAATTCGTTGCATTGCCGGTATCTTCTTTAATTTTCCGATTGCGTGCCGTCTCACCGCATATATCTACCTGTTCACCGTTTTGGACTGGAGCTGGTGCGCCTGGCAATTGAAAATGCGGAGGTGAAAAATCTAGAGCCAACAGAGATATGGCGCTTACAACTCAGCTAGGGGAAGTTATGCAACAGCAAACGAGAGTTCGTTCGGGGGGCAAATTAGCCAACTTGTTTAAAAACAATGGTCTGGTTTCAGCGTTTACGCTGGCTGCGTTGCTGGTTCTTTCGGCCTGTGGTGGTGGTGGCAGCACGATCGTCGAGAATGATCTCTCTGATGCAGGGCCTGACGGCGTGGCACCCACTTTGGTCAGTGTCACGATTAAAATGGCAAAAGACGCTGATCCGAAGCCTAACGGTGCCGTGAAGCTCGGACAGGCGGTCCGTATCGATATAGAAGCAAGCGAAGCGTTGATGAAACCATCGATCACCATTGCAGGTGTTGCTGCTGATGAAATTGGCGGAAAAATTGGAGATTGGTATGCGATTCGTACCATGACCGAATTGGATCTCGACGGAGAAGTGACCTTTTCTATCTCCTACCAGGATATTTCTGGGGAAGCGGGTGAGGTTGTTACTGCAACGACAGACGACAGTGCTGTTCAATACTGCATGGAAGGCTGCGCAACTGGTGGTGACGGATCTTTGGCTGGCGACTGGCGTTTGGCTGGTGAAGGTGCAGCATCGGTAGGGCCCTCTGCGGGCAGCGCTGAGTGGTGGTCATCAACCACTCAAAATGGGGGTGGTCCAAATGATCGGGCATGTTGGTTCGATGATGTTTTCAAATTTGGTGATGATGGCAGCTTCCAAAATATGATGGGTGGTGAAACATGGGTAGAAGCGTGGCAAGGCGGGGCAGACGCGTGTGGGGTGCCGGTCTCTCCTCACGACGGCGCTAGCGCTGGAACCTACGCCTACGACGAAGACGCTGGAACATTGGTAATCAATGGTCGTGGATCGCATCTGGGGTTAGCGAAAGCAGTCAATGGACAAGAATTGGCGAATTCCGGCGATGCTCCAGACTCAATTACTTACGACGTTTTGACGCTTGACGGCGACAATATGACAGTGACCCTTGAGACGGCGCCGGGAGTGTGGTGGACGTTCAAGCTCAAGCGTCCACCCAAATCACCGGTTCTAGGGAAATGGAAGCTCGCTGGAGAAGGTGCTGCATCTGTAGGTCCTGTAGCTGAGAGCGCCGAATGGTGGGCATCGACATCCGCCAATGGTGCCGGTCCTGCTGATCGAGCGTGCTGGTTCGACGATGTCTATCAGTTTAACGCAGATGGTTCTTTTGAAAACGTGATGGGCGGCGAGACTTGGGTAGAAGCTTGGCAGGGTGGAGCCGACGCTTGTGGCGCACCGGTTGCGCCTCATGATGGGCAGGTAACTTCAATATTCCAATATGATGAAGATGCAAGCACGCTCAAGATTTCGGGTAAGGGCGCGCATCTTGGATTGGCAAAAGCAGTCAACGGTGCGGAGCTTGCGGCACCGGGAGAAGCCCCAGAGGATGTTACCTATACCGTCACGACACTTGATGGCGACAATATGACGGTAACTCTGGAGACAGCCGCAGGGGTATGGTGGACATTCAGGTTGACGCGTACTTCCACATCGCCCTTGGTTGGCAACTGGAAACTTGCCGGAGACGGTGCTGCTTCAGTGGGTCCCACAGCTGAAAGTGCCGAATGGTGGGCTTCAACGGCAGCGAATGGAGCCGGGCCTGACGAGCGAGCGTGTTGGTTTGACGATATCTACCACTTCAGCGGTTCAGGTGCGTTTAAGAATTTCATGGGTCTAGATACTTGGGTAGAAGCTTGGCAAGGCGGTGGTGATGCCTGCGGCGCGCCTGTATCTCCTCATGATGGTGCATCGGTTGGAAGCTTTGTTTACGACGAGGACGCAGGAACGCTGACCGTTTCTGGTCGAGGGTCCCACTTAGGTTTAGCGAAGGCGACCAACGGCGCTGAGATTGCTGCGCCAGGAGATGCCCCGGATGATATTACCTACACCGTGACCACGTTGGACGGTGACAATATGACAGTGACGCTTGAGACTGGCCCAGGCGTTTGGTGGACCTTTAGGCTCATGAGAGTTAAGCAATCAGCATTGGCCGGCAAGTGGAAGCTTGCGGGTGAAGGTGCTGCATCAGTAGGGCCTGTTGCTGAGAGTTCGGAATGGTGGGCATCAACTTCAGCCAACGGTGCCGGTCCCGCAGATCGAGCGTGCTGGTTTGACGATGTCTACGACTTCGACTCAGACGGTGCGTTCATGAACGATATGGGCGCTGAGACTTGGGTGGAAGCATGGCAAGGGGGCGCTGATGCTTGTGCTGCGCCTGTATCACCACACGATGGTGCGGCTGTGTCTGCTTTCGATTATAACGAAGATGCAGGAACGCTGACGATTCATGGACGCGGCGCGCATTTGGGCTTGGCGAAGGCAGTCAATGGCGCTGAGCTCGCTGCATCTGGCGACGCTCCTGAGACGGTGACCTATCAGGTAGCAACCTTAGATGGCGACAACATGACGGTAACCCTTGAAACCGCGGCTGGCGTTTGGTGGACTTTCCGTTTGCAACGGGTTTCTAACTCACCATTTGCGGGTAATTGGAAGTTGGCCGGAGATGGCGCAGCATCGGTGGGCCCAGTTGCCGATAGTGCAGAGTGGTGGGCGTCAACGGCAGCCAACGGCGCGGGTCCGGATGATCGAGCGTGCTGGTTTGATGATGTTTACCATTTTGGAGCCGATGGCGGTTTTAAGAACTTCATGGGTATGGAAACTTGGGTTGAAGCATGGCAAGGCGGCGCTGACGCGTGCGCAGCACCTGTTTCGCCCCATGATGGAACGTCTATGGGAGCCTTCAGCTACGACGAAGTTGCAAGTACCCTCATGATAGACGGCAGAGGCTCACATCTTGGACTTGCTAAAGCAGTCAATGGCCAGGAATTGGCAGCGTCCGGAGACGCGCCCGATAATGTGACCTATTCCATCTCCACGTTAGACAGTGGTCTTGTGACTGTAACACTCGAGACTGCTCCGGGTGTATGGTGGACCTTCCGGTTGATGAAAGAGTAACAACGGGAAATAACCAGAGGCATAAAAGCCGGGCTTTTCAGCCCGGCTTTTTTTTGGAATGCCTTTTATTCGACAGAGACCAGTTGTTTGAAGAGGTTAGTTGTTTGAAGAGGTTAGTCGCTTGAAAAAGGTTAGTCCTTTGAAAAAGGTCAGTGAGGCACATTGTCTCACCAGAGCTTATAGATTGAGTCGATGTGGCCTAAGAGCGGGCCCGTAATGCCCTGCTGCGTTCCGGCAGTTGCTTAGCTTTGTTCTGTAACCTCAAGGTCGCATAGGGCAGTACTGCGCCAAAAAGTCCTCATGGTTTGAAAGCTGACTTAGAAGGTGGGTTACCTTGTTTTCTTGATGCGCCAAAAATTGGAACAATTCTTCCTCGTTCATCATGTCGACAATTGGATGGTAACTTTTCGGCTTGATGCCTTGTCCAAGCATCACTTGCGTCCAACTATTCTCACCAAAAACATCTCCCTCAGCTTGGAAAACGCGCCCAGTCTCTTTAAAGAGGTCAAGACGATGACTCAGTGAATCGGGGATGTCCATTGATTGGCAGCGTTTCCAAAATTCAGAATCTGTCCGCTCGGTGAGGTGATAGTGCATGATGATGAAGTCGCGAATGAAGTTGTATTCCTGGCTCATTTGCGAATTAAACTCATCCTGGTCAGCTTGAGTGACGCCTCCATAGGGAAACATTTGCATCAAGCGAATAATGCCGCGTTGAATCAGATGAATACTGGTAGATTCTAGAGGTTCTAAAAACCCAGCGGCCAAGCCTAAAGCAATACAGTTTTTTGTCCACTGAGCCGGTCTTTGTCCTGTTCTAAAGGGAATGACACGGGGTTCAATTAACACGTCACCGGATACGTTGGCCAAAAGGGTGTTTGTTGCTTCGTCATCACTTGCGAATTTGCTTGAGAAAACGAGACCATTCCCAGTCCGAGACTGGAGCGGGATGCGCCACTGCCAACCAAAGTCCCGGGCTATAGACCGGGTATAAGGAATTGGCGGTTCGGTGGAGGAAGTCTGAACAGCGATAGCTCGGTCGCAGGGCAGCCAGTGAGACCAATCTTCAAACGGCGAATGCAATGTTTTGTCGATCAGCAGGCCTGAAAAGCCACTGCAATCAATGAAGAGGTCACCTGAAATGATGTTACCGGATGACAGTTGGACAGAGGCGATATCGCCGTTGGGCAATTGGTTAACAGTCTCAATTCGGCCTTCAATTCGTTGCACACCCTGTTGCTCTGCCAACTTTCGGAGGTATTTGGCGTATCGGGAAGCATCAATGTGGTAGGCATAATTGAGTGGCTGCGGCTTTGGAAAGCCAAACTTGCCAGTCTTTGCGGCCATTAATTCAGGTGAATATTTGCCGTATTCTTTCGATATTTTAAGGTGTTGCCCTTTTAACCAGAAGTGTTGGAATCCCGCAGCCCAGCAGGATTGCCCTGTGTAGCCGAAAGCGTGAATGTAGGATTCATCCAGAGCTCTCCAGTTTTCAAAACAAATCCCAAGCTTGATGCTGCCATGTACCTCCGATAGGAAATCTGCCTCATCTATTTTTAGTAGCTGATGAAGTGCAAAAAATGTCGGTATTGTGGCTTCACCAACGCCAATGGTTCCGATCTCGTCGGATTCGATCAGGGTTACATGAAGATTTCTCCCGATGAGGGCTGCAATGGAGGCCGCAGCCATCCAACCTGCAGTACCGCCTCCTACAATGACAATGTTTCTAATGGTGTTCGTAGTCAAAATGATTTAGCCCATCTGGTTAGTTCAATTGATTGCGCAACATTGTTTTAAGGCGCTGCGCCGTATCGGAGTCTAGGGGGTTTAGAATTCCTCTTGCATTCTCTGGAACATGCGCCACTGAATCCGGTTCAAAGTCAAAGACGTAATGGTTTAAAAGGCCTTTCCAAATTTCTCGTTGATGCTCCGGCAGATCCCTGAGCCCAAGTAACGCGTGCTGCAATACATTCAGCGGAGAACCGAGAAAGTTTGAAGATGATCGCCACCAAAAATTAACTAACACATTGAGCGGTTCGGTGGCTTCAATATGGTGCCACCACATGCTTGGGATGATAAGCCCATCCCCTGGTTCCAAGTCTACGACCATTGCATGCTCGAGAGCCGTTTTGAAGTTCGGAAACCGTGCCCAATCAGGCTGGTTGAAGTCAACTAGGCTAATCGGCTGACCTGCAGGCGTAAAGTCCAGAGGCCCGACATACAGGTTATTGATTTGTTCTGGCGGAAATAGCGTGACTCGGCGATGCCCAGAAACATTGCAGGCAAGGTTTGAGGGGAAGTCAAAATGCGCTGCGATTCGGCTGTGGTTGCCCAGCCAGATACTCGCGATAGGCTCTTTTTCTGGCAGCGCAAGAGGGTTGTCCTCAGAAAAACCTGGAAGCCAATGCCCCAGATGCGTTGAGCCGATATAGAGCCCGGGAGTTGGGTCTGTCTTGTTGAATGCTTCTAGTTGAGTGAGGGCCTTGCTCAGTGTCGTTCTGACTTGCTCAAAGTTAAACCCAGTGAAATCATCATTGTAGAAAATTCGACCCTTACTTTCTGGAGGGGTAATCAGTGCGGTTAAGAGATGGTTTTGATCGAATTGGCATAAGTAGTTGATCAGTGCCTGATCGGAGCGCTTGCCTTGCAGGACTGCTGGCCAAGACGAGACGAGGCCTTTGACAACGATCGGCGATGGGCTCTCTAGGATTGTGTCGCTCAAGTCTGAAGTTTGACTTAGCGTTCTGACACTCACATTGGATTGAGGTATTGTCATTAGGCATGCACCCTAAAGAGACTCCGCCCGTTGCTGTTTGGCAGAATTGCTTCTCGCCATTAGATCGTTAAGTCTGGAAAAAGAGGCAATCGCCATATAAATGGGTTGTAAGAAGCCAGCTTGATTGAGCGTCTGCAGGGCTTCACCAGACAAGTTGAAGAGTGTTTCCTCCGCAATGGCGTAGAAGCCCTCTAGTACTTTTGATTCCCCATCGGCAAGCGTTAAGTTTACGGTCATCGGTTCTAACAATTCGTGCGCAACCAAAGCTTGGGAAAGCTGAGCACCGTGCTCGAGACCTTGATGGATCCGCTGCATCATAGCAATGATATTTTCTAAAAAATCGGTTGGTGCCCCGGCACTGTCAAAGAGGGCTTCGCCGCGGTCCTCGGTGACTCGTGGCGAGTCAAGGTCGATCGATAGCTTGGGTTGGGACGTTTGATTCGGGTTGGCATTTGCCGGTCTTGCGATCAGGAAAGGGTTACGTTCGATAAGCTTTGGAATGTAATGCGCGTCCCATGCATCATTAATCATGAACAAGTTTTGGCCTGTATTCAGTCCCAATAATGCTACTGGCATGAAGGCACCTGTCTCAGAGTCCTTGGTAAAAAAAATTGGGTAACATGACTGAATATCGCGGAATTCTAGCGGGTAGGTTAATACTTGAGACACCTCATCCCCAAGGGCAGCACTGCGGCTCATATCAACGCAAAGGTTTTGATGATGGTCGGGCCGCAGAATTGTGTAGTTGCTCATGGTGTTATCTTAATGTTTTGAGGTTTAAAACGTCTAAATTTTAGGAAAACCGTGTAAGCCCACCTTGTCTATCAAAGATCGGTTGTCAGGTAACGCAGCAAGCAGCTGGCGAGTCATCTCTTCGTTTTCTTTGAAGAGCGCCATCGCTCGATGCGCCTGATCTTTTGCTCGTCGCTTCAGTCGTGGGTCTGGTTGCGGTGCAAAGCCCATGCCATAGAGCACGTATTGGTAGCTGGCAGATGGAAACAAATCATCAGCATGCTGAGTTTCGTGGTGCCATGGGCCTCGGTGTTGCCAATTTTTAAGGGCGGTTTGGAGGCCATCCGGAATAGACGAAGCAGCCCGGTTTTGAACCCAATAGTCGGAATCAGAGCGCTCATTTAACACATAGTGAAGCTTTAGAAATTCGATGATGTGATGCCAGCGATACTCGAACTTCGCATTAAATTGTTGCTCCAGACGTTGCATCGCGGATCGATCGGCGGGAAGCTGAGTTGCGATCATGTTGGCTGAAAGCTCAACCATGACCAGCGCCGAGGCCTCAAGAGGCTCTATAAAGCCTGCGGCCATGCCTACCGCAACACAATTTCGGTGCCAGAACTTTTGGCGATATCCGGGGTTAAACCGAATTTCTCTCAAGGCTGCAGAATTCCCCGCATCGGGCGAGACTGTGCTGGCGATGTAGCTTTTTAATTTGGCTGCAGCTTGGTCCCGATTCATAAATTGATCAGAGTAAACACAACCAATACCGCGACGTGTCGGCAGCCCGATATCCCAGATCCATCCTGCTGAGTGAGCCGTTGAAAGGGTGCAGGATTCAATGGGGTCTGTAGGGTTTTGATAGTCAATTTGGGCTGCGATTGCAGAGTTGTTGAAGAGTATATGGTCTACATTATGGAATGGGATGTTGTAATGCGTCCCAAGCAACAAGCTGTTCATTCCACTGCAATCGATAAATAGATCCCCCGGGATGCTATTTGCAGTATCGGTTTGAAGTGCTTTGATATCACCATTTTCATGGCTCGTAATTCCGATGACGTTGGCCCTCACATGATGAACACCGAGACGTTGCACGCAATGCTCCTGAAGCAATTGCGCAAATTTTCCTGCGTTCAAGTGATAGCCATAGTTAACGTTAAAGGCATATTCGGGAGTGGTGATCTGCTTGGGTGCGAGATGCGATTTTGAAACCGCCGCCTGTGTGCCCACTGCTTCGGCGAATGGAGGGCGGTGCGGGTGACTCAGCCAATGTCCTGCAAGATCAAGCTCTTCATAACCCAGCGGTGGCGTAAAAGGATGGACGTAGCCACTGTCGTCCGAATGATGCCAGTTCCGGAATGCGGTGCCTTGCTTAAAACTTGCATCGCATCGTGAAATGAATTCTGTCTCTGTAATGCCGATTTTTTGAAGGGTTGTTCGCATCGATGGCCAGGTGCCTTCTCCGACACCAATGGTGCTGATGCTAGGTGACTCTATGAGTGTGATGGCCAGCGGGATCCCTACTGGGTCAGCAGTGGGCTGGGTTTCATATTCGGCAGCAATGATCGCCGCCGTAAGCCATCCTGCGGAGCCCCCGCCGACAATCACGATTTGGTTGATAGAATCAGTCATAGTGTTTGCAGATGATGACAGCAGTCGCCGCCTGGGTTCAATGCTTAAAGCACCAAATTATCGATCACAACGCTTGCCAACGAAGGTCGTTTTAGATTTCGTAACCTTGGTTTCAAAAAAAAGAAACCGCCCTCAAGGAGCGGTTTCTTCTTATCACACACAAGCTTTCGCTACTTGAACGTATAGCGCACCCCAAGATCGTATCTCGCACCGCCTTGAACGGCCTGCAGTACTTGGTCTTTGGTTAATCCGTAGACGTGTACTGTCGACTCGGTTACGTTTTGACCTGAGAAATAAACGGTGAGGTTCTCGGTGGCCTCATAGGTTATTCCGATATCTAACTGACCGTAAGCTTCAACGTTGGTTGGGTTCGTTGTCGTTCCCTGACCCTGACCAACACCCGCCAGGAAGTCGTCCCGCCAGTTGTAGGCAAGTCGAACTTGAATGCCATTCTTGTCATAGTAACCAATGAGGTTAGCGGAATCGCTGAGGCCATTCAAAACGAACTGTCCTTCCAAGGAGTTGGTATTGTCATAACCGATATCAGCATTGGCAAAGGTTGCATTGGCAACGAATCCAAACCCGCTGTCCCCGAAATTGTGCTGCAAATTAATTTCGACGCCGTCAACGCTGGCCTCTTTTTGGTTAATTGGTCGCGTGAGAGTCCAGAGGATTTCTGGATCGCCTTCAACACCCAAAATGGTATCGCCGTCGACTGCTGGGTTATCTTGATAGTTGTCAAGAATGTATTGGCCAACCTCGGTGTAATTCTGAGGATTGAGGCCACTGTCAGTTACTGCTTGATTCCACAACGCGCCACCAATAATGTTGGGTATATTGAATAGCGTGTCTTCTTCAAGTCCGCTTCCGATGAAATTATCAACATCCTTTTCAAAATATCCGACAGAAAAATAGCTGTTATCCGAGTAGTACCACTCCAGGGAAACATCGATATTTTCAGATTGGATGGGCACAAGGCCTGGGTTTCCAGCCGAAGCTTGCGCGTTGACGCCTGGGTAGTACTGCGTGCTGCTGGCTGTGAGTCCGCCTTTGATGGCCTCGTAGCTTGGGCGAGTGATGGTTTCGCTGTAGGAAGCTCTCAAAACAACGTCGTCAGTGACTTCGATGTCGAAGTCAATGCTCGGAAGGAGAAGCTCGTACTCACCCTCGAAGTCTTCAAAGCCCGAGATGGCATTCCCATCAGCGTCTTGAGCCTCGGTGATGTAGAGTTCGTTACCAGCCTTAGACCATCTAGAGCCATCATAAAGAATCGAAAGTGCTGCAGAGGTTACCTCGGTCTTTTCGTAGCGAAGGCCAGTGTGCAAGTTGGCCGGCATATCACCGATCTCGCCGCTCCAGTTCAAGCGAACGTAAGCTGCATAGGTGTCCTCAGTCGTTCGGATGTCGTTCGGCCAAACAGTCGAAGCGCAGTAACCGGTTCCACAGTCTCCAATTGCTTCATACGCATCGCCGCTGGCAGCGTAATCGGCTTCTCCTGCAGCTTGCAGGTCCGCAAGGTCAGCCGAGAAAAATTCAGTCTGCAACCTTGGATCATTACCACCTGATAACTGATCGAACTGGCCTTCAATACTTGATCTGACAACAATTGAAGAGAGGTCACCTGGATCTGTGATTCCGCCCCAGTTATTCAACTGGATGAAGTTGGAAACGGCTCGATTTCCGACTTCGCTGACTTGAACCCCAAAGTCAATGTTTGAAGTATCCGAGATATCCCAGTTACCGCTTAGTTTGGCTTGCTCAATATCCATGCGTGCGGCGTCATTTCTGAAAACGCTACCGGTGATGATCATATCGCTGGCATACATGGGACGGTTGGCTTCGCCACCGGAGTTAAGATTGAGCTCCATGATCGGGAGCTCTTGACCGGTATGAATGGTCTGACCCACCTTGTTGAAGCTTGCGATGGTAATCAGAGACTCTGTGCCATTCGGACCATTCGCACCTGTCTCAGCAGATGAGTCGTGGTAATCCAATGCTAGGCTCAAGGTGTCAGAGACGTCCCACTCGATGTTGAAACCAATGCTTTCGTTGAGGTTATCTCTACCATCTTCACCGGTACCCATGGCGAAGTCAGCGTTATCAACGACTTCGCTGTAGTACACTGGGCTCGCAATGGGTCCAGCGGTCCATTCGCTGGACTGAGAGACTGCTGCCGTATTTGAGAACCAAGCAGATAGATCACTGTAGGAACGTTCGAGTGTAAATTCTGATCGGATGTAGTCCAGAGTTGCAACAATGTTATCGGTTGGCGCCCATTGAAGAACAAGCTGACCATTTGTACGCTCGGTCTCATATTCGGCAATGTTGTACGCCATCGATTGCGGAAGAGAATAAGACTCATCGGCAGACTGAGGTCGGTTGATCTGATTGGCATCATTGGCAACCTTGGCATCTCTGGAGCCATTCGGCAGGATGTCATCGCCAGGTCGTGTATACCATCCGCCCACAGATGCACCGTTTACCCCATTGTTGCGGCGTTGATTGGTTGCGGTGATGGCTAGGCCGAAAGTGCCGTCTGCAAACGTATCCATGTAGATACCTGAGAACTCGGGAGTAACCTCATCACCAGCACGGGTTGACGTATCGCTGACCGCTTTGACTGCAAAGCTCGCCGCGGGCTGACCCGAAAGCGGCTTGGGTGTTGAGATATTGATCGTAGAACCTACACCGCCTGAGGGGACGTCGGCGCGACCGGTTTTGTAGACCTGAACGCCAGCAACACCCTCAGAAGCCAGATCCCCAAAATCGAAGGAGCGACTAGCGCCGTTGTGTGTCGGCATTTGCCGGCCATTTAAGGTAACCAGGTTGTATTCAGGACCGAATCCTCGAACCGTGACCTGGCTTCCTTCGCCGCGCTGTCGCGAGATCGAAACACCGGTGACCCGCTGAAGTGATTCGGCTAAGTTGGCATCGGGGAATTTACCCATCTCCTCTGCAGAGATAGCATCAACGACTCCCATGGCATCTCGTTTGATATCCATTGATCGCTGGAGACTGCCTCGTATACCAGTAACGACAACTTCCTCGATCATGGCCTCGGCACCGGGATTTTCTTCGGCAAGTGCCGGCGTTACGTGGCCTGCAATCGCTAATGCGATACTGCTAGATAGTAGTTTTCGTTTGAATACCATAGTGTTTAAACCCCCTAAGTCGAGCTTTTCTCATTGCGAGATCGTGTTGTTTCGATGCGTCGTCCCCGGGCATCTCTCCATACAAAATCGTACCTTTTGGGTGGACTAAAGACATTGTTTTTGAGACTAACAGGACTTTTATGCGATAACAGGGACAAAGCGACAATAAATGCGATGACTCCTGCTTTAAGGGGATGGCTCAATAGGGCGGGGTACTTTCTAACTTCGACCTATCAGCATGTCGACTTAATTTTTGCGCTACCCAGTGCCCTTAGCGCGATGGAAGCGCTTGTCTTGTGCGCGAGCCGATCCCAATCAATAACGTCACCAGGCCCTGGTTGAGGGACGATCATAAGGGTAATCAATTCGATTGAATGTTTGACCGTCTAATGATGTTCCAAATACCTCCCTAAATTGATTTAGATGGCTTTGAGCTGTCCGTAAATGGGTATTTTTTTGGTGCTGGAGGTTCTGAGTCTAAGCCTGATCTTCAAACAAAAGCCCAATCTTCAAATAAAAGCCCGATCTTCCAATAAATGGTGAATCGATTAATTGGTGAATCGATTCGATTTCCTGCGAGGTTATCAGGTTGAACTGGCGATATTTCGGGCATATCTGCGCTCTCAAGCCATATTTCAGGCACTGTAAACGCAGACGTCTCAAGGGGGTTTGCACGCCCTATTGACAACGCTGTCAATAGGGTCTAAAAAAGCAATGACAACCTTGTCATTTTAGTGGGTAAAAGGGGATTGGGCAGTAATTGACGGCGATCAGCGCCTCTCAAAC
>CALIKQ010000020.1 GCA_938017975.1 uncultured Pseudomonadales bacterium | reverse complement strand
GATATCGATGATATCGCGCCGCTGAATCCGAGTCTTAGTTTTGCGTCGCTCGATATTGATCGAAACGGTGTTGTTGGACCTTTGACCGATGGTCTACTGACGATCCGACATCTTTTCGGGTTCTCTGGAGACGCGCTTATCCAAGGTGCAGTGGGCAACGAAGCGACTGTGACGCTTGCTGATGAGATCAGCGATCAGCTCGTAGCAATCGAGCCGGCATTGGACATTGATGATGATGGTTCCGTGGGCCCATTGAGCGATGGTCTGCTGATCATCCGTCACCGGTTTGGCTTCACGGGGTCGTCACTTACCTCTGGGGCACTCGGAACAAACGCGAATCGGACAGATCCTGATGAGATCAGCGATTATATCGAGTCCCTTGTGCCTTGACCTGTATCTATGACGATTAAATCGGACATAGTTGACTGCTATTTTTTGTGAGATCGAGCCGCCAGGCATTTTATCCTAGCGAGTTCCAACGGCGGCACGTGGCTAAAGCACTGGTGACTGGACTGACTTTTGTTTCAGTAGGTGAGGTCTGAATGCAATGCGATCAGGCTGGAGCATTGGGTATCTGAACACAGTCCAGCATTTCCCCTTCAGTGCATCAGTGGCATCGGACGAGTAGGGTTGTTTGTCGCCTGCGTTAGGATCGGTTAAAACTGGGCCCTTGTGAAAAGAGGCTAACGAGCGACCGGATAGAAATAGTGAGTGGCTGCACGGCATCGCTTGGTGCATGTAAAACGTGTGTGAGGGCCTGTAGGATTCCGTGTGGGATTAGCGTTGCAATCAATTATGCCTGTTAACAATTAAGGGATTTAGGTGGTATCTGATATGTTCAACCGAATCTTCAATTGCTATGTCGCCTTCTTATTTTTGCTCGCGTTAACACTGCCTGTAGAATCAAGCTCTGCACCGATTTCTGTAGGAGACAGTGCTCCGTCCTTTGAGCTTCCTGATTTGCTCGATGCCGATATCATCGATCGTCTGGGCGATCATCGTGGAAAGGTGGTTTACCTTGATTTTTGGGCATCTTGGTGTGGTCCCTGCTTGATTGCCATGCCCAAAATACAAGCGTTGCAAGATCAATTTGGATTGGATGATTTTGTGGTTCTGGCTGTGAATGTTGATCGAGAGCCCGGAAAAGCGCGTAAATTTTTAAAAAAGCTGTCTATACATTATCGTAATCTCCGAGATGAAGAGGGAATGACTCCTGCGAAATACGGTATAAAAGCAATGCCGAGTTCTTTTGTCGTCGATCGAGAAGGGAAGGTGACGCTCGTTCATCAGGGATTTAAGTCTGGAGACGAAGCGATGCTTCGCGAACATATATTGGAGGTTTTGGATCGAGATGTTTAGAGCCATTACTATAATGTTGATAATGCTCGTAATTGGCGGTTGTCAAGCCGTCGAGCCATGGGAGCGAGACCGCCTCTCAAGAAAGGACATGCAGCTCATCGCAGATCCGTTGGAGGCGCAGCGAACAGAGCAGATATTTTTTAGCAAAGAAGCGTCGAGTGGTGGTTCCGCGGCTGCCGGTGGTGGCTGCGGTTGTAACTGATGCGGAAGGTTGATTCATCGTCTTTGGCTCTTTTGTCTGCAGCGGCGCTCGCGTTACCTGCTTTCGGAGCGACCCAGCCCACTGAGCGCACCCTTGCTGTCAGCACGTCGGTGTATCAAGAAGATGATCTGGAGCGTTCTCGCCTAGCGTTTGGCGATGTAGAGCGTTTCAAGGTTAAAACGAATCAATTTTATGTCAGTGCGCCCATGGGGCGAGACTGGTCAGGATCTGTTCGCTACGACAATGAAGCAATGAGTGGTGCCTCACCATGGGGCACCTCTGTATCTGCTGACGGTCAAACAGATGTCATTATGTCTGGAGCCAGTATCGATGACTCGCGGAACGGTTTAGACGTGAGCTTGACACGATATTTTGATCAATCCTCGTTTTCTGTTTCGTTGGGTTACTCCGGAGAGGATGACTATCACTCAAGGTCAGTCGGGATGACGTTTGAGCGGGATTTTTTTAATCGCAATACAACGCTGGCCCTATCGGGTAGTTACTCGACCGATGAAATTACCCCTACGGATGCGGCGTTGTATGGACGGGTACCTTATAAAGAAAAACGCAGTCGATCGTTTTATGCCGGCCTGACCCAGCTAATCAGCCCAGTCGCGGTGCTCAACGTTGGGCTGGGTCTTACCTCAAGGCGGGGATTCCTATCTGATCCCTACAAGTTGCGAGATGTTAGGCCGAAACAGCGACTCGAAAAAACTGTTACCGCATCTTATCGCCACTATCTAGACTGGCGACAAACGAGTCTTCGTTTCGATTATCGTTACTTTTGGGACAGCTTCGACGTTCGCTCACAGACTCTTTCAGCAAGCTTTATGCAAAATCCCAGATCCGACATCGCTTGGGGGCCTACGGTGCGTTATTACGCTCAGAGTGAGGCAAGTTTTTACCGACCGTTTGATCAATATGCATTGCCTGTGACCCAAGCTCAATCGAGCGATTTCCGATTATCAAGCTATGGCGCATGGAGCTATGGGATAAAAGCGAGATACCAGATGGGTGCTATTGAATTCAACGGTTCGTTAGAGCGCTACGAAAGTGATGAGGGTCTTGGACTAGACGAATCGGTATCAGCTCACCCGGCGCTGGTTCGATTTAATGTGGTTTCTTTAGGTTTGGAGTTTAAGTTCTGACCTCGGTCAATGAGTTTTCATTTGTGGCAATGGGTAGCCCTTGCAGCATCAAGGTCCCCGGACCCACCGAGCGTGGGCAGTTGGCGGCCAATGTGTGCATCGTCGAGGCTCACCGCTTTGAGTCCGTTTATTCCCGCTATACCCATGATAGTGTTGTCGCTCAGATAAACGCAGCCGCGGGCTTAAAACCCGTTCGGATCGATGCTGAATGCCGAGCAATTTTCAACTATGCGGCAGTCTGTTATGAGTTAAGTGAGGGCTTGTTCGACGTCACTGCGGGGGTCTTGCGGAGAATCTGGACAAAAACTCGGACTCAAAGGCCCACGGAAGCAGAACTTGCACCGGTGCTCGGGCTGATCGATTTTAATCTGATCGAAATCAGCGATGATTCAGTATTTTTACCTCGCGTTGGAATGGAGATTGACCTTGGCGGCGTCGTGAAAGAGTACGCGGCCGATGCGCTCGCTCAAAAGGTTCAGTCCCTCGGGATAGACTCAGCAGTCATTAATCTAGGGGGTGATATTTATTGCGTGGGATCGCGTACTGTAGATGAAGGTTGGCAAATTGGAATTGTTGATCCGAGGGGCGGTGCCCCTGTCGCTAGCGTTCAGCTCGTCAATGCAGGGCTCGCTACCAGCGGAGGCTATGAGCGTTTTCTTGAAATTGATGGGAAAAAGTACAGTCACATCCTTGATCCCCAAACAGGATATCCGGTCGACAGCTTAGCAAGCGTGAGTGTCATTGCAGACCAAACCGTTGTTGCTGGTTCGGCCGCGACGATTGCACTGTTGAAGGGCGAGGCGGAGGGGCTCAAGTGGCTGGAGGCTCTAGGCTGTCCCTACTTGGCGATTGGGAAGACAGGGCAGGTGATGAAGGGCGAGGGGAAAGACTCAGAAAAAATAGTTTCTAGCGAAACATCGGGTGCGAGCGCAAACCGGCAATTCAAAGGGTTCTTCAACGTCAAGGCGAATCGATAAGCATGATAAAAAGAATAACGGTGTTTTTTGTAGCGATGGCCACTTTTGGTCATGTCACAGCAGACGAGCTGTTCGATATTTATAAGGCCAGAGTGTCGCCGATTATCCAGAATAATTGTGCAAATTGTCATGTTTCTGGCGGGTCGGCTGGGGGAACGCGATTGGTCTACAAGACATCCGATTCGCTAAACGACCAGCAAAAGAATTTTGACTTATTAGTGGGTTTTATCCGCAGCGGCAGTGGCGCCTACTTACTATCGAAGGGTAGCGGCAATGGTCATGGCGGGGGTAATCGGCTCTCGAACCAAGACAATTACAGTGCTCTGAGTGATTTCGTCGATCAGGTTGAGGCTCAGGCGGCGGACAGCGATGGTGATGGTCTTGCATCAGAAGAAGACAATTGCCCAAACGTGAGTAACGCTGATCAGGCTGATCTTGATCAAGACGCCAGTGGCGATGTCTGCGACGCCGATATCGATGGGGATGGTTTGACAAACGATGATGAGCTCGCAGCGGGCACTGATCCTAGACTCGCTGATTCAGATGGCGACGGCGTTTTGGATGATCAGGACCTATTTCCGGTCGATGCGTCGGAGTCAAGCGACCGAGACGCTGACGGCATTGGGGACAATGGTGATGCATTCCCAGACGATTCACGAGAGGCAAAAGACGCGGATAATGATGGCGTTGGTGATAATGCGGATCAGTTTGACGATGATCCAAGTGAATCCATAGACACCGATGGTGATGGACAGGGCGATAATGCAGACCTTGACGACGATGGCGACGGATGGCCTGATGCGGCGGAGCGCACCGATGAGACCAATCCTTTGAGTAATTTTTCTTGTCGCAGTGGTTGCTATGGGTTTGATATTGATCAAAACGGTGTCGTAGATGCCCTGACCGATGGTCTTTTGATGCTCCGTTATCTCTTTGGTTTCGAGGGCAATGCGCTTGTGACCGGTGCCTTAGCAAATACTGGTGCTAGTTGGGGCGCGGAGCAAATAGTCCTTTATTTGAGCTCGGCTGGGCTCGATCTCGATATCGACGGCAATCAAAAACCCGAAGCCCTCTCAGATGGTTTGTTGTTTCTGAGGTACGCCTTTGGTTTCAGAGGAGATGCGTTGGTTAACGGCGCGCTGGGTTCAAACCCAAGTCGAAAAGATAGCCGTGAAATCGAGGCCTACATAGAGTCTCGGCTTTACTCGGAGCAGTAGAGCGCCTGTCTTGAGGAATTCGCCGGCTTCCAGGTCAAGACGTGGATGCGATGATTGATGGTTACTCCTAGCAATGCCTTTCTAGACGAAAAGGGGACTGGCGAGAAGAAACAGTACCTTGTTATTTCCGCTGAAAAAGTTTCGCCTGTTTCGCGGAGCGGTTAACTGCGCGGCGCTTCAGCAAGAGCTTCTCCTGTACCGACCAAGGGGCTGGGTTTGGACCGAATTTCGTCGGCCATCGAATTGGCAGGTCTTCGCCTCGAACCCAATGCCCGGATTAATTGTCGGAAGTAATATGCACCGATCCTTGGTCTGGGATGACGTTGCTGAGGCCCTCGTAGATATCGTCGGTCCAACGAGAATGCCCTACGCCTGCCGAATAGCCGCCGTCGACAGGGATGGTGACTCCCGTCAGGTAACTTCCAGCTTCTGAGGCCAGCATTAACAGTGGGCCTGCGAGTTCCTCTAAATGTCCTAATCGTCCAAGCGGTGTCGCATTATTAATGTAGGTCTCATACCCTGGCACAGCAAGGTAAGGCCCTGTCATTTCACTTGGAAAATAGGCGGGGGCAATCGCATTAACGCGAATGTTGCGATCCGCCCAGCTACAGGCCAAATTGCGAGTTAGATTAATAACACCGGCTTTCGACGCTTGATACGCTAAAGGGTGATCTCCGCTGCCGCCCATGCCCAGCACGGAGGTTAAGTTAATCACCGAACCGCCCAGACCGTCAGCTAGCATTCGCTTGCCAGCTTCTTGGCAGCAATACCAAAGGCCTGTTAGGTTTGTATGCAGGGTTGCTTCGAAGACCTCATTTGGGAGTTTTTCTGGTACGAACCCGCCGTCTCCCACTTGTCCCGCGTTATTTACGAGAATGTCGATTCTTCCGCATTCACTCCAGGCCTGTTCGATCACTGCGGCTACTTCGCTTGATTGATCAACATCGCAAGCGAAAGGTATGGCTTTGCCACCAGCAGAATTGATTTGTTCAGCAAGGGCCTCTAGTCGATCTAATCTTCTGGCCGTAACGACCACTGTCGCACCAGCACTGGCTAGAACTTCGGCGAAATACGCGCCCAGCCCTGAAGATGCACCGGTGATCAATGCGGTTTTGCCCGATAAGTTAAAAAGTTTATTAATAAGATCCATCTTAATCTCCAATCGATGACAGCAATAAGGCTGTCAACTTGTTTATACCAAAGCGTCGTGCGCTATGTCTGTTCCTTATAGTTTCGTGAAATGCCCGAGAGTGCAAGGAGCAAACTCTAAATTTGGCGATA
>CALIKQ010000019.1 GCA_938017975.1 uncultured Pseudomonadales bacterium | reverse complement strand
TTGGAGGACTAATTGCAGTTGGCCTACTAGTCGCGTTCTATTACTACGAGTGATGTTTCTGGCACATCCTTTAACGTATATACAAGGAAAAGTTCCAGTAAGTTATTGATTTATGAGGGAAGCTGGCGGAGAGAGAGGGATTTTCTCCGTCTGCAGGCACGATGTTAGTAAAATCAACACGTTAGTTCATTTTAGTAGGGCGCTAAGTTACTGATAGTTCACTTTGTTTAGCATTGAACTGTCACAAAGTGTCAAGGCATAAGGAGAACTTCGTCGCCATGGTGTTCTAAGTTAGCGAACCTTTCATGCCTTCCCGCGGGTAGATGTTTTGATCTTGTGCTGTAATCCCTAGGCAGAAAAAGCGAAGTTACGTTTTAAAGGAGAATTCTCGATGGAAGTTGTGGGATTAGGTTCTATTCTATGGGTCGAAAATTTTGTAGCGATGAGAGAGTTTTACTCTCGAGTCCTCGACTTGAACGTGGCAGATGAACAAGATTCGGAAGGATGGATTCAGTTTTTAGTGGGTGACGGGAGGTTTGCGCTTCATGCCATCCCGCCAGAGTACTTGACTGATTCCGGCGATGCTCCCGAGCCAACTGCTCGTTGGGATTCACCAGTTAAGAATGTCTTCTATGTACGTGATCTAAAGCATGCTCTAGTTAGGCTGGCCGATCACGATGTTAAACGTGCTCCAGGAGGCTTTCCTGGCGAAGATTATGTTGATTTTTTGGACCCTGAAGGAAACGTTTTCCAGATCTCGGTAGCGGATTGCGATTGAAGCCGAAGTGTCACTTTATTGTCACTTTCAACTTTGATTGGACCTAACGGACTGTTTTCATTGCTTATTTGGAAACTGGCGGAGAGAGAGGGATTCGAACCCTCGATACGCTATCAACGTATACTCCCTTAGCAGGGGAGCGCTTTCGACCACTCAGCCATCTCTCCGATAGTGCGACTCAAAGGCCTGTTACAACACCGCGGTCAGATCTTTGAAGTCTAAGAATGGCGCGCTGGGAGGGAGTCGAACCCCCGACCTTCTGGTTCGTAGCCAGATGCTCTATCCAGCTGAGCTACCAGCGCGCACGAGACACGCATTATCAAGGCACCCCAGTTCAAGGTCAACCGTGATCATTGGTTAACGAAAAAGAAATTGCTATGATCTTCGCGTTAACGCTGAGATGTGTCAGATGGAAGATTTAATATCCGTTGGGATTGAATTGGCCTTATTTGGCATGGGGACGGTCTTTTCTTTTTTGACGCTGCTGGTGGTGGCGACAAAGATCATGTCGAGCCTGGTTGCAAAATTTGCGGTCGAAGCGCATGCCATGATCGATGCTGGTGGAGTTCAATCTCCGAGAGCGCTTTCGAATGACGTACTTGCAGCAGTAACTGCAGCGGTCCATCAATATCGAAGAGACAAGGACCGGCAGTAATGGGAGCACGGCTCGCACTTTGATGCCGCGCAGATCCGGCAAGCTGATTCAGAATGCGAACACGATGTAGGCACAAGAGTCTCGAGAAGAGACATTGGTCAGTGGGTTTGATGAAAAATCCCGAGTCTTGAGGTTCAAGACTAAAATATGATGCCTTGTAAGGTTGCCAGTTGGTAGAACACCTCACGAGAGCTTAGCGATCCATAAAAGATTAGTTGTTACCATAAAATAATTGGAGCCGACTGTATGTCCGAGCAGGCCTTGCCGACCCAGAAGCCTTTAGGCATTACCGATGTTGTGTTGAGAGATGCGCATCAATCCCTTTTCGCAACTCGACTCCGACTCGATGATATGTTGCCGATCGCCGAAAAGCTTGACCAGGTTGGTTTTTGGTCACTCGAAAGCTGGGGTGGGGCGACCTTTGACGCTTGCATTCGATACTTAGGCGAAGATCCATGGGAGCGAATTCGTGCGCTCAAAAAAGCGATGCCAAACACACCCCAGCAAATGTTGTTTCGCGGCCAAAATATTTTGGGATATCGTCATTATGCGGATGATTTGGTCGAGAAATTTGTCGAGCGGGCCGCGGTCAACGGGGTAGATGTATTCCGCGTTTTTGATGCGATGAACGATCCCAGAAATTTAGAATGCGCCATTGCTGCGGTTCGACAGCAAGAAAAGCATGCCCAAGGCACCCTGTCCTACACCGTCAGTCCTGTCCACAACCTCGCTGGGTGGTTGAACATGGCAACTCAACTGGAAAACATGGGAGCGGACTCCATTGCGATCAAAGACATGGCGGGTCTGTTGACCCCTTATGCCGCATTTGAATTGGTGAGTGGCCTTAAACGAACTGTCTCAATCCCAATTCATATGCAGTGCCACGCAACCACAGGTTTATCAACTGCGACCTATTTAAAGTCCATAGAAGCAGGAATTGATAACGTGGACACTGCGATCAGCTCAATGAGTATGACCTACGGCCATTCACCGACAGAATCGGTCGTTGCGATCCTAGAGGGGACCGAGCGCGACACGGGACTCGACATGACGTTGCTTGAAGAAATCGCGGCGTACTTCCGCGAGGTTCGGAAAAAGTACGCGGCTTTTGAGGGCTCCTTGCGAGGGATTGATTCCAGAATTCTGGTAGCGCAGGTTCCAGGCGGGATGCTCACTAATTTAGAAAGTCAGCTCAAAGAGCAAAATGCGACAGACAAACTTGACGCTGTGCTCAGCGAAATCCCAGTGGTCCGAGAAGAGCTGGGCTTTATTCCATTGGTGACGCCAACGTCGCAAATTGTTGGCACTCAATCGGTTCTGAATATTCTGACAGGTGAGCGGTACAGCAATATTACAAAAGAGACTCAAGCAGTATTGAAGGGCGAATATGGAGCGACGCCAGCACCGGTGGATGCGGAGCTGCAAGCGCGGGTCCTTGATGGCAGTGAGCCTGTGACGGTCCGTCCCGCAGACCTACTTTCGCCTGAGTTTGAACGACTGCATGACGAACTCAAAGCGCTCGAGGAAGAGAAGTCGCTGCGCTTTGGTGAACATTTTGAGGACGATGTACTGACTTACGCCTTATTTCCGCAGGTTGGGTTAAAGTTCTTTGAGCACCGTAATGATCCTTCGGCCTTTGAGCCAGTCCCGACACTCGGTGATTTGGCGGTTTCCGGTCGATCAGATGTTGCAGCACCAGATACCGCCGGAACAGAGACCTACACCGTTGCTGTTCAGGGTCAGAGCTTCGTTGTTGCAGTCACTCCGGGCGGCGACATCAGCCAGATCGGACCAGTTGTTAATACGCCCCAACCGGCCTCAACCCCAGTCAGTGCTGTTTCGACGGGGTTTCCCGCGCCGCTTGCGGGCAATGTTTTTAAAGTCTTGGTCAAGGCCGGGGATGCTATCGCGGCAGGGCAGGTTGTCATTATTCTTGAAGCCATGAAGATGGAAACCGAAGTGCGCGCCACCAGCGCGGGTGTGGTTCGCGACGTGTTGGTTCGTGAAGGCGATGCCGTCAAGGTTGGCGAATCCTTGATGATGCTGAGTTAGCCCCATGGATCAACTCATGCAACTCTGGCAGGGTACTGGGCTGTACCAAATCCTCCCAAGTCAGTTGGCCATGATCTGCATCGGTCTTGGACTGCTGTATCTTGCTATCGTCAGAGGCTTTGAACCCCTACTGTTGGTGCCGATTGGGTTCGGCGGAATTTTAGCGAATATTCCAGGAGTTGATATTGCCGTCGGTAATGGCATCTTGTATCAGTTTTATAGTCTCGGGATCGAGACGGGAATGTTTCCATTGCTGATTTTCATGGGCGTTGGCGCCATGACCGATTTTGGGCCGCTTCTAGCAAATCCTAAAACTCTTTTTTTAGGTGCAGCCGCGCAGTTTGGGATCTTTGCAACCTTGCTTGGAGCCTTGGCGCTGACGCAATTGGGCGTGTTCGATTTTTCGGTTGCCGAGGCTGCGGCGATTGGCATTATTGGCGGAGCAGATGGCCCAACCGCGATTTATGTTGCCGGCCAATTGGCGCCAGAGCTCTTAGGCGCGATCGCGGTCGCCGCCTACTCTTATATGGCATTGGTTCCGCTCATTCAGCCACCGATCATGCGAGCCCTGACAACTGAGAGAGAAAGACAGATCGAGATGAAACAGCTGCGCGAGGTCTCTCAGCGCGAGAAAATACTGTTTCCGCTCATGCTGCTTTTGCTTGTTGCTTTGATGGTGCCGAGTGCGGCGCCGCTGCTGGGCATGTTTTGTTTTGGTAATCTGATGCGTGAATGTGGGGTTGTGGATCGATTAAGCGATACAACCCAAAATGCGCTCATAAATATTACAACGATATTTTTGGGTTTGGCGGTGGGTTCGAAACTCCAGGCGGAACAATTCTTGGTGGTTGAAACACTCGGCATTTTGGTGCTGGGCATGGTCGCTTTTTGTATCGGCACCGCGGCCGGGGTGCTCATGGCCAAATTGATGAATCTCGTCATCAAGAAACCGATTAATCCTTTGATTGGCGCAGCGGGCGTCTCCGCGGTCCCCATGGCGGCTCGTGTGGCCAGCAAGGTTGGGCTTGAGGCAAATCCGAATAACTTTTTATTGATGCATGCGATGGGTCCAAATGTCGCGGGTGTGATTGGTTCAGCGGTCGCTGCGGGAATTTTGATTCAATTTGTCGGGGGATAAAGGTGATGAAAGCCTTTGTTAGGGTCTTGACTTGGCAAAGGGCGCTTTGTAGCGTGTGAGACCCTCAAGACAAGGGCTGCGTACAACAGAGGCGGTACGTGATATATCGACCCAAAAGTGGCACACGAAACCGGAGTGCCGACCTGTAAAACGCCTTTCAGAAAGGCTTAGCTAAAAAAAAGAGGAAACACCATGCAAGAACATCTGCAATTTTACATTAATGGCGAATGGGTCGATCCCGTGACCCCATCAACACTGGACGTGATCAACCCTGCAACGGAGCAGCCGTTTGCAACGATTAGCATGGGGAGCGCAGCCGACGTTGAAAAAGCCGTTGCGGCAGCTACGCAGGCGTTCGACAGCTTTTCAACCACCACGGTCGCCGAGCGGGTTGAACTGCTGGGTGCAATTCTCGCGGAGTACACCAAGCGATACGACGATATCGCTCACGCGATCTCTACTGAAATGGGCGCGCCAATTTGGTTGTCTAAAGCAGCGCAAGCTGCGACCGGTCAGGGGCACTTTGCAACAACGCTTGAAATTCTAAAGAACTATGAATGGGAAGAGCGTAAAGGCAAGTATTTGCTTCGTCGTGAGCCAGTTGGCGTATGCGGGCTGATCACGCCTTGGAATTGGCCGATCAATCAGATTTCTTGCAAGGTCGCGCCTGCGTTGGCCGCTGGTTGCACCATGGTGCTCAAGCCCAGTGAGGTCGCGCCGGTCAATGGTATTATTCTGGCTGAGGTCCTGCACGCTGCTGGCGTTCCCGCCGGTGTTTTCAACTTGGTTAATGGTGATGGTCCGGGTGTAGGCGAAGCAATGTCCTCGCATCCAGATATTCACATGATGTCGTTCACAGGATCCACCCGTGCCGGTGTACTTGTCGCGAAAGCAGCAGCGGACACCGTCAAGCGGGTCGCGCAGGAATTGGGCGGTAAGTCAGCCAATATCGTGCTTGAAGACGCTGATCTTGAAACAGCTGTTAGTGGTGGCGTGAATCAAGTGTTCACCAATTCAGGGCAAAGCTGCAATGCGCCAACACGTATGTTGGTGCCCGAGGCGTCCCACGCACAGGCGCTCGAAATCGCTCGCAATACCGCCGCGGCTGTCAAACCCGGCGATCCCTTTGGTGAGGGCACAACGATTGGTCCTGTGGTCAGTGAAGTGCAGTGGGACAAAATCCAAGGTCTAATACAAAAGGGCATTGATGAGGGCGCCGAGTTGGTATGCGGCGGCACTGGACGACCCGATGGTTTGAATGCAGGGTACTACGTCAAGCCAACGATCTTTGGTAACGTCTCAAATGATATGACCATCGCCAGGGAAGAAATCTTTGGACCTGTGCTAACCATCCTCCCCTACAAGAATGAGGAAGAGGCGATTGAAATTGCCAACGACACGCCCTATGGATTGTCGGGGTATGTTCAATCTGGCGATGTTGATCACGCCGTTGCGGTTGCGGCCCGTATTCGTAGCGGGAACGTCCACATTAATGGGAGTGGCGCAGACTTCACGGCCCCCTTCGGTGGCTACAAGCAGTCCGGTAATGGTCGTGAATGGGGTGACCTTGGATTCGAGGAATTTCTAGAAACCAAAGCCGTCTTTGTTCCAGCGGCCTGAATGGGTGAGAAGGCCTGAAAGCGCCTGAGTCATCGTTCAATTTAAAACGCCCCAGCAGGGGCGTTTTTTTTGGTGGTTATTCGTCTGCGCGGGTGCCTAACCATAAAATAATGTCCCAATTCGATTTTTGCTGAGGGTTTTCTCACCGAGGACCCATGGTAGACTGAAAATTGGCACATTGTTCGGAGCATTAGGTTATGGCAAGCGTAGAGACTGGAACGGAAGATTTACTGGCAGAAAATCAAGATGGAGTGGGGATCATCACTCTGAATCGACCCGAGGCGCGAAACGCCATGTCGGGCGAAATGAACGCGGCGCTCTCGCAAACGTTGGCCGATTGGGAGCTTGATCCTGCGATCAAATGCGTTGTGATTACAGGTGCTGGCAAAGGGTTTTGTGCTGGCGGAGATGTAAAAGGAATGGCCGCATCGGGAGATGGCACTGTCGGAGATAATACAATCGACGGCGCAATCCATAAACAGCGCGTCAATCAAAGGGCCACAGCGGGCAAGTTGTTTAAGATGCCAAAGCCAACAATCGCTGCGTTGCCAGGGGCTGCAGCAGGCGCGGGCCTAAGTTATGCGCTCGCCTGTGATATGCGGGTCATGGCCTCAACGGCAATTATGACCACTGCTTTTGCCCGGGTAGGTTTTTCTGGGGACTATGGCGGCACGTACTTTATGACGCAACTACTGGGTACTGCAAAGGCGCGAGAACTCTACTACTTGTCGGACCGAATCGATGCGGCTGAGGCGCTGCGGCTTGGGTTAACCAATTGGGTGGTCGAGCCTGACATGCTCATGGATAAAACGATGGAAATCGCTAATCGGCTTGCTAAGGGGCCGACCGTTGCCTACCGTTATATGAAAGAGAATTTAAATCGGGCGCTTGTGGGTGATGTCGATGATTGCTTGGATCTAGAGGCAACGCATCATGTACATTGCGGTCAAACCACTGATCATAAAGAGGCGACGAAGGCGTTTGTCGATAAGCGCGAACCGGTCTTTTTTGGCCGTTGATCGATCAGAGCAAGATTTGAGTTAAACAAGGGGTCGTCTGGTGCGGCCTGAATGTAAGAGGCAGCAGTCCCTGTCTCGGTAATCATCGTAAATGATTGATTGATTCTGGAGGCTGGCCATGGCTATTGCCTATTTAAACGGTGCTTGGACGGCGCCCAGGGACGCTAAAATTTCGGTTTTTGACCGAGGTTTTATGTTTGGTGATGGGGTTTATGAAGTCATGCCCGTCTATGGCGGTAAGATTCTAACCAAAACCGCACATCTTGAACGCCTCGCCCGATCGCTCAAAGAAATTCGGTTAGAGACCGCCCATTCGCAAGAGGATTGGTCAATCCTTTTGGAGCAAGCAGTGGAAAAGGCGGGTGAGTCTAACGCGCTCATTTATCTGCAAGTGACGCGGGGTGTGGCGCCCGAGCGTTCCCACGTCTACCTCTCTGCTGAGCCGACGGTATTGATCACAGTGACGCCATTTGCCCCAAAGACGGAGCAGGACATTGTTTGTCTCAAAGTGTGCACCAAGGAAGATTTTCGTTGGCATCGCGCCGACATCAAAGTCACGAGCCTCATCGCCAATGGCATGATAAAGAATGAGGCGCTTTCAGAAGGTTTTGACGACGCGATTATGTTGCGAGCGGGTTTAGTGACCGAAGCGACATCTTCCAACGTATTTATAGTGGTCGGAGACGAGATCAGAACGCCGCCAAAAAGCGAGCTGCTTCTGCACGGGATTACTCGGCAGGAAGTCATCAGGGTCGCTCAGGGACTGGACTTGAAAGTGAAAGAATGCGACTTTCAAGTGGATGATCTGGAATCGGCCAATGAGGTCTGGTTGAGCGCTACCGGGCTTGAAGTTCAGCCCGTAGGACAAATCAATGGGAATCAGGTCGGCGATGGACACCCTGGACCAGTTTGGAGAGAGATGTTTCAGGCGTTCCAAAAAGAGAAGCAACAGTCGATCGAATGTATCGATTAAAGTAAGCGAAAAGATTCATTGGACGACTTGTTGTTGTCCGGAATAAAGTATGGTCACGAAAACTGAGGAGAAGTAATTATGGCGTTGAAAGACTCCAAAACAGAACAGAACTTGAAAGATGCCTTCGCTGGAGAATCTCAAGCGAACCGTCGGTACCTCTACTTTGCATCAAAAGCAGACGTTGAGGGTTACAACGATGTTGCAGCTGTCTTTCGTTCAACCGCTGAAGGCGAAACAGGGCATGCTCATGGGCATCTCGAGTACTTAGAAGAAACGGGCGATCCTGCGACAGGACTGCCGATGGGCAACACCGCCGACAATTTGAAAGCGTCGGTTGCCGGTGAAACTCACGAGTACACAGATATGTATCCGGGAATGGCCTCAACTGCGCGGGATGAAGGGTTCGACGAAATCGCTGATTGGTTCGAAACATTGGCCAAGGCAGAAAGAAGTCACGCAAATCGTTTCCAAAAGGCGCTCGATGCACTCGACGACTAGATTGGGCGATTAAAAAGGGTTTAAACACGCGCCCTTTAAGGGCGCGTTTTTATTGGAGGAGACAAAAATGCTACAACGTGCAGATTTATGGTCACTTGAAGATTATTCGGAGCACCGACTGAGCTTCCGAGAGGCTGTGTTAGCACATAAAAAGGATCGCCGGGTTCACATTGGTGAGCACGTGCAGCTAATCTTTGAAGACCGTCTGACGATAAAATATCAGATCCAGGAAATGCTTCGGATCGAGAAAATTTTCGAGTCAGCTGGGATCCAAGAGGAGCTTGATGCCTACAATCCGCTGATTCCTGATGGCGGCAATTGGAAGTGCACCATGCTGATTCAATACGAGGATATCACCGAGCGAAAACGTCGTCTCGAAGAACTCGTCGGCATTGAGGATCGAGTCTGGGTACGTGTGGGATCGGGGGACCGGATCTGGCCCATTGCTGATGAGGACATGGATCGGAGTAAGGAAGACAAAACGGCGGCGGTACACTTTTTACGCTACGAGGTTCCCGAGGCCGATCGGCAAGCGGCGAAGGCGGGAGAGCCGATTGTGTTTGGAGTGGAACACGTCGCTTACCCGTGCGAGCCACAGCCAGTCTCTGATGTCGTGAGAGCCGCGCTCACCGCAGACTTTACGCATTAGGTTCTGTGGGATCTGGTAGGGGCTTGCCCCTACCAGCCATTTGGCAGCTCTCTCTGATCGTGACCCACGAAAAGCGGCCCAAGCTTTTTCCTGCGCTGGGTCTTTAGCGTCTATACTCAGTCAATGGAATGAACACAATAACCAGACGAGTGAGGAAAGGCATGGCGCAATCAATCAGTTTTCGACTAGCAGGACTTGGTTTGCTGCTTTTGGCAACAGGCTGCGGCATTAATAACCTTCCCACCTTTGATGAAGGCGTCAAAGCAGCCTGGTCTCAGGTTCAGAATCAGTATCAGCGCCGTGCTGATTTGATCCCCAATTTAGTGGCGACGGTCAAAGGTTATGCTGACCAAGAACGCGAAACATTGCTTGCGGTCACCGAAGCAAGGGCCAAGGTGGGTTCGATGCAAGTGGATCCATCGTTGATAGATGACCCGGCCCGTTTGCAGCAATTTGAGCAAGCGCAAAGCCAATTAAGCGGAGCCCTGTCTAGGCTGATGGTCGTGGTTGAGAAATACCCGGATCTAAAATCTAACCAGAACTTCCTTGCTCTTCAGTCCCAGCTAGAGGGTACAGAAAACCGAATCAGTGTTGCTAGGCGTGACTATATTAATTCGATGGCGCGATACAACACAGAGCTTAGGACTTACCCCGGGAAACTCTGGCACGGCTGGCTTTATCCGGAGCTTACGGTACGAGAAGATTATTATGAGGCGACGGCTGCGAGTGCGGATCAACCCCCAGCGGTGGTGTTTTGAAAACTGGCTTTTGGACCGGATTGTTACTGTATTTTTCGATCAGTAGTGCGCTCGCAGCAGCTTCATTTCCGAGTCTAACCGGGCGGGTAGTTGACTTGGCTGGAATGATCAGTCCTCAAGATGAAGCCTCGATTACGCGGATCTCCAGCCAGCTTGAAGGTGCCACTGGCAATCAATTCATTGTGGTCACCCTGCCAGATCTTGGCGGTGACACCATCGAGGAGTATGGCTTTCAATTGGGTCGTCATTGGGGGATTGGCCAGTCCGAGAAAAACAATGGACTGTTGCTGATTATCGCAAAAGCTGAGCGCAGGATTCGGATCGAAGTAGGGTACGGGCTCGAAGGTGAGATGACCGATGCGATAGCCAGTCAAATCATTCAGGGTGCGATGGTGCCAAGTTTCAGAGCAGGTACGATTTCAAGCGGTATCTTGTTGGGTGCGCAACAAGTCGCCCAGGTGGTTTCAGGAGATTACGAGCCGCAAGCCTTGAATCAGCGCGGGTCCGGTCAAGGCAGAGGGTTGCCGAATGCAACTTTTTTGGTGTTGTTCGTGATCATCATGGGGCTGCGAATGTTCTCTGGATTTTCGGGCGGTTTTGGCCGTAGGCGTCGTCATCGGGGTGCACTTGTCGGGGGCGTCTATGGTACTTCTGGAGGCTTCAGTCGAGGGGGGTTCGGCGGCGGTGGATTCGGAGGTGGCGGCTTCAGTGGAGGCGGTGGCGGCTTCGGCGGCGGCGGTGCGAGTGGAGGATGGTGATGCGTGATTTTTTAACCGAACAAGAACTGACTCAGATTTCTCGGCGCATCAGCGAGATCGAGGCCCGAACGGATGCCGAAGTAGTGACTGTACTTGCCGAGCAGTCTGATGATTATTATTACATTCCAACTCTGTGGGCTGCTCTTGTAGGCGTTGTCATGCCGTCGGTTTTGATTCTTTTGCCATTTTGGTTTGAGCTCATCGATGTACTGATGATTCAGTTTTTGGTGTTTGTGGTTTTGGCGGTGGCGCTTCGTTTCAGGCCGCTTCTAAGACGATTGATTCCCCGAGGTGTTCGCCAATGGCGGGCCAGTAATCTGGCAAGGCGACAATTTTTAGAAAACAATTTGCATCATACGGAGCAAGAGCTCGGGGTCTTGATTTTTGTATCTGAGCTCGAGCGCTATGTTGAAATTCTTGTGGACCGCGGCGTGGCGAAGGCATTGCCCAACGATGTGTGGGAGGCGGTGGTCGATAACTTTGCGGGTGCGGTCGCGAACGGCGATGTTTATGAAGGCTTTGATCGGTGCTTGATCGCCGTTGGCGAGGTTCTTGCCGAAGAGTTTCCGATTTCCTCAGAGAAAAACGAACTGCCCAATCATTTGGTCTTGCTGTAGCTCACTGACACACCATTCCCTCTTCTGCCAAGTTAGGTTAAACGGGCCAGAGCATCAATTGCTGAGGATTCTAACGAGGAAGCGCTCGACGGTCGCCTTGAGGCTCATTGACTCTGGTCTTCCTCGATCTTTTGAATCAGCAAGTTTACAGACAGTCAGAACCCATTCATTTAAGCATTCGTTCTAGGTCGTTTGGGTGCGGTCGGACCAAAGGTCATAAATTTATCTATTGCTTCGCTGACTGCGTCTGGTGCATGGACTGCGACCTCGTGCCCGACTCTACTCAGCACTGATAGATCTGCGTTTGGCAGTCGCTGATAGTCTTTTAAATTCGCGGCAAGGAGGCCATCGCCAGATCCGGCGATCATCAAGGTCGGTGTGAACAGAGTCTCCAGTGCTTTGCTGAGATCGAGTTTTGACATTGAGTCCAATCCGCCCGTGATGTGACCCTCAGAAATGGTCATAAGATGATTTGTTCTGTCTTCAAACCACTCCTCAGTTTCGAGTTCTGGCAAGGTTCTCCCTGAGCGGTAGCGATCCATAAAAAAGCCGCGATCGCCTCGGGCTCTTGCAGCCAGCTGTTCCTGCACCCTGGCTTGATCGTATTCGCCAATGCCGCCGCTGGGTATGGGAGCCATGACGATCAGTTTTTCGAGCCGGTCCGCGTGATGCGTCCCCAGTGTGTAGCCGATGCCGCCGCCGAGACTATGCCCGGCGAAAGTCACCTTGGGCAGACCCAAATGATCAAGAAGGCCCACAACATCCCTCGCATACTGCTCAATTGAATAGCCGTCTGCGGTGTGCTCGCTCTCACCGGTTCCGCGACATTCCATCAAAATGACCTGATAGCG
Source organism: uncultured Pseudomonadales bacterium (assembly GCA_938017975.1). Classification (GTDB taxonomy): domain Bacteria; phylum Pseudomonadota; class Gammaproteobacteria; order Pseudomonadales; family Azotimanducaceae; genus UBA9926. The sequence goes on along the minus strand of CALIKQ010000019.1, from coordinate 159 downwards.
ATTTTTTAAACGGTCCGCGACAGGTTGCCAGTTCACTCGGGAGGCAGTGTAGCCATGATGCATGAGCAGCGCGGGGCCGGTTCCCGTGATGTCGTACCAGAGGTCAGCGTTGTTAATTCTGGCGATGGTCATAGGCATCTCGATATTTTGGCTGGAGAT
>CALIKQ010000018.1 GCA_938017975.1 uncultured Pseudomonadales bacterium | reverse complement strand
GTGATCGCGATAACACTGCTCCTGCGACGTTGATTTGTGTAAAACCGGTCAGGGCAACCGTGCGATCCAGAAGACAGAGACACGAGACTAGAGAAAACAAGGATGATATTTCATGACTGAATTTGTTCGAACGCCAGATGCGAACTTTGCAGACCTTGATGATTTTCAGTACCCAGCACATTTTCATTCCTGGCAAGACATGCGCGTGCATTATTTGGACGAGGGCCCTCAAGACGGCCCTGTGATGTTGCTGCTCCATGGTATGCCAACATGGAGTTACCTATATCGCCACATGATTCCGGCGCTGGTCGAAGCCGGCTATCGGTGTATCGTGCCTGACCATTTAGGTTTCGGGAAATCGGACAAACCGCTTGACCTCCATTGGTATACGATTGCCCGGCATACCGAGGTGCTCACGAGTTTGCTGGTGGCGCTCGATTTAAAAAACATCACCCTGGTGTGTCAGGATTGGGGTGGGCCCACAGGTCTTGCTCAGGCAGCGATGATGCCCGAGCGGTTTAAACGGCTTTGCATCATGAACACATGGTTGCATCACGATGGCTATGAGTACTCAGAAGGCATTAGGAATTGGAACCAATCTTGGCAAGCGGGGGGGCGCTTTGATCTGACTTGCCCTGATGTGGGGTTGCTGCTGGTTTTGAGTTCGGGCCTTGCTGGTCCGGAAGTTATTTTTCCAGCATTGGCAGAAGGGCGTGCGCCTGCACTGGCGGGTGAGGCCGAGACGGTGTATCGGGGTTTTTCTGCACCCTACCGAGGCTTACCAGATGCGGCCTTCAACGGCTATCGGCGTTTCCCACGCTCGATTCCGCTGGATAGTTATGACAACGGTAATGCCGCGGCTCAGGCATTGCACTATCGAACGCTATTGGCTGCCGATTGTCCCAGTTATTTTATTTGGGGCTGCTCCGACAATGTGTTCACCGAAGCCTGGGGGAGGACTTGGGCTGAGCGAATGGGTGCTTCTTTTGATCCGATTCCAGCCGCTGGTCATTTTTTACAAAACACCCACGGTCCTGAGGTGACTGACCTTCTGCTCAAGCGCATCGCAGCAGAGTCAGACTAATCTTTTGAATATTTGTTTTTGGATGAAGCCTCCATTGGGGCGATGCACTGATTGCCCCGTTCCGCGCTGAAAGGCCTGGGATAAAGAGAGAATGATTACCGACGGCAATGGCTGTCTGTCTTCGGCGGTATATCGCTACGACTCAGGAACGCGAACCCAGCCCTCCATCAATGTTCTTGCGCTTCGGCTCATGCTGGCTTTCAGTGCGGTCCACTGTCCATTACGTTGCTCCGCAGTAGCGCCGACCCGGAGAGTCCCTGAGGGGTGGCCGAATCGCACGGATGTGCGCTCACCGCCGCCCGCAGCGAGATTGACCAGAGTGCCTGGCACCGAGGCGGCAACACCGATAGCAACGGCAGCTGTTCCCATCATGGCATGGTGCAACTTGCCCATAGACATTGCTCTTACAAGCAGGTCAATGTCTTTAGCAAGAACGGTTGAGCCGCTTGATGCGATGTAGTCTTTAGGGCCTGCAACCATTGCGACTTTGGGCGTGTGTTGTCGGCCGGCGGCCTCGTTTGGATCGATCATCAAACCCATTTTTATCGCCCCGTAAGTGCGCAGGGTTTCGAATCTGGCCAAGATCGCGCTGTCACTATTGATGTCATCTTGCAGCTCACTACCGCTAAAGCCCAGGTCAGCGGCATTGATAAATATCGTTGGGATGCCTGCATTGATCAATGTCACGTTGAAGGTGCCGAGCCCTGGTACGTCCAGTGCATCAACAACATTGCCGGTTGGGAACATAGGCCCCTCGCTGTCATCAGCGGGGTCAAGAAAGTCGAGCTGAACCTCGGCGGCGGGGAAGGTGACGCCGTCGAGTTCGAAATCGCCGGTCTCTTGCACTTGGCCATCTGAGATGGGCACGAACGCCACAATGGTTTTTTGTATGTTGGCCTGAAAAATCCGAATCTCGGCGATGCCGTTGTCCGGGACTCGATCTGGCTCGATGAACCCCTGGGTAATGGCGTAACCGCCTACAGCCGCGGACAAATTACCACAGTTGCCGCTCCAATCAACGAATGGGGCATCAATGGCCACTTGTCCAAAAAGGTAGTCAACATCATGACCGGGCTCGCTGCTTTTAGAGACGATCACGGTTTTACTGGTTGATGACGTTGCTCCCCCCATACCATCGGTTTGCTTGCCATAAGGGTCTGGGCTGCCAATCACTCTGAGCAGAAGGGCATCCCGCGCTGGTCCAGGGGTTTGGGCCGAAACTGGCAGGTCCTCAAGATTAAAAAAAACGCCTTTACTGGTGCCTCCGCGGAGGTAGGTGGCGGGGATTTTGAGTTGCTGTGAAGGGTTGCTCATTGCTCAATCCTTAGGAGGCCGTGCTTGTGCCGCTGGACTCAAGAAAATCCTGAGCGAAGCGTTGGAGCACACCTCCAGCCTCATAGATCATTAATTCTTCAGCCGTGTCGAGTCGACAGAGCGCTTCAAATTTGACGGTTTCTCCGTTGGTTCGCTGGATCTCAACGGTCAAATGCGCATTAGGGGCTGGCGAACCCTCTACGCTGAAGGTTTCCGTGCCATCAATGGCGTGTGTCAATCGGGTCTGTCCGGGTAAAAACTCGAGTGGCAGCACGCCCATGCCAATCAAGTTGGTCCGGTGAATCCGCTCAAAGCCTTCAGCGACGATGACTTCGACCCCTGCCAGTCGCACGCCTTTGGCCGCCCAGTCTCGTGATGAACCTTGCCCATAGTCTGCTCCGGCGATAATAATCAAAGGCTGTTTTCGCGCCATGTAGGTCTCGATGGCTTCCCACATTCTGGTCACCTTGCCCTCGGGTTCGATTCGAGCCAAAGAGCCTTGCTGGAAGCCATCATCAAGTTTAACCATTTCATTGATAAGCTTTGGATTCGCAAAGGTTGCGCGCTGGGCGGTCAGATGATCGCCGCGATGGGTTGCATAGGAGTTGAAGTCAGCCTCGGGTAATCCCATTTTGTCGAGATACTCGCCTGCGGCGCTGTCGAGCAAAATTGCGTTGGATGGTGAGAGATGATCGGTTGTGATGTTATCCCCAAGAACGGCAAGTGGACGCATGTTGCTGAGGGTGCGGGGTTGTGCCAAGGCGCCTTCCCAGTAAGGAGGGCGACGAATATAAGTACTGTTCGGTCGCCAATCGTACAGCGGACTCGAATCATCAGTGATGTCCTTCACTTTTATGAACATCGGGTCATAAACCGCAGTGAAGTGTTGCGGCTTAACGCTAGATCCGACCATCGCATCGATTTCTTCGTCGGTTGGCCATAGATCTTGCAGAAACACAGGATTACCTGCTTGATCATGACCCAGTGGGTCTTGTTCGATGTCAATGCGGATGCTCCCCGCAATGGCGTAGGCAACCACTAAGGGTGGCGACGCTAAAAAGGCTTGTTTCGCATAAGGGTGGATACGTCCATCAAAGTTACGATTGCCTGATAACACGGCCGTGGTGTAGAGGTCTCGGTCGATGACTTCTTTTTGAATCTCCGGATCCAGAGCGCCGCTCATGCCATTGCAGGTCGTGCATGCAAAGGCCACGATGCCGAAGCCCAACTGTTCGAGTTCCGTGAGTAAATTGGCTTCTTGAAGGTAAAGCTGAACGGCTTTTGAGCCCGGAGCTAAGGAGGACTTGACCCAAGGTTTGCGCTTTAAACCCAAAGCATTGGCTTTTTGGGCGAGGAGGCCCGCTGCAATGACGTTTCGGGGATTTGACGTATTGGTGCAAGACGTAATGGCTGCAATGATGACAGCGCCGTCAGGCATCAATCCTTCGGGATGTGCGGTGTCGCCGGTAATCCCCGCGGCCTTGAGTTCAGAGGTCGCGACCCTGCGGTGTGGATTGGAGGGTCCGGCCATATTGCGTCCTACCTTTGATAAATCGAAGGTCAAAACGCGCTCGTAGTGCGCGTCGTGAAGCTGGCTTGCCCAAAGTCCGGTTTGGCGCGCATAGGTCTCAACCAACGCGACGTGTTCCGGCGCTCGACCCGTTAGTTTTAAATAGTCGATGGTTTTTTCATCGATGTAAAACATGGCTGCTGTCGCGCCGAATTCTGGGGTCATGTTCGAGATGGTGGCCCGGTCTCCTAGGGTTAGCGCCGCGGCACCAGTCCCAAAAAACTCAAGATAGGAAGATACCACGCGCTCGTTTCTTAGGAATTCAGTGAGCGCCAACACGATATCCGTTGCTGTGATGCCAGGCTGTCGCTCTCCCGTGAGTTGAACGCCAATGATGTCGGGCAAGCGCATGTAAGAAGCGCGTCCGAGCATGACACTTTCTGCCTCAAGACCGCCAACGCCGATCGCGATGACGCCTAGGGCATCGACGTGGGGCGTGTGGCTGTCGGTACCTACTAACGTGTCTGGATAAGCGAGCCCTTGGTCATTGTGGATGACCGGTGACATGCGCTCGAGGTTAATCTGGTGCATGATGCCGTTGCCTGGCGGTATGACATCGACGTTTTCAAAGGCTGTTTTGGTCCAGTTGATAAAGTGGAAGCGGTCATCGTTTCGTCGATCTTCGATCGCTCGGTTTTTCTCAAAGGCATCGGGTTCAAATCCCGCGTGTTCCACAGCGAGGGAATGATCCACAATTAACTGCGTTGGAACGACGGGATTGACTTGGGAAGGATCGCCTCCTTTTTCAGCAATGGCATCTCGAAGTCCTGCAAGGTCAACCAATGCGGTTTGACCAAGGATGTCATGGCACACCACCCGAGCTGGGTACCACGGGAAATCAAGGTCGCTCCTGCGCTCAATAAGCTGCTTGAGTGCTTCTGGCAGTAGGGCAGGATCACATCGACGGGTGAGGTTTTCGGCGAGGACTTTGCTGGTGTAAGGGAGCCTTCGGTAACTGTCCGGCGCTAAATCGTTGATGGCGGCCTCTGCATCGAAATAGTCCAGAGGCGTTCCGGGGAGTTGTTTTCGGTAGTTGTGGTTCATAATGATTGTCCGTATTCAAAGGCTGCATTACGGCCATAACGTTCATCGAAGGGTGTTCTCCGAATTAGCTTTCAGAAAACAGGGACTACGCTAAGCCCTGGTGATGACGTGCACTTAAGCGGCTCGCAGCTGTTGGGCGGCATGATACCTCAAAATCAGAGGACGGTCCTCGCAAGGCAATGTCACCCCCGCAAGAAAACTGTCTGCAAGCAGAAGGGCTGTGGTGCGCTGACAGAAAAGACGGACTGAAGTGCGTTGAGAGGAATGAAGACAAAAAGTAGATCATCCAAAGGCCACAACGCTGATGCTGCTTAGGCTGATACCTGATACCTGATACCTGATACCTGATACAGCTTAGGCTGATATTTGTGCATGGATCCCTGTTATTCGCTTATAATTTTTTGAATGACACACGGAGTGCTGCCATGTTGAGCGCAACAGATTTTTATACCGTGACGCCACTGCTCAATGCTGTGCTTTGGATTGAAGCGGTTATCTATTTGAGTATAGGTATCTATGAAATCTTCGACGACTTTATAGCCAAACCACCGGCCTGGGCGAAAGAGGAGAATGGGTACAACGCGTGGATTCGTATGCAGGATGTGATCGGGCGAAAAATGCATGCGGCTGTTTGTACAATTCTTGGGTTTGTTGCCCTCAACGGTGCGCTTGAGGGATTTGTGAGTCGATTCGAGCTAGAACTGATTTTTATCAGCTTTGCGGTCATTATGCCGGTCATATGGGCGATGATCATGCCGGGTAGACTAGGGTTCATGGCTGTTCTGTTAAAACCGGAGTTTTATCTCCAGATTGTTATGTTTGTGTTCTTCAGCCATCTCATTAGGCCAGAGATCATAGCGCTGTGTGTCGCTTTAAATCTTTGGGGTCTCATTGTTCATTTTAGATTGGTCAGAAAGAGTTTTTTCGAACCTTTTACTTATGAGTCGCTCAGAGCGCATATTGTTCGAGGGGCAGGCGCTGAGTATGCCTTGCGGATCGACAAGCTCGCGGGCCGAAAGTCTAACCCTGAGACAGCCCCGGCTGCGGGCTCGGATCAAGTCTGATCGTCGTATTCGCTGAGGCGCATTAACAGGTGAAGGCGCTCGCTCGATCGGTTTGAGCAATTGAATGAAGGGGCTTTTTATTCGATGATGAGGGATTGTCCTAACGCTGTATCTCACTGCAGATTCGACGGGGACCTCGCCTTTTGGAGAACGAATGAACGCGTTGCTTTCAAATTTGGAGTCAGACCTCCTGCAATCGGCCAGAGCGCTGGGTCCTGAGCTCATTCGGCGAGGCCGTGAAATTGATGAAACCCGGCATTTGCCCCAGGATTTAGCCGACAATCTTGCGGCGTTGGGGTTTTATCGGTTGGTTGTTCCCAGTGACTTGGGTGGCCTGGGAGTGTCCCCTGAGTCTTTTTGTAATATTTGCGAAACCTTGGCGATGGCCAATGGCTCAACGGCTTGGTGCGTCTTTATCGGTGCGACCTCGCAGTATCTTTTCGGGGCCCTTCCTGAGCGACAACTTGCCTTGATGCTTCAGAATCCAAATGTCATTACCAGCGGTGTCTTTGCGGACAGCGGTACCGCCTGTGCCGAAACCCGGAACGGGGTGGCGGGCTATCTGATCGAAGGCCACTGGCGTTGGGGATCGGGCTGTCGGAATGCTGAGTGGATCTCAGGCGGAGTGCACGAAATCGACGAAAAGGGTGAGCGGGTTGCTGATTCTTGGGTAAGTCGAGTGTTCTTTAAACCGGAGGAAATCGAAATACTGGACAATTGGCATGTTTCGGGCATGCGGGGCTCGGGTTCGAGCGATTATGTCGCCGATCGTGTTTGGGTTTCTGCAGAGCGGCTTTCCGGAAACGTTGAGGGCACAGCACAGGCGGAGCGCCCAATTTATCGGTTTCCTAAGTTTGCGCTGTTAGGGATACCCATCGGTGCGATCTGTCTGGGAATGGCCAAAGCCAGTCTCGAGGAGGTTATTAGCGCCTCAAAGGAAAAGACGCCTCAAGGTAGCCGAAGGCCGCTTGCGCTTCGGCCTTCATTACATATTGAACTCGCGCGGTCCGAAGCTGCGCTGAATGCTGCGCGATCTTGGTTTTATGAATCAATCCGAGCTGGTTGGCAAGTGGCTCAAACTGGTCCCGGTAGTCTTGAGGATCGCCGCAACATGCGGACTGCTACCGTGCATGCCGTCAACACGGCAATCAGCGTCATTGATCAAATGTACTCAGTGATGGGCGGATCCTCGGTTTACGAAACCTCATGTTTGCAAAGGCATTTCAGAGATGTCCATGTTGCGTCCCAACATATGATGGTGGGTGAGCCGGTCATGGAGCTGGCGGGAAGGGTGATGCTTGGGCTTGACGAAGATGCCCTTGGCTTATAGCGGTAGAAACCGTCAGTCCGATGTGAGAGCGCAATACCTATGGAACTAAAATTTGGTTTAGCGACGCCAAGTCGACTCTGGAGTCTTGATTGGATAGAGCGTCAAGCAATGGCGTCTGAGATCAGCGCCGCTGGATTTGATCATCTTTTCATGGCGGACCATGTCTCCTTTCGCAATGGGTCGGGCACCGACGGGTTTGTAGAGGTTGCAGCGCTGTCACAGTTACATCCGGATGTAGGCGTCATGATCAGTATTTATTTGCTGCCCTTACGGCATCCTTTACCTGTTGCTCGTCAACTGGCAAGCATCGCCAATATTGCCCCGGGGCGATTTACATTTGGCGTCGGAATTGGTGGTGATGATCCACATGAGCTGGAAGTGTGTGGGGTTAATCCTCGCAGAAGAGGCCTGCGCGCCAATGAATCCCTAGCGATCATTCGAGGTTTGATGGCGGGCGAGTCGGTGACTTTTGAGGGGCGCGAGTTTCAGGTCAAAGATGCGGTTATCCGACCTAAACCCAAGATCCCAATTCCTGTTTTGGTCGGTGGACGTTCTGATGCAGCGCTCAAGCGAGCAGCAGAATTTTCTGAAGGCTGGATCGGTGTTTGGTGTTCGTCGAAGCGATTTTCGGAAGCGGTACAATTCATTGACCTTGAGGCATCGCGCCTGGGGCGCGAATCAGTGCCGTGGTGCCATGGCTATCAGCCCTGGGTCGGTCTAGATAGCGTAAGCGGGGGTAAAGCGGAATCGGCAGTGCGTCGAGGAATGGAAAAGTTTTACCAAATCCCCTTTGATAAATTTGCCCGATACACGCCATCTGGCACGCCAAAGTCGGTGGCTGAACAATTGGCGCCCTACATTGAATCGGGGTGTCGGCTTTTTAACCTGAAAGTTTGCTCTGATGATCCATCCGAGGAGGTCGCTTTAGGCGCCGAGCTTGTTGCGGAAATGAAAAAGTTGTCGGCTTAGTTCGAACGGGTATTGAGGGCGGCGGGCTTTACCGAATATAGGGTGGGATTATGATTGACGTTTTTTTAGCCCGACAAATTATTACCATGAATTCAGCCATGCCCGAGGCGTCGGCAATCGCGGTGCGTGATGGGCAGATCATCGAAGTTGGGACGCTCGACAGTCTAAGTCCATGGCTGATCCGTCATGAGCACCGAATCATCGATCAGTTCTCCGAACAGGTGATCGTTCCAGGGTTTATAGACCCCCACCTGCATCCTGCGATGGCTGCGGTGATTTTGCCGATGCATTTCGTGACGGCCATGCCTTGGTCATTGCCATGGGGCGACGTCCCCGCATCGCTTACGCCGGAAGCCTTTGACGCTGAGATGCGAAGGATCACCAAAGAGGAGTCGGATGAACTACTGATTTTCTGGGGGCACCATGATCTTTGGCATGGGGACATCAGTCGCGCTCGCATAGACGCGATCGACGCCGCTCGGCCGATGGTGGTTTGGAATCGATCATTCCACGAGTTACATATGAATTCGGCTTGCCTTTCGCTGCTTGGAATTACCGAGGTGTCGGTCAGTAATCGCGCGCAGATTGATTGGGAAACTGGACGATTCTTTGAAAACGGTCTGGGGTTTGCCATTCAAAAGCTCAATCCTTATATCCTGGCACCGGATCGATTTACCTTTGGTCTCGAGCGGCTCAAGCAAGTGGTTCATCGCGGGGGCCACACAACGATAGGTGATATGGCGGTCGGACTTTTCGATTTTGATCGTGAAATCGAGGCGGCTCGTTCAATATTTGATCAGCCTCAAACGCCCTTTCGAATTGAACAAGTCGCACATGGTGCGGTGGTCAGTCATCAAAAAGAATTCGCAGCGGTAGACGAACAGCTAGATCAGCTGATCCAAAACTCTGGGCATCGTATTAATTTTCGAAAGCGGATTAAGTTGTTCGCGGATGGTGCTTTTTTTTCGCAGCTGGCACAGTTGATGCCTCCTGGTTACCTCGACGGCCACCAGGGTGAATGGCTGATGGCGCCAGATGTTCTCAAGCAGCACATTCGAAATTTTTGGGGCGCAGGGTATCAGATTCACGTCCATGTCACGGGTGATCTCGGTGTTGAGATGGCGCTAGATTGTCTCGAAGCAGTCCAGCGGGAGCAGCCACGGTTCAGACATGGGTTTACGCTCGAACATTTTGGTTATGCGACCCCGGAGCAGATAGTGCGAGCTCGAGAACTAGGCGCCTCGGTTTCCGCCAATATCTACTATTTGCACGAACTTTCAGCGCGTTATGCAGAAATGTCAGTAGGTTATGAGCGTGCCGCTTCGATGGGTCGGCTAAAATCTTGTTTCGATGCGGGCATCACAACGGCCTTGCACTCGGATTTTACGATGGCGCCAGCCCAGCCGCTCTTGAACATGTGGGTTGCCGTGAATCGAATCAATGCCCAAGGCGAGCAAATGTGTTCACAGGAATGCCTGACTGCGCATCAAGCGCTGTCAGCAGTCACGCTTTCTGCCGCTAAAATACTCGGGATTGATGCCTTCACAGGTAGTCTGCGCGCTGGCAAACGTGCCGATATGACAGTGCTATCGGACAACCCATTGTCGGTAACCCCAATGGAGATCAAGGATATCAAAGTGCTTGGAACGGTCTTTGAAGGCATGGTCGCTTTGACGCCAGGGCCAGATGATGACTGAGCATTCTGAATTGATACCAATCACGGTGATTGCCGGTTATTTGGGCGCAGGGAAAACCACCCTGATTAATAGAATGCTGCACGCTGCACGTTCACCTTTTGCCGTGATCGTTAATGACTTGGGTGAGCTGGCGGTTGACGTAAATCTGATCAGCGAGCGTCGCGGGGACATTGTTTCTTTGACGAATGGTTGCGCCTGTTGCCAAATCAGTCAGGATCTTGCGGCCCAATTAAGCAATCTCAGAGACGCTGGGTTTGACGCGGTGGTGTTAGAGGCCAGTGGTGTCGCGCGAGCCAGTGCATTGCGGCAAGTGACCAGCCAGGCAGAGGGTTATACGCTCGCCAAAGTGGTGACCTTGGTCGATGGAACCGCGCTAGATCGCCTGCTGAATGATCGCTATTTGGCGGATCTAGTCAAAGCGCAAATCGAAGCCGCAGACCTTGTATACCAAACCAAAGTTGAAGCCAGAGCGCTGTGGCAGCAGCGTCGAAGCGGGGAGGATAGAACCCCATCGACGGTTGCTGAGCCAGAAGTCGGTCAGCAAACGCTAATATTCAGCCAGAGCGACAGTGACTCAGTCTTGCGTCGGTCCGAAGCCGAGTCGCTTTTACACCCAGTACTCCAGCGCATTGCGCCGAGCGCGAAACATTTGCCAAGTGCAGGGGAGCTACCTGAGAACTTGGCGGTGAGGTTCGTTGCGGCGCTTGAAGTAGCGCTCGAAAAACCCGAGCCAGTGCCGCAATTTAATCATCGCGTGGTGTACCCGAGGAAAGGCCTGGACCTCAGTGATCTTGAGGCTTTCATAAGACGCAATCCCCAAATCGAACGCGCGAAAGGCTGGATTGACTCATCAGAAGGGGTCGTTTTGGTGCAAGCCACGCGCTCTTTTTTTAATGTCTCTCGGTCTGAAGCGCCGAAACCCTCGGGATTACAACTGATCTGGCGTGGGGCAGAGCCGCCATTGGGCGATGAATGCGTCTTGATTTAGTGTCTAGATGAAAAGGGGACGTTTCTCGAGATATCGAGACATTGAAGCGAAGAACGGGAGTTTAGGTGATCGGATTCGTTAAAGGCATGAGACTGCTAAGCGCGTCGAGCCTGAAGCGGCCAATAATGTGTGAAGAGGCTACTGGGTCAACTGACTCGATGTGCACTCAGACACCTAAAATGGCGGCAGCACAAAGCGCCGGGGACGGGATATCACTTGGAGGAAAGAACTAGTGTTATTTTATTTGGGGTTGGGGTGTTTTTTTGGCGCGCACAGCGTCGGGCTTGTTCCTCCTCTGAGAGGTGCACTCCAGCACGCGCTCACCGAGCGTGGCTACCTCGGCTTATATACGCTGCTCAGCGCCGTGGGAATGGTTCTGATTTTTTTGGGATACGACAGTCAAACCGTTGTGCGCTGGGCGATTGTCTTGCCTGCTCTGCGGGACTTTAGCCCCTGGATCATGTTCCTTGCATTCTGGTTACTCATTGCCGCGAATCTACCTTGTTGGACTCGCCGTTGGGTCCGTCATCCCATGACCGCAGGCATCGCGATCTGGTCTTTATGTCACCTCGCATTGAATCCGGATTTACATTCTTGGTGGTTGTTCGGCGCGTTTTTGGTGTTCGTCTTTTTGTCTGCATCGACCGTTTCTTATCGCGGTAAGTCAATTGCGGTATTCGTCCCAAACCTTAAGTTTGATTTGCTGGCATTCGTAGTCTCGGCCGCCTTAACGCTGACCATGTATTACTTTCATGGCCAGCTCTTTGGAGTGGCGATTCGATGACCTTAGAAGATGCGGATTTGCTTGGGCAGCGCTCTGTGGATGAGCAGTTTATGCGGGCAGCCTTTAAAGAAGCATTGTTTTCGGAGGCAGCCGGAGAAGTACCCGTCGGGGCTGTTGTTGTTCTTAATGGCGAAATTATTGGCCGAGGTCATAATCGTGTTGTTACCGATCATGATCCCTCGGCTCACGCCGAGATTGTTGCGCTTCGTCAAGCTGGCCGCATATTAGAAAATTACCGAATGCCATCGGCAAGTCTCTACGTAACCATTGAACCCTGTTCAATGTGTGCCGGAGCTTTAATTCATAGTCGAATCGAAACCTTGGTTTTCGGCGCGGCTGAGCCAAGAGCAGGAGTGGTTTGTTCTCAGCGACGGTTCTTTGAGTCGGAATTTTTGAATCACCGAGTGTTGGTTCGAGGCGGGGTTCTAGCCGAAGCATCTGGAGCGCTGATGCAACGTTTTTTTTCCGAAAAACGGGGCAGGGCTCAGGGCAGCTGAACACAAATTGTGGAGGTGCTTGCGGTAAATGATGCTCGTTTGTGGCGCAACCGACCACTGGCCTTGGTTGCGGTGCGATGGGTGAACCTGACCAGGTTTGTGTCCGACGGATTAGGTTGCGTCGCAGACGCAGTATGGGCTTGAGCGAGTTAAGCACCCACCGTTTAAAATTCGACTTTGTCGGCGTATTTAGGGTCTGAGGGCTCGAAAGCGCACCTTAAATCGACTTTTTTGTTCTCAGCAGGTGACCCGAGCCTTAGCAGGTCTATAATGGGAATTTCTTTAGGATAGCAACATGCTGCGCATACTTGGCGAATCCGCACTGTCCACTTTTCGGGCTGAAAAACTCCAAAGCCGAATTGACACATTGGGAATCCCTTGTGCCTTGGTAGCTACTCGGTTCGAGTATTTTGTTGATGTGGAGACGGCTTTGACCCCAGTGGATCAGACAAAGCTTCACCAGTTGCTTGGGGGCGAAGGTCCTGAACCCTCATCAAAATCTGATTTCGATCTTGAGCTTGTCGTTGTTCCAAGAATTGGCACTCTATCACCATGGTCCTCCAAGGCTACTGACATTGCTGAACTCTGCGGACTGACCGTCGTCAAACGCCTTGAACGGGGTAGAAGCTATCGGTTCCGCATGAGTGTTAAAGATGATTTTGAGCCGTTTCTGCCCATGCTTGGTGAATTAATACATGACCGCATGACAGAGTCGGTTCTGCTGAATATCGAAGATGCAGAATCTTTGTTTGAAGCAAAACCACCCAAAGCAGGTCAACGGGTCGCCGTATTGGAACAGGGCCGAGCGGCGCTCACTGATGCAAACTTAGCGTTAGGACTGGCGCTGGCCGAGGATGAAATCGATTATTTGAGCGATGCGTTTACAGAGCTTGGACGGGATCCGACTGATGTTGAGTTGATGATGTTTGCACAAGCCAATTCCGAGCACTGTCGACATAAAATATTTCGCGCGTCCTGGGATATCGATGGCGAGACTCGGGCATTGAGCCTGATGGACATGATTCAGAACACGTACGAGCAAACGGCAGGCGCATCGGTGCTGAGCGCGTATAGTGACAATGCGTCGGTGATCGAGGGCTATACCGCTGATCGATTCTTTCCCGACTCAGAGACTCGAGCCTTTGGTTACCACCGAGAGCCGATGCCGATCTTAATGAAAGTTGAAACCCACAATCACCCCACTGCGATAGCGCCCTTTCCTGGTGCAGCGACGGGTGCAGGGGGCGAAATTCGAGACGAGGGCGCCGTGGGCCGTGGATCTCGTCCGAAAGCGGGCCTGACCGGGTTTACGGTGTCGAATCTGCAGATTCCAGGTGCGATTGAGCCTTGGGAAAATGATTATGGTCGACCTAAGCGAATCGCATCCCCCCTCGCGATCATGCTTGAGGGGCCGATCGGTGGTGCGGCGTTTAATAATGAGTTTGGTCGCCCTAACCTGGCGGGGTATTTTCGTGCCTTCGAACTGTCTCTTGATGGCCAGCGCTGGGGATACCATAAACCCATCATGATCGCCGGCGGCTTGGGCAATATCCGCTCGGAGCATGTCGATAAAGGTCAAATCGAACCGGGTGATGCGCTGGTTGTGCTGGGTGGGCCTGCGATGCTAATCGGACTCGGAGGGGGTGCGGCTTCTTCGATCGCCTCGGGCGCCGGCGATGCAGAATTAGATTTTGCCAGTGTTCAGCGCGGTAATCCCGAGATCGAGCACCGCTGCCAAGAGGTGATTGATCGGTGTTGGCAACTTGGCGCTCGCAATCCCATTCGCTTTATTCATGATGTTGGCGCTGGCGGATTATCTAACGCGCTCCCAGAATTGGTGAAGGATGGGGGTTGCGGCGGTGTCTTTGATTTGCGGTCGATACCCTCAGCTGAAAGCCAGCTCTCGCCCCTCGAAATTTGGTGCAATGAAGCCCAGGAGCGTTACGTGCTGGCGATTGCGCCCAGTGAATTGGACCAGTTTCTTGCGCTGTGCGAGAGAGAACGCTGTCCTGTCGCAGTAGTTGGAGAAGCAACAGCTCGGCATCATCTCGAGGTTCGAGACCCTCTGCTGAAGGATGTTCCAGTTGATTTGCCCATGTCGGTTTTGTTTGGAAAACCCCCTCGACTTCACAAGTCCGCTATCTCGACCTCAAGAAAAAGTCCACCTCGGGATGTTCATCTTGAGATCTTGGAAGCCACCAAACGTGTTCTTAGGCATCCAACCGTTGGTAGCAAAAGCTTTTTGATCACCATCGGGGACCGCAGTGTGGGTGGTTTGGTGGCGAGAGATCAATTGGTGGGGCCGTGGCAGGTTCCTGTTGCTGATGTGGCAGTCACCAGTGCGGGTTTTAATGATCAAGTCGGTGAAGCGATGGCTATGGGTGAACGTACGCCCTTAGCCGTGATTGATGGCCCAGCGTCTGGACGCATGGCAGTGGCCGAAGCGCTGACGAATCTTGCCGCTGCACGAATTGGACGGCTAAGCGACATTAAGCTTTCCGCCAATTGGATGGCTGCAAGCGGTCATCCTGGAGAGGATTCGAGCCTTTATCACACTGTCGAAGCAGTGGGCATGCAAATGTGCCCCGCTTTAGGTATTTGCATCCCAGTTGGAAAAGATTCGATGTCGATGCAGACGCGTTGGCAGGATGATGATCAACAGCGTGTGGTGACCGCGCCTGTATCGCTGATCGTGTCTGCTTTTGCACCGGTTCTAGACGTCACTGAGACACTCACGCCGGTGCTCGTCGATCAGCCAAGTCGTCTCCTGCTCATTGAGTTGGGCGGTCAGCCAAGGCGAATGGGTGGTTCGATCTTAGAACAGTGCTCGGACCAGATCAGTGACGTTGTGCCCGATGTCTTAGATTTTGAAGGTCTCTCGGCACTGTGGAATGTGCTGCAGGATGAGGCGACACGAGCACATGTTTACGCCATGCATGATCGATCAGATGGCGGATTGATGGCGACGCTTATCGAAATGTCTATTGCTGGCCACTGTGGCTTTGATCTGACAATTGCTGAGTCGGAATCGCCCCTGGCCTTTTTGTTCAACGAAGAGGTCGGTGTGGTCTTGCAGGTAGCGGCCAATGAGCTGGGCGTTTTGCAGGGGCGTTTAGCAGCCGCCGGTTTGGCGTCTGTGGATCTCGGTCAACCTCGGTTCGATCAAAAGGTCTGCATACGTCACAACGGAGGGATGATTTTGAACTGGTCCCGCGCTGAAGCTGCAGCGCAATGGTCTTGGGTGAGTTATCAACTGCAAAAACTCAGGGACAATCCCGAATGCGCCGAGGAAGCGTTTGCCGAGCTTTGCGATGACGATGACCCTGGACTCAGTTGCCACATTCCGAGTCGTCTTTCGAGCCAGCTTCAGGCTCCTATGGTGGGACGAGGTATTGCACCAGAGGTTGCGATTCTGCGTGAGCAAGGCGTTAATTCACAATCTGAAATGGCTGCAGCCTTTAATGAGGCCGGGTTTAAAGCGATCGATGTTCATATGAGTGACCTGTTGTCCGGGGAAGTCTCTTTGGGGCGGTTCAAGGCACTTGCGGCCTGTGGCGGATTTTCCTATGGGGATGTTCTGGGTGCTGGATCGGGCTGGGCAAAAAGTATCTTGATGAACGCCCAAGTCTCAGACCAATTTGCGGCGTTTTTTGAAAGTGCTGACACTTTAAGCCTAGGGGTTTGTAACGGCTGCCAGATGTTGTCTCAACTGAAGGCCATCATTCCCGGTGCAGACAACTGGCCGGAGTTTCTCCGCAATCGTTCTGAACAGTTTGAGGCTCGGTTTTCAATGGTTGAAGTCATGCAAAGCAACAGTCTTTTGTTGGAAAATATGGATGGCGCCTACTTGCCGATCGTGGTCTCCCATGGAGAGGGTCGAGCAGCACTGACTGAGAGCGCGTTGATGGAATTGAATCAATCGAAGCAGGTGGCGATGCGGTTCGTGTCCAACGCGCTTCATCCAACGACGCTCTATCCTGCAAACCCCAATGGGTCACTGGGCGGATTGACCGCTGTGACGAGCAGCGATGGGCGTGTTACGGCGATGATGCCGCACCCTGAGCGATCTTATCGTGGTAGTCAATGGTCTTATCGGCCCTCAGAGATTGACATTTTGAGTCCGTGGTTTCAGATGTTCAAAAATGCCCGGCGGTGGCTTGATTAGCCCGTTGTGATGCGTGGATCGATGGTGCCCTCGCGTAGTTGATATTGGCCGTGTTTTAGGTCCGAAAAATAAGCAGTTAAGGTTTGCTCAATGGCAGCAAATGAGAGCAGATCCCAGGGTATCTCTTGCTCTCTGAAAAGTTTAGTCTCAAGGCTTTCCTCCCCGGCGCTAAAGTCTAGGTCAAGCAGCTGGGCGCGATAAAAAACGTAGACCTGTGAGATATGGGGAAGGCTGAAAATGGTATAGATTGAATCGACCCTAACTCGAGCGTTCGCTTCCTCAAGCGTTTCCCGGACTGCGCCGTCTGAGATAGACTCCCCGTTTTCTAGAAATCCAGCAGGCAGGGTCCACATGCCGCGCCGTGGCTCAATCGCCCGTCGACAGAGCAGAACCTGATCTTCAAAAAAAGGCAGACAGCCCGCAATGATTCTTGGATTTTGGTAGTGAATGTGTTGGCAGTGACCACAAACAAAACGTTCTCGATTGTCGCCTTGAGGGATGCTTTTGGAGACCGTGCCGCCGCATTGAGTGCAATATTTCATGCGCAGAGTATAGGTTGCCAAGCTTAGCGCCACAATGGAGACGTCTGCTTTGATTGAAATTCTGAGATCCCGATTGTCGAGCTGGAAGCCGGAGCCGGTACCCGAACACCATCGTCAGCGCCAGCAGGCATCGGTACTGGTTTTAATTCGAGCGGGGGAGACTCCGCGTGTTGTGTTAACGCTCCGATCTAAGGGGCTCAGCGCACATGGGGGAGAAGTCTCATTTGTCGGCGGAAAGCAAGATCCCGAGGATGCTAGTCTGGAATTGACTGCGCTGCGAGAAACTCATGAGGAACTCGGGATCCCGCCGCAAGCGATTGAGATTTTGTCTCCGCTACCAGGCTTAGTTTCAAAGCATGGCCTTTGGGTGACACCTTTTGTGGCGCTTATGGATGAATTGACACCCATAAAACCAAATCCCGGAGAGGTGAGCGAAGTGTTTGAGGTGCCTATCCCCTGGCTGCAGAACGATCCTAGAACCGCAACTGAGCGATTGGACCGGCAAGGTGAAGTGCAGTTGGCGCCAGTTTACGACTATGAGGAATACAGAATTTGGGGTCTAACGGCGCTCATTTTGGAGGATTTCATTCGCATTGGGCTTACGGATTCGAGCGAGACAGTCGACCCTGTGCTATGATTTTTCCAGCGGAAAAACCTCAAATAAGGCGCATAGATGATTTTTAAACTCGACGATTTTGAACCGAAGGTGCACGAAGATGCTTGGGTCGCTGATAATGCCAGCGTAATCGGGCAAGTGACGCTGAGCAAAGGCGCGAGTGTTTGGTTTAATGCGGTGTTAAGAGCCGAGCATGCGCCGATCGTGATTGGTGAAAATTCCAATGTTCAGGATGGCTCAGTGCTGCACGTTGACCCGGGTATGGCTTTGACATTGGGCAAAAACGTGACCGTGGGGCACAAAGTGATGCTGCATGGCTGCACCATTGGAGATGAATCACTTATCGGAATCAACGCGGTTGTGCTAAATGGCGCAAAAATTGGTCGAAACTGCCTGATCGGCGCCAATGCATTAATCGCAGAAGGAAAAGAGATTCCCGATGGATCGCTGGTGATGGGCTCTCCCGGTAAGATTGTTCGGACCTTAACCCCTGAGCAGCAGCAGGGTTTGTTACAAAGTGCGAAGCATTATGTCGAGAACGCTCGCCGCTATAAAGCAGGGTTAAGTCTCATCAGTTGAGGGTTGGCAGGGCCAAGCTCCCAGAGTATTATTCGCTGATCTTGGCTCGATGGTGAAGGCACCTTCAACAAAATGACTTATGGATTCCACACTGAGCGCGTCAGCCAGTTATGCAAAGCGTTGTGTCCTTCGCTTGTCCACCTCGGGCTACTACGACTGCCGTTGTAGGCGGCCGTTACCAATTCCTGCATTGAGAAAAAAAGCTTGCTTCAGTCGCAAGCACATCATTCTTTTATGAGGAAAAATTGATGAGTACCAATTCAGTCAAAAATAATGAGGCAGGGTCCGTAAAGGCCATGCCGTATCAGAAATATAAACCTTTTGAGCCCGTTGCTTTAAAAGATCGCACCTGGCCTGATCAGACGATCGATCAAGCGCCTAGATGGTGTAGCGTTGATTTGCGAGACGGTAATCAAGCCCTGATTGAGCCGATGACGCCGCTTGAGAAGCAAATGATGTACGATTTGCTTATTGATCTGGGGTTTAAAGAAATCGAGGTTGGGTTCCCAGCTGCATCACAAACCGATTTCGACTTTGTCCGGAAAATCATTGACGAAGGCTTGATACCTGACGATGTTACGATTCAAGTGCTTTGTCAGGCGAGAGAAGATCTGATTACTCGAACGATCGAAGCCGTTTCTGGCGCCAAAAATGTGATCTTCCATCTCTACAACTCGACTTCAACGCTGCAGCGCAGAGTTGTTTTTGGAAAGTCCAAAGACGAGATTATTCAGTTGGCTACTCAGGCGACTGAGCTGGTTAAGGCCTACACTCGGCCGCTTGAAGCCGCTGGTACAAACGTTATTTTGGAGTATTCACCTGAAAGCTATACAGCAACGGAGATGGATTTCGCCGTGGAAATTTGTGCTGCTGTGATGGAGGTTTGGGGCGCGACGCCCGAAAAGAAAGTCATCTTAAACTTACCGGCAACAGTTGAGATGGCTACTCCCAACATCTACGCCGATCAACTTGAATATTTTATGCGTCATTTGCCGAGACGCGATTTGGCGGTGATCAGCCTGCACACCCACAATGATCGTGGAACCGGGGTGGCGGCCTCTGAGTTGGGCTTAATGGCGGGAGCCGAGCGCATAGAGGGGACGTTGTTCGGTAACGGAGAACGAACCGGCAACTGTGACATCATTACGATGGCAATGAACTTGTTTTCTCAAGGGGTGGATCCTCGATTACATCTCTCGGATATGCAACGGATCATCGCTGTGTCAGAAGCCTGCACGAAGATCCCGATTCATGTCCGTCAACCCTATGCCGGCGAACTGGTTTTCACTGCTTTTTCCGGATCTCACCAAGACGCCATTCGAAAAGGAATGGCGTATGTAGAGTCAGGCTCTGATGGTGCCTGGGAAGTGCCCTATTTGCCGATTGACCCAGCAGACGTCGGTGGTTCGTACCGAGAAACGGTTCGAGTCAATAGCCAGTCAGGAAAAGGAGGCGTGGCTTTTATTCTCGAAAACTATTTCGATGTCCATCTCCCAAGGGATTTACTGCTTGAACTCAGCCCAATCGTTCAACAGAAATCTGAGTCTGATGGCGGAGAATTAAAACCTGATACGATTTGGAAGACGTTCGTTGAGGAGATGGTTGATGTTGAAGGACCGTATCAGCTGATAGATTATCAGATCAATACAATTCCTGGAGAACGCGAACACTGTTCGGCGAGAATTCGCGTCTCTGAGAGTGAAATAGCGATCGAGGGAGAAGGCGCCGGACCCATTGACGCGTTTGTCAGCGCACTGGCCAAAACACTCAATGAGTCGGTGAATGTCGTTGATTATCAAGAGTATGCGCTCAATGAAGGTAGCGAAGCCAAGGCAATCAGCATTATAGCGATTGCGGATGCAGAGTCCTCGAAGTGTTTCGGTGTAGGCATTAGCCCGAACACGACGACGGCAGCTTTTCGGTCGATTATCGCAGCCCTTAATCGGCTATGGCGTGAAAGCTAATGTTTAGGCTTTAGACTTTAGGGCTGATCGGTGGCGGCTGTCTTCGATCTTGATCATCAAGCACCTTTTTAATCTGCCGCTATAGCGTAAGGAATAGGAGCCATGATGGAAGAACAAGTTTTCTTGGCCGTTCTGGCTGTGATGCTAGCGTCAGCTTTACTCTTTTGGCTGGTCAGGTTGGGTCAAAAGTTGGATCGATTACAGGCCTTGCAGGGTAATGTTGTCGAACGCCGACAAAGCATCTCCGAGGTCTCGGAGCGCCAAGAAGAAAGTTTCTGGAAATGGTTTAGGACCAGCACGGTCGCGTGCGTTGTGGTCAGGCGTCAAGTCATGATCCGCGTAAACCCAAGCGCCGAGGCATTGCTGGGCCGCCCCGAAACGGAACTCGTCAACCAGCTCGCTTCCAATTTTATGACGGAAGCGAGTGCTGCATTCGCTAAAGAATTGGGCTTCGAGCCGCCGCTTGCTGAAAGAGAGTATGAGGTGGTTAAGCCCAATGGTGAAATTATGTCGATCGTGACTCTGCCGTCGATGATGTCTCTTGATGGTCAAGACACTCGAGTTCTGATGTTGTTTGACGTCACCGAACGCAAGGTTCGTGAGCGAATGCTGCGCAGCTCAGAACAGAATTTAGAGGCAGAACTGGGTGAAAAAGTTGCTTCCCTTGATGAAGCGCAGCGATATTTGGGGCTCGCGCTCGAGCATTTTTCCGAGGGCTATATTCTGGTTGATGACAAGCAGTCCATTCGGTTTTTAAATCGCAGAGTCAGAGCGATATTTCCTGACGCCGCGCATTGCATGAAGCAAGGCGCAGATTGGTTATCTGTTGTGGATACTATTTTAGCCAGTGAGGATATTGAGAGTAACACCCCAGGAAGCCAAGAAGATATTCGCGCTTGGTTTAGAAGTGGCGCAACCGCAGGCGTTCTGCATAGGGACTTTCAGTTCAGAGGGGATCGCTGGGCAAGAATCACGATTAAAAGCCTGCCCTCGGGGGAGCAAATTATCACTGTTGTGGATATCTCGGAGCTCAAGGCATTGGTTGAGCGCGCAGAAGTAGCAGCGGCATCCAAGTCGAATTTTTTGGCGAGCATGAGTCATGAAATACGAACACCGATGAACGGTATTTTGGGGATGGTCGATTTGATGAAGCGCAGTGCGCTTGATGAGAATCAGACGGAAATGGTGAAAACCATACAAGACTCTGGCCAGGCGCTGCTGTCTCTGATCAACGATATTTTGGATATTTCGAAGGTTGAGGCTGGGAAAATAGAGCTGGACCTAGTTGCGTCTGATCTCGCTGAGGTAGCCGAGACTGCGCTTGAAGTCATTTCGACAAATGCCGCGAAGAATGAGCAGTCCCTTATTCTTAATTTTGATCCATGTATACCAAGTAACCTTATGCTAGATCGTATGCGGTTGCGTCAGATCCTGGTTAATTTGGTTGGGAATGCGATTAAGTTCTCGCCCCTTCAAGGTGAAATTGTTGTGCGATTGGAGTTGCTCGATGGCGGGCCACCAGGTCTTTCGGCGCTCCGGCTGAGTGTGATTGATCGCGGTATTGGGCTCTCGGATGAGGCCAAAGAAAACATCTTTGCTGATTTTGCCCAAGCTGAGAAATCGACGAGCAGAATCTACGGCGGGACAGGGTTGGGGCTTGCGATCTGTCGGCGGTTAGTTGAGGTAATGGGCGGCACGATTTTTGTCGAAAGCACTTTGGGAGACGGGGCAACGTTTAGTTTCGACCTAACCCTAGAGCCTTCAGAGCCCGGTGCCGTCGCTCGCGATCAGCTCGATCTTTCTGAAATCGATGTGCTGTTTATTGGTGCTTCCGATGAGGCCTTTGGTGCCATGGCGCGCGGACTCAATTTTAGTGGTGCCCGGTGTCATCACGTCGGTGATGCAAGACAGCTGCAATCGATGCTCGGCCGCTGTGCGGCTGAGTCAGCAAAAGTAGTGATTCTGTCTGAAAATTATTCGCGGAGCGAACAGGAAACTATTTGGCGGCAAGAGGAGGCAGTCCAAGCGCGGGGGCCGTTGGGTTGGGTCTTCCTCAGCGCCAATCGCGGTCAACGGCTTCGCAAAATTGCCGAGCGCTTGGCGCTAATTGGTAGTAGTCCTTTTCGGTGGCGTGAAATGATTTCTGCCGTTTCTTTGATGGCTGGTAGAGAAGGGTTTCCGGAGGTGGGTGTTGAAGGCCCCGAATTACAGGAGGCCTGGGTGCCGATGACGGCTGCAGAGGCCTCTGATGCCGGACTTTTAATTCTGGTTGCTGAGGACAATGTCGTTAACCAGCAAGTGATTCGGCGCCAGCTCAACACTCTGGGTCTTGCCTGCGAGCTGGCAGCAGATGGTGTTGAGGCGCTCGATCGAATTCGTCGAGGGGGTATTGGATTGCTTCTGACTGATTGCGACATGCCCAACATGGACGGCTATGAATTGACTCGACGTATTCGGCAGGAAGAGCAGGGGCGAGCGGGCTTGCCGATTATCGCCATTACAGCCAGTGCGATGGAGGGTGCTGCTGAAGCTTGCATTGAGGCGGGCATGAATGATTATCTTTCGAAGCCCCTGGAAATCTTAGTCCTGCAAGATATGCTCAGATCGTATCTGCCGAATCCGCGGTTAAATGAGTTCAATGTTGTTTCGGATTACGCCGAGCAAGATGCTTCTTCGACGGAATTGGCAGTTCTGGACCTAGCTGAGATGAAAGTCTTGTTTGGTAACGATTCTGAGCTGCTCAATCCGTTGCTTGACGAGTTTGCTGAATCTGCTGCGGCAACCGTTCATGAAATGCGAGCTGCCGCCAGTGATGCTAATTTTGATGGGGTTCGATCAACCGCACATAAACTAAAATCCTCGGCGAGAACCATCGGTGCATATCGGCTTGCGGAGTTATGTCTCGCGCTTGAACAGGCGGGAGGAGAAAGAGACTCAATGACTGTGCAAAAGAACATGGGTCAATTGGAAGCAATTTTTAACGATGTGACTGATGCGATCGCCGATCAAACCAAAGTGTGATTCATCATCTATTCGCCGTTGCTAAAAAGTTTGGCCGTGACGATCATATTCCCTTTGAGCCGTATAACTTCGATTCGATAGTCCGCTATTCGAATACAAACGGGCGCTTCGGGAATGGTCTCTAAGGTCTCGGTAATGAGGCCATTAAGGGTTTTAGGGCCGCTTGCGGGAAGTTGCCAGTTGAGGGTGCGGTTAATGCTACGAATCGTGGCGCCGCCGTCGACGTAGTAAGAGCCGTCTGCTTGCGGGTGAATATCGCTGCTGGCTGCTGCGAGATCGGTGGTAAATTCTCCAACAATCTCTTCTAAAATGTCTTCGAGCGTCACGATACCCTGGATATCTCCATACTCATCCACCACCAGGCCGATCCGCTCTTTTCGCTTTTGAAAGTGCCGGATTTGAGTCTGCAACGAGGTGTTCTCGGGTACGAAATAGGCTTCGTCCAGTTCTTGCATCAATGCGGCTTTGGTAAGTGTTTCGTTGGATAAAAATCGTATTGCGCTGCGGACATGCAAAATCCCTGCGATATTTTCTATGCTTTCGTGGAACACGGGTAGTCGGGTGTGCTGCGCGGTGCGGAGCTGTTGGATAATGGTTTCGAGGTCGTCATCGAGATCAATGCCAATGATTTCGCTCTTGGGTACCATAATATCATCGACTGATGCCTCATCCAGATCCAAAACGCCAAGCATCATATTCTGGGATTGGGATGCGATCTTGGCGCCTTCATCGACAACGGTTCGAAGTTCCTCTCGGCTAAGATGATCCTCATTTTTTGACAGGTGGTTAATGCCCAATGGCTTGAGAAGTAGGTTGGCCAGGGCCGAGACCAGCCACACCAGAGGATAAAGAAGTTTCAGCAAGACATTTAAGATGTGTGAGGACGGCAATGCGAGCCGCTCTGGGAAGGCAGCGGCGATGGTCTTAGGTGCGACCTCAGCAAAAATGAGAAAAACAAACGTGCAAATCACAGGAGCCCATGCCACGCCGCTCTCTCCAAGGATTTCTATAGCTAAAAGGGTTGCGATCGATGCTGCTGAGAAATTGACAAAATTATTTCCGATAAGAATGACACCGAGCAACCGGTCTGGTCGCTCTAACAGCTTGGAAGCGCGCCTAGCACCTCGATGCCCTTTTTTTGCCAGATGACGCAAGCGATAGCGGTTGAGCGCCATCATCGCCGTCTCTGATGCAGAGAAATAAGCCGAGAGTAAAATAAGGCAGACCACTGCGGAAAACAGTGCGCCAATTGATGGTTGGTCCAAAGGTGGTTGGCTCAAGCAGTATTGAGGGGAACTTGTAGCGGATCGGTCAGTTGATTGTCAAGACCCGTGGATCAGACTAATAAAATTTCGACGACGAATTTGCTGCCAAAGTACCCTAGCGCAAGCAGGATGAAGCCGGCTAACGTCCAGCCTCCGGCGAGAGATCCGCGCCATCCAAGTTGATACCGTCCCCACAGTAAAATAACGAAAATTACCCAAGCCATCGCAGTTAAAATAGTGTGATGTAGCAGCCCTCGAACGGCCATCGACTCCATGAAGAGCAAGCCTGTGAGTATTGATAGGCTCAATGCGATCAATCCGATCCAAATGGATTCAAATAGTAAGGTGTCGAGTGTCTGAATCGGCGGGATTACGGATTGTGTAGGCTGCTTGAGTTTCAGTTTTTGATCGAAAAAAGTCAGATAGATTGCCTGTAAGGCGGCCAAGGCCAAGACGCTATAGGCGAGCATTGAAAGCACAATGTGGAGTGACAAGGCCGGAGGAACATTCACCCGAAGCGAGGCGCTGTCCGGCAAGCTCCACTGCAGCAAAACAACCAACGCCGCAATTGGAAAAACGATTTGGCCTAGGTGGTGCATGGATTGACGAAGGTGATTGAGAACGATCACAAAACTCATTGCGAACAGCGTTACGCTGAGCATCGGCATGAGACCCAGGCTGACCCTGTCGCCCTCAAACAACGATAGGCTCAAGTAGGCGGCGTGGGTTAAGCAAGCCAAAAACCCCAATACTCCGCTCCAACCGCGCTGCTGCCGCTTTACAGGCGCCCGCAAAGCGCGATAAGCGAGGATCCCGTTGACCAGATATAAGGCGCAGGTCGCTGCTGTCAAAATGATCAGTGAAGATTCATCGAAGGATGTAAGACTGTTCATGGTTGGCCCATGGCAAGATAACTTAGTCTATAATATCAGCAAAGGCTCGGTTTCGGGGTGTTGCTTTTTGCAATGATTGAACGCATCGAGCGCGTGCAAACGTTATAGGGTCTGCAATCCTGATCGGTGTATCCGTGACTGGAACCTGCGGGCTAAGGGTGAAATACGGTATGTTTGAATCGTTAACCAGTCGAGTCAGTCGTGCGCTTAATCAAATTGGCGGTAAGCGGACGTTGTCGGAGGACAACATTGCTGAAACGCTGCGGGAAGTTCGCCTCGCATTGCTTGATGCAGATGTAGCTTTATCTGTTGTTCAGGATTTTCTCAGTCGAGTCCGTCAACGCGCGTTGGGTGCTGAGGTTAGCGCGAGCCTGTCTCCTGGACAAACCTTCTTAAAAATAGTCAACGAGGTTTTGGTAGAGGTTATTGGGGGCGCCTCTCAAGGTCTGAATCTCAACACGCAACCCCCAGCGATCATCTTGCTGGCTGGCCTTCAAGGTGCGGGCAAGACCACGAGCGCAGCCAAGCTAGGTGTTTGGCTGAAAGAAAAACAAAAAAAGCGCGTGATGGTAGTAAGCGCGGATGTCTATCGACCTGCAGCCATTGAGCAACTTCGAACTTTGGCAGATTCGGCATCGCTTGAATTTTTTGAATCAAGCGTTGATCAGGCCCCTGCTCAGATCGCCAAAGACGCGCTGGCGGCTGCAAAGACGCAGTTTATGGATGTGCTGATTGTCGATACGGCAGGCCGCCTGGCGATTGATGATGCCATGATGGCAGAAATCTCTGGTCTTCAAACACAACTGAACCCAATTGAAACCCTCTTCGTCGTTGATGCTATGACCGGGCAAGACGCGGCGAATACTGCAAAGCAATTTGGCGACACCTTGCCTCTGACGGGTGTGATTTTGACAAAGGCCGACGGTGATGCGAGAGGGGGTGCTGCACTATCGGTCAGGCAGATTACCGGTCAGCCGATTAAGTTTGTTGGCCAGGGAGAGGGAACTGATGCGCTTGAACTGTTTCATCCCGACCGAATAGCGTCCCGAATTCTGGGAATGGGCGATGTGTTGTCGCTCATCGAAGAAGCTGAACAAAAGATCGACAAGAAGAAAGCAACAAAGCTTGCGAAGAAAATTCAAAAGGGGCGCGGTTTTGATTTGGCTGATTTTCGAGATCAGATTCAACAAATGAACAATATGGGCGGACTATCAGGAATGATCGATAAGTTGCCTGGTGCTGCGAATGTTGCTGAAGCTGCTAAAAGTCGAGCTGGTCAGCAGAACTTTGGACAGATGGAGGCAATGATTAATTCTATGACTCCGAAAGAACGCAGTTATCCAGATCTGATCAGCGGTTCTAGAAAGCGCCGGATTGCGATGGGCTCGGGTACCCAAATTCAAGACGTTAACCGGCTGCTGAAACAACACAAGCAGATGCAAAAAATGATGAAAAAATTGGGCCGAAAAGGCGGTATGGCCAACATGATGCGAGGAATGGGCGGTATGCTCAACCCGGGAGGCCAGTCTTTCGGTCGGTGAAACAATCCTCTTGGAGCCGCCTGAATAAAGCAGTTTTAGCGAAATTGCACCTGTGTTGTAGGATGACTTTCAGAGGTTTTATTCCGCTTGGGATTCCCTTACAATAGGCGCCCTTCGAGGGTGCTCGAAGAGAAAAGACACTGCGCGTGACTTGCGCAGTCCATTTAGAATTAAGCCCATTGGAGCTCGCGATAGATTTTGCGTGCCCATACAGTGAAGGCAGAGGCAGCATGGTAACAATCCGATTAGCGCGAGGCGGCAGCAAGAAACGACCTTTTTATTACGTCAGCGTTGCTGATCGTAGAGAAAGCCGAAATGGTCGATTTATAGAGCGTGTGGGGTTTTTCAATCCACTTGCAAGCGGTGCTGATGAAAAAATGCGTCTTGATCTAGATCGTATTGATTATTGGATGCGTCAGGGCGCTAAGCCTTCGGATCGAGTTAAGTCGATCGTAAAGACCTACCGAAAGATGGTTCAGACCGGCACTGATTCCGAAGCGGCCGCCTAGGCTGGCGGTGCGCCTTTGAATGACACGAAGGACTCATGGACTCAAGTCGGGTCCATTGTCGGAGTCTACGGCGTCAAAGGCTTCGTTAAAGTTTTCTCATACACCGAGCCCCCAGCTCAAATTCTTGATTATGCTCCTTGGCAAGTTCGCCAAGGGTCGAACGTCTCTACAGTCGATTTGGAAGCGAGTCGTCATCAAGACAAAAAAATCCAAGTCAGACTGAAAGGTGACACGGATCGTGACCAAGCGGAGTCTTGGGTTGGCGCTTCTATTTGGGTTCAAAAGGACCGGTTCCCAAAACTCGAAGATACAGAGTTTTACTGGCACCAACTCATCGGTTTGTCCGTTATTAATCTGCAGGGTGACCACTTTGGCGATGTTGTTCAAATTGTAGAGACTGGCGCCAATGATGTGCTCATCGTTCAGGGAACCGAACATAGCCTTGATCGCGAGCAGCGACTGATTCCTTATGTCGATGGTCATATTGTTCAGAGGATAGATCTGGAAGCGGGCGAAATTGTGGTGGATTGGCAAAAGGACTACGGATGAAATTGGCGGTAATCGCGCTTATTCCGGAAATGCTTACAGCCGTAAGAAATTATGGCGTAATCGGGCGAGCCTTCGAGCGTGGGCTGGCAGAGCTCACGGTCATTAATCCAAGAGATTTTGCGTTTGATCGTCACAGCACCGTCGACGATCGACCCTATGGTGGCGGGCCTGGAATGGTGCTCAAAGCCGAGCCTGTGATTGCCGCTGTGGATCATGCCAAGGAGCAGGTTGGCGAAGGGGCTGTTGTGATTCATTGCTCGCCTCGGGGTGTACCCCTGAGCCAGGCGCACCTGTCTCGGTGGATTGCAGATGGTAAACCCCTCATTTTCTTGGCCAGTCGCTACGAAGGGGTAGATCAGCGTGCGATTGATCTGCGTGTCGATGAGGAAGTCTGTGTTGGTGATTTTGTGGTCAGCGGTGGGGAACTGCCGGTGATGATGGTGCTCGATGCGCTGATCAGGTTGTTGCCAGGGGTGCTAGGGGACGAAAGTTCCAAAAATGATGAGTCTTTTGTTGACGGATTGCTCGAATACCCTCAGTATACGCGTCCTGAAACCGTCATGAACCTCAGCGTACCCGAGGTCTTGGTGAGCGGGGACCATCGAAAGATCGCGCTCTGGCGTCAAACACAGGCGAGATTGGTAACCGAGAAAAGACGGCCTGACTTGTTGGCCGAACGAAAGAAAACAGTGTTGGAGACAGATAACCGCTTAGAAAGCGGGAATGATCCAAAAAGTAGGAAATTTCATGAGTAAGAACAAAATTATTCAGCAAATCGAAGAAGCCCAATTGAAGGCAGATGTACCTGAATTTGGCCCCGGAGACACCTTAGTTGTTCAGGTAAGGGTTGCTGAGGGTAACCGACAGCGTCTTCAGGCTTTTGAAGGGGTCGTGATCGGTAAGCGAAACCGTGGTTTGAATTCAGCGTTCACCTTACGAAAAGTCTCTCATGGAGTCGGTGTGGAACGGACGTTTCAGACGCACAGTCCTCTCATTGATAGCATCACCGTGAAGCGTCGAGGCGATGTTCGGCAGGCAAAGCTTTATTATTTGCGCGAGAGAAGCGGTCGTTCTGCAAGAATTAAAGAAAAGCTTAAATAACCCCCCCATATGTAATTCGAACCTGGTGTCTTTGTTGGATACGAGGGTATGTTCGGGCGTGTGTGTTGAGGCGGGCTATCGGTAAGCGCTTTCGCCTAGAAAGAATCGCAATCCTGCCGCCCGGTCTCGGTAAGGCCGGGGTAAGAACGCCGAGGGGTAGGAATTGTCCTGATGGCGTCGGAGCAAAACGCTCACTGCCTCAAATCTCGCTAGAAGTCCTTATTGAACCGAGCTTGCTCACCGGCTTTCCTTTAGAGGCGGCCCGTCGACATCAGATCCCAAGTCTAATTTCGCCTCTACCGTCGTCCTAAATGTTTTAGAACGATAGGTTTCGCTCGTCGATAGATTGTCAGCACTGCGACGCCGAAGGGCGACCGTCTTTTAAGCGCCATTTTATAAGAGCCATTTTGGTTTGGGCGCTTGATGTTCCTCCCGGAAGGAAAGTGCTACATTCAGAGAACCCTTTGATCACGGTTGCTACTGACCCTTACGACAGGCCCATGTTTATGCAGGAGACCTCAACCCTTCCTTCCGCCGCAGCGCCTTCGAGCCTTAAAAATTACGGATTTTTAGGTCTTTTAACGCTGCTGAACGTGATGAATTTTGTCGATCGCCAGCTGTTGGCAAGCTTTTCTAATGACATTGTGCCTGACCTTGGTCTTACCAATACTCAGTTTGGGCTTCTAACAGGACTGATTTTTTTGACCTTTTACTCGGTCGCAGGACTTTTTATGGGGACGTTGGCGGATCGCGTGAACCGAACCCGGTTAATTGCGCTCGGCGTTGGCTTTTGGAGCATTTTGACAGCTGCATCGGGTGCGGCGAGAGGCTTTGTGTCCCTGGCCGTCCCTCGAATGTTGATAGGAGTAGGTGAATCTATTTTAACGCCTTCGGCGATGTCGCTACTGTCAGATCGGTTCCCGGCGCATCGACTAGGATTTGCCTCCGGTTTCTATTATATGGGCGTGCCGATTGGCGTTGGGGTCAGTCTCTTAATCGTTGGCTATTTGGGGCCGATGATCGGTTGGCGGAACTGTTTTTATCTGCTTGGCGGAATCGGTGTTTTCCTGGCCTTAGTAATGCTTTTGTTCAAAGACCCGAGGGTGATTGTAGCCGAATCCTCCAAGACCGAGGCGTCATCTCAAGGCTTTCTAGACTTGCTTGGCGTACTGCTAAAAGCCCTCAAGGCATCGCCTGCGCTGGTGATGACGATCGCTGGGGGCGTGGCCTTTCATTTTATCTTGGGTGCAGCAACCTTTGATCAGCTTTGGTACGTGCAAGAACGTGGATTTGACAAGGCGGAGATTGCTCAAATCACCGGATGGATCGGTATCACGGCTGGCTTGGCGGGTAACCTCTTTGGCGGTTGGGGAAGCGATTATTTTCTGAAGAAAACCGGAGCGGGCCGTCCGATGTTTCTGTTTTTCGTGATGCTGCTTTTGGCGCCTATTAATTTGGCCTATCGTGTTGTCGATCCTGATCATTGGGTATTCTGGTTAGGCGTGTTTGCCGGGTTTTTCCAGCTAGGGTGCTTTTATGGCCCAACGTTTTCAACGGTCCAAGAACTTGTCCCAGTAAAAATCAGGGCCACGGTGGTTGCCTTTTACCTGCTGCTTTTAAATCTCGGTGGTGTTGCGATTGGCGTGACTTGTGCTGGTATATACATCGATTATTTGATGGCGAGCGGTCACTCTGAGCCATATACCCAGGCCTTGCTGGGTTTCACGGTGATTTCCTTTTCGGCGATTCCACTCTTTTATTTTGCCGGGCGCCGCTACCAACAAGATCAAAAACGACTGCGCGAGCTCAATGATGTCGCCGAGGGATAATGCAGATAGCGCGTCAGCCCAGATCAGCAGTGATCATCTGCTTGCTATCGAGCGGTTCTTGGACAGCCGCTGGATGGAGAAGGGGCTGAGTAAAAATACTCTCGAATCCTATGGTCGTGATCTCAGGTATTTTGCGATTTGGTTGCAATCCACCGACCTCGCCCTGCTCACGGTTCAGCGTGAAGATATTCTGGCTTACTTAGCGCATCGGTTTGAGCAGGGCATTGCCGGTCGTTCTACAGCGCGAGCTTTGTCGTCGATTCGATCGTTTTATCATTTTCTGCTCCGCGAAGGGCAAATCAGCAAAGACCCTACCCTGCGTGTGGACAATCCAAAACTGGGCCGAAAGTTACCGGATACGTTGTCTGAAGACGAAGTGGAGGCCTTATTGCAAGCGCCGGATGTTTTGACCAGCATGGGGTTTCGCGATCGGGCAATGCTTGAGTTGCTCTACGCAACAGGGCTCAGGGTCTCTGAATTGGTGAGCTTGCAGCTGAGGAACCTTAATCTTCGGCAGGGGGTGCTGAGGGTTATCGGGAAAGGAGATAAAGAGCGATTAGTGCCTCTCGGAGAGGAAGCGATTGATTGGGTATCGGGCTTTATTGAACAGCACCGGATGACATTGATGCGCCGAGGTGGTCCGAGTGACGTCCTTTTTCCGAGTAACCGTGGGCGCATAATGACTCGCCAAGCATTTTGGTATTTGATTAAACGGCATGCTGCGGAGGCCGGGATCGCCAAGCCACTATCCCCACATTCCTTGAGGCACGCTTTTGCAACGCATCTGTTGAACCATGGCGCCGATTTGAGGGTTGTACAACTGCTTCTGGGCCATACTGATTTATCGACAACACAAATTTACACGCATGTCGCCAAGCATCGAATGCAGGCGCTCCATGCGGCTCACCACCCTCGGGGCTGAATCCGCTTGTTGAGTGTCTCCTTGATGCTTTAAACTCAGCCTTCGGTCGCCCGGGGAAAAATCATGTATTTCACAGCAATGAGTATCCTGCAACGGATTCGACTCACCGCGGTCTTTTTTTCATTATTGATAACTTTTGGATGGTCATCGGCGATGGCAGATCCTGCGGCTTTGAAAACGCTTAACAAAGCGCTTGAAGCGAGTGGATTACCGATCGAGTCAGTGACGGTTGCTGATGTTCCGGGCCTCTATGACGTGAAGCTCACCGACGGGACGGTGCTTTTGACGGATGCTTCAGGCAGTTATTTTATTCTTGGCGATGTTTATCAACGGTTCAATCAGCGTTTGGTGAATCTCTCCGAACTAAAACGAAATGCTGCTCGAAAACAACTGATCGATGAGCTACCCGAGAGTGAGATGGTCGTGTTTTCGCCTCCTCCAGAACGAAGGAAGACAGCGGTGACTGTCTTCACTGACATTGACTGTGGTTATTGTCGAAAATTACACCAAGAGGTTCCTGAGTTGAATCGTCTCGGAATCGCAGTGCGATACCTTGCCTATCCTCGAGCAGGAATTGGTTCGGCGAGCTATGACAAAATCGTGTCTGCTTGGTGTGCGCCTGATCAAAAGAAAGCGCTGACTCGAGCGAAAGCTGGAACAGCCATCAAGGCGGTGTCTTGCGACAATCCTGTAAAATCTCATTTTGAAATGGGTGCGCTTGTTGGCGTGACTGGGACACCCTCGATCATTTTAGAGGATGGTCGCATATTGCCCGGGTACTTACCTGCGGATCGATTAGCGGCGGAACTGGGTATCGAAGCAGGAGGCTGAGTGTCCTGTGATCGGATTTAGCCGAACATCGCTGCTTTCTTGGCGCAGTGTTTCGGCGATACCAGCAGGAGGTTCTCTCAACAAGGGCTGCTTGCGTGTAACAAGAACGGCACTTATACCCCTACAAACTCTGAAAAGAGTTGCATGACTTCGCGGGAGGGAAGCTCGATCCCACCTAGAGGGGCCCCGCCATGATTGCTTCGAATAAAATGGGCTGTTGTGTTGTGTTGTGTTGTGTTGTGTTGTGATTGATTGAGATGAATATGGAAGATTTTCAGAGGATCCAAAGGTTACCTCCTTATATTTTTAGTATTACTGATGCGCTCAAAAAAGAGGCCAGGGCGCGGGGGGAGGACATTATCGATTTTGGTATGGGCAATCCAGACCAACCCACACCCCAGCACATCGTCGATAAATTGATTGAGACGGTGAGCCGAGGAGACACGCATCGGTACTCTCAGTCTAAAGGCATCCCGCGACTACGCCAGGCAATCTGTAATTGGTACCAGGACCGTTTTCAGGTCTCCCTTGATCCCGAGTCGGAGGCGATCGTTACCCTTGGTTCAAAAGAGGGCATCGCGCATTTGGCCATGGGTATTCTTGGCCCTGGCGATTCTGTTTTGGTGCCTAATCCCTCCTACCCTGTTCATCCTTACGGGTTTGTCATTGCGGGTGCCGATGTAAGGCATGTGCCTCTGACTGATGAAGTTGATTTTTTTTCTGAGCTCGAAAACGCGATTAAAAATACTTGGCCCAAGCCAAAGGTTTTGGTGCTGAACTTCCCCGGCAATCCGACCGCGCATTGCGTCGAGCTTGAGTTTTTTGAGCGGGTGGTTGCGGTTGCCAAAGAAAACAATCTCTGGATCGTCCAGGATCTGGCCTATGCAGACCTTTGTTTTGATGGATATGAAGCGCCTTCAATCCTGCAAGTAGAGGGCGCAAAAGACATTGCTGTAGAGTTCTTTACACTGTCTAAGAGTTACAACATGCCTGGATGGCGTGTCGGATTTTGTGTCGGCAACCCGACTTTGGTCGGCGCTTTGGCCCGAATGAAATCCTATCTTGACTATGGCAGCTTTACCCCGATCCAGGTGGCTGCGATTGCGGCCTTGGAGGGTGATCAATCCTGCGTGGCCGAAATTCGGGAAATGTATAAGAATCGCCGTGATGTATTGTGTGAAGGCTTGAATGCTGCAGGCTGGGAGGTAACTCCGCCGAAGGCCACGATGTTTGTTTGGGCCAAGATTCCAGAGCGATTTCGCGGGATGGGTTCTTTGGAATTTTCAAAGTACCTGATTACTGAAGCGAAAGTGGCGGTCTCCCCGGGGATCGGCTTTGGCCAGTATGGTGACGACCATGTTCGGTTTGCGCTGATCGAAAACGAACACCGGACGCGTCAGGCTTTACGTGGAATCAAACGCGTTTTGGCAACCGATTGGGTGAGTTCCCAAAAAGGGGGGGAGTAATTTGTGAAAATCGCAATCTGTGGAGCGGGCACCGTCGGCACAGGAGTTGCCCAAATCCTCCATGATAATGCTGATTTAATCAGCCTGAGAGGCGGCGAGGACATAGAGATAGCCGTGGTTGCGTCTAGGCGGCGACCGCTAGACGGACCGCTTCAAGGTTATGAATTTACGTCTGACCTCAGCTCAGTTTGCGAACGCAGCGATGTCGATGTCATCGTCGAATTGATGGGTGGCACAACCGATGCTAAGCGCCTGATTGAACAGGCCCTCAAAGCGGGCAAGTCTGTCGTAACCGCCAATAAGGCCTTGATTGCCGAGCATGGTGACGCCTTGTTCGATCTGGCGGCCGAGCATAAGGTGTCTTTGAAATTCGAGGCTGCGGTTGCCGGCAGCATTCCGATCATTAAGGTTTTACGAGAAAGTTTGGCAGGTGCGAGGATCGATTGGATTGCTGGCATTATTAATGGAACGGCCAACTTTATTTTAACCGAAATGGCCAGTGAAGGAGTTAGTCGTTCTTTTGAAGCTGTTTTAGCCGAAGCTCAATCTCTTGGCTATGCCGAAGCTGATCCGACATTTGACATTGATGGCACGGATGCCGCTCATAAGCTGACGATATTAGGCGCCTTGGCATTTAACCAGCCCTTACGATTTGATCAGGTTCATATCGAAGGGATTACAGAAATCGAGCCATCGGATTTTAAATTTGCAAGGGCCTTCGGATACCGCATCAAGCATCTTGGTGTCGCTCGATTATTGGGAGCATCACTTGAGATGGCCGTCTATCCCTGCTTTGTTGCGACTTCCGCGATATTGTCTGGCATTGATGGTGTGCTCAATGGCGTTTTGGTTTCGAGTGATGCAGCAGGAGAAACGTTTTGTAGCGGCGCCGGCGCCGGCGCTGGGCCAACGGGAAATGCGGTGGTGGCAGACTTGATTGACTTACATCGCCAGGTTTTGGGCCCCGGTTCTGACGCGTTGACGCGCAATGATCAGCCCTTGAAGGTTCTCCGTCCGGAAGAGACTAAAGCGGGATTTTATCTCAGAATCACGGTTGAGGACCGGCCGGGAGTGATGTCCGCAATCACGACGGTCTTGGCTGATTTTGGAATTTCGTTGGACAAAATTTTGCAAGAAGACGCAGCGAATCATTGTGCTACCGTCGCGCTTGTGACGGATCCAATTCTGCAAGGCGTGGTTGAACAAGCGGTTGCAGAGTTGGAGCAACACGATGCGGTACTCGGTAAGATCCAAAAAATCAGAGTTTTTTAGAAGCGATTTTGGTGAGGCTCTCGAGAAGGCCAGAATGCGTTGGTCCGGAACCGCTCACTCAAGCAGAATTATTAGCGTTGCGAGGGGTCAAGGGCGACCCTGTCGCCAGCTATCAACTCAAGGACTTGTTGCCGCCGGATAATCTGTGGGGTGTCACAAGGGCGGCCGATCGGCTTGCCTACGCAATACGGCGTCAAGAAACCATTTTGATCATCGGCGATTACGATGCCGACGGTGCGACAAGCTGTGCAGTGATGGTAGAGGGATTGGGTCTGCTGGGCGCGTCAGATGTTCGGTACCTGATTCCGAATCGGTTTAATTTGGGTTACGGCTTAAGTCCGGAATTAGTCGATTTGGCAATGGCTGAACATCCGGGGTTAATTGTCACCGTAGATCAGGGCATTGTGAGTATTGATGGTGTCCAATATGCCAAATCCCTAGGCCTGGATGTCATTGTGACAGATCATCACTTGCCAGGAGAGCAGCTCCCAATCGCGGATGCGATTGTTAATCCTAATCAGCGAGGTTGCTCGTTCGAGAGTAAGAATTTGGCTGGGGTAGGTGTGGCGTTCTATGTCCTTGTCGCCTTAAGACAGGCCCTCGCTGCAAGTGGAGCGCTACCTGAAACGGGTGCCCGTTTGGCGAGCTTGCTTGATCTTGTCGCGCTCGGGACGGTGGCGGATTTGGTTATCCTTGATAATAACAATCGTCGCCTCGTACAGGCGGGGATCCGACAAATACGCTCGGGCCGTGCTCGACCAGGAATTAAAGCTTTGATCGATGTGGCCGGACTCGATGGTCGAGTTTTAACCTCGCAGCAAATTGCTTTTAATATCGCGCCGAGGTTAAACGCAGCCGGAAGGCTTGATGATATGTCATTGGGCGTTGAATGCTTGCTAGCGCCAACGCACTCTGCCGAGGCTCAAGCTCAAAGACTAGACGGATTAAATAAAGAGCGGCGCAGAATCGAAAAAGAAATGACACAGCAGGCAAACCAGTGGCTGCCAGAGGTAGCGGCTGAGTCAATACAGGGTCTATTCGGAGTCAGTCTGTTTGATCCTCGGTGGCATGAGGGCGTCATTGGTATTCTTGCAGCCAGGGTGCGGGCGCAATGTTCCCGGCCGGTATTTATTTTTACCGAGGTGGATGGCGAGCTTTTAAAGGGATCAGGCCGCTCAATTGAAGGCCTGCATCTCAGAGACTTGTTGGTCGAGATGGATCGTGATTGCCAAGGCTTGCTTCAAAAATTTGGAGGTCATGCGATGGCTGCCGGCGTCACGATTCAAAAGCGCGATTTTGAATCGTTTCGTGAAAAATTCAACGAATTTTCAGCGCTGGCGTTGCAGGGAAGGGTTCTCGACGAAACTGTGATCAGCGATGGCTTGCCCCAGACTTTTGATTTGGTCGCTGTCGCTGCATTGGTTCGAGATCATCCATGGGGACAGGGCTTTCCGATGCCTGTTTTTGACGAACAATTAGAAGTACTGGAACAAAAGCTCCTTGCAGGAGGACATCTGCGGCTCAAGTTGTTAAGTCCCCGCTTTGAAGAGGTTTTGGAAGGTATTTTTTTTAATCGTGATCGAGTGATTGAGTCCAGAATGGCACACTTTGTCTTTAGGTTGGATGTCAACCGGTTTCGCGGTGTAGACCGACCCCAGTTAATCATCTCACACTGCCTATAGTCCCTTTCATCCTCTGGTTGGGTGAGATGGCATCGCGTATAATCGGGTTTCTGCGCTTTGTTTGAGCAGACGCAACTACAGCGTGAAGCAGGGAATGAGGGTTGTTTGTCCCTATGCATCGGCCCAGTTCGGTGTTGGCCAGCGCAGTGCCTCGTTGTACTCGGTGTGATCACTGGCAACGGGGTAAAAAGCGAAATACTGAGATGGGTTGTGGTTGAGAAAGCCGCTGCCTCGCCCTGTTAGGGTAGCGAGCGCAGTGCTAGAAGTATCATTTTAAGGCGGTCGATCGTAAACGCTGAGCCCCCAATTAGTTTAATCAGTGGAAGAACATGTTAGAAAGCAATGCGTTGTTTGCAAGAATCAAAGACAGTCAGAATCGAACCCAGGTTCTGAGGGGGTATCTTTGACTACGAAGAGAAGAAGGAACGTCTTGCTGAGGTTGAGCTAGAGCTTGCGGATTCAGGAGTTTGGGATAATCCAGAGAAAGCTCAAAAGCTGGGGCAAGAGCGTTCAGCGCTGGAAACCGTGGTGCTCACCATCGAGGATCTAGAGCGAGGGTTGAGCGAACTGATTGAAATCCTCGAGCTTGCCGTTGAAGAAGACGATCAAGCACTGTTTTCCGAGTCTGAAGCGGATCTCCAAAAACACCTTGAAAACCTCGCCCAGTTAGAGTTCCAACGAATGTTTGCTGGACCAATGGACCTTAATCCCGCCTATTTGGAAATTCAGGCAGGGTCTGGCGGCACAGAGGCTCAGGATTGGGCTGACATGCTGCTTCGTATGTACCTCAAGTGGTGCGAGAGAAAGGGCTTTAAGTCTGAAATCATTGAACTGTCAGATGGTGATGTTGCTGGCATTAAATCGGCTACGGTTTTGGTCGAAGGAGCTTATGCGTACGGTTGGTTGCGAACTGAAACTGGTGTTCATCGCTTGGTTCGAAAGTCGCCTTTTGATTCTGGTAACCGCAGGCACACATCGTTCGCCTCAATTTTTATTTCACCTGATCTTGATGACGACATCGATATCGATCTGGATATGTCCGATGTGCGTGTGGATACGTACCGAGCCAGCGGTGCCGGTGGTCAGCACGTGAACAAAACCGATTCTGCGATACGGCTGACTCATGAACCTTCAGGCCTTGTGGTTCAATGTCAGAATCAGCGATCGCAACACAAAAATAAAGATCAAGCGATAAAACAACTCAAAGCTAAACTCTATGAGTTGGAAGAGCAGCGACGAAATTCAGCGCTCCAAGAGATTGAAGACAACAAATCCGATATCAGCTGGGGTAGTCAAATTAGATCCTATGTTTTAGATTCTGCGCGAATCAAAGATCTTAGAACCAATGTTGAAACATCCAATACTCAGTCCGTGCTCAATGGAGAACTCGATTTTTTTATCGAGGCAAGCCTTAAGCAGGGGCTCTGAAGCTCAGCGCTTTAAAATAGGAATACCCATGTCATCAGATTCAAGCCAAGAAGAACACGAACTGATTGCCGTGCGAAAGGCCAAGCTCGATAAGCTTCGGGTCGAGGGCGCCGCATTTCCCAATGATTTCCGTCGATCACATCTCTCAGCGTCTTTGCATCTAGAGTTTGGAGACGTAACAAAAGAGTCTTTGGCCGAATCGAATGTGTCGGCCCAAGTCGCTGGACGCATCGTTTTAAAGCGGATCATGGGGAAAGCGAGCTTTCTTACCCTTCAGGATGGGGCGGGCAGAATTCAGCTCTATGTCACCGAAAAAAGTCTTGGCTCTGCAGATTATGACGCATTTAAGAGTCTAGATATTGGGGATATTGTGGGTGCGATCGGGGTGCTCATGAAAACCATGAAAGGCGAGTTGTCTCTGGCGGCGGATTCGGTTCGGCTTTTGACGAAAAGTTTGCGTCCTCTACCCGAGAAGCACAAAGGCTTAACTGATACTGAAACCCGCTACAGGCAGCGTTATTTAGACCTGATGGTCAATGAGGACGCGCGGGAAACCTTTGTGCGCCGCGCGCAAATTACTGACAGCATTCGCCGGTTTTTGATGGACAGAGATTTTATGGAAGTCGAAACACCGATGATGCAGTCGACCCCTGGGGGCGCTACAGCAACACCGTTTATCACGCACTACAATGCGCTAGATGTTGATATGTTTCTGCGAGTTGCGCCTGAGCTTAATTTGAAGCGATTGGTGGTCGGAGGGTTTGAGAAAGTTTTCGAAATCAACCGCAATTTTCGTAATGAGGGCATGTCAACCAAACACAGTCCTGAATTTACAATGCTTGAGTTTTACTGGGCTTATGCAGACTATCAGGACTTGATGACGTTGACGGAAGATCTTTTTAGAGCTGCTGCGCAAAGGGTGCTCGGTCGACTCGATTTTACGTATCAGGGTAAGGAGCTTGATTTTGCTCCGAACTTTCCGCGACTCACCATGGAACAGGCCATCATTACCTATGTTGAGTCGGTTGAGTTTGACGATATTGCATCTTTAAGTCAGGCAGTCGCCACTGCAGAGCGGTTTAATATCGAGGTACCTGATCATTGGGGTTTGGGTAAGGTTCACCTGGCCCTGTTTGAAGCGCTTGTGGAGGATCGGATCGAGCAACCCGTGTTTATTACCCAGCATCCGATTGAAGTCTCACCGCTTGCAAGGCGTAGCGATGAAAACCCGGAATTGACGGATCGGTTTGAATTGTTCGTGATGGGTAAAGAAATTGCTAATGGCTTTTCAGAGCTTAACGATGCGGAAGACCAGGCTGAGCGGTTTAGAGCTCAAGTGGCAGCACGTGCAGCGGGGGACAGTGAAGCGATGTATTTCGATCAAGATTATGTCACTGCGCTTGAATATGGTTTGCCTCCTACGGCTGGAGAGGGGATCGGTATCGATCGCTTAGTGATGCTTTTAACGGATGCCGCGTCGATCCGAGATGTGGTTTTATTTCCGCACATGCGCCCCAAAACCTGACGTTGATGCACTCCCATTTGCACGCGATTTCTTGGCGAGAGCGATTACTTGACCGAGCGATGATCGAGCAGTTGGAATCGATCGAGGTGCGCCTTGGCCAAGATCTTGTGATTGGAAAGCAAGTTTTCCCCCGATTCGAAGTCTGTTTCGAGGCGTTAAATCGGGTTGAGTTTGATGAGGTTCGAGCCGTTATCCTAGGACAAGACCCCTATCATGGAATGGGCCAGGCCCATGGATTAGCGTTTTCAGTGCCC
>CALIKQ010000017.1 GCA_938017975.1 uncultured Pseudomonadales bacterium | reverse complement strand
CGACCAAGCTTCGGATCGTCGCAAGCTCGGTTGTGATTTCTTCAGGAAACCGTCGCGTTGCGCCATAAACACCGTAGCCGCCGGCGTTGCTGATCGCAGCAACCGTTGCAATATCATGGGCAAACCCAAAAATGGGTGTTTCAATACCCAGTTGATCGCAGATAGGGGACCACAATCTTGCCATAAGGTGCTCCGGGTTAAAGGGGGTCTTAGTCTTGAGTATCGCACAGAGAAAAGCTGAAAATCATCATGGGTTATTGATTGATGGGTCATCGTGCTCTAGCGGCATGATGAGTCCTTCGCGTGCCGTGCCTAAGATTCTTTTCCAATTGATTTTAAGTACGCCAAGCGATGTCGGAGCTAACTGTGTCGGACCTGACTGTTATGCCGGAGTATCTTACCGGCGTTACGGTCACTCCAAACTCTCCAGTCTTTAGCGCCGGCATGATGTTGCATAGAGCTTCAAACCGACAGGTGACTGGCGTCTGACGTGCCGTTGATTTTTCCGCGTCTGCGGCCAGAGCGCTATTTGACCAGCCTTGACAGTTTGCTTGCCCGTTTAGGAGTTTGTCTGCTGTTAGCAGCACAGTTAGCGCAGTGATCGCGATAGCCAGCTCGTGGGGAACTGGGTTAGGATCGATGCTCAACTCATAGTTAAAGGAATTTCGATGTCAGTGACAGGAGATTGGGCAGTAACAATGAAGTCACCCATGGGCGCTCAAGACGCGGTCATGAGCTTGGTGGATGATAATGGTGCTTTATCGGGAAAGATGGCAGGTCCCCAAGGTGAGCAAGCGTTCACCGGAGGCACTGTTGATGGCAATACGCTAACCTGGAATATCGATATGACGCAGCCGATGCCGATGACGATTGAATGCAGTGCAACGATTGATGGCGATAGCATCTCAGGCACAGCAAAGCTCGGTGCATTTGGTCAAGCGACGTTTGAGGGTCAACGAAAGTAGAGACCAGATTTGCGCGCCCAAACAAGCCTATCTATCTCGACGATGAGGCTTGCAGGATTGACGTCTCCTGCGCTGAATCAGCGCTTGAGGGTGTGGGGTGGCCCTGTCGGGCGCTGCCTGCGCTCGCTTTGGATAAGGAGTTCAATTGTGGGTGCGTTCAATGACGAATAGGAATTTCAAATGAATGAAATGGCTTATCCAGGACTCGTTACTTGCTTGGCGCTGCTTGTTTATTACTACACGCTGTTTGAAGCTGGTCGAGCCCGCGGGCGCTTTAAAGTCCCTGCACCATCCCATGATGGCCCAGAAGACTATCAACGTTATGTTCGAGCGCATGTAAATACGCTCGAACATTTGGTGTTGTTTGTGCCCGGGTTGTGGCTCTTTGCCTTTGCCGTCGATCCTCTGTGGGGTGCTGGGATTGGCGTCTTCTGGCCGATCGGTCGATTGCTGTATGCGTTGGGTTACTATCGGTCAGCCGAGCGTCGTGTGGTGGGTCTGCTGATCAGTATGCCGCCTCTCTATGTATTCGTCTTGGGGGCCATGATTGCGTTTGTGATGGAGCTCGCTAATGGCTAAGTTCAGAGTCGAGCTTTCTTTTAGTTTGTAGATGGTGCGGAGCTGAGTGAGCTTTCAGCAGAGGGTTGTTTGATTCCTGACGAAGGTTTTGGACTGATCGCGACCTCGGGTCGTGCAAAGAGGAGGTGATTGTGTCGACCGCTTATTTACTCGATCCTGAGCTTGCACCTATCCTGGCTATGGCTGGAAATTTGGAGATTACCTCCGAGTCTTTGCCGGCACTTCGAGACGGGCGATTCAGTAAGCCGATTCCGGACGATGATCCTGCCGTTTTGCGAGAAGAGGTGCTGATTGAAAATTCAAATGGACCTGCTGTGCGGTGTCTGCTTTACAAGCCCGCGAAGGCTGTTCAGCCGACGGCAGGTTACCTGCATCTTCACGGCGGTGGCTACATCATGGGGTCTCCCGAAGGCTCCATAGCTATGAATAATCTCATCGTTAAAACGCTTGGTGTTGTCGTTTTGTCCTCAAGCTATCGTTTGGCGCCTGAGCATGTGGCAACGGCGGCGCTGAATGATGCCTATCGTGCACTCGGTTGGCTTCACGAACATGCGGAAGTGCTTGGGATTGATCCCCGACGGATCGGTATTGGTGGAGAAAGCGCCGGAGGTGGTCTTGCGGCGGCCCTAGCGATCCATGCTAGGGATCAAGGAGAGTATACAATTTGCCACCAGCATTTGACTTACCCAATGCTAGACGATCGGACGGGCTCAGATGCTGCTCCTGGAGACCCTTTGACTGGAGAGTTTGTTTGGACCCGCGCGAGCAATCGTTTTGGATGGACATCTTATCTAGGAGATTTAGTGCCGGCCGCGCCGTACGTGCCAGCAAGATTAGAGGACTTTAGAGGCCTCCCGCCGTCTTGGATACACACCGTGACGTTAGACTTGTTTAGAGACGAGAATATCTTGTTTGCGCAGAAATTGCTGAGTGCGGGGGTGCCCACTGAGCTGATCGTATCGAAAGGGGGGTGTCACGGCTTTCAGATGGTACCGAACACTGCAATTGGTCGCCGCTATCGAAATGACTTTCTCGAAGCGCTTGGGCGAGGTCTAGCCGCCCCAGGCTGAGGGCGCGTTGGTTGCGAGGTTTGATGATCCCTATTTTGTAGGACGTAAACCCTTGCTAAAGCACGGCCTGGGCTTCAAGAGACTGAACGGATTGGGTGGTCGCTAAGGCGATTGGTTTTAAAGCGCGATACCCTTGAGATCAACTTCGGCATTGCGCTTGTCCCTTCGCCGACTTGAGACAAATCGGTGTTGCGTCCTCCATCCTTTATCTGTCTGCACAATCTTGTCGTAATAGCTGGCAGTTGATGTTTTTCCTTTACCAATCAGTGCAACGATACGAAAACGTAGACTGACACCATTTTCATCTGAATCTGCGTAGATATTCGTCATCATGTGTGTCCGCGGGTGAGCGGCTTCGGATTCCATAAAGGCTTTGATGTCATCGAGGCCTTTGCAAATGCGAGAACCGACACCTGTTAGATCAAAAATAGCATCCTCGGTAAAGACTGAATCCAGCGCAGGCCAATTTCGATCATCGATGGCATCGCCATAGCGACCAGGTAATTCATGGATCTCGACTCGATCAGCGGTTGTCAGTAGGTAGGGGGCATGAGGCATGAGCGCTCCAGTTGGTTTGGTAACTTCTCAGCAAGCATCCTTTGCACGAAGTGACTTGCCAGTCTGTCTAAAACATTAATGGCATTGGGCTTGGAAGTCATCTTTCTTTGGCGATCGGTGTTG
Organism: uncultured Pseudomonadales bacterium; assembly: GCA_938017975.1. Classification (GTDB taxonomy): domain Bacteria; phylum Pseudomonadota; class Gammaproteobacteria; order Pseudomonadales; family Azotimanducaceae; genus UBA9926. Next base: position 9,306 of record CALIKQ010000017.1, on the reverse strand, counting down.
GCAGGTGCAGCCAGGTCGCGGGCCTTGAAAAGACCTTATTGCTCAGGTTGAGCGAAATCTTTTGGAGAGAACACCCAAAAACCGATTTGGCGCAGCCTATGTTCGCTGAAATCCACGTTTAACATTAGCTGGCCTGATGTGGTCGAGCGCGCGGGATGAATGGTTTCTGTCGGCATAACCAGGTTTGAATTCATAAGCGCTTGAGATGGCATTACTGGCCGGTCTTCAAATCAATGTTTTACATTAAAAATTTTGGTAAGCTGTTCTTGTTATGTAATTGCCAGCGGCTGTGTAGTCGCCGGTAAAAATCTCGCATATTTTAGATTCTTTACAGGAAGCGTCCATGGACATAATGCGAACACCGGAATCTCGATTTGAGGACTTAAAAGATTACCCCTTTGCTCCTAATTTTGTTGAGCTCGACGATGGTGAAGGGGCCTCTTTGCGAATGCACTATCTTGATGAAGGCGAGGGCGAGGTTATCCTATGTCTGCACGGTCAACCCAGCTGGTCATACTTATATCGCAAGATGATTCCGTTGCTGGTCGAGGCAGGCTATAGAGTGGTTGCTCCTGATTTAGTGGGATTTGGTAAGTCAGATAAGCCAACCCAGAGGTCTGATTATACCTATGCGAGTCACGTGTTTTGGATGACAGGGTTTGTTAAAGCATTGGATCTGAATGGGATTACTTTGGTTTGCCAAGACTGGGGTAGCTTGATAGGACTGCGCGTTGTTGCTGAAAATGAGCATCGGTTCGCGCGAGTTGTTCTTGGTAACGGGGGGCTACCGGATGGTACTGGTATTCCGGATTCGATGACGCCTCAGCTTAATGCGCTATTGGCGTCAACGCCGGCTCTGTCAGCAGAGGAGATGTTTAAAAAGTTGTCGGGCCCGATGGAGGACCGTCCCCAATTCATGTACTGGGTACGGCACTGCGATGCTCATCCGGATTTTCATCCAGCGGTTGTCATGAAAATGAATCTGAAGCATTGTGATGAAGATGAATATAGAGCTTGGGCTGCACCTTTTCCCTCCGAAGCTTACATGGCTGGAGCGAGGCAGTTTCCATCTCTGGTCCCCATAATTCCGGATAATCCAGCGATTCCTGCCAACAAAGCTGCTTGGCAGGTGTTTGAGCGCTTTGATAAGCCTTTTATCACGGTATTCAGTGACTCTGACCCAGTGACTAGAGGCGGAGAAAAGCGCTGGATTGCTGCAGTGCCTGGTGCGCAAGGTCAAGCGCACACCCTGATTGAGGGTGCCGGCCATTTTTTGCAAGACGATGCATCGGCCGCTTTGACGGAGATTGTCGTTTCATTTATGCGATCTAACTCAGTCTGAGGACGATCAGTGAACGAAAAAGATTATGAGGGGGCTGTCGGGCCGAGCAGTACGAGGACATAAACACTTTACGAGCCTCAACACCATTAAGAGAAACGTCGTTATGAAAAAAACTATCATCGTTGTCGTCAGTCTATTGATATTGGCAGGGGTTGCGCGGTTGTCGTTCAAACTACCCGCGTTCCAAAACCTCGCGCTTGACGTGCTTGGGCAAGGGTTCGTTCAGCAGGCAGCGCGCTCGCTACCTGAATCAGACGCTTTACGCGTATTTGTTTGCGGCAGCGCTTCGCCTTTGGGAATGACGGATCAGGCTCAGGCTTGCATCGCTGTGCTGACGCCAGAGCATTTTTACGTCATCGATTCCGGTGCAGGTTCAATGCGCAATATCACCGGTGCCGGACTGCCGACCCGAAGAATTCAAGGCGTTTTGCTCACCCACTTTCATTCAGACCATATCGCTGAACTTTATGAGCTAAATCTCAATTCTTGGATTCAAGGGCGTCCGGAGCCGTTGATGGTCTTCGGGCCAGAGGGCGTTGGTGAAGTAGTAGATGCGGTCAATGCTGGATACCGTCAAGACCGATTGTATCGAAGCGAGCACCATGGTGCGGCGTTACTGCCACCGGCACTCGGCGTTTTAAAACACCACAGCATCGAACCCGGAATCGTCATTGAGGATGGCGCTCTGACTGTGACTGCCTACGTTGCGGGACACGCACCGGTTCATCCAGCAGTTGGATATCGAATTGACTATCAGGGTCGCAGTGTGGTGATTTCAGGTGACAGTAATGTTACGGCGGATACGCGGAGGGTTGTTGTAGGGGCTGACTTGCTGTTGCACGATGCACTTTCCGTTCCCGTGGTTACAAACTTGTCGGAGGCAGCCGCTGACGCGGGATTGGCGCGTATTTCTAAGATTATGTCGGACGTGCTTGATTATCATGCCTCTGCTGCATCGGTGGTCGAGCTCGGTCAAAATGCTGACATCGGCATGGTTGCGTTTTATCACCTAGTTCCTGCGCCACCAAATGTTTTGGTTGAGGAAATCTTCCAACGAGGCTTTCCCAGCAATTACCTTTTGGCTGAGGATGGAATGTGGTTTGAGCTGCCGGTTGGCAGTGATGACATTAAGGTGATTCGACCCTAATGGACATGAGTGACAGACGCTTAAATTTTATCGATCACTTTTTCGGAGGCGTGGATCAATGAGCTTGCGAAAATGGTTATGGGGACTGTCCCTCTCGATCTGGTTGCTGTTCACCGTCTGGTACACAGACTTTGGTGGTCCGTTGACCGACAGTGAGATTCGCCAGGGCTTGCAAAATTTAAGTGTTCGAGGAGGTTCTCCAGAACTTGCCAAAGAGCTTGTTGCTTTTCTGAAAAATGATTCTGGTGATCAGTTCATTATGGTGAACAATTTGCAGTTAAATCCTGATCCGCCGCCTATGCCAGGTTTCGCTGAAGGCGGGACTGCAGCAGAGTACACAGATCATTATATGGAGCATATGTACGTTCAGTTGCTGAAGCGAGCGAGCCATCCAGTATTTGTTGCGGCCGGGCAGGGTTTTGTTGCAGACATTACAGGTATTGATCGCGAGAGTGCATCGGGATGGGACTCCGCAGCATTGTTTCGTTATCGCAGTCGTCGCAGTTTTCTTGAAATTATTACCCATCCAGAAATGGGGGATCGTCATGATTACAAGATTGCAGCGTTGAACAAAACCATTGCCTACGTCGTCGAGCCGGTTTTCTATCTCAGCGATTTAAGATTTATCCTGCTTTTGATCCTAGGGCTGTTAACGGCGCTCATTGACATTGCCATCTTCGGCAGGCCCAGCGCCAATCCTGTAACAAGGCGGATACCAGATTGATGGAAATCGATGTTTTTTGGTCTTTCCGGAGTCCCTGGTCATATCTTGCAACAAAGCGATTGCGCGCCTGGCAGGAAGATTACGACCTTACCGTTCATTTTAGACCGGTTTATCCCATTGCTGTGCGTACGCCCGAGTTCTTTCATTCGGTGCAGCCGCAATGGTTTTCCTACTTTATGACCGATGTGTTCCGGGTTGCAGAAATGCAAGCATTGCCCTTTGTCTGGCCTAAGCCTGATCCTGTAAATCAATACGTTGATGAGCATGGCCAACGGCAAACAGATGAGGTTCAGCCTTATATTCATCGATTGACCCGGCTCGGCATTCTTGCTGCCGAGCAAGGTCGCGGTATTGAATTTGCGGATGAAGTCTCGAGTCTGATTTGGGGTGGGACGCAAAATTGGGATCAGGCTGCTCATTTGGCTCACGCGGCTGATAGGGCGGGGCTTGATCTTGCAGCGATGGATGCGTTGGTCGTCAGTGAAGCTGATCGGCTCGAATCGATGATTGAAGACAATCAATTCGACCATGAACGGGCGGGACATTGGGGCGTTCCGACCTGTACGTATTTGGGGGAGCCTTTCTTCGGCCAGGATCGTCTTGATGTTTTGTTATGGCGGTTAAAGAGAGAAGGGCTACAAGGTCGCGAATGATCCGAGGGGGTTTTGGTCGTGAAGAAAAGTTGGATGGTTATTGCGCTGATTGTCATCGTGGCGGGCTCTATTGCGTGGCTGAATCGAATCAACATCCTGCTGGCGATTGTGAAATATCGATCGACGACAGAGTTTGAGGTGGCTCCTTATCGAGAAGTGGCCTGGCAAAAAGGGCCAGACGCCGCAGATATGTCGTTGGATGAGCGTCCACCGAACATTATATTCATCCTAGCTGATGACATGGGCTACAACGATATCTCGACTTTTGGTGGGGGTGTCGCCGGTGGCGCCCTGCAGACCCCAAGCATTGATCAGCTGGCTGCTGAGGGTGCTATTTTTGAGCAATCTTATGCTGGCAATGCAACCTGTGCACCGTCGCGAGCGATGATTATGACGGGACGTTATCCTACTCGGACTGGATTCGAATTTACGCCGACACCCTCTGGAATGGGCCCCGTCGTTAATCTGATTTCAGGGAGCTTAGACTCCGGGCTTCCGCCCTCGAGGTTCAATTCTGATCAGGCTGACGGGGCACCGCCGTATGAATTGCAGGGCCTACCGTCTTCTGAGGTCACCATTGCTGAGATCCTCAAAGCCCGAGGGTACTACACGGCGCATATTGGGAAATGGCATCTAGGCCGGGGTGTGGGCTTACGGCCTAACGATCAAGGTTTCGATGACAGTCTTTTGATGGCCAGCGGCTTGTATTTGCCCGAGGATGATCCCGGGGTCGTCAATGCCAAATTAGACTTTGACCCGATCGATCAATTTTTATGGGCTAGACTAACTTTCGAGGCTTCCTTTAACGATGGCGGCGAAAACCGTTTTACGCCCGGCGGCTATTTGACCGATTATTGGACGGATGAAGCGGTTAAGGTTATTAAGAACAATCAGCACAGGCCCTTTTTCCTGTATCTAGCCCACTGGGGGATCCACACGCCGTTGCAAGCAACGGTTGAAGACTTTGAGGCCGTGGGTGACATTAAACCTCATCGCTTGCGCGTCTACGCGGCCATGATGCGGGCGCTTGATCGCAGCGTGGGACGGATTAACGCCGCGCTGGAGGAAACAGGTCTCGCTGATAACACGGTGGTTTTGTTCTCTAGTGATAATGGCGGGGCTGGCTACATTGGTCTCCCAGAGGTAAATAGGCCTTATCGGGGATTTAAGCTTACGAATTTTGAAGGCGGCCTGCGTGTGCCAATGTTTGTGAAATGGCCTGGAAAGATTTTGCCTGGGACAAAAATCGAGCAACCAGTTGCTCACATTGATGTAATGCCAACCCTCGTTTCGGCTGCTGACGCAGAGCTGCCAGCTGGAGTCGAGATCGACGGTGTTAATCTCTTGCCGCTTGCCACGGGAGAGGGCGCTGAAGCTTGGTCCCGGGATACGCTCTTTTGGCAGAGCGGCTATTATCGCGTTGTTCGGCATGGCGATTGGAAGTTGCAAGTCACTGATAAACCGGCCAAAGCTTGGTTGTATGATCTTTCAGTCGATCCGTTTGAGCAGAACAATCTTGTGGAAGCGCGACCTGACAAGTTAACAGAATTGCGGGACCTCCTTGAAGCGCATAAGGCGTCTGCCGTTAAACCGCTCTACCCCTTTGTCGCTGAGATGCCGGTTGCTGTAGACAAGCCGCGCTCAGAGCCATTTGTGGCTGGGGATGAATACATTTTCTGGCCTAATTGATAATGAGGTTCTGCTCATGAAGCGCTTTTTGATTGCCACCCCATTGGTTCTGTTGGTCGTTTTGGTCTTCCTTTTCTGGTTGATCTTCTTCTCCGCTCGACCGCCATTAACGATTGATCCAAAAACTTTGGCAGGGGATGGCAGCCTACTGGATTATTGTGCCTTGCCCGAGCTAGATGGGAGTGGCAAACGAGCGGATCAGATCCCCAAAGGTAATACGCCTGGCTGCGGCTATGCTCATTTTCCACTCCCCATCCTTGCTGAATGCACTGAACCTTTAGTAGCGGGGGCAGTAGATCTTCGCGGCTTGTGGTTGGCGGCGGAGACGAATGATGTCAATGCCAAAGTGGATCACCTAGAACGGGTAGAGCAATGCGGGGCACGGACGGTGATCACCGCTGCTGGGCTTATTCATGACAAGGGGCCCAACAGTACGGGAGGTTCTAGTTCGAATGATACCGAGGGCGGTGTTTTGTTTACCATCGGCGACAAAGAGTTTTGTCCAAGGACATCTGCCGACGTCCGTTGGAATGATGGCGTTCTAGATTTTCATGTTCTCGGATGGGGCCCGGTTGTGGTGCGCCGATACCTTGAGGGCGAACAGCTTGTTTGGGAATATGCCGATGGTTCGGTGACCCGAATGAACAGGATCTGTAAATTGCCCGATGCCTACAAAACTCCAGCCCCCCGGGGCCCTCGAATAGCTCTGTTTTAGTAACACCCGCTGCAAAAAAAGAAAGGGTTTGACCGAGGGTATCAACCTAGTGCCGGTTGAATGTCACAGCAAACTGCTTCCTTAGGCGGCAAAGGCGACAATGAGCGTCCGGCGCGGCGATGCGGCTCTATCAGTACTGTCGTCGCGGTGAGCGGTGCTAGGCCAATCCTTTTAAAAACGCAAGAATGGCAGTGTTGGTTTGTTCCGGTGCCTCTTGTTGGACCCAATGCCCGATGCCGTCGATTAATGTAATGTCTCTAAGGTCTTGAGTGACCGGCGTCATCATCGCTCTCAGAGCAGTTTCGTTCGCGCCTTGGATGACCATGTCTTGGGCGCCGGAAATAAAGGCAGCAGGCATTTTGATGATAGGGTCCAGGGATTTGGTAATGGTCCAGTTGGCGTCGAAGTTTCGATAGTAGTTGACCCCACCCCTAAAACCAGCTCGCTCAAATTCACCCACGAAATAGTCGAGGTCCTCGCTGGTTAACCAGTCAGGTTGCTCAAGCGGAGCTCCGATTCGCCCAATAAAGCCACCCGCAGATCTTTTCGGGTCAGTAATTGTTGCTGCTGCTCGGGGCGTGTCGGGAGACGCATACAACCTTGATAAAATTCCCCGAGGGTCTGAGTCGTATTCAGTCTCGGCGACGCCATCAGCCTCGTTGTGATAGAGAATATAAAAGAAATTGTCACCGTGCATTGCTTTGAAGCTTTCAAGTGGCGGCGATTTAGCGCGTCCGCCGTAGGGTACACTCATTCCAAGAACGGCATTGATTCGGTCGGGATGAAGTAGCGCTGTGTACCAAACGACCATCGAGCCCCAGTCATGACCGATGATGGTGGCATTTTCCTGACCGAAGTGATCGATGATACCGACAACATCCAATGCGAGGTGGTCGATTCGGTATGCTTCCGAATCCTTCGGCGCACTGGTGTCACCATAGCCGCGCATATCTGGTGCCACAGCGTGATAGCCTGCTTCGGCTAGCGCTAGAATCTGATGGCGCCAAGAATACCAGGACTCTGGCCAGCCGTGGATTAAGAGCACGAGAGGGCCTGATCCAGCACTGGCGATCCGCATGTCGATACCATTCGTTGTAACAGTTGAGAATTCAATAGCGCTCATGGGCTTGGTCCGTTGGAGGTGATGCAAAGACTATCAAAGCTCACCCAAGAATTGAATTCGGCGAGACTCGCCTCATTCCTGAGCGCTCAATTTCAGAAGGGTCGAGTTGATCGTCAATGCTCAGCTCAAGCCCGCGAGAACTGTCTCCAAAGCGCCATCAGCGATTTTAATAGCCTTAGATTCAATGGGTAGACCCCAGAGTTTAACTGTGGCAAGTTCAATCTAAGTCTAAGTTTAAAAGTCAATGGCGTGGGACGCGGTTACAGATTCGGTTAACGATCAAGAGGAAATAGCATGAATTACGATGTCGTGATTACAGGTGGGACGCTGGTAGATGGGACAGGAAGTGATGCAGTAAAAGGCGATGTGGCAATCAAAGATGGGAGAATAGCCAAAGTGGGCGACATTGGCGAAGTCTCCGCAGCTCGCACGATCGACGCGACTGGCCAGACTGTAACACCTGGCTTTGTTGACCTGCATACCCATTTAGATGCTCAGGTGGGCTGGGACCCTGAGCTAACTTCGAGTTCGTATCATGGTGTGACTACGGCGCTGATCGGTAACTGTGGTGTCGGCTTTGCGCCAGTTTCCGAGGAAAATCGTCAGTATATGGCGAAGCTAATGGAGTCTGTTGAAGACATAGCAGCCGAGGCGATCCTTGATGGCTTACCCTGGAACTGGACGGACTATGGAGGGTATTTGGATTCCATTCAGGCGCTCAAGCCCGCCCTCAATATGGTGGGGCTGGCAGGGCACTCGGCAATCCGGTTTGAAGCCATGGGCGATAAGTCTATGGATAAGGACGTGCAAGCCGACGATCGAGAACTGGCTGAAATCGTTCGAATGGTCAAGGAATCGGTAGAGGCTGGTGCGGTAGGGTTTTCTACATCGAGATTTATTCCGCATACGGTTCCCGATGGGCGTTGCACGCCGGGGACGTGGGCGGATCTACGCGAGACTGGCGCCATTCAGCAGGCGGTGGTGGAGGCTGGCGGTGTTGGGTCTTTGTTTCAATCCGCGAATGATTTCCAGACCCGAATGGACACCGAGCTCAAGATGTTTGAGCAGGGCGCAGATCTGGGGTGCCAGATTCTTTTTTCTGGTGGTACCGGCGCTCAGGGCGATGGGGGCGTTAGTCGTTGGAGTGACTTTTTCAATCGGCACAATCAAGGCGGCAAGCGGGTCTCGGGTATTTGTCACACCCGGCCCAGTGGCGCTTTCTTCGGTTTAGCTCAGTTGTCGCCCTTCACCAAAGAGTCTGAGGCTTGGGGCCAGCTTATGGCGCTGCCAACGTTGAGTGATCGAGTCGATGCGCTGCGTGATCCGAATACACGCGCCAAACTGATTAAAGAAGGTAAGGAAATTGGACATCTTTCTAGAATGGCGTCAATGCTGCATCCGTTTGGAATGGGTGAGACTCCGGACCTTGATTTCGATAGAAAGTCGTCGCTACAGCAATTGGCTGATGCTGAGGGGCGTGACCCAGTTGAGGTGTATGTTGAACGGTTGCTCGCATCCGAGGGGCGCGAGCTCTTTAATTATTGGGCCTTCGGTGGCGCGCTAGAGAACCAATGGCAGTATATGCAGTTGCCTCATGTCATCCCGATGTTGGGAGATGCGGGAGCGCACGTGGGTATTTTTACCGACACAGATTCGCCGACGGTGCTGCTGAGTGAGCTTACTCGAAAGCATGGCGTGTACACTCTGCCAGAAGCAATTCATAAGATTACCCAGCAGTCTGCTGATGTTTTGGGGCTTAAGGATCGCGGTGTCTTGAAAGAGGGGAATGTCGCCGACATAAATGTTATAGATTACGATCGATTGTCAACGCATCATCCTGAATATGTTAATGATTTTCCTCACGGAGGTGGGCGGTTTATCGTCAAGAGCACGGGCTATACTGCCACATTAGT
>CALIKQ010000016.1 GCA_938017975.1 uncultured Pseudomonadales bacterium | reverse complement strand
GTCACAGACTTCGCCAAATTCCTAGGCTGGTCAACATCCGTTCCCCGAAGCACGGCGACATGATAAGAGAGCAGCTGGAGCGGCAACACAAAGGCGATCGGGGCAACGATAGGATCAAGCGCGGGCAGAACGACAACCTGGGTGTCCTTCATATCACCGAATTCGGCGCGATGGTCAGTAAAGACATAGAGTGCTCCTCCGCGCGCCGAAACTTCTTGAAGGTTTGACTTCACCTTTTCAAGCAATTCATCGGTCGGGGCAACACAAATCACCGGCATGTCCTCATCCACCAAAGCCAAAGGACCGTGTTTTAGTTCTCCGGCTGGATACCCTTCGGCGTGGATATAGGAAATTTCTTTAAGCTTCAAGGCGCCTTCCATGGCAATCGGATAGTGGAGCCCTCGACCTAAAAACAGCGCGTGATCCTTGTCAATCAGCTGCTCGGCCATCGCCTTAACTTGTGGTTCAACAGCGAGTGTTTCCTCCAACCGGTCGGGCAATTCATGCAAGGCTGTCACAATCCTTGCTTCATCATTTGCCGCCAGTCCGTGGTGCTTGCCAATAGCGAGTGCAAACATAAGAAGATCCGCGAGCTGGGTGGTGAAGGCCTTGGTTGATGCAACACCGATCTCAATGCCTGCCTCAGTCATTAAGGCAAGGTCAGATTCTCGCACCAAGGAGCTGTTCGGAACGTTACAGATACATAAGCTGCCAAGATATCCCAATGACTTAGATTGGCGGAGCGCTGCTAGGGTATCGGCCGTCTCGCCAGACTGAGAAATAGTCAAAAATAACGTGTTAGCAGTAACGGCGACAGTTCGATAGCGCCACTCACTGGCAATCTCTACCCGGCAGGGCAATCCAGCGAGGGCTTCGATCCAATAACCCGCCACCTGGGCGCTATAGTAACTGGTGCCGCAAGCGACGATCTGGACGCCCTCGGCCCGCTCAAATAGGGCACTGGCCTCAACGCCAAAGGCTTGCTCTAGAACTGCATGACGCCCCAAACGACCTTGCAGCGTGTTCCTGATTGCTCGGGGTTGCTCATAGATTTCTTTGATCATGTAGTGCCGAAAATTACCCTTATCTGCGGCATCGTCTTGGCCATCGAGGGTTACCGTCCGACTCGCAATCGCGTCAGAGCTACCGCCAAAGATTGAAATCTCATTGCGGCTTAATTGGACCAACTCACCTTCCTCGAGATAAATGAAGCGGTCGGTTACAGGGCGAAGCGCCTGCGGGTCGGATGCGATAAAGTTCTCTCCGATCCCCAATCCAACCACCAAAGGGCTTCCCTGACGTGCCCCGATTAAATCATTTGGGTAATCTCGATGTTGAACGGCGATCGCGTAGGCGCCCTCGAGTCGCGTCAGTGCAGCGGTCACGCCGGCCCTAAAATCACTTGTCAGCTTGACCTGTTGGTCAACCAAATGGGCCATCACCTCCGTGTCGGTCTCTGAGGTGAACTCATAACCAGCAGCCTTAAGCTCTTCCCTCAGAGCATCGTGATTTTCGATAATCCCATTATGGACAATGGCCACCGTGTCTTTTGACACGTGAGGGTGAGCGTTTTGCTCAGTCGGTTTACCATGAGTTGCCCAGCGCGTATGGGCGATACCAATTTGACCCGACGGCAGCGCCTGCTTGCACTTATCCCGCAAACTCTGGACCTTGCCCACTTCACGAAAGCGGATAACCTGCTGATCCTCGCTCAAAACCGTCAAGCCGGCAGAATCGTACCCTCGGTACTCAAGCCGCTGTAAACCCTCGAGTAAAATACCAATCACATTACGTTCAGCTGCCGCCGCTACTATCCCACACATTTTATGCTCCATCCTTGGGCGATATCTGTTTCTTAACCAAGCCAGCGGCATCAGTTATTTTTTCGGGCCTTGGCCAACCCTCGATGTTGCGTTGCTTACCCCGAGCGATCCCCAATGACGACTGGGGAACGCGACCCGTAATCGTTGAACCGGCGCCGACGGTTGCGTCCTTCTCAACAGTAACCGGCGCCACTAAGGCCGTATTTGAACCAATAAATACGCCGTCCTCTAACACGGTCTGCCATTTATTAACGCCGTCATAATTACAAGTGATCGTGCCCGCGCCAATATTGACCTCTGCGCCGATGACAGCATCTCCCAGATAGGACAAATGACTGGCTTTACTGCCAGGCCCCATTACGGTCTTTTTGACCTCTACGAAATTACCAATGGACACACCATCACTGAGATCAGCGCCAGGCCGCAACCGCGCATAGGGACCGACCTGACAACCCTCGCCAAGGATTGCGCCATCAAGATTAGAATGCGCCTTGATCACCGAACCAGGACCAATACGGCTATTTTTAATCACGCTGTGCGCCTCAATCATCACCCCTGCCCCAAAATGAGCAGGACCTTCAATTACCGCATTAACGTCAATAATGACGTCCTCATCAAAAGTCACAGCGCCTCGAATATCGACGCGGTCGGGATCCAAAATGCGGACCCCTGCACGCATCAAAGCCTTCGCTTGTCGTCGCTGGAAGTAACGCTCAGCTACAGCGAGCTGTACAAGATCATTAATGCCGCCCACTTCTTCAGCATCGGCGATATTCACAGTCTTGACCGAGAGACCCTGTGCGACTGCGTGTGCGACAATATCCGTGAGATAAAACTCGCCCTGCTGATTATCATTGGTCAACTTTGCAAGGAGTCCCGGAAGAAGACCGGGGCCAATGAAAAACAACCCTGAATTAACTTCTGTAATGTCACGCTCCGCTGGCGTTGCATCTTTCTCCTCAACTATACCCGTGACCAAACCTTCTGCATCACGAGTAATCCGGCCATAACCGGTCGGCGCGTCAAGATTAACCGTCAACACAGCGATATCAGCATCACAGGATATGAGCCGCTCAAGGGTTTCGGTCTGAATCAGCGGTACATCTCCTAAGAGAATCAACGTCGCAGAATCTGCATTCAGCCCAGGCAAAGCCTGCATCACCGCGTGGCCCGTGCCGAGTTGTTCACTCTGCTTGGCCCAGGTCAAATCTGCTTGCTCGGCAAATAACGCTCGCATTGCGCTTGCGTCTTCGCCAACCACCAAATGGATGGCTGCGGGAGACAGCTGCTTCGCTGTCGAAATGACATGCTCAATCAGCGGGCGCCCTGCTACTGTCTGCAGCATTTTCGGGACTGACGTTTTCATGCGTGTACCCTTACCAGCAGCAAGGACACAAATTTCTAGATCAATTTTCATCGCGACAGTTTAAACCTTGGCAATCACTGAAACCAATTAAAGCCATACCATTTGAGCACAACAATATTTAATGAGATCTTGTTGGCTGAGCGTATCGACAGGAGACTGATTGCGCTTCAGGCATGCACGACGACTATATCCGATTACAAACCAGCTCATCGCCATTGAATGATGGGAAAGGGGAAACTCACGAAGCGCTCGGGGAAGATGACGAAATTTAGCGAGGACCTAGGTTGAACGGGATCTTATCAAACGCGATTCTTTTGATCCCGCATCTTTCTGACGGTTCGCAGCATCGCCGCCTGCTCCTGTAAATCAGCGGTCACTCGGGCAAAATCAACCTCGGCGCGTTGATCGTTCAGCTCAGC
>CALIKQ010000015.1 GCA_938017975.1 uncultured Pseudomonadales bacterium | reverse complement strand
GTTGGCTGAACCTGACTGATATCATTGACGACAACCGTTGCCGTACTCGTTCCGGTATTTTGATAGTCCGGCGCAACCACTGAATCGATCGGCTTAAAAAAGTTCACGCCGGGCTGACCATTCAGATCAAGACCCAACTTTTGTTGGGCGTTAAACGTCTCGGTCACGCCAAGCGCCAACAGCCCGAGCTCTTGCCGTGCGCCCTTAAGGGTTTCATCGCGAAAACGAACCAAGCCCTGCATCACCCCGCCGCTGACAGAATCGGTGATTGGCACGCTATTGCCAGCGGCTTGCTCGATCTCAATTTCAAGCGCCACAGGATCATACTTGCCTGGCCCAAGGGTGAGGGCCTCAAACCGAGTACCCACCACAAGCGGTTGTCCAGTCCCGACCAACACGTTCACCGAGCCATTGCTCTGCTCAGTCACCACAACCCCAATGTACTCAGAGAGCTGCTGGAGCATCAGGTCGCGCTTGTCCAGCAAATCATTAGGCTGCTGTCCGCCCGCTTGGGCTCGTGCAGAATCAATTTTGTCATTGATTTGCGCCAAATTTTTTGCGATTGAGTTCACTTCTTGAACGATGGTTTCTAAGCGCACGTTGACCTGCTCATTGAGTCCTTCAAGCGCATTATCGAGCTGCTCAAATTGCGTTCGTAATGCGCCGGCTTCACCGAGGAACACCTGCCGCTCTGGGGTCGCAGCCGGATTATTGGCAACATCCTGCAGCGCGCCAAAAAACCGCTCGAACTGCGTCGCAAGGCCGCCTTCCTCTTGCGCCAGCAAATCATCCAACTTGCCAGACATCAGAGACAAGGTCTCAAAATGAGTAGCTGCCGACGTGTTATCGCGTAACTCTTTACCCAAAAACTGATCATACTGCCGGTCGATTGATGCAGAGCGCACACCATTACCGACAAAGCCGCCCGAGCCTGCCCCAGCCTCGCGAGACTCAAAATTGATGGTCTGTCGGCTATAACCCTCGGTGCCCACGTTGGCGATATTATGACCCGTGGTCGATAACGCCTTTTGCATCGACAATAATCCTGAGGTCGCAACATTTAATACATTTGTCATCGCATCAACTCACTTTAGGCTCGGTGACGTCGCCCGCTGTCTGAAATTTTTGAAGCTTTATCCCTACATCAGCCTTGATCCCTTCATCTCTATAGTGCGAGATGGCGGCTTCCTGCTGGCGTTTGGAGACGCCAGTATCGGGCCGCAGCTGCCTGGCAATCACATCCGCCAAGCCAATGCCGCCACTTTCGGCCATATTCACCGCAATTTGCTGATCGGCCATCTCGGTGTAGGTCTCCATATCATTACTCGAGAACAGCCCCTCTTTGGGCAGCGCATCCCGCATACTTTTTAGCATCATCTGGATGAACATCGACTCAAACTGCTTGGCGACCTTGTCGATTGCAGCATTCGGATCATCCCGCGAGGCCCGCTTGAGATCATTCAAGCCATTTAGATCATGATAGAGCGATCCTGCGGCAGCGGCTTCAGATGGTGTGTTGTTCAGCATCATATGATGACCAACTCCCCTTCGAGCGCGCCAGAGCGTTGCAATGCCTCAAGGATCGCCACCAAATCACTGGGCGTCGCGCCAACATCGTTGACAGCCCTAACCAAGTCATTGAGCGTGACACCGGGATCAAACAAAAACATCGGATTTTTTTGTTCGGTGGCCGCGACTGCAGACTCAGGAGTCACCACCGTCTCACCGCCTTGAGAAAGCGCATTGGGCTGACTGACGTTAAAGCCCTCGCTGATCGTCACGGTCAAACTGCCATGGGCGACTGCCGCGGGACGAATGCGAACAAGATCACCAATGACCACAGTGCCGGTTCTAGCGTTCACGATTACCTGCGCGGGCGCCTTGCCCGGCGTAAATTCAAGATTTTCAAGGGTCGACATCAGCGCCACCTTGGCCCGAATGTCCAAAGACGCCATGATCCGTACCGAGGCACCATCAATGGGGAACGCCGTGTCGGGCCCTAGCGTCTCGTTGATGCGGTCGGCTAAGCGCTGGGCAGTTGTAAAATCTGGCTTTTTTAGATCCAGCTGTAAGACATCAGAGGCCACAAAGGCACTCTCGACCGCTCGCTCAACCTGGCCGCCGTTGGGCACTGTCCCTGCGCTCGGCGTATTTACCGTCACCGATGAACCATCTCCGCCGCTGGCCATAAAGCCACCAACCACCAAATTGCCCTGGGCGATCGCGTAGGTTTGGCCATCAACCCCCTTCAGCGGGGTCACCAACAAGGTGCCGCCTTTAAGATTCTCAGCATTACCGAGCGAGGACACCGTGACGTCGATGAGTTGACCGGGCTTTGCAAACGGCGGCAACTCTGCATGGACCGCAACCGCTGCGACGTTCTTAAGCTGTGGGTTGACATTGGCTGGGATCGTCACGCCAAGCTGCTGCAACATATTCTTGAGACTCTGCACCGTAAAGGGTGCCTGAGTGGTCTTATCACCCGAGCCAGGCAGACCGACCACTAAGCCATATCCCACGAGGTGGTTACTCCTTACCCCTGCAATATCGGCGACGTCTTTGATGCGCACCGCATCGGCAGTGCTCGAGACGAACAGTAGCGCCAAAATCAGCGACAACCCAGTTAAAACTTTTTGTATACTCATGCTCACTTCCTTGTGTCTCAAAAGGGTTGTAACGCGGAGTTAAAAAACCTAGACAACCAGCCCATCTTGCTGGCATCGCTCGCAGCACCAGTGCCGCCGTACCCAATGCGCGCATCAGCGATCTGGGTCGATAAAATGGTATTGGTGCTTGAGATATCGCTCTTGCGAACAATGCCTCGAATTCTGATGTACTCATGACCGGTGTTAAGGGTGAGCCATTTTTCGCCCTGAACAATCAAGTTACCCCGGGGCAGCTCTTCAACGACAGTCACCGCAATGCTGCCAGAGAGCTGGTTGCTCTGATTGGTCGCACCCGCTCCCGAGAACGCCTGCTCACTGCTTAGACCAAAGCCCAAATTGAAGTCATAACCTCGGAAGGAACCCAATTTTTCTCTTTCTTCTCCCCCTAGAATCGGATTTGCGATCGTCGCCTCATTCGACTTAGAGATGCTCGAATCATTACTTTTCGATGCATTCGTGCTCTCGGCCAATAAGACATTGACGATATCCCCGACGCGAGAAGCCTTGACGTCTTCGAACAACATGACCTCTGTTGCTGATGAATACAGCGAACTACCCTGAGTCGCCGGGCTTGGCGCTGCCGTCGTCGGCACAATCGCAGGCGCGTACCGCGGGTGTTCAAAGGTTGGGTGCCCGGCGCATCCTGTCAGCAGAGCCGTGAGGATGACAAATAGCAAACTAGCTTTCATGGGATCAGGTCTCATTAAGTATTGTTGGTGATAAATTGCAGCATCTGATCACTGGTCGAAATCGCCCGGCTGTTGATCTCGTAGGCCCGTTGGGTTTCGATCATGTTGACGAGCTCTTCAACCACGTTGACGTTCGAGCTCTCGATAAAGCCCTGCATGATTGTCCCCAGACCATTGATGCCAGGGTTACCCGCCTGACCGGTACCGCTTGAAGCAGTCTCGACATACAGGTTCTTACCCATGGGCATCAGGCCCGATGGATTAATAAAATCTGTGAGCTGAACATTGCCCACCTGGGTCGCGACCGCCGATCCCGGGGTGACAACCGAAACTGTGCCGTCAGCGCCTATGCTGACGGACTGAGCGCCCTCGGGCACAGTAATCGCTGGCTGAACAACGTAACCACTGGAAGTCACCAGCTGGCCCTGATTGTCTACCTGAAACGAGCCATCTCGCGTAAAAGCCTGAGATCCATCGGGCATTAGTACTTCAATAAAGCCTCGACCTTCAATCGCGACATCAAAGGCATTGCCCGTCTCGACTAAATTGCCCTGGCTAAAAAGCTTCTCGGTCGCAACCGTGCGTACACCCAAGCCAAGCATCAAACCCGAGGGCAACTGGGTGTCCTGGGAAGATTGCGCACCGGACTGACGCACGTTTTGATAGAGCAAATCTTCAAAAACCGCGCGCGAGCGTTTGAAACCCGCGGTGCTGGCGTTGGCCAGGTTATTTGAAATCGTACTCAGCTTGGTTTGCTGAGCATCGAGTCCAGTCTTGGCGATCCAGAGAGATTGATTCATGTTGGTTAGCTCCTACGCGCCTCTCGCGTCATCAATGTGTTGCTTGTTAATTCTGTTGCTCTTATTTCAAGGCATTAAAATTTCAATGAATTAAGAAAACCGTAATATCTGGTCAAGGCTTTGCTGATTCTCTTCTGAGGACTGCATGAGCTTGACTTGCGTTTCAAATTTTCGTGCAAGGTCAATCATGTGCACCAATGCTTCGATGGGGTTCACGTTGCTAGCCTCAAGCGCGCCCGAGACAACCCGCAGTTTTGCATCCGGGATTGCGGTTTCACCGCCCTCAAGGCGCAGCAAACCATCCTCACCCTTGCTCATTACTTGGCCTTCATCTAACCGGACCAATTGCAAGCGATCGACCCGCTGCAGCGCATTGGGCAGCGCGCCCAAACGCTGAATCGAAATAGTGCCATCACCGCCAATTTCGATTTCACTATAAGGCTGGATCGCAATTCTTCCCGCCTCACCCAGCACATATTGACCCGCGCCATTTACCAAAAAATTATCCTGGTCGATGCGAAGATCACCGCGCCGTGAGTACGCGTCCGTGCCATCAGGCGCTTCGATGAGCAAATAACCCTCACCGTCAACGCCGGCATCATCAATGGCAATGTCGAGCTTGTTGCCCGTGGTTTGAACCGTTCCAGGGGATAAATCAACGCCACTTTTGAGACCGTCGGTCGACCGCGTTCCCGCGTAGGTCACCAAGTCTTTGCGAAAGCCAGGCGTGCTTGCGTTGGCAAGGTTATGAGAATTCATAGCCTGGGCGAGCATCGTCTCCCGCGCACCCAAGGCTGAAAGTTCTAATAATTTACTCACGGACCGGCTCCTCTTGATCTAACCCTGACAGCTAACCGTTATCGAAGGTTAATCACAGTTTGCGTGACAGCATCTTCGGTCTGAATCATCTGGGCATTGGCCTGGAAATTCCGCTGGGCAATGATCATGCGAACAAGCTGGGAGGTAATCTCAACGTTCGATGACTCAAGTGCCCCTGATTGCAGCAGACCCGTGCCACTCAAACCTGGTGTCGTCAACGTCGGACTTCCCGCTGAGAAAGTTTCCACAAAGGCAGTGTCGCCCACGGGTTGTAGGCCATTGGGATTGGTAAAGTTAGCAATCGCGACTTGCCCCTGGCGACGAGACTGGCCGTTGGTGTAGCGAGTAAACAGCACTCCGGACTCATCAATTTCTAGGCCCCGTAGCTGGCCAGTCGTATAGCCGTCCTGCTGGACCGTGCTCACTGCAAAGGCCGCGCCAAACTGCGTAAAGCTCGAGAGATCTACCGAGAAGGCCTGCACCGCCGCGCCATTGGCAGCGCCTGTTGCGTCGAGCGGCTGCCAACCAGCAAGATTGATCAGAAGCGGCTTGTTTGCCTCAGCAAGCTGACCATTGGCTTCAAAGGGGATTGCCGTCGCGGCGCCAATTTCTACACCATCAATGGCTGTGCGCGCTTCCCAAGTATTGTCACCAGCGCCTTTTGAAAAATAGACACTCAAAACGTGGGGATTACCAAGCCCATCATAAATCGTCAGAGATGTGGAAGAGTTAAATTGATCCGCTTTCGGCAAAACCGGTGGATTAGCAAAGGCATTCAACGCTCCGCCAGCGCCATCAGGATTCCAAGCTTCGGCTTGAAGATCACGAGAATCCAAGTTTGCTGTGATGGAGGCAGTCCCAGTTGCGTTGGGATCAACCAAAGCTGTTGAAAGCACTATATCACCAAGTTCGCCGGTAACATTGCCTTCAGCGTCGGTGGGGTAGCCCTGCAACTTAAGCCCTGAGGAGTTGACAATAAAACCGTCCCGATCGAGCTGAAACGCACCGGCACGGCTATAAGTTGCCACACCGCCATCGCTTAGTCTAAAGAAACCATTACCATTGATAGCCATATCGAGCGCATTATTTGTAAATTCGATATTGCCTTGCGAAAAATCTTGAGTCACCGAATTAAGCTGAACACCCTGACCAATCGCGGTACCCGGGGTCCCCAAAAGACTCGCGGCATAAAGGTCTGTGAATTCGCCCTGAGAGGATTTGAATCCACTGGTGGAACTGTTCGCAATATTGTTACCAATAATCCCAAGATCTGCAGATGCAGCTAGAATTCCGGAAACTGAAGTATCAAAAGCCATAGGTTAACTCCTTTAAATTAAAATTCACCGCTTAACGGTATTCTCTGACTTCGCCTAAGCTCGCTGTGCGACCATTGGCTAAATTTAGGGTGACTTGCTGGGTTGTTTGATCCAAGCTCACGCTCTCGATCCGGTTGGCCATCGCCATCGGCAAGTTGCCGACCTGCCCATTGGCAGCACCGGCGGCGGCAAAGTAATAGTTGCCTGCCTCTACAGCCTTACCATTTGAGTCCCGACCATCCCACTCAAAAGAAACTTCACGACCCGCGCTGGGCTCGACAGACATCGAACGCACAAGGGCGCCGCTCGCATCACGAATTTGCACTTCGATTTGCGCCATAGGTTGCGTTTGATCGATGATGCCTTCCACTGGCGCCACACCATCAAAGCTGGCGGAGTCTGTTTGAACAATCGCCTGCTTATCAAGCAGCGTTGCCGCTTGTAGCCCTTGGGCTCCTAGAATCGAATCCGAAACCGAACCAAAGCTACCGTTTAAGTCTTCAATCCCGTTGACCATGCTGAACTGCGCCATCTGAGACAAAAACTCGTTGTTATCCATGGGCTTGGTGGGATCTTGGTTTTCAAGCTGGGCCACCATGAGCGCTAAGAAGTCTTCTTGACCTAATTCGCTTTTACCGCGACCTTTGAAAGTTTCTTGGGTTGGGTCACTCATCCCCAATAGTTGATGGACTGAACTGATTGTCATGTTTAGATCCTTATTGTCCGATCGTGAGTGTCCGCATCAGCATTTGCTTTGCGGTGTTCATCATTTCTACGTTGGTCTGATAGGAGCGCGAGGCCTGCATCATGTTGGCCATCTCCTGCACAGTGTTAACGTTCGACATATAAACGAAGCCATCTTCATCAGCCAGGGGATTCCCCGGCTCATAGGAGCTTCGAGCTGGACGATTGTCCTCGACGGTGCCGTCGAACTTCACGCTCATGCCTACCGCGTCGGATTCTTGGTTTAAGACCGACTTAAATACCGGATATCGCCCTTTAAAGGCTGTTTCGGGATCTCCTGAAGCAACTTCGGCGTTGGCGAGGTTCTCAGCGGTCACGTTTAACCGCGCTGTTTGCGCCGTTAGAGCGCTATGACTCACCCCAAATACATTCATTAAACTCACGTTTTATTCTCCTTTCAGCGCCAATTTCATGCCGCGAATCTTTGAGCTAAGAAATTGGATGCTCACTTGGTACTGGATCGCATTCTTCGTAAACGCCGCCTGCTCTGCCTCGGCCTCGACGGTGTTACCGTTCTGCTTGAAGTTTTCTGGAACGCGATAGAGCAAATCAGAGCTCATTGCGTTATCTGGCCCCATGTGACGGGTATTGGTGGTTTTCATCGGCCCTGTTTGACCGCTGACCCGTGCCGCAAACTCTGCTTTAAAATCGATATCTCGCGCCTTGAAACCGGGCGTATCGGCATTGGCGATGTTGCCCGCGAGGAGCTCAGCACGCGACGAGCGCATCTGTAGCGCTGTTGCATGACCGTTCAGAGCGTTATCTATCCAGTTCACTGTTTAACCCATCAACTTGTTCTAACTTTGGCTCTTCTTAACGCAACCCTCATGCCAATATTTAAAAGTTAATCAAAACAATGTGTTATGAATTTTTGGATCGAAGACCACGACTCAAAGCGGCAAGTCTTGCCGAGTTTGTCAAAGGATTTGTCTGGAACCGTCAAAATTCTTACAGAGACTCTCGCCAAGGGTTGCAGCCGTTGCAGATCGCTCGAGATCCAGTACAAAGACGGTTTGATGAAAGCCGTCGATCCGGTAAGGACGATGCAAAGAGTTCGGTTCGTACGCATTGCTCGGCGCTTATTAATGCACTGGAGTGCACTGCAGCAGGAATCGCTCATTTCATTCATAACCAGTCAGCAATTCAATATCTGGCGCTCCAATTTGTGGTCAGCTTTGGAGACCCGATCTCAGCCAGAGCTGGAAGCCTGGCGAAACAATTTTCGGAGCCGGAATGGCACAAACCGAAATCTGGTTGGGTCATCCTTTAAGCCCCTGGCCAGAGGTCGCTTGGGCATTCAGCAGTCACGAGATGGCTTCGGGCTAACGGCTCTCGTTACTAAGGACGCCATGGCCCTGAAAACGCTCGCCGACGCTGAGGGCTCTTTATGCGCTGACGCTGAGGCTCTTTATCCGCTGAGGGCTCTTTATGCGCTGAGGGCTCTTTATGCGCTGAGGGCTCTTTATCCGCTGAAGGCTCTGACTCAACTTGATCATTGGAAAATTCAGTGGCGGTGCGGATCTATGATCAGCAGGTTTAAGCCAAGCCCATGACCAGACCGAGCGCTGCTGTCATAACCGAGCGCTACTGTCATAAAAGCCCGCGAACCAATGAGCCCAGCACTCTTGGCATGCTATTTGTATTCAATAACCAGCAAAAGCAAAGTGATTCGGTACTGGCACGACCTAGAATCATCTTTAAATATATCAAAAACAATAGGTTATAGACATGAAAGGTTCAGTTTCAGCGGCGGCCGCTAAAGGCCAAACCGACAAAACGGTCAAAATACCGACGATCTTGCTGGTTTTTTTGGCGTTATTATCCGCTCTGACGGCCAATGCCGTGCCCAAACCGACCCAATTTGAGTTGCGGGACAATATTTTTAATGCTGCTAAAGAGGGTGTACTCAGAATGCCCGAGGTCAGCGTTCTGGCCAATCCGGACATCAAGGGCGGTCAGCTGGATAACCGTGTCCGCTTAGCCGCTTGTCCTGGACCTTTGATTGCAGAACCCGCACATCAATCGTTTCGCGGCGGTAGAATCACCATCAAAGTCTCCTGCGAGACCGACATTTCTTGGTCCATCTATGTCCCGGTCACTGTTGTTTCTGACATTACCGTGGTCAAAGTCAATCGCACCCTGCCAAGGGGATCCATATTGAGCAAACGGGATCTCCAAGAAATCTTGGTCAGACGTGCCCCAGGGCACCTACCGATTATCAATCACATCGAAGACGCGATTGGCTCGGCCTTGAAGCGGCCCATTAACGAAGGAACAGAGCTCCAACACAGCATGCTCGAGGCTCCTGTGATCATTAAACGAGGGGATCAAACGGTCATCGAGGCTGGCAATGAGCGCTTTACCGTCAGAATGACGGGTCGGGCGCTTCAAAATGGCGCCGTCGGAGAACAAATTCGCGTTCAGAATCTAGCCTCTAAACGTACGGTTCAGGGCCAAGTTCAGGCGAATGGCAAGATCGCCATCACCCAATGGTAAAAAAAACTAAAGTTTTATGAAATAATGTCGATAACCAGAGTACGCCGAGGTAAATTGGCTGCACAACGATAGGAATGACTTGAAATGGCCATGGAAATAAAGCCAACTCAAACTGGGGTTACCCAGTCGCTGACGCAAAAGCCCTTGCAGGCCAATGCGACCGCGAGTTCGTCTAATCGCGCCACGCGGACCGATACGGTCACCGTCACCACTGCAGCTGAAGACCTAAAAGAAATGGAAAAGAACCTATCCTCCCTCGCCAACGCTGACGAGGCTAGGATCGCCGCAGTTAAAGAGCGAATTCAAAGCGGTGCTTTCCAAATCGATGTGGCGAAAATTGCTGACAAGCTGATCGAGCAGGAAACCGATCTGCTCTAGCGAGGTTATCGGCGCCCCTTCATCAAGGAGTGCCAACAATGAGCCAATTTGAACCCAGTCAATTCCGGTCAGCGCTGACCAATCTACTGTCGAGCCAACAGAACCTATTGGG
>CALIKQ010000014.1 GCA_938017975.1 uncultured Pseudomonadales bacterium | reverse complement strand
ATAATTATTTATGGATGGCTGGACCGCCGTCTTTGGGTTCCCTAAACTCAGGGCCTGCAGATGATCACACACCTGGTAATGGAGGCGGATATGCTGTAGCCGAAGGTTGGTTTACAGGCAGTACAGGCGGGCTGTGACGTCGCGCTTAACTGCTGGGGAAGATTTGACGATATGTGTGGCCTTGCGGACCTGTTGCCGCCGGCCAGCGGCGATTGTCGACGGCGTCTTGAAGCCGCTATGGAGGCTCGCACTCCTTTTTCCGGCAGTGCCGCTGAGTTACAGGAACGAAAGCAAGCCGTGATTGATGAGCGAGATACCTTGATCGGACAGCCCTGATTGTCTTGATTGATTCCCGCTTAACTCGCTCCTCGGTTGGTGATTGATCCGGGATTGTCGTACTGTCGGGGCTCACTAGCGTGGTAAGCATTGGAAACACGGAAGAACCACAAGCGAAATAAACTGTCAGGCGAAACAAAGCGCCGGGCGAAATGAAGAGTCGAAGTAAATAGAGAAAGTAAAGGTGATGGGAAAAGATTCAGGACGGCTCACTCAGGCTGTTATCGTTCAGCTTGTTATTGTGGTTGGCATGTTGACGATGGCAGGGTGTGGCACTTCGACACTCGCGCCAGATAACGCTGCTGACGCCACCCTTTGCGAGGACCCGCGTCCTATGGTCTGCACCATGGAATACATGCCCGTATGTGCCAATTTAGCGGCCGGCGGCACGGCCACTTATCCCTCCGGCTGTAATGCCTGCGCTGATATCGCCGTGGCAAGCTGGGTCGACTCTCCCTGTGAGGAACAATAAATGTCATTAACCAATCGTATTTTGCTCGCGATGGCCGCGGGCATTGTTGTGGGGTCAGGCCTCGAGCTGTTGCTGTCTGCCCAATCGGAAGACAGCGCTGTCGCCAGGTTCATCAATGACTATCTTGTTTACGGATTGTTCGATGTGCTGGGGCGAATATTTATCGCGTCATTAAAACTGTTGGTGGTGCCACTGGTCATGGTCTCCCTGATCTGCGGGATGACGTCTTTGGGTAGCAGCGCGCGGATGGGGGCCATTGCCGGTCGGACGATTGGGCTGTATCTGCTGACCACGGGTGTCGCCGTGTCGCTTGGATTACTGGGAGCGACCTTGTTGGGGCCTGGCAAGGGGCTTTCGATCGAGTCTGCATCGACTTTTGAGGCGAAGACCTCGCCGCCCCTTGGGGATGTGTTGGTCAATATTTTTCCCTCGAACCCGTTCGCGGCGATGGCTGAGGGGGAAATGCTTCAGGTCATCGTATTTGCCTTGCTGGTGGGATTTGCTCTGACCCGCGCCGGGGAGGCGGGACAGCGGCTCGCCGGTTGGTTCCGCGATATGGAAGTGGTGGTCATGAAGATGGTGGGCGTCATGATTGAGCTGGCACCATACGGGGTGTTTGCCTTGCTGGTGAAGCTGTTTGCCACCATGGGCTTCGGCACCATCGCCAACCTCGCTGCGTACTTCCTGACCCTGTCGGGACTACTGATCTTCCACGGTCTTGTGGTGTATTCCCTGTTGCTGAAAACGACCACCGGCCTCAATCCCGGATTGCTGCGCGCCAAAATGCGTCGGGTGTGGGCGTTTGCTTTCTCGACGGCCTCGTCAGGTGCAACCCTGCCAATCACTCTGCGAACGGTAGAGAGCCGGTTGGGTGTTCCCAAGAGTGTTGCGGGTTTTGCAGTCCCCTTGGGGGCAACCATCAACATGGATGGCACGGCGATTATGCAGGGCGTCGCCACGGTTTTTATCGCCCAAGCTTACAATGTGGATATTGGCATGGCGGGTTACCTAATGGTGATTTTAACGGCGACGATGGCGTCTATTGGTACGGCCGGGGTTCCTGGTGTCGGGCTGATCACGCTTGCCCTTGTGTTGACTCAGGTGGGTCTGCCGGTTGAAGGCATCGCTTTAATTATTGGCGTTGATCGTCTTTTAGACATGTCGAGAACAGTTGTGAACGTTGTAGGTGATGCGACTGTTGCTAGCGTGGTGGCGAGATCTGAAGATGCATTTGATGATGCCGTATTCAATCGGGAGACTGCTGCTTAATCAGGCTTGTTGGTAGTGGTCAATGGCGCCAACCCAACGGCTGATCAAAGCCTCCGCTTGTTTGTGGTGCTCAGATGCGATGGTTTGAGCGATGCGATGTGCTTGCGGGAGCAGGTCATCATCTCTTGCAAGATCTGCGATTTTAAAAGCGACTTCACCAGATTGCCGCTCCCCTAGGACATCTCCAGGGCCTCGAATCGCAAGGTCTTGCTCTGCAATATAAAAACCATCTTGAGAGGCGCGCATCACGCCCAGTCGCTGCTTTGAGAGTTGTCCAAGGGGCGGTTGATAAAGTAGTAAGCAATAACTCTCTTTCGCGCCCCGACCGATTCGACCTCTTAATTGGTGTAGCTGGGTGAGCCCCAGTCGTTCAGCGTTTTCGATAACCATGAAACTGGCATTGGGTACATCAACGCCTACTTCGATGACGGTGGTAGCGACTAGAATTTGAGTTTTGCCCGCTTTGAAATCGGCCATCACCCTCTGTTTATCCGTGTTAGACATTTTTCCGTGGATGAGCTCAACCAGGAGGTCGGGCAATTCCCGCCTGAGCTCTTCAAGCAAGGTCTCGGCGGCTTGAGCATTTAAAGTCTCAGAAGGGTCAATGAGGGTGCAGACCCAGTACGCCTGAGCGCCCGCACCACATGCTTCTTTGAGCCGCGCCATGACACTTTGCCGTTTATGATTGGCAAGCACGCGTGTCTCTATAGGCGTCCGGCCAGGCGGAAGTTCGTCGATGATTGAACAATCCATGTTGGCGTACAACGTCATGGTCAATGTTCGGGGAATGGGCGTTGCCGTCATGATCAGCTGGTGTGGTGTTGATTCGTTCTCACGGCCTTTATCGCGTAGTGCCATCCGCTGATGGACCCCAAACCGATGTTGCTCATCAATGATAATGAGCCCAAGTTTTGAAAATTCTACGCCCTCTTGGAAAAGCGCATGGGTGCCGATGACCATTTCAGCTTCACCACTATTGAGCGCGGCAAGGTGCTCTCTGCGCAGACTGGGTTTTAGGCTTCCGGTGATCAACCGAGGCACGATTCCTAGCGGCTGGAGCCAGTTTTCGAAGGTTTGATGGTGCTGCGCCGCTAGAATTTCAGTAGGTGCCATCAAGGCCACTTGTTGGCCGCTGCTGATTGCAATGAGCGCGCTAAAAGCTGCAACGACGGTTTTACCAGACCCAACGTCGCCTTGTACAAGCCGGAGCATCGGTGTCTTGGATCCTAGGTCTTGAAAAATTTCTTCGATTACGCGTGATTGGGCTCCAGTCAATTGAAACCCAAGCTGTTGATGAAAGGCATCAATAAGATTTTGATCTGGAAGAAGGCAAGGTGCCGATCGTACCGCCAACTGGGCTTTCATCTGTATTAGGCCGAGTTGGTAGGCGGTGAGTTCTTCTAATGCCAAAATTCTTTGGGATGGGTCTAAACCGGCCAGCAGCTGCATCACATCGACATTTTCTGGTGGTGCATGTAGGTGCTTTAGACAGACCATCAAATCAGGAAAGTCACTGTTTGGAATGAGTGGAGGCAGACCCTCTGTCAGGAGGGGTAATGACAACGCTTGTGTGATGGTCCGTCGAATAAAGTTTTGGGTGATGCCGTCCGTCGCTGGATAAACGGGTGTGAGGGTTTTACTCAGTGGCGCTGTTACTGAGAGTGAATATTCGGGATGGTAGAGTTCAAGACCAGAGGCGCCTCGACGGGGTGCGCCAAAGCATCGCAATCTTGGCTTAGCTTCCAGTCCCTTTTGTTGCGCTTTGGAAAAATGGAAAAACCGCAATGTGAGCTGCCCGGAGTTATCCCGTAGGGTGACAACGAGACTACGCCTCCTGCCAAACTGCACCGCGACTTGTACGACGTCTCCCTCAATGACAGCGCCTTGTTCGACGTTCAGCGCAGCAATCGGCGTTATGCGTGTGCGGTCTTCATAGCGATGGGGGAGGTGCAGCAATAGATCTTGAATGGAGTAGATACCCAGGCGATTGAGCTTTTGGCTCTGAGCTTGCCCAATGCCTTTTAGCGTTCTGATGTCGGTTTGACGCAGTGCGTCAGCCATCAGCTTTGACCAAGATTGCGTCGATCTCAATGCGAGCGCCTTTGGGCAAAGCGTTGACGCCAATGGTTGTCCTAGCAGGGTAGGGCAGTGTCAGGGCTTGTTCGAGCAACTGATTCACAACGTCGAAGTCGGCGAGATCGACAAGGTAGATGGTGAGCTTTACCAGATGATTCAGGGGCGCCTGTGCGGCTTCGGCGACTGCCGTGAGATTGCGAAGAATTTGCTGAGTTTGATCAACAATGCCTGATCCCACTAAGGTCCCCTGAATTGGATCTAGTCCCAGTTGGCCGCTGACAAAGATGAAACCTCCGGACGCGATGCCCTGGGAATAAGGCCCTATAGCTGCGGGAGCTTTTGGGGTTGAAATTTCGGTCGTTGGGGTAGTCACTAGCTTCTGACTCGAAGGATCTTGTTAATGTTGTGAATGTGGCGGATTTTTCGGATGACCCTTGCCAAATGAACTCGATCGCTCACGTTGATGACCAAATTGACGGTCGCGAGGTGCGCGTCGCGCTCGATAATGCTGATGCGGTCGATACTGGCATCAGCGCCTGTGATGGTTGAGGCAAGCACGGCGATCAGTCCTTTTTCGTGCTCTAGTTCAGCACGTAGCTCCACCGCAAACTCCTGATCTACTTGATCCTCCCACCGCACTGCCATCATTTCTTCAGGCTTCTCTCGGAGCTCGCTCATGTTTTTGCAGGAATCAAGATGAATGACAATACCGCGCCCAGCGCTAAGGTGTCCGATAATCGGGTCTCCAGGAATGGGACGACAACAGCGAGCGTAATTGACAACAAAACCCTCTGTGCCTTTTATCGAGAGAGGACCTTGGGTATTTCCCGAGTCCTGCTCGGTTTTATCGGGCTGGTCTTCTAGGAGGCGTCTTACGACCACGCTTGCCATTTGGTTGCCAAGGCCGATTTCTGCAAGCAGATCGTCAAAATTTGACAATTTGGCTCTCTCGACCACGCGCTCAATGGCGTTTTGACTGACTTGATCGAGTCGACTGTTTAAAGTCGCCAGCGCGCGATCAATCAGTCTCCGACCGAGAATGACCGACTCATTAAGTTGCTGTTCTTTCAGGGCGTTCCGGATGCCGCTGCGGGCTTTTCCTGTGACGATAAAGCTGAGCCAAGCTGGATTGGGTAATGCGCCCGAAGCCCTGATAATCTCAACGGTTTGTCCGCTTTCTAAAGCGGTGCTCAGAGGCGCTAATCGACGATCAATTCTGCAGGCAACACAAGAATTGCCGATGTCGGTGTGGACAGCGTAGGCAAAATCGATTGCGGTTGACCCTTGTGGTAACTCGTAGATTTCGCCCATCGGGCTAAAGATATAAACCTCATCAGGAAATAAATCTATCTTGACGTTTTCGATAAATTCTAAAGAGTTGCCTGCGCTTTGCTGAAGTTCAAGCAGGCCCTGCATCCATTCGCGAGCGCGTTTGTGGCCAGGAGAAGCGGCTGTATCTTGGCTTTTATAGAGCCAGTGTCCGGCGATCCCTTGATTGGCGAATTCTTCCATGTCTTGCGTGCGAATTTGTATTTCGATCGGCAATCCATGCATCCCGAAGAGCGTCGTGTGAAGAGATTGATAGCCGTTGGCCTTTGGGATCGCAATGTAATCTTTAAATCGACCGGCAACGGGTTTGTAGAGGTTATGAACCGCGCCCAATGTTCGATAACAGGTGTCAACGTCTTTAACAATGATTCTAAACGCGTAGACGTCCATGATCTCGGTAAAGGATTTGCGTTTGGCGCGCATCTTATCGTAGATGCTATAGAGGTGTTTTTCGCGCCCGAAGACTTTTGCACCTAACTGATCTCGGTCAAGACAGGCCTCAATGGACCTCAAGATTTTACCCACCACTTCTTTGCGATTGCCTCGAGCCCGCAGCACTGCTTTTTCAATCATGCTGGATCGAAGAGGATACAAAGCTTTAAAACCCAACTCTTCAAATTCGATGCGGATCGCATTCATGCCGAGTCTCAGCGCGATCGGCGCGTAAATTTCTAACGTCTCCTTGGCAATACGACGCCTTTTTTCTGGCGCTAAGTAGCCAAGTGTGCGCATGTTGTGGAGTCGGTCCGCTAGTTTGACCAAAATGACTCGAATGTCCTTGGCCATCGCGAGCGTCATCTTCTGAAAATTTTCTGCTTGAGCCTCGGCGCGGGAATGAAACATGCTGCTGAGTTTGCTTACGCCATCCACCAGCTCAGCCACTTCTTTGTCGAATTCCGAACCAATCTGATGCTTGGGTACCCCGGTATCTTCTATCACGTCATGGAGTAATGCCGCCATCAAACACTGATGATCCATGCGCATTTCGGCAAGGATGCCGGCAACCGCTAACGGATGGTTGATATAGGGCTCACCTGACTTTCTGAATTGCCCTTCATGGGCGATTTCAGCGAAATGGAACGCCCGCACGACGTCTCCGACCTGATTTTGGTCGAGATAGTGGGTGAGCTGGGTGGCGAGCGCATCGATGGTCTGCATCAGAAGACTATACCAACGATTTATATAAATTGAAGGTAGTCTTCAGATTTAGACGAGAAAAATTGGAAAAAAACGACCGACGGAAAGGTCAGCGGCTTAGAATTCCGGGTCGGGTGCTCTATCGAAGGTCTCGGCAAGCAGCTCCATCGACATGGGCTCGAAGTCTTCCTTTGGTTTCTCGGTCAGAATTTCTGGCCCGACTAGACCTTCGGCTATTTCTCTGAGCGCAAGGACTGTTGGCTTGTCATTCTCTATTGCAACCAAGGGATCTTTGCCTTCTGTGGCAATCTGTCGTGCGCGCTTGCTGGCAACCATAACGAGTTCAAAGCGGTTATCGACGTTTTCCAAACAATCTTCTACGGTGACTCGTGCCATAGGGCGCTCCTTGATAGGGGTCGAGGGAGGTCGACGTCTTTCGTTACAGGAGGCGCATTCTAGCGGTAAAAAGTACGTCTCGCAATATGCAGCTTATTGAGGCATAGAAGCAGTTAACTGATCGATTAGCGTCTTGTGGCGCTCGGATTGTCTTGCCAAGGTATAGTCTGCTGGGTTGTCGAAAACGATCATTTTTAGATCGGCCAATGCTTCATTAAAATCGTCATTGATCAGGAGATAATCGAAGTGGATGCATTGTGCGATCTCGGTGAGCGCACCGGCATGTCGTCGCGCAACGGTTTCAGCGTCATCTTGTCCTCGATGGATTAATCGCTCTCGCAGCGTGTTCAGCGAGGGTGGTAGGATGAAGACCAGGTGTGCTTCTGGCATTTTTTCTTTGACTTGTAGCGCACCCTGCCAGTCGATTTCTAGAATCATCTGCTGCCCGGCGGTCGTGATGCGCTCCATCTCTTGCACGGTAGTGCCGTATAGATTGCCGAAAACCTCGGCATGCTCAATAAATTGCCCCTGATCGACCAGCGTTAGAAATTCAGAGCGGTCAACAAAAAAGTAGTTTTCTCCATCGGTCTCGTTGGCTCTTTTCGCTCTGGTGGTGTGCGAAATACTGACAGCTGCGTCTGCATGCTCGGACAAAAGCGCACTGACCAAGCTCGTTTTACCCGTACCCGAGGCAGCTGCGATTACGAAGACGTTGCCGCGTTGTGAAGATTGCTTTGAACCCATCAGAAGCCCTGCTAAGAACACGTGATGAAAGAGGCGGAGATACTAAAAGATGCGCAGCGAGCTTGCAATTGTCCGAGTCGCTGCGGTGAGGGTCACTCCAGATTTTGTATTTGCTCGCGCATTTGCTCAATGGCAACTTTCAATTCAACGGCCGAGAAAGTGGATTCGGCCGAGATTGCTTTCGATGCGAGTGTATTGGCCTCCCGATTGAGCTCTTGCATGAGAAAATCCAGACGACGGCCCACAGGGCCCTGCGCCTGTAAGCATCGTCTGACTTCACGAATGTGTGCGTCGATGCGATCGATTTCCTCAGCCACATCGGCTTTGCTGGTCAGCAGAACAATTTCCTGGTGCAAGCGTTCGGAGTCGAGGTTGAGATTGAGATCCTCAAATCTTGATATTAGCCTGTCTTCGGCGGCTTTAATGATTAAAGGAATTTCAAGTTTAACGCCAGTCATGATGGTTGTGATCAGATCAAGGCGCTCTGAAATACTCTCTGCCGTCGCTGCGCCTTCTCTTGCTCGGTTCGCTTTAAACCGGCTTAGAGCGATGTCAAACCCGTTCATAACGGCGGTTTCATCTAGCGCAGTTGCTGCATTGATCAGCACGCCTGGCCACTTTAAGAGCTCAAGACCTGAGATCTTGGTTTTCTCGTGAACTAAGTGATCGATTACTTCGACGCCCGCTTTGATTTGTTCGATCATGTGCTCGTTGATGTCGAGCTTAGTCTCTGCGGCATTGCTGTGACGCAGGGTACAGTCAACCTTTCCCCTAGCAAGGTGGGCTTTGGCGGCGGTCCTGAGCATCGGCTCTAAATGACGACAAGCCTCGGGCAGGCGAAAGTTCAACTCGAGAAAACGATGATTCACAGCACGGATCTCCCAAATCAGAGACTCATCCTCGGTGCTTGCAAAGCCCGTCATACTGCTAATGCTCATCAGCAATTCTCGCTTAAGGAATTCAAAGAAGTATAATCGTAGATCACTCGATTCACTTTTGGAATTTTATGACGTCTTTTCTTCGATCCAATGACCGCCAACACGATGCGCTCCGGCCTGTTTCCATCATCAGACAGTACAATAAGCACGCGGAAGGTTCTGTGCTGGTGTCATTTGGAGATACCCAAGTGATTTGCACGGCGTCTCTGGAGTCGGGAGTCCCACCTTTTCTGAGAGGCAAGGGTCAAGGTTGGATCACGGCCGAATACGGCATGCTGCCGCGTTCAACCCATGAGCGAATGGGGAGAGAGGCTGCTCGCGGAAAACAATCAGGGCGCACGCAAGAAATCCAACGTTTGATCGGTCGCGCACTGCGCGCGTCTGTCAATTTGGAAACAATGGGCGAGTATACGCTCAAGATTGACTGTGACGTGATTCAGGCCGATGGCGGAACTCGTACAGCCGCAATCACCGGCGCTTGTGTGGCGCTTTTTGATGCGCTGGATGCACTTCCTAATCAGCAAAAAATTGAACGGACCTATGTTGCCTCGGTGTCTGTGGGTGTTGTCGAGGGTGAGCCTATGTTGGACCTGGAATATATCGAAGATTCGGCGGCTGATACGGATATGAATGTTGTTATGACCGAGGCAGGCGCATTTATTGAAGTTCAAGGTACTGCTGAGGCGGCTCCTTTCGATCGTTCGGAACTTGATGCACTGCTCGACTTGGCAAGCGGCGGGATCAAAACACTCCTCGAGCTGCAAAAACGTAGCAGAGCGAGCACTTAAGATGACTGCTTTTGACGCAGATGGGTTTATCCAATTAGCGTTGGCGAATGAAGTCCTCAAGTTCGGGTCATTCGAACTAAAGTCTGGACGCAAGAGCCCCTATTTTTTTAATGCAGGACATTTTCAAAGTGGTGATGCGCTCTCGAGGTTAGGTGATTTTTATGCCCAAAAACTGATTCAATCTGACCCAGGTTTTGATGTGTTGTTTGGCCCCCCTTATAAAGGAATTCCTCTGGTTTCTGCTGCTGCGATCAGCCTTGCACGCGGCTTCAATCGATCGATACCTTATGCTTATGCTCGAAAAGAAACCAAAGATCATGGCGAAGGCGGGCTTTTGGTTGGAGCGCCGCTCAAGGGTAGGGTAATGATTGTTGATGATGTGATCACTGCGGGAACCGCGATACGCGAAGCAATAAGTCTGATCGAAGACGCCGGTGCACAGGTGGCAGGTGTAATCGTTGCGATTGATCGACAAGAATGTGGTCAGGATGAGCAGCGTAGTGCCATTCAGGAAGTTCAGGAAAGTTTCAATGTTCCGGTTTTGAGTCTGGTCTCATTCAGCGACATTATTGAATATGCCCAGCGTAACGCGCTCGATATCGACATTGGAGCGATGTTGGACTATCGCGAAACCTATGGCGTAAACCCAGGCTGAGCTATCTAGGTGATCCCGGTGCAGCGCCTCTCAATGCTTCAAGCACCAGAGAAATTTGGTTCGACAGATCTAGCGTCGGGGAAGTCTTGAAGTCACTGCGCACAAACTGGATGACTTTCCCCTCGAGGAGACTAGAGAGCAGGCTTGCTGCCTCACTTGGATTGAGTGACAGCGACTGATCGCCGGTTAAATGGACCTCTCTGAAGATTTGCCTGAACTGGGTTTCGATTCTCTCAAAAAACAAACTCGTGCGTTGTCTCAGTCTTGGGGATTCCCCAGCAAGAGGTTCGCCAGTCATAAGGCGCGTGATGCCAGGGTTTTTCTCGCAGAAGGTCAGCACCAACGAGAGAATTTGCTCGCTTCGCGCAAAAGGATCTTGCGTGGTGGAGAGGATGATAGAAATGCGTTCAAAGACAGAATCCTCGGCAAAACCCATCAATGCTTCGTACATTTTGGCCTTGCTGGGAAAATGTCGGTAAAGGGCTGCTTCCGATACATTCACAGCCTCTGCAAGTTTGGCGGTGGTGAGCCGTGCTCCTGGCTGTTGCTCGAGCATGCTTGCAAGGACATGAAGAATTTCTGTTTTTCGTTGGCTGGGTTGTTTTTTAGCAGTCTCAGTCACGGCGTTTCGCCAATTTTGGTGCCAACCCCTTCGTCTGTCAGCACTTCAAGCAACACAGCATGGGCCACTCGACCATCAATAATATGAGCACTGGTTACACCGCTCGCGACCGCGTCAAGGGCGCATTGGATCTTTGGCAGCATGCCGCCAGAAATCGTGCCCTCATCGATCAAGCCTTTGACGGAGCTCGGCCCTACAACACTGATCAGATGCCCTTGGTCATCTTGGATGCCTTCAACATTCGTGAGCAGGATCAGTTTTTCAGCCTCGAGGCTCGATGCGATGGCGCCAGCAACCAAGTCCGCGTTGATATTGAATGTTTCCCCAGATGGTCCTGAGCCGATGGGTGCAATCACCGGAATGAGGTCGCTCTGAGTCGCAATATCGAGAACTTCCCGATTGATTTTTGTTACTTCACCCACCTGTCCAATATCAATAATTTCTGGAGTGCTCAGCGCTTTTGTAGCTGACTCAACTTGGAGTTTTTTCGCTTCGATGAGTGAGGCGTCTTTGCCTGTAAGTCCTATGGCGCGTCCGCCACTTTGATTGATCAGCGAAACGATTTCCTTATTGACCTGACCGCCTAACACCATTTCAACCACATTCATGGTGGCATGATCTGTCACCCGCATTCCATCAACGAATCGAGATTGAATGCCCAACTGTTCTAATAGATCGCCAATTTGAGGCCCGCCGCCGTGAACAACGATAGGGTTCAAGCCAACAAGCTTCATCAATACAATGTCTTTTGCAAAACTCTTTTTGAGCGGCTCTTCGGTCATCGCATTACCGCCATATTTGACGACAATGGTTTTACCTTTAAATGATTGGATGTAGGGAAGCGCCTCGGTTAACACCTTGGCAATTTTCAGGGCTTCATTGCGAGTAACAGTCATAAATTTATCCGATGTCGTGCGGCTGCAATGGATCTACGCTTTACCAGTGGAACCAAAACCATGACCACCGCGTGCGCTCTGCTCAAAGTCATTTACCCAAGCAAAGTTGGCTTGAACCACTGGCACGATCACAAGTTGTGCAATGCGTTCGTTGTGATTGATCTCGAAGCTGCTGTCACTGCGATTCCAGCATGAAATCATTAATTCTCCTTGATAATCCGAGTCAATCAAACCGACCAGATTGCCCAAGACAATGCCGTGTTTGTGACCCAGTCCTGATCGCGGGAGAATCATTCCGGCATAGCCAGGATCTTCGAGATAAATTGCGAGACCCGTTGGGATCAGCTCAGCTGCACCAGGCGCCAAAGTGAACGGCGCATCCAAGCAGGCCCTGAGATCGATTCCAGCCGAGCCGCTGGTTCCGTAGGCCGGGTCGCCTACAGTCTCCCGCAAGCGTTTGATTTGTACATTCACGTGATTGCCCCTAGGTGCTCTGCGATGCGCTCAATCAGTTTTTCAGACAGGGCGCGTTTTGACATCATAGGGAGATCGAGGCTGCTATTTTTTTCATAGAGCGTGATCGCATTTTGATCGCTGTTAAAACCGATTTCGGTGTTGGAAACGTTATTTGCAACAATCATGTCCAAGTTTTTTTGCGCCAGTTTTTTTCTCGCGTATGCCTCGAGGTTCTCAGTTTCAGCAGCAAACCCCACGGTAAATGGTTTGTCGTCACGTGCCGCGACTTCCGCAATAATATCGGGGTTTTCCATCAGCTCAAGGGTAAGCGTTGGCTTCCCATGGGCCTCTTTTTTGATTTTCTGAGATAGGGTTAAGGTCGGCCGATAGTCTGCGACAGCCGCAACGCCGATAAAAACATCGGCATCTGCGACCCTAGCCTGAACAGCCTCGTGCATCTGCACAGCACTGATCACCGGCACAATTTCAACGCGCTCTGGCGACGTTAGGTTGGTTGGGCCAGAAATTAAAATCACATTGGCGCCCGCGTCAGCGGCAGCGGCAGCGAGCGCGTAACCTTGCTTGCCAGAGCTGTGATTGCTAATAAACCTAACGGGATCAATGGCTTCTCGGGTCGGGCCGGCGGTGATCAGAACGGTCCTTCCTTGGAGTTTACCCGTATCGAAAAGCGCGCTAACGCGCTGAATCAATGGCTCGATGTCGAGCAAACGCCCCGCACCGGTTTCGCCGCAAGCTTGCAATCCAGAATCTGGACCTAGGAGATGGACCCCCCGATGAACCAATACGGATTGATTGTCCTGGGTTGCGGGTTTCGACCACATGGCTTGGTTCATCGCCGGAGCAATTGCGACAGGACACTCGGCGGCCAAACAGACTGTGGTGAGAAGATCGTCCCCATGACCGCTGGCGAATCGCGCTAAAAAATTTGCACTGGCGGGCGCGATCAGAATTAAGTCTGCCCAGCGTGCCAACTCGATATGCCCCATGACCGATTCGGTATCCGGATTCAGCAGGTCTAGGTGGACAGGGTGCCTTGACAGCGCTTGCATGGTTAAGGGCGTAATGAATTCAGTTGCCGAGCGTGTCATAACAATCCTGACATCGGCTCCTTGATCTTGTAGGCGGCGGGTTAACTCAGCCGATTTATAAGCTGCAATACCGCCCGTGACGCCAAGTAGGACTCTGCGGTTGTTCAGTGTATTGAAAGCAGTATTCATGGCGCTGTTGACCGTTCGTTCATCAATTAGGGCTCGCGAGGGCCAATAATACCCGCTTTAAACCATGATGGCACTGTGGTTGCCTCTTCTTGAGCGCAGCCCGTTTTTTAGATGACAGAGAATATAGGTAAGCAGCTCTGAAATGGTTTTGGCGAGGGAAATTGGCAAGTGAAGATGAAACGGCCAAGGTCTAATCCTTAAACGGTTGGTAAAGGATGTAGATTGACGATACAACCACCGTAGTTGTTTGAAAAATAGCTGCTTATCTGATATAAAGTCGCGCCCGTGGAGGGCGGACAGCGTTAAACCGTTGGCCGAAAAGGGGAAGACACCGATTTTGAGCTCACGGCTCATGAGAAGTGATCAAGAGACAAGAAGATATTAAGGACGACTAAGCCAAGTCGTTGAATTTACAGAAAAGCTGAGCGTCTGCTTTAGAGGAAGGAATTATGTCAAGAGTCTGCCAAGTTACCGGCAAGCGTCCCATGACAGGTAATAATGTGTCGCACGCAAACAACAAGAATCGCCGTCGATTCCTACCCAATATACATGACCACCGTTTTTGGCTTGCGAGTGAGAAGCGTTTCATCAAACTACGGGTTTCAGCAAAAGGTATGCGTATCATCGACAAATTGGGCCTTGAACAGGTCATTGCAGATTTGAGAAGTCGAGGTGAGCGGGTATAGCCTCTAGTTCAGGCGGCCGAATCTCGGTTAGCCATTGACTCGATGGAAAATTTGTTAGAAGACCGATCACGAAGGAAACAACATGAGAGACAAGATTAAACTGGTATCGTCAGCTGGAACAGGGCACTACTATACGACCAGCAAGAATAAAAAAAACATGCCGGACAAAATGGAAATCAAAAAGTTTGATCCAGTTGTGCGAAAGCATGTCATCTACAAAGAAGCAAAAATTAAATAGACTCAAACCGAACCCGTACTATTTGACCCGTGCGGTGATTCGCTAAGCGACGGCGAAACGGTCGCTCGCCGAAGCTCTAAGATGCCTGAAGATGCGCTTTCAATGGTCCATCCAGGTTTAACCCAGATAGAAGTGTGTTCATCACTCACAATGAGTGGCCCCGAGTAACACTCCCCCAATGTCAGTTTAGCTCTGTCTCGCCACGGGATTTCCCGAAGACCAGGTTGTATCCCATCGGCGGAAGATGCGGCGAAATCCTCAGTCTTTGTTGCACCCTTTGGAATCGCTGAGCTGTGTGAAAGCAGACTTTGAGCCTCGAGACGCACTCGGAGCGTGACCACCTCAATGTGACTACTCAGCGAATGCCCGTAGCGTTTTTTGTGCAGTGACACAAAATCTTTCTTAGCACTCGCCAAAGTTCCTTTAAATGTCACCCCCAGCGCATGGGTCTGTCCTTGGTATCGCAGATCTAACGTTTTTTGCACTCGCTCCGGCCTGACGCCTTCTGCCCCGAGTGCGCTGGAGCCGGACGCAATCAGCCTCTCGAATCCTTGATTCAGTTCGGTGCGGGTGACCTCAGTCGTCCCCGCTGCAAATGCCATCGATAGCTCACGCCCAGGCCTTGCTGCGAGCATACCGAGCGCAGAAAAAACGCCAGCCTCAGAGGGTACAATGGCGCGTTCGATTTCGAGATTATCGGCTAGATCACAAAGATGAAGGCCGCCGGCGCCTCCAAAGCAACACAGGGCAAACCCTTTGGGATCGATACCCTTTTGAACAGAGATCAACCGCAGGGCTTCGGTCATTTTTTCATTGGCCAAACGAACAATGCCGAGGGCCGTGTCTAGAAGGCTGAGACCGAGCTGTTCTGCCAAAGCCCCGACAGACTTTGCTGCTGCGGTATGTGAAAGCCTCAAGCCACCGGCGAGAGGACGATGGATAGGCAGTCGTCCAAGCAATACATTGGCGTCGGTTACTGTCGCCTTTGAACCGCCTAGATCGTAGCAGGCTGGTCCCGGGTTTGCGCCTGCAGAATCGGGACCCACCTGCAAGAGACCGCCGTCATCGATGAAAGCGATGCTGCCACCGCCAGCGCCAATGGTTTTAATGTCGATGGCAGGAATTGCAATGGGAATATCATTGATTTTCATAGACGTTGCGATCGTAAGTTCGCCATCGATGAGACCGACATCTGTTGACGTGCCACCCATGTCGAAAGTCATTAATTGACTTCGATTAAGGAGGGTTTGCGCGCCGATAATTCCCCCTGCTGGTCCCGACAGCAAGAGCCTGATCGCCTGCGAAGCAGCCTGCTCGGCATCCAATGTCACCCCCGACGATTGCATGACCGCGAGCGAGCTGGGGGCGGTGTGCTCAGCCAGTTGTATGAGGTATTGCTCAATCAATGGCCCGAGGGACGCATTCAGGTAGGTCGCTACGCCGCGTTCGTACTCTCCCATTTCAGGCAGTACCTCAGACGATCGACTGACGAAGTAGGACGGGCCAAGGCAATCGCTGATCTTGTTTTCATCATCGGGTGATAAAAATGAGTAGAGCAAGTTGATTGCGACCGCCGTCGGATGATAAGCGTCAACAGCCGCGATGAGTGCTCGAAGATCTGGTTCTAAGAGCGGCTTTCGGATTTCACCTTTCGGGCCTCGTCGAGCAGGCACTTCGAAAGTGGCTTCAGGTCTCAGAGAGAGCGTCGCTTTTTTGGGCGAAAGGTCAAAGAGCTTGCTTCTATTCTGTCGACCGATGGCGAGAACGTCTGCGAGTCCCTCGTTGGTGATATAAGCGGTTTTAACGCCTCGTGATTCGAGGGCAGCGTTGGTCGCAACAGTGGTTCCATGGACGATTGACAGCGCGCCTTCTTTGCATAGCTGATCAAGTCCCAAGGCTGATATTCCTTGGACAATCGCTCGTTCTGGCGCCTCTGGCGTGGATAACGTCTTAAAAGTAACGATATTGCCCTGATGAAGATACACGAAATCTGTAAAGGTTCCGCCGGTATCGATGCCGAGATAATGTTCCGCCATGGTCTGTGAGATACTCTGGTTGAAGCTAAAGGTAGCAGATTGTCTTTCGTCTCACACCCTTCACCCAGGGTAGTCCGATGTGAATGCAATAAATTCTGAAGGATTCGTTTAACATGCCGGAATTACCAGAGGTTGAAACCACTCGCGCTGGGATTGAGCCCCACTTGCTCGATTGTACAATTGCTCGGGTAACCATTCGTGAAAATCGTCTCCGCTGGCCTATCTCCCCTGAGCTGACCCAAATGGCGACGGGTCAAACCATTGTCTCGGTGGAACGCCGGGCCAAGTACCTTTTGATTGGCTTGGCGAGAGGGTTCGTGATGATCCATCTAGGTATGTCAGGAAG
Organism: uncultured Pseudomonadales bacterium; assembly: GCA_938017975.1. GTDB lineage: Bacteria > Pseudomonadota > Gammaproteobacteria > Pseudomonadales > Azotimanducaceae > UBA9926. The sequence goes on along the minus strand of CALIKQ010000014.1, from coordinate 74,295 downwards.
TCTTCGAATACTGCCCGCCCAAACAGCGCCACAGAAGCACGATCATGTGGACATCATATTGAATTCAGGAATTACTCTGAGATATCGCGATCCTCGGCGCTTTGGGTCGATTTTTTGGTTGGATCAATTAAAGCACCGTCTCCTTGATCAGCTTGGACCGGAGCCTTTAAGCGCAGATTTCAATGGCGAAACGCTTTTTGAAGCCGCAAGAGGCAAGCTTCGTAATGTCAAAACATTGATCATGGATGCGGAGGTGGTTGTGGGTGTTGGAAACATCTATGCCAATGAGGCGCTCTACCTCGCAGGGATTCGTCCCACTCGTCCTGCTGGAAAAATATCAAGAAAACGATACGCCCGGCTCGCCGTTGCGATCAAGTCGGTCCTCGAAAAGGCCATAGACGCCGGCGGTACGAGCTTACGTGATTTCCTAAAAGAGGACGGCAAGCCTGGCTACTTTAGACATGAACTCAAAGTCTATGACCGCGCTGGAGAGCCTTGCTACGGATGCAATAAACCGTTGTCTGCGGTTCGGATTACAGGACGCGCAACCGTGTTTTGCATGCGTTGCCAGCGCTAAAAAATGGCGCCGTTTTTGATGGCTTCTTCGATCGCTGGATGCACAAAACTGCTGACGTCTCCGCCGTAGGAAGCGATTTGACGCACCAGTGTAGAAGAAATATAAGAATATTCCTCCGAAGGGGCTAGGAATATGGTTTCCAGTCCAGGAGCAAGCACCCGATTCATATTGAGCATTTGAAATTCGTATTCAAAATCCGTAACAGTTCTGATCCCTTTTAAAATAACGCCTGCGCCAACCTCTTTCGCGAAATCAACGGTCAATTGGTTGAACCCAATGACCTCGACATTACTCAGATGAGCGAGGGCTTTTTGGGCCAGTTCCACACGAAGTCCTAAGACACTGGGATCCTTCTGAGGGCTCGTTGCAATACCAAGGATAACTCGATCAAAGAGCACTGAAGCACGCTGAACCAGATCCGCGTGACCGTTATGAATCGGATTGAAAGTGCCAGGATAAAGAACCGTACTCATAGGCGTCTCCTTAAGAACGGAGGAATAATACAGGACCCAAGAAAAGGATCAAACCTCGGAGGATTGAGTCAGCAGCCCATAAAAGATTTGACCGGCGCGACTTTGGCGATGCATGGACAGTGTCTCATTCGAAAATTTTTCCAAAATTTGTGCTTGTGGAGCCTCAACATACACCAGCCCACCCGGCGCCAGTAAATTATTCTCTAAAATGAGATCGCGCAGGGGTTCATATTGATCTGTTGCAAATGGTGGGTCGATAAAAATCAGATCGTAAGGGTTTTGGGGCGATTGTTTGATAAACTCAAAGGCGTCTTGGCGTAAAAGCGCGTAGTGGCCCGTGGGCAGGCTAAGACGAGCAAACTGTTGGCTGAGATGGCGGTGAGTTGATGGGTCTTGCTCAAGAAGGGTAATGTGCTGGGCGCCCCTGGAGAGCGCTTCGATGCTCAAAATGCCGGATCCCGCAAAAAGGTCGAGGCAACGGGTTTGAGCGACTCTTCCTTGTAGCCAGTTGAATAGTGTTTCTCTCACTCGGTCGGGAGTCGGTCTTAGGTTAGGGACTGGATTAAATGAAACTTTACGACCGCGCCAATGACCGCCGATAATTCGAAGATCCGAGGTTTTCTGAGATTTCGACACCGTGGCCTACCGCAAGAGAGTGAATGAAGAATGGACAATGTTGCAGATCAAACATTCGAAGGCAAGCGTGGACTACTGGCTCGGCTGAAAGATCGATTAGCGAGGACTCGCCAGGGATTTTCTGAAAATATTAGCGCGCTGTTTTTAGGTGCGAAAGTGATTGATGAAACATTGCTTGAGGCAATAGAAACGCTCCTCATTCAATCAGATTTCGGAATGCCCGTTACGCTAGAAATTATGGCCTCTTTAACTCAACAGGTGCAGCGGCGTGATCTGAGCGACCCCGAAGCAGTCAAACAAGCATTGCGAAAACACCTCATTGGCCTGCTTTCGGCCGCAGCAAGACCCCTAACCTTGCAGGAGGATCAAACCCAGGTGATTTTAATGGTGGGTGTTAATGGCGCCGGGAAAACCACGACGGCCGGCAAACTCGCGCATTACTACAAGGCGCAGAACCGGTCGGTGATGCTTGCTGCTGGCGACACGTTCAGGGCCGCGGCAGTTGAGCAACTCAAGGCATGGGGCCTGAGAAACGAGATTGAAGTGATTGCTCAACATACCGGGGCTGATAGCGCGTCGGTGATATTCGATGGGTTAGCAGCAGCAAAATCACGAAAGGTTGATGTTTTGATTGCAGATACCGCTGGCCGTTTGCAGAACAAGAAAAACCTCATGCAGGAACTGGAAAAAATTGTTCGGGTTGTCCGTCGTCAGGATGAAAATGCGCTTAAAAACGTGCTGCTCGTGATCGACGCGACTACCGGCCAGAATGCGATTGTCCAAGCCAAATCTTTTTTGGAGTCTGTTGCAGTGACGGGTATCGTCTTGACTAAACTCGACGGTACAGCCAAAGGGGGCGTGGTGTTTGCTTTGACAGAAGCACTGGGTTTGCCGATTCATTTTGTGGGTGTGGGCGAGCAGTTAGATGATTTGAAACCTTTTGATCCTGAGTTGTTTGTTAGCGCGATTCTCGATGAGGCAGACCATGCTCACGTTTGATCAAGTGTTCAAGCGTTACGAGACTGGCCAGGAGGCTTTAGCGGAAGTTTCGTTCAATCTTGAACCTGGTGAATTCGTATTTCTCACCGGTCCTTCTGGGGCGGGCAAATCAACGCTGATGAAGTTGGCGATTGCAATGGAGCGCAGCACCCGCGGCCAAGTTTTGCTCGACGGTCAAAACCTTAATCATTTGCCAGCAAGAAAGATCCCAGAACTACGCCGCAAAGTAGGGGTGGTCTTCCAAAACCACCAATTGCTTTTTGATCGTTCGGTTTTTCACAATGTTGCGCTGCCCCTTGAAATCGCTGGACATCCACCTTCTGAGGTCAAGCGAAGGGTCCGGGCAGCCTTATCAAAAGTGGGGCTGTCCGACAAGGAGCGGGACTGGCCAGTGACTTTGTCGGGGGGCGAGCAACAGCGAGTTGGTATTGCAAGAGCGGTAGTGCATCGGCCGCCTTTACTGCTTGCTGATGAACCTACGGGTAATTTAGACCCTGAGTTGAGCCGCGAGATCATGTCGCTTTTTCAGCAGTTTAGCCAGCTTGGCGTCACTGTAATGATAGCAACCCATGATCTTAATCTCGTTCGAGAGATTCCCGCTCATCGACTGCATCTGCAGTCTGGTCGGCTGGTCAAGCCGTGACGCCGTTGCTTCCCCTGATAGCGCGCTTAGGTCAGCTGGCTTGTGCCTTGCGCCTGAGCGCTGATCTCGAAGCAGAGGAGCGCACCCGCGAATACTCGCTGTTATTACGAGTTCTCTGGGGAGGAGCTGTGAGATGAGTGGTCGACAAGAGTCAGGAGGCGCTTCCCAGCGATCTCTGAGCCAACAGGATAGAATTCGAGCGTGGGCTCGACACCATCGCCAACTTTTCGCTTCTACTTTATCGGCCCTATTACGCGATTGGTTGGGTCTGGCGACGACCTGGTTGGTCATTGGTATCGCGCTGTCGCTGCCTGTACTGATGCTCGTTGGCCTCCGGCAGGTCGGCGAAACAGATCACCGACAGGTCATTGAACCTGCGATCAGTGTTTATTTGTCAACGCCGAGCGACTCATTAATTGCCCAGCGGCTGGTATCAAGCCTACGTCAAATGCCGGAGATTCGGCAGGTAACCCTGATTACAGAAAACGAGGCGCTGGCTGAATTTTCAGAACGGTCCGGATTTTTCGATGTTCTGAATGCTTTCTCGGAGAATCCCTTGCCCGCCGTGCTTGAGGTACGTCCGTTGAGCACGGAGGGAGCCGCAATGAAGTTATTGATTCAGAAAATAGATGCCCTTGAAGGCATCGATTCGATCAGTTTTGATGCGGCTTGGCGCCAACGTTTGACGTCGGTGCTTGCGATCATTGAGCGCATTACCCTGGCCTTAGGCGTACTCTTTTTGTGTGGCGTGGTTCTCATAGTCGGGAACACGTTGCGGTTGACCATCGAAAACCGACGACACGAGATTGAAGTCATCAAATTGGTGGGTGGTACCGATGCGTATGTGCGAAGACCCTTTTTGTACCGCGGGTTCTGGCTGGGCATCGGCGGTGCGGTGATGGCTTGGGCCATGATCCAATCCAGTCTCCTGTATTTATCGGTGCCGGTTGAGACCTTAGCACGCTCTTATCGCAGCGATTTCGCGCTCGAAGTGCTCGGTATTCAGGAATCTTTAACATTGCTCGCCCTGGGCGCTGGGCTTGGTATTGTTGGTTCGATGGTCTCCGTACGACGTCATCTTGCGAAAATTCAACCCAATTGAGGATTATTGCGTAAGATTGTCAGCAGGCATCGTGAGGTGCTAGAATTTCGCCCCCAAAAAACAATGGTTTAGCAGATGAGCGCCCTACCCATACCGTTTAATATTGCCGCGCCGGGAGCGAATCTCGAAGCGTATGTGCGGACTGTGAACGGGATTTCGGTACTATCCGCCGAAGAAGAGCGTCAACTTGCTGATCGTTTACATCAAGACGGCGACGTTGACGCTGCAAGAAGGTTGGTGTTGGCTAATCTTCGCTTTGTGATTTACATCGCTCGGTCTTACTCTGGTTACGGCTTGTCGGAGGCAGATTTGATACAAGAGGGTAACGTTGGGCTTATGAAAGCGGTGAAGCGTTTCAACCCGGAATATCAAGTCCGTCTGGTCTCCTTCGCTGTGCACTGGATCAAGGCGGAAATCCACGAGTTTATTTTACGGAACTGGCGGATTGTGCGTGTAGCAACCACCAAAGCACAGCGTAAGTTGTTCTTTAACTTGCGGAGTAAGAAGCAGCGGCTTGGTTGGTTGCGGCCGCAAGAAGTGCAGGATATTGCGGGTGCCCTTGGGGTAAAACCAGAAACAGTGCTTCAAATGGAAGGACGGCTCAGTGCCCAAGACCAGACCTTCGATCTTCCGGAAAGCGATGATGGCGAAGCATTTGTGGCGTCGCCCTCACAATTTTTGGCCGCTCCCGAGCATGATCCAGCCGAAATTGTAGAAGCTCTAGATGCCAAGGCGGACGAAAGCAGTCAGTTGAGAGCCGCACTTTCAGTCTTGGACGATCGCGCTCGAGACATCGTAACAAAGCGATGGTTAATTGAGCCTAAAGCAACCTTGCAGGAAATAGCGGCCCATTACAGTATTTCAGCGGAACGGGTCCGGCAACTGGAGCAAGCGGCGCTCAAAAAACTGCGAATGAATGTAGTCGCGCATTAACCTGTGATGCTCCATGCCTTGATGATTTTTGGCGCGCTGAGTGGTGCGAGCGCCGTCGTGCTCGGGGCCTTTGGCGCGCATGCCTTGAAAGGGCAGCTTAGCGAATCGAGCCTTTCAGCATTTGAGACGGGCGTGCAGTATCAAATGATGCACAGTCTAGGGGTACTGATGGTCGGTACCTTGATGCTCGTGCTTGGCACCAAGCCAGCCTGGCTGGTTACGGCTTGGAGTTTCTCGCTTGGAATCCTTCTTTTTTCCGGCAGTTTGTATGGACTGTCGGTATTGGGCTGGCGCTGGTTAGGGCCGGTGACGCCGTTGGGTGGCGTGCTCTTTATTGTCGGATGGTTAGCGCTGGCGATAGGACTCTGGCAGTCGATGGGTTTAAAAGCCTAGGTTTTATCGCCGCATGAATAGAGAACAAGATCCCGCGTCGAGGCCTCTTCGGAGCTACGTGATTCGTCAAGGGCGTCTATCCAAGGGCCAAAAGCGCGGCCTGTTGGATGTACTTCCACAATTTCAATTTCCGGAATCGTCGCTGTCGTCTCCGCAGCAGGCATTTAAAAATGAGCAGCCGTTGATTTTAGAAATCGGCTTCGGGATGGGTGATTCCCTTGCGGAGATGGCTGCCGCCGCCCCTGGACATAATTTCTTGGGTCTTGAAGTGCATGCACCCGGCGTGGGACACCTGATGATTGAAGCAGAGCGACTACACCTTGAGAACTTGCGCGTCATGAACGTTGACGTTTGGTCGGTGCTTCCGCATCTCCCGACCCACAGTCTGGCCGGGTTACAAGTTTTTTTCCCAGACCCTTGGCATAAAAAACGCCACCACAAGCGACGGTTGGTCAACTCGGACTTCTTAAAAACCGCCGCACTAAAACTTCAGGGCGATGGTGTCCTTCATATCGCGACTGACTGGCAGCCCTATGCCGAGCAAATTATTGAACTGATTGAAACCCAGTCCGATTTAGAATTCTGTACGCCGCCTGCTAGAGTTCAAACCAAGTATGAGCGCCGCGGCCTTCGCCTTGGACATGACGTAACGGATATTGCCGTCACCAAAACCGCAAAGCATTAAGCCAGTAAGAGCAATGAGTCGAGAAATTGTAAGCCGCGCTGGGTGGGGCGAAGCTTCTGATCCTCTTTGATGAGTAATCCTTGCGCGAGCCCAGGAGCGATGAAATCAACAAGCTCACTGCTCGCCAGACCAGTCCGCTGGCTAAAATCACTGAGTAAAAACCCCTCATTAAGTCGTAAAGCATTCATCAGAAATTCAAGTCTGAGATCTGCTGCTTCAACAGACTTGGTGATCCGTTTTGCTGCTTTTAGATAATCGTTCGGGATTCGGGATTTGCGTGTTCGGGTAATGACGAAATCGGGCTGCTGTTGGGTCACCTTTCCGTGTGCGCCCGCCCCTAGACCGATGTAATCACCGAAGCGCCAATAATTGAGATTGTGCTGAGACTGATAATGGTTGCCGCGACTAAAAGCAGAAACCTCGTATTGGCCATAGCCGTGGTCATTTAGCCATGACCATCCTTCTGTGCTGATTTGGTCCAGGTCAGATTCTGTTGGCAAACTAGGCGTTCGATTGAAAAACACGGTGTTGGGTTCGATCGTCAGTTGATACCAAGACAGGTGTTCCGGAAAAAGCGTGTGAGCACGTTCTAAATCTGAGAGCGCATCCTGAGCAGTTTGGCCCGGCAGACCGTGAATGAGATCGAGGTTAATGTTATCAAAACCTGCTTGTCGGGCAGACTCAACGGCGGCTAGCGCCTCGGCGCCTGAATGCACTCTGCCCAAAGCCGCTAATTTAGTATCCGAAAAGCTTTGGATGCCCAGACTAAGACGATTAATGCCAGCAGCGCGATAACCCTGAAACTTGACCTGGTCGCTCGATCCTGGATTAGCCTCGAGGGTGCATTCGGCCTTTGGGTTTATGGAGAGTCGCTGACTGATTCCCTCGAGCAATCGAGCGATCGCTTGGGGTGAGACAAGACTGGGTGTGCCGCCACCCATAAATATAGAGCTGATGGGTGCCTCTATTTGGAAGTCCTCGATGTCTCGATCTAAATCAAAGAGTAGTTGATCAATGTAAGCATCCTCGAGCTCAGGTTCCAGGTCAGTGCTTGCATTGAGGTCAAGGACGTGGGAGTTGAAATCGCAGTAGGGACATTTTTTTTCACACCAGGGAAAATGAATGTAAAGCGCAAGGGGAATGTTATTCATATGCATCTTCGATAGAGGTGCATCGAGCAGCTAATGGTTAATCGGATGATAGGCTTCGCGCAAAGGTTGTAGAGACCGTCATTGCGCTGTCTCATGCGCTAAATCGCAGGTTAAGTTGCTGAATAAGCGCCCGTATCGCTTGGCCGCGGTGGCTGCGCTGGTTTTTTTCAGAGGCGCTGAGTTCGGCTGCACTCATCTTGACATCATGGATATAAAACAGCGGATCGTACCCAAAACCTCCCTGTCCCCGCGGTGACTTCAGAATTTCGCCGTGCCAGCGTCCTTGGGCAATGATTGGATCTGGGTCTTTGGCGTGTTCGACAAAGGCGATGGTGGCATGAAAAAAGGCAGATCGGTTTGATGCTGGCTCGAGCGCTTTCAAGAGCTTCTGACAATTGTCCAGGTCTGTGGCGCTGGGTCCGGCGTAGCGCGCTGAAAAAATACCTGGGGCGCCATCAAGGGCCTCAACCACCAGCCCGGAATCATCTGCGAATGCCGGTAGCCCACTCTCTTTAGCAGCATGACGGGCTTTCAAAAGCGCATTTTCGATGAAACTAAGTCCAGTCTCGTCGATGCTTTCGATGCCCAACTGGGGTTGGGGGATGATCTGGTTCGACGTTGAAAATAAGGTTTTAAACTCATCGATTTTTTTTAGATTTCCGCTGGCCAGAACAACCTTCGCGAAGGGTAGGCTAATAGTATTGTCGGGAAAATTCGAGGACATAAGGCGGGTGGTCCGAATGAAAGTTGATGTTGATGCTGAAACGTAGCCAGTCGCGTTCATGGTTGATTAATTCTGCAAGGTAGTAGATCGCAGTTTGCTCGGTGACCTGACTGAACTTTAGTTGTTGCGTTTGATTTAGTACGGTCAGCGCATGACCTTGCACATCTACGGCCGCTGGTTTGTCGCCCTCGCGGACGGATATGTTGATTAAGATTCGGTTCTCTGCACGGGTGATGCCCAACATGCTCGCAGTATCAGCGGGTACAAGCATCGATGAAAAGGCAGTGTAATGGATTTCGTAGGGACCGGTTCTAACACTTTGATCACCGCTTACCTGGCCGCAAGCGAGCATGAGGAAGAGCCCCCAGTGTTGCCAGTAAGCTTTGGTGTTAAAAACCAAAAATCAGCCCTCGCGGCATGCCGGTTAAGGCAGCGAGCGGACGAATCAAAATGCTGTTCTCGAGGAGTGACAAGCCGAGGAACACGACGATGATCGAAAAGTCCAGACCCCCTATCGCTGGAATGAGGCGCCTGGCTGGTCGACAAAGGGGATCGGTAATGTCCTGCACCAACTCTAAGGCAGGGTGACTGGAGTAGGGTGCCAGCCAGCTTGCGATGACTGAGATCAATAACGCGAAAAAGTAAAGATTGATGATGCTTGCCAGAATCGCAATCACTGCCCAGGCGAAATAAATTAGATCGAGCGGGAGAGCCCCTGCAAAGACCATAATCAGCACGATACCGATACTTTGGATCACGAGGGCGCAGGCCATATTGGCGAGGTCAAACGGCCCCATGATTGGGAAGATCATTCGAAACGGCCCGATTAAAGGGTTAGTGGCTTTGACAATACCTTGCGCAATCGGATTGTAGTAGTTGGCTTTGCTCGCTTGCATGATAAACCTAAGATTGAGCAACATGACCAAAAGCCCAAATAAGGTTTGAATGACGAATATACCGCCTTCCGATAAATAATTGCCCATAGTGATTCCTCATCTGTGTCGCGCGTACTGCTTTTGACCGCTTAAATTTCCTAACTGCTAGAGAGTGTCTCAGATCTTACTTTAGCAGCCTCGCAAGCCTCAATGACCAGCGCGTCAAAGCCGCCTTGACTCAGCGTCTCGCAAGCTGCCTGGGTTGTGCCGCCCGGAGATGTCACTTGCTGCCTGAGTATTTCTGGGGATTGAGGATTTTGATGCGCCATCTTGGCAGCTCCGAGCGCCGTCTGAGTCACTAGGGTGGTCGCTGTGGCCTTGGAGATGCCCATTTTTTCTGCGGCTTTGACCATGGTTTCCATGAGGTAGAAAAAATAAGCGGGCCCGCTTCCAGAGATTGCTGTGACCGCATCAAGATCCGCTTCGCGCGTAAACCACTCGGTGATTCCGACACTGCTCAGACAGGCAACCACCTCATCTCGGATGGGGGCGGCTACCGAAGGATCAGCATATAACCCAAGCATTCCTGATCGAACCAATGCAGGCGTGTTGGGCATGCAGCGAACAACCAGGCCGCTGTGGGACCATTGTTTGAGCTGGGTGGTTGTAATACCGGCTGCAACGCTGATGAGACACTTTTGGTCAAGCGAGCCTGCGAGCGCCTCACACACGGTCTGAGCGAGACCAGGCTTGACGCATAGGAAGACTAAATCAGCGGAATCGACAGCTTTGAGATTATCGGTATCCCAGGCAACGCCCAAGCGCTCTATCGTTGCGCCTTGCTCAGGGCTGGGATCTGCAACAGTCATGCGATCGGGTGAAAAACCGGTCTCCAATAGGCCACCGATGATGGCCTGGGCAATATTGCCACCGCCGATAAAGGTTAGGTTTCCGTTCATATTGTTTCTCCAGGTGTGCGTCGAGCACCGAAAATTGCGGAGCCTATTCTGACCCAAGTTGCGCCGCAGGCGATCGCTGTCTCAAGATCATCACTCATGCCCATGCTGAGGTTCTTGGCAGGCCCAGTCTCTGGATGCGCGGGCAATTGCTCAAGGAGTTGTCTCAACCCAATAAAAAAATCTCGCCGCGCTTGCTGTCCGAACGATTGCGGTGGTATTGCCATCAGCCCCATGAATTCAAGCCTTGAAAGTTGTTGGATGTGGTCAACCAGCGCCGGTAAGGCTTTGGGTTCGACCCCGCTTTTGGTGGCCTCATCGACAAGGTTGATCTGAACAAAAACTCGCAGAGGAAGTTTGTCGTCGGGTCGCTGTGCGTTTAATCGGGTTGCGACCTTTTCAGAGGCAACGCCATGCACAAAATCGAAATGCGTCGCAATGTCGCGTGTTTTATTGGACTGAATCTGTCCAATAAAGTGCCAGCAGGCGTCAGGCAAGGCAAGGACCTTCGGGATCGCATCTTGTAGATAGTTTTCGCCGAAATGGCGCTGGCCAGCGGCCATTGCTCGGGCAACATCCTCAATGGGCTTTGTTTTAGATACAGCAAGCAGTTGGACGTCACTAGGCGAACGGTTCGCTACAAGACAAGCCTCATGGATGCGGGTCTGCACCTGTTGTAAATTTTCGGAGATCAATGAAATGACGTCGTCTGAAGATGGCGAAAGCCATTGTCGCATACTAAGATAAACGAGCAAGGTCGATGCATCGGTTCATTCAATCGTCTGTCTCAGAGCTTGGTTAATTTTTCAAAAGGAATTTTTATGGACATCACCGAACTGCTGGCATTTAGTCATAAACAGGGTGCTTCTGACCTCCATCTGTCTGCAGGTTTGCCCCCGATGATTCGAGTTGATGGCGATATCCGTCGAATCAATGTCCCTGCACTTGATTCGAAGGAAGTGTATTCGCTGATCTATGAAATTATGAATGACAAGCAACGCAAAGAGTTCGAGGAGTTTTTAGAATGCGACTTTTCGTTTGAGATACCCGGCATCGCGCGTTTTCGAGTCAACGCCTATAACCAAAATAGGGGTGCAGGAGGTGTATTTAGAACAATCCCCTCGAAGGTTTTGACAATGGAAGATTTGGGAATGGGGGATGTCTTTAGCAAGATTGCCCAAAGCACTCGTGGCTTGATCACCGTCACTGGACCTACGGGTTCGGGTAAGAGTACAACCCTCGCAGCGATGATGGATTACGTTAACGCCAATCGTTATCAACATATTCTGACCATTGAGGATCCAATTGAGTTCGTTCATGAAAGTAAGAAGAGCTTAGTCAACCAGAGGGAAGTCCACAGAGATACTCTGGGATTCAATGAGGCGTTGAGATCGGCACTTCGAGAAGACCCGGATATTATCTTGGTTGGTGAAATGCGAGATATGGAAACCATACGCCTTGCTCTTGAAGCGGCTGAAACAGGTCACGTGGTTTTTGGAACTTTGCACACGTCCTCAGCGGCTAAGACCATAGACCGTATTATCGACGTATTTCCGGCGGCCGAGAAGGCGATGGTGCGATCAATGTTGTCGGAATCGCTGCAGGCTGTTATCTCGCAGAATTTGCTTAAAAAGGTAGGCGGCGGTCGTGTGGCAGCGCATGAAATCATGCTCTGTACGCCAGCGATTCGTAATCTCATTCGAGAAGACAAAGTCGCTCAGATGTATTCCGCTATTCAGACTGGCGGCCAGTTGGGGATGCAGACGCTCGATCAATGCCTTAAAGATTTGTTGGCCAAAGGTTTGATCACTCGAGAGGCAGCGCAAGAGAAAGCCAAAATTCCAGAAGATTTTATGTAGGGCTAAGGCAGCGAGCGGTCGCTGTTGAGGTAGGTTTCTAAGATCAAAACTGCGGCAACATCATCGATCGTATCGCTTAAGCTGAGACTTCTCGCCTCCACACTGCTCAGGCGCTCATCGACCATTTCATGGGGCAGGTTAAACCGACCGGTGAGGCGTCGTGCGAATTTTTCGGCTTGATCGGATAAATGGCTGTTTTCGTCATCCATATGTAGTGGTAAACCCACCACGAAGGCGACAGGTTGCCACTCATTGACCAGCGCTTCAATTTCAGACCAATTGGGCTGACCCTGGCGCGCTTTGAGGATTGCCAATGGCGATGCGGTTTGGGTGATGCGCTGACCGATGGCGACACCAATCCTGTGCGTCCCATAATCAAAACCCATGATCATTTGTTGGCTCATTGCAAATAGTCAGGCGTTAAGCCGATCAGCTTGGGATCAAATCCTAACTGAGACGACCCCAGGCCATAACGTTCGGTCTCTGGCGCGGACAGGAGCGTCATCCAATCAATTGTCGCAATGAGCCAGACGTCTTCACTGATTTCATGCTCGAGCTGACCTTCGGCCCAGCCTGCGTAGCCGAGTAGCGGCAGCACCGCACAATCATCTTCCTGACCATGCGCTGCCGCTGTCGCTAAGTCCGAGATGAGTTTGGGCGGCCGTTTTAATTGATTATTTTTACAGACGGATAAAAACCTTAGACAATCGTTTTGGACAGGTCCACCGATCAATAGCGTTTCGTCAGCGATTGCATCTGGCGTTTGGCTGAGCACCTCACCCAACGAAGTGCCCGCGGACCGATTAATGATAAACCCGAAACTCCCGTCTGAATTATTTTCCAGAACGTAAATCAATGTTTCGGAAAAATAGTTGGTTTCAGACCTTGGATGAGCGATCAAGAAACTCCCTTCGATGACTTGTTCGATCATGGTGTGAAGTCAACTGTGCTGGTGTTCTTTCGGAACTGCCAAGTTCTAACAATTTCAAGAACGTCGGTGGTTTGTCGGAGCGCTTCTGAGAACGGCGGAAAGGGTTCAGCGAGCGAGACAATATTGATGGCGGCCTGATCGAGGAGTGATTCCCCTGAGCTCTCAAGAATAAGAATTTCTTGGAGCGAACCATCTGCTCGGATGGCGACGAGTAATCTGAGTTTTCCGTAGATACCAGCGCGGCGGGCAGCCTCAGGATAATTGAGGTTACCGATGGTCTCGACTTTGCGCTGCCAAGAACGCAAGTAAAAGGCCTCTGGGCTCGCCGCGGCATTAGCGCGACTCAAGCGCTGGACCCGAGGTCCAGAAAAAAGCACATCCGTTGTTGGCTGTTGCTGGGCTTTCCTAAACTGACTGAGATCAGTTTGCAGAGATTGCATTTTTCTGGCTGCCGAAGAGGGACTCAAATCTACTGGTGTCAGAGAAGCTTCGGGGGGAGTCATCTCCAGCGATCGAAGCGCTTGGACGGATGGCGCAGACTCTTTGATTGACCGGGATTTCAAAGGCACATCTTTTTCTTCGTCAGACGCTTGATGAACATCTGATAAAAAATCCACGGTCTCGGGCCGGGTTTGGCTCGGCGTCAAGGCAATTGTAACGTCCAGTACCCGTTCGGGAACGCGGCTTAATTCTGTTGAAAACGAGATACCGAGTATGAACATGGCGTGGACAACTACCGCAAGAAAAAGTGCAAAGCCCAGACGATCACCGCCGAGTTTTTGCACAGTGAGCATGGCCTAGCCTATCTCTGTTTCGAGGTGATCAAGATAATTTCCGGCAATATCCAAGCCTTGGCTGGTGTCGAGTTCCCGGATGCAGGTAGGGCAGGTCACGTTTATTTCGGTGAGATAATCACCAATGACGTCAATACCAACAAACAAGAGCCCTTTTTCACGCAAGACTGGGCCGACTTCATCACAAATCCATCGATCTCGATCAGTCAGCGGTCTGGCGACACCGCTGCCGCCGGCCGCGAGATTGCCCCGTGTTTCCCCAGCAGAGGGAATTCGAGCAAGGCCGTACGGCACAGGTTCACCGTTAATCAATAATATTCGAGTATCGCCGTCTTTTATTTCTGGAATAAAGCGCTGCGCCATAATCTTGCGGGTTCCGAGCTCGGTTAAGGTTTCGATGATCACGTTGCGATTGGTATCTTTGGCTTTGACCCTGAAAATAGATTGTCCTCCCATGCCGTCCAGAGGCTTCAAAATAATGTCCAGATGTTCGTCATGAAAAGCTTTTAGTTGGGCTGGGTTTGAGGTGACGATCACTTCGGGTACGCAATTTGGGAATTGCAGTGCAAACAATTTCTCGTTGCAATCTCGAATACTACCTGGCCGGTTAAATACCGGGGTTCCTGCGTGCTCAGCGAACTCAAGTAGGTAGGTCGCGTAGACGAAATCCATATCAAAAGGTGGGTCTTTGCGCATTAAAATAAGATCAAAGTCGTTGGCATCTCCCTTCGAAAAACCAGCGCTCTGGAAGTAGTCTTTTGGATCGTCTGTAACCGTGATCGTCTGATAGTTCAGTTTCAACACGTTTTTATCAAGAGATAGATCGCCAAGGGTCATCACAGAGATCCGCCAGCCTCGCTGCTCAGCAGCCAACATCATGGCAAAAGTACTGTCTTTTTTAGGATTGATGGACTCGATGGGGTCCATCACAATTCCGAGGTGACGAGTCAATTTCGCCTCCATTAATGTATCGATCGATGATTGTAACCAGTTCGCACAAGATGAAACAGTCAGCGATCACCGTCGCGCGGTGGTAACTCCGCTAAAACTGCCGGAGGGCTATCAGTCAGCGCGGCAACAACCTCGTTTTCTCATAAACATTTGTGAAGGTTGCTGAGGCGCTTGCAGTCGCTTTTTCCGCGCCAGCCCGCATCAACTGTCGCAGACAGTCTTGCTGCACGGCTTTCCAGTTCGACACCGCGCCGATGTAATTCCCAAGGGTGAGGTTACCGGTTGTGGTGGAGCCGGAAAGTATCGTCTTGCGTTGTGCGGCGTCATTGGAGCTGTTCATAGAGGATTCTTAAAGCAGATTAGTGGACAGATGGGTGTGCGGCTGAGCAAGCCAAAGCTGAAATGCAGCAGAGTGCTTCAATGCCGGTTTTAAGCAGGTAAGATCACTTAAATGACGGAATACTGGCGATTTCAAAGCGGTTAGATTGCTTGATGTTTGCCGTAGCCTGATGGGTAAAAGTTCCCATCAATCGTTAGACAGGCCAAGGCTGATCTCGCTCATTCCTGAAATAGGTCCTTTCTCAATGGTTCGGCCTTGGCTAATCTCAAGCGTGAAGTCGTCGCTTTGGATGAGTGCCTCGGGTACATGAGATAAGAGAATGGACTTCACTTGGTCGGTGTCATCCCGATGCGCGAAACGATGGGTTACATGGGTAAATCCGTTGCGTTGATCAAAAATGGAAACCGTGAGTCGGTCCACAGAAATAATATCGCCGCTTCTCTCATAAAGGCTTTGCTTGCTTTGATAGTCTTGTTCGCTCACCCAGAGGCTCATTGTTAAATCTGAGATATCGAAGCCATGTTTCGTCTGCATCATGTATTGCCACAACTTGAAGAGTTCAAACTCTATAAAGCGGGTTTGTGTTGTGCCGCTGGGGGATGATAATTGGCAGCGAATCAGCTTTTGGTTTTCGTGGTGCGCCATAGATGGGTTCCCTTCAGATGGCCCCAAGTGTAAACCAAGAAGCCTGCGATGGTCATTTAATTGAAGTTGTGTTGTCTAATGATGCTCAGATCGAAAAATCTCCAAATCGAGTTTGAAGATACGCCAAAAGGGCTGCCGGGGCAGTTTCAGCCCGGAGAATTCGCGCCCCGATGGAAAAAGGCAGAAATTCCGCGTCGACTGCGGCTGAGATCTCGGTTTCGCTGAACCCGCCCTCGGGACCGATCGCAAGCGCCAAACTCGCCATGGGAATGACGGCTTCACTGCTCACATTGAGCGGGCTCTGATTGAGATGAGCGATCAGCCTAAGGTCAATCGGTTCACTTTGGATCTGCAGCAATGCCGATTGAAACGATTGTGGTTCCGCGATGAGCGGGACTTGAGTTCTGCCGGATTGTTCACTCGCGCTCTCTACGGCGGACTGCCAAACTTCAAATCGGCGAGCGCTTTGGCTTTTGCCATCACTCAGGTGTTGGGTCCAAATCGGTCTAATCTCCGAGACGCCCAATTCAGTCGCCCGTTGCAGCGCTTGGCGCATCGGGTCTTTTTTGAGAATCGCCAACAACAGAATAATGCGAAGTTGGGATTCTCTGCTCACGGGGTCGTGTCGCTCAATGCGAGCTTGAAGTTGATCTTTCTTGATCTCGGCGACTGTGCCGTGAAATTCGCCGCCGCAACCATTAAAGATGGTGATTGGATCAGCGTTGCGCAACTTAAGGACATGACAGAGATGATGGGCTTTGGGTCCATCGAGGGTTATGACGTCGCTGAGCGTTATGGCGCGGTCAATGAAGACCCGAGGAATATGCACGTTAGTAACCGAGGTTTTTAAGAATCCTCGCACTGGGTTGAGAGAGATTCAAGGTGTAGAAGTGCAGCCCCGGTGCACCGCCGGCAATGAGTCGCTGGCAAAGTCCGGTCACGAAGTCAGTCCCAAAAGCTTTGATAGCATCTGCATCATCGCCAAAATCTTCTAAACGCTTGACCATCCATTGGGGCAGATCAGCGCCGCAGATATCTGAAAAACGCTGCAACCCTTTGAGATTAGTAATGGGCATGATGCCGGGAACGATCGGGATGTCGATATTTCGTGCTTGGCATTCATCGATATATCTAAAGTAGGCGTCGGCGTTATAAAAATATTGTGTAATCGCTGCATCTGCTCCGGCATCAACTTTTTCTTTAAAAAAAGTGAGCTCGCTTTGGACTGAAGTCGATTCAGGATGAATTTCCGGATAAGCGGCAACACTGATATGAAAATGTGAACCAGTCGCTTCTCGCACAAAGGCAACAAGTTCAGCGGCGTGCGACATTTTACTGCGGCCATAACCGGATTGACGATCCCCCCTCAGGGCAACCAGTCGATGGATGCCGGCTTCTTGGTATTCGTCCAAGAGCGCTGAAATAGCGGCCGGCGTGTCTCCGCCAAAAGAGAGGTGCGGCGCAACGGGGACTGCTCCTTGCCCCAGGGCGATCGCGGCCTCTTTGGTGCCATCACGGGTTGAGCCACCAGCGCCGTAGGTCACGCTGACGTATTCAGGATCGAAACCTTTGAGTCGATCTTGACTGCGAAGCAATGCTGCAGTCGCATCTGCCGTCTTGGGGGCTGAAAACTCAAAGCTGATGGGGAGTTTGTTCATGGTGAACGGTTATTTCTCGCTTGCTAAGGCTTCAGCGCGGTCGGTTCGCTCCCAGGAAAAACTATCCTCGGTCCGTCCGAAATGACCATAAGCCGCGGTTGGAAGATAAATCGGCCGTTTTAAGTCAAGCATATCGATTAGGCCCTTGGGTCGAAGATCAAAATGTTCGGCAACCAATGCTTCGATGCGATCGTCTGATAACCTTCCCGTCCCGAAGGTCTCGACGCTGATCGAAGTAGGTTCGGCGACTCCGATGGCGTAGGAGACTTGGATTTCGCATCGATCAGCGAGACCAGCAGCAACGATATTTTTCGCCACATAGCGACCAGCATAGGCAGCGCTGCGGTCGACTTTGGATGGATCTTTGCCAGAAAAAGCGCCCCCACCGTGGCGCGCCATGCCGCCGTAAGTGTCGACGATGATCTTACGGCCCGTCAGTCCGCAGTCGCCCACAGGACCTCCAATGACAAAGTTCCCGGTCGGATTGATGAAAAATTTGGTACTCGCGGAAAGCCAGTTCGCGGGTAAAACAGGTTTGATAATTTCCTCCATCACGGCTTCCTGGAGGTCTTTTAAGCTGATATCAGGATCGTGCTGAGTAGATAACACCACCGCTTCGACGCCTTGAGGGTTGCCAGATGCATCGTAGCGGAAGGTAACTTGGCTTTTCGCGTCCGGGCGTAAAAACTTAAGAGCACCGCTTTTTCTCACCTCCGCTTGGCGTTTGACCAGCAAATGTGAGTAAGTGATGGGCGCCGGCATGAGCACATCCGTTTCATTGCTTGCATATCCAAACATTAAGCCCTGATCACCGGCACCTTGCTCGTGATCTGTTGACTCATCAACGCCCATGGCAATATCGGGAGATTGCTTACCCAGCGCATTCAATACGGCGCAAGAGGCGCCATCAAAACCTACGTCTGAACTGTCGTAGCCGATGTCCAAGATCACGTCTCGAGTAATCTGCTCGTAGTCGATCTGGGCGCTTGAGGTAATCTCGCCGGCCAAAACAACCATGCCTGTTTTCACCATGGTTTCGCAGGCGACTCGGGCGTTTGGATCTTGCTGGAGTAAAGCATCGAGTATGGCATCGGAGATTTGGTCCGACATTTTGTCTGGATGTCCTTCAGAAACCGACTCCGATGTGAAAACGCTATTGTTCGCCATGCTGATATCCAAATGAAAAAGAGCGCCAATCATACTGATTTTTAGGGCCTTGAACTACTTTTTAGCCTTGAATTGCGTTCAAGGTCCTCTTGGAGACCATTCATTTTCAGTGTTTCAGCGCTTGCAGCAACAGGAAAAATTTAGATGAAAAGGGTGAAAGAATTGCTGATTCGATGACCTTAAGCGACAATGGGTTTTTCAAGAAAGGATGACACCATGAGCACAGCCAGAGAACGCGCCAACGCCATTCGCGCCCTTGCCATGGATGCTGTCCAAACAGCTCAATCCGGCCATCCCGGTGCCCCGATGGGGATGGCGGATATGGCCGAAGTACTGTGGCGAGAAGTGTTAAAGCACAACCCAGCCAACCCAGATTGGCCGGACCGTGACCGGTTTGTGTTGTCCAATGGCCATGGCTCGATGCTGATTTATAGCCTATTACACCTCACCGGTTATGACGTAAGTATGGAGGACCTCCAATCTTTTAGGCAGCTCGGCTCAAAAACACCAGGACATCCTGAGCGGGGCTACACACCCGGTGTAGAAACTACAACTGGACCCCTAGGACAAGGCCTAGCCAACGGTGTGGGACTGGCACTAGCTGAGAAGTTGCTGGCCAGTACATTTAATCGAACAGCCAGCGACGGCCGCAGTTTGGATATTGTTGATCATTATACCTACGTCTTTGCGGGTGATGGCTGTTTGATGGAGGGAGTTTCTCATGAAGCTTGTTCGCT
This sequence comes from uncultured Pseudomonadales bacterium, assembly GCA_938017975.1. GTDB lineage: Bacteria > Pseudomonadota > Gammaproteobacteria > Pseudomonadales > Azotimanducaceae > UBA9926. The sequence goes on along the minus strand of CALIKQ010000014.1, from coordinate 55,066 downwards.
CGCAGGGACCCTTAGACTTGGAAAGCTCATCTGTCTGTATGACGATAATGGGATTTCTATTGATGGCCCGGTGTCGGGATGGTTTACCGATGATACGCCCGCTAGGTTTGAAGCCTATGGTTGGCAAGTAATTCCAGCTGTCGACGGACATAGTGCCGAAGCTGTCAGAGCAGCGCTGGCGAGCGCGCGCGGGAACCCGGATCAACCAACACTGATTTGCTGTAAAACCACCATTGGATTTGGTGCGCCTAACAAAGGGGGCACTGCAGGCAGTCATGGCTCGCCGCTAGGGGCTGAGGAGATCGCAAAAACTCGAGAGGCATTGGATTGGCCTCACCCGCCCTTTGATATTCCGGCTGACCTGCTCGCGGATTGGGATTGCAGGCCGCGGGGAGCAACCTCTGAAAGCGAATGGCATCAGTTATTTGAAGAGTATGAGGCAGCTTTCCCTGAGCTCGCAGCAGAATTTGCGCGTCGAATATCGAATCGGTTGCCTAAGGACTGGTCTGAGTCCATCTCGGCGCTCCTCCAGGAGTATCAATCAGCTGGGAAAGCCCTCGCCAGTCGGCAAGCTTCAGGAGAAATTATCTCTCGGCTTTCTGCGTTGTTGCCGGAGCTGGTGGGTGGATCGGCTGATCTCTCGGGCTCGAATAATACAGTTTGGCCAGACGCGCAGGCTGTGGGAGCTGATCAATCCAGCGGCAATTACATTTATTATGGTGTGCGGGAATTCGGCATGACCGCCATTGCCAATGGTCTTGCTTTGCACGGTGCCATTCGGCCCTTCACCGGGACCTTTTTGATGTTCATGGAGTATGCCCGCAACGCGGTTCGAATGTCTGCGTTGATGGGATTGCAAAACATTCATGTCTATACCCACGATAGCATTGGTCAGGGAGAGGATGGGCCGACCCACCAACCTGTTGAGCAACTCACGAACCTGCGCACAACGCCGCGTCTGCATGTCTGGCGTCCCTGCGATGCGGTAGAAACGGTCGGCGCGTGGCAAGCGGCGGTTGAGCGCTCTGAAGGGCCGACGGCTTTGGTTTTTTCAAGGCAGAAGCTGGCGCATCAAACCCGAAATGATCACCAACTCTCTCAAATTAGTCAGGGTGCCTATGTACTCTTTGAGCCTCAATCGGTTGCTGAGGCCATTATTATTGCCACAGGGTCGGAAGTTGAAATCGCGCGTAAGGCAGCGGTCAGGTTGTCTGAAGATGGCCTACCCACCCGATTGGTTTCGATGCCGTCGGCGGAAGTTTTCAGTGCACAGTCATCTGAATACCAGGACTCGGTATTGCCCGCATCCATTCGAGCCCGTGTCGCAGTAGAAGCGGGTCATGGTGATTACTGGCGAAAATGGGTCGGCTTCGAGGGCGGCGTCGTCAGCTTAGACCAGTACGGAGAATCTGGGCCAGGCGATGATGTATTGGCGCATTTCGGATTCAGTGCAGAGGCCATTGAGCGCCGCGTCAGAGATCTTTTTTGATATGCAGCTGCCGACGCTCGCTGATTTTGAGCTGAACGGTAAGACCGTTTTAGTTCGCCAAGACCTCAACGTGCCGATCCAGAACGGTCAAATCTCGAGCGATGCGAGAATTCGCGCCGCGCTACCAACGTTGCGTCAAATTCTAGCCAAAGGCGGCAGGTTAAGGATCATGTCTCACCTAGGGCGCCCAAAAGAAGGAATTCCTGTACAGAATCAGCCGGAGGTCAGTTTAGCGCCTGTGGCCGCCGCGCTCGAGGCTGCGCTGGGTGAGAAGGTGACGCTGGTGGACGATTATCTCTCCGGAGTTTCCGGAGGGGGCGACGCGATTGTGTTGTTTGAAAATGTTCGTGTGAATGCAGGTGAAAAAAAGAATGACAAGACCCTGGCAAGGCAGCTTGCAGCACTTTGCGATATTTTCGTGATGGATGCCTTTGGTACAGCGCATCGCGCCCAAGCTTCGACAGCGGGGATAGTCCAATTTGCGCCAGTGGTCTGTGTTGGGCCGTTGGTAGAAGCCGAGTTGAAGGCGTTAGCGCAGGCCCTTGAGTCTCCCCAGCCCCCCGTTGTTGCGATTGTAGGCGGCAGCAAGGTTTCGAGTAAGCTCAGTGTGTTGGAGTCTTTAAGTGATCAAGTCGATACCTTAATAGTTGGCGGCGGTATTGCGAACACGTTTTTAGCGGCAGCTGGGATTGATGTCGGGGCATCGCTTTATGAGCCTGATCTCGTGGGCGCAGCGCAAAGAATTGCCAAGAAAGTCCAGATTCCAGACGTGATTGACGTTGTCGTGAGCCAGCAGTTTGCTCCGGATGCGCCTGCTCAGACGAAACGGATTGGTGATGTAGGCAGCCAGGATATGATTCTTGATCTTGGGCCTGAGACGATGAAGGGCATCAAGCCGCGCATCGCCCACGCTAAAACGATTATCTGGAATGGTCCAGTTGGGGTTTTTGAGTACCCGCAGTTTGCTGACGGAACGCGTGTGCTCACTCAAGCGATTGCAAGTAGTGAAGGATATTCTTTGGCCGGTGGCGGAGATACCTTGGCGGCCATCGAAACATTTGGCGTCGAAGATCAGATCGGCTATATCTCGACCGGTGGAGGGGCATTTCTAGAGTTCATTGAAGGTAAACCTTTACCCGCGATTGCGGCCATTAAGGCGAGGGTTGCGGCTGACCCGCACTTTCGAAATCCAGTTTAAGGAGAAGCATCATGGCATTAGTGAGTATGAGACAGTTGCTGGATCACGCCGCCGAGCACGATTATGGCGTCCCGGCTTTTAATGTGAACAATCTCGAGCAGATGCGGGCGATTATGGAAGGCGCAAGAGAGACCGATGCCCCGGTCATTGTGCAAGCCTCTGCAGGCGCACGAAAATATGCGGGGAGCAACTTTCTGCGACATCTGATTTTAGCGGCGATTGAAGAGTTTCCGGAGATCCCGGTGGTAATGCACCAAGATCATGGTGCCTCGCCCGCTGCATGCCAACAATCTATTCAGCTTGGATTTTCCTCGGTTATGATGGATGGATCCTTGCTAGAGGACCAAAAGACGCCAGCAAGCTATGAGTACAATGTGTCCGTGACTCAGCAAACTGTGGCGATGGCGCATGCCTGTGGTGTGACCGTGGAGGGTGAACTCGGTTGTCTGGGCTCGCTAGAGACCGGCGAGGCTGGAGAGGAAGATGGGGTCGGAGCAAGCGGCACCTTGTCTATGGATCAACTATTGACCGATCCGGAGCAGGCCGCTGACTTTATTGAACAAACGGGATGTGACGCTCTCGCGATTGCGATCGGCACCAGTCATGGTGCCTACAAGTTCTCCCGACCGCCAACGGGCGATATTTTGGCCATCGAGCAAATTAAACAAATTCATCAGAAAATCCCCAACACTCATCTCGTGATGCACGGTTCTTCGAGTGTGCCTCAGGACTGGTTGGCAGTGATCAACGAATTTGGTGGCGAGATTCCCGAAACCTATGGGGTACCTGTCAGTGAAATTCAGGAAGGTATTCGTCACGGAGTTCGAAAAGTCAATATCGATACGGATTTAAGGTTGGCCTCGACCGGCGCGATACGCCGATTTCTCGCACAAAATCCGGCGGAATTTGATCCTCGAAAGTATCTCGCTGCATCGACCAAGGCCATGAAAGAGATCGTGATCGCGCGTTATGAGGCTTTCGGGACGGCGGGTCATGCGTCATCTATCAAGCCCGTAAATTTAGAAGCGATGGCTCAGCGTTACCGCGCCAACGGCGGCTAATGTGCTTTCAGGCCAACAAAGTCGGTCCTTAGCGCAGATCTTTGATTCCGATGCGGTTTTAGTTTCTGAGTCAGATAGGACACATTACGGACAGGATTGGTCGCGGTTCATCTCGCCAGACCCAGCTGCCGTAGTTTTTCCAAAAGAAGTGTCTCAGCTCAAAGCGTTGATTGCCCTCGCTCGCTCCAGCCAGATTGGCTTAGTGCCGTCGGGTGGACGAACCGGACTTTCCGGAGGTGCAACAGCGGCGAATGGCGAAATTGTTGTTTCGTTCGAGCGGATGAATCGAGTTCTAGACTTTGATGCAGATTCTCGAATGGTAAAGGTTGAGCCTGGCGTTATTACCCAACATCTCCAACAATTTGCGATCGATCAAAATCTTTACTACCCGGTGGATTTCGCGTCCTCGGGCTCAAGCCATGTAGGCGGCAACATTGCAACCAACGCTGGCGGCATTAAGGTTTTGCGGTATGGCTTAACCCGGGAATGGGTAGCAGGATTAGAGGTCGTGACTGGTAATGGAGATTATCTTTCGCTTAATCAAGGTTTGGTTAAAAATGCGACAGGAATTGATCAAAGACATTTGTTTGTTGGCTCTGAGGGCATCTTAGGATTCACATCGTCGGCGTGGATGAGGTTGACGGAAGCGCCCCAGCCACTGCGAGTCATGCTCCTGGCTGTTCCAAGTATGCGGATTGCCTTGTCCGTATTGTCGATATGTCAAAGTCATTTGAACTTGACAGCTTTCGAATTTTTTTCGCAAGAAGCCTTGATGCATGTTCGCGAGCATTTATCGCTATCCTCGCCGCTGTCTGACGCACCGTTTTACGTGCTTTGTGAGTTTGAGCAGCACAGGGGTGGTGAGGCTGGGTTGAGCGATGCGATGGCCGTTTATACGAAACTGTCTGAAAAATCTTGGGTAAGCGATGGTGTCATTGCCCAAAGTGAACGGGAGAATCAGTCTCTCTGGCGATATCGAGAGGGTATTTCAGAAGCGATTACGTCACGCACTCCTTACAAGCACGATCTGGCGGTCAGAATCAGTCAGGCACCGGAGTTTTTAGAAGCGGTAGAAGCGGCGATCCAAAATGCTGCCCTGCCTTTTGAAATCGTTTGGTTTGGTCATATTGGCGACGGTAATGTGCACCTGAATATTCTGCGGCCAGAGGATTGGTCCGTTGCTCGATTTATGAAAGCTTGTCAGCCCCTAGGCCTTCAAATTATGCAGGTTGTGGCGAGATTTGATGGCAGTGTTTCTGCAGAGCACGGTGTTGGGTTGCTCAAGAAAGATTATTTGCCCTTCTCAAAAAGTGATTCGGAGCGGGCCATGATGCGGCGCATCAAGCAGGTCTATGATACTGACGGCGTCATGAATCCAGGTAAAATTCTCGATTAGTCCATTCAATCAGACCAACCTACTCAAATGGCCTTGGCTGATCGAATCGATTTGATTGCTTAGATGCAGACTCTATGAGCTGGGGTGGAAAAAGCACGCGGTGAGCGGCGGAGTTAACCAAGGTTTGCGCAAGCGACTACGCAGGTCCGCCGCCGGAACGGGTAAATGTGCCAATTTCGTTGTTGTGATCCATTAAAAGCACATCAGCGCCCCGGTGAGCGAATAAGCCATTCGTGACCACTCCAGGAATTTGGTTGATTGCCGATTCAAGCCCAGTCGGATCTGAGATTTCAAGGTCGTGTACATCGATGATCTGATGACCATTATCGGTGATCGTGCCTTGTCGCAAGACTGGTGTACCACCAAGCTTGATCATTTCGAGTGCAACAAGGGACCGAGCCATTGGTATGACCTCAATGGGTAGTGGAAAGCGACCTAATTGCTTAACCCACTTACTGCTGTCAGCAATGCAGATAAAACGGTCGGAAGCTGCCGCCACAATTTTCTCTCGGGTTAACGCGGCACCTCCGCCTTTAATCATGCTGAAATCTCCTGATATTTCATCGGCGCCATCCACGTAGACGGTAAGGGATGAAACTTCCGTCAGTGCGACGACCTGGATGCCGTGGTCTTTGAGACGCTGTGCGGATACCTCAGAGCTGGCCACAGCGCCTGCAAATTTGTGTTTCACCTTTGCCAGTGCATCGATAAAAAAATTCGCCGTTGAGCCGGTGCCCACCCCAATGTACTGCTCGGTTTCAAGGAGAAAATCGATGTAATCGGCAGCGGCAACACCCAGTAGCCTCTTCTTATCGTCTTGGTTCATGGAGGTCCCGGCCTTTTAAATGTTGTGGGGTTAGGTCAGTTTACCCCAACCGTTCCTGCTGTGTGAGCAGTCGAGACGGGTAATTCAAAACCAAGGGTCTTGGTCGTCATTGCTGATCCTCTCCGGTGTTGCCAAGCGGTAACCGACCTGGGCCATACGTAATTTGCAGAGAGCCTATCGCTATGGTCGCGATGGCTCGGCGAGATAACGATCGAACTCTGCTTCGAAACTCAGAAGCGTCGTATCTTTAATGTGATCGATGTAGAGCCTCCCCGCTAGGTGATCCAATTCATGCTGTACCACCGTCGCGGGGAAGCCCATAAACTCGTGTTCGATGGTTTGGCCTTGATCATCGAGGTAAGAGACTTTGATGGATTGGGGGCGCTCGACATAGCCGCGTAAACCCGGCACCGACAAGCAGCCTTCCCAAAAGCCGGCAGTGGATTCATCAAGTACTGTTATCACTGGATTAATGAGTACGGTAAAGCCGAGGGCTGAAAGCACGCCATAACGCGACTTGCCCTCTGGAATATCAATGATCACGACCCTAAAAGGAACATCGATTTGTGGGGCGGCTAAACCGATACCGCCGGCATCTTTGAGGGTATCTCTCATGTTCTCGATCAACATGGAAAAAGCATCTGTCCCAATCTGATCGACGGGATAGTCGCTTGCCTCCGTCCGCAGATTCGGGTGTCCCATACGCAGAATCGGTTGAATCGCCATGAATGTCTCCTAGTGTGATGTGCAGTGAATCTAGGCGCTGAGGTCAAGCCCAGAAAATGAAGCGGTCATAAAGGCGAGGAAATTTCGATGACCTCAACCGGCGTGATCACGTAATCGAGATCAATGTCCCATGGATTGCTTTCGAACTCAGCCTCTTGAAAGGCATGGGCGAGCCCGATGAGGTAGGGTCGCCCAGGTGCCTGAGCACAAGCCGCGAGCGTTCGATCAAAATAACCACCCCCCATCCCTAAACGTTGCCCGGAACGCGAATAAGCTGTGAGCGGCAGCAAAAGCGCATCGTGATCTGTTGCGTTCAGTAATTGTTCATCTGGCACTTGGGGTTCAGCAATATGATAGCGGTTATAGTCGTATTGAGTATTCGGCTCGAGCCGCGCGAACCTAAGTGATTGATCCTTCCTGATCACAGGCAGTGTGCAGCCAAGACCTAACTTGAGGCATTCACTGACGATTTTCAGCGGAGAAATTTCACCATCGCTTGGCCAATAAGCAGAGAGCTGGCGGATCTTGAGTGTTTTAAGGAGAGTGAGACTGCTGACAGTGACGGCGTTGGCGGCCTCTTCCTGCTGCTCGAAGGTGAGGGATCGCCGAAGGGACCGAAAATGCTGCCTTACAGGGAGGGTCAAAATGGCCTCAAGAAAGTAGGATCCATTGCTTAGCCAGAAAATTGAAAATGGCGATTCATTGAAACAAAAGCGACGCCCCAAAGTGCCGCTGTCTGAAAGGCCCTTGAACCCTGCGGTTCAAGACGGTGGTCTCCAACGAACCGAAGGCTCTCCGCAGAACGGATGTGCGCACAAGTATCGTAAAAAGACCTCCTAGCGTTCGCATAAAGGGTCGAGGACATATCGACTGGCTAACAATCCAGGGCGTCGGGCAGATTATAGCAGGGACGGGGCGGACGACTCTACGGTCATTGGCTGGTGATTTTAGGCACCAGCCCCTTTGAGTGCCTCGATCAATTGATCCACTTTCAAAGTGCTGCCTTCAAGGCTGAGGTTTTGCGCCTCAAGGGAGGCTTGGGCCGATTGATTACCGCGATCAGCGGCGAGAAATTCGTTGGTGATATTCAGTGCCGCCATGACGGCTAAGCGGTCGAGACCGAGAACGCTGCCAGAACTTTTGATTTCGCGCATTTTTTGGTCTAAGTAAAAGGCTGAGTCCCGCAGCGCTTGAACTTCATTGGCTGGGCAGCTGATTTGGTAGTCTTTGTCAAAAATAGCGACGGTAATGGTCTCTTGCTGTTTCATGTCAATCTTGCTCCAGCGATTTGAGTCTTAATATCATGGCCTCGACTTTGCTTTTGACGGCGACATTACGCTCGAGCAACACGGAACGTTCTTGGCTGAGTCGTAAGTTGTCAGCTTGCAGTTGGGATTGCTTGGACAACAGAACCTCGCACAGTTGGGTGAGTTCATCAAGTTTAGATTCGAGATCGGCTAGGCTCACGGAAAGGCTCCTTTTATCTGACGGTAATATAAAGGTCGACCTAGACTAAGGTCAATGAAACAGCCAAGACAACGGGTAAAACTCGCCTGTCTCCTGTGATCGTCATACAATGAAGGTCGAGTTCAAAAAGGCGTGTTTGAGGGCGATGGCGGAAATGACCCATCAACAGATTGCTGGTGAATTACTCGAGCTGGGAAGCGAATGTGGGCCGGGGGAATTTCATGGCCAAGTGGTTGCTCGAGCGGCTCTTTTCGGCGCCATTGAAACTGAGCTTTCCCTAGAGGCCGTAAAGGGCTGGCTGCAGGTTGAAAACCCCAGCGAGTCGTTGTATCGAGTCGCATCAGGTCTGTACTCGGCGGCTGTTGAAAGCTTGGATGAGTTCGCGGATTTTGACCTAGCATTGTGCTTACCTGATGACGGTGCTGCCATGGATGATCGGTTTTCAGAGCTGACCTGCTGGTGTAACGGTTTTCTTCAGGAATTGCACGTGAACCAGGGGTCTAAGGATTGGCTCGATGATCCAGATTTGCAAGAAATGCTGTCCGATTTAAGCCAGATTGGAGGGAGCCTAGCCCCGGTCCCTGATTCGGAAGCCAACGAAAACGACTATTTTGAAATTATCGAGTACGTTAGGGTAGTTGTCTTATCGATTGCTACAGAAGCCCAGCGCTCGCAGATGCGTTTCCGGTGAGGAGCGCAATAACCGTCGTGCAGGATCGTCATGGATCGCTTTGATTATGTCATTGCCGGCGGCGGCCTGGTTGGGCTTGCTTGCGGCATTGAGCTCGCGCAACTGGGGTTGCGGGGTTTGCTGTTTGATCAGGGCGATGCGCCCAGTGCTCCCAGGGCGATCGGTAGCGCTGTTATCAACGACCATCAACTGCTGGATGTTGGATCATCCAGAGTAAGTGCGATCAATCCTGCGAGCATTGAATTTTTGGATCGCTTGGGATGGGAAGCGCATTACAGCGGCGCAGGACTCAGCCCATTCTCTGAAATGCGCGTTTGGGACGGAGAGGGGGGTGGTGACCTTGGGTTTGCTGCCCGGGGTTTGATCATTGAAAATGACCGGCTGCGTTGGGCGCTTTATCAAGCTGCTCAAGCGCTGATTCAAGCTGGGAGATTGGTGTGTCGATGGCAGACGGGTATCCAAAATATCCAGGATGTCGCAGAAGGCGTTTCGGTACTCCTAACCTCCGGTGAAACCGTCAGTGCTGGCCTGCTGGTGGCTGCTGATGGTGCGCATTCTAAAACCCGAGACTTACTCGGGATCCAAACCTTGGCTTGGCAATACGATCAGACCGCAATTGCCGCAGTCATTGCCACAGGACGACCCCACGGCCAGATCGCTCGGCAATGTTTTACGCCCGATGGCCCCTTGGCATTTTTGCCGATGACTGAGCCTGATCAAAACGTGATTGTGTGGTCATCGACCAAAAATGAGGAGCGCCTAGACCTGCCCCCAGCAGCCCTGTGCGCGGAAATCGAAAAGTATGGCGAACGAGCATTAGGCCGAGTCCGTGCGGTAGGGCCCTTGGCGCATTTTCCGCTCCATCAACAGCAGGCACACCGCTATGTTGGCAAATCTTCTGTTTTAGTGGGTGACGCGGCGCACAGTATTCATCCGCTAGCTGGACAAGGACTCAATCTTGGTTTTGCCGATGTCAAAGCGTTGGCGGCGGCGCTCCAGAAAACCCGGTTTGGGTCAAATCGGAGCCTGACGGCTTTGCTCGAAGGCTACCAGCGTGAACGCAGGCCGCTCAATCTTCGAATGATGGCGACGACTGAATTGCTCAAGCGTGTTTTTGATCCACCATCGCCGGCACTCAGGCTGGCGCGTAACGTTGGGCTACGTTGGCTTGACTCGCAGTCACGGCTCAAGCAAGCACTGACGCTGGCCGCTTCGGGCCAGCTATAAAGGTGTCCGCGGCGCATTGATGATGAGCAAAACTGATGATCAAGCTGATCCAAATGCGCGGCACACTGATTTAAAGTTCGTTAAAATAAAGACGTTCGGGGTTAGAGAGGACAGTCGTGATGAAAGAGACAAGTCTTGCTTCCCATCATCGCGCTGCCGGCGGGAAAATGGTGGATTTCAGTGGTTGGCAAATGCCTTTGCACTATGGCTCCCAGATCGATGAGCACCACGCAGTGAGACAATCAGTGGGAATGTTCGATGTTTCCCATATGAGCGTGGTTGATGTGAAGGGGTCTAGTGCGACCGATTATCTTCAGAAATTGCTCGCCAATGATGTGGCTCGGCTGAAGCAGCCGGGTCGTGCTTTGTACTCAGCAATGCTGAACCCAGCTGGGGGCGTAAAAGACGATTTAATCGTCTACCGCTTGGAGTTGGGATATCGCCTGGTGGTTAATTGCGGAACCCGAGACAAAGACCTTGCCTGGATGCTTGCGTGTAGTGACGGATTTGAGGTTGAGATCATAGAGCGTCCTGATTTGGCATTGATTGCCGTCCAAGGCCCAGAGGCCTTAAGCATCTTGGAAACCACCCTCGCGCCAGCGCAACAGTCAGTGCTCGGAAGCTTAACGTCATTTGAGGGTGCGCCTGCGGGCGATTGGTTTTTGGCCAGAACCGGTTACACGGGTGAGCTCGGCGTCGAAATAATGCTGCCGAATGCAGCGGCAGAGGGTTTGTGGACAACGCTCCTGGCAGCCGGCGTACGACCGATTGGTCTGGGAGCAAGAGACACCTTGCGTCTTGAGGCGGGAATGAACCTTTATGGACAAGATATGGATGAAGGCCATTCCCCGCTGTCATCGAACCTTGCGTGGACCGTGAAGCACAATGGCCGAAATTTTATTGGCGAGGCCGCGCTTTTAAAGATGAAAGCAGATAAAGGGTCGACTGCGCTCGTCGGGTTGGTCATGCTCGATCGCGGCGTCTTGCGCGCGCAGTATCCGGTTTATGCGCAAGAGACATTGGTGGGAGAGATCACCAGTGGGGCCTTTTCACCGACTTTGCAGGCAGGTATTGGTTTCGCGCGCGTAGGAGCTTGGCAAGGTCCGCTGTTTGTTGAAATACGCGGTAAACGGCAGGCCGTAGAACCGGTGTCTTTGCCCTTTGTACGTAAAGGGCAAGTTGTCTATCAGAAATTGATCCCCGAAGGGTGATCTGAGAGTAATACTCAGTTGTAAAAGAACACTTAGTTAAAGGAAAAGACAGTGGCGGAAGTACGAGAAGGTTTGCGATATCTGAGTTCCCACGAATGGGTTCGGCTAGAGGATGATGGCACCGTGACCGTGGGAATCAGCGACCATGCCCAGCATGCGCTCGGAGATGTGGTTTTTGTTGAACTGCCTGAGGTGGGTCAGTCGGTCAACCCAGGAGACGACGTTGCGGTCGTCGAGTCGGTCAAAGCCGCCTCTGATATCTATGCGCCGCTTGCAGGAAAAGTCATTGCATACAACGACCAGCTTGAAGCAACGCCGGAAACTGTCAATGAATCACCCTTTGATGACGGCTGGTTTTTTAAACTGGAGATCGCGGATTCGAGCGGACTCGACGCGCTGCTCTCAGCGGAGGATTACGCGAGTTTGTGTGCCAGTGAAGCGGCAGATTGAAAACCCCGCAAGGCGCAGACGCCTTGTAACATCCGAGTCTCGCTGTTGAAGGCAGGTTCTGCGATTTAAAACGACGATTTGAGCCAAAGAAGGGACAACCATGCCATTTATTCCGCACACGCCGCTTGACCAACAGCAGATGCTAGAGACGATTGGCGCACCAGATATTGAGGCGCTGTTCGACGAAATCCCCGAGGGTTTGAGAGCCAAAAAACTCAAGGAGATGCCGAGCGGAATCTCCGAAATGGCGCTGAGTCAGTTGATGAACCGGCGGGCCCGGGAGGATGAAGTCGACCTTTGTTTTCTCGGTGCCGGAGCATATAGCCATCATATTCCCGCTGCCATTTGGGATTTAGTTGCTCGGGGTGAGTTCATGACTGCCTATACCCCTTATCAAGCGGAGGCGAGCCAAGGCACCCTTCAATTGATCTACGAATTTCAGACGATGATCAGCAGACTTACGGCAATGGACGTCGCTAATGCCTCGGTCTACGACGGTGCGACTGCTTTGGCCGAAGCGATGCTGATGGCGGTTCGCGCCAATAAACGTAATCGAAGTAAGCGAATTCTGGTTGCGGGCAATATCAATCCCCAATACTTAGAGACCTGTCGTGCCATCGTGAAACCACAAGGATTGACGCTGGATGTCTTGGATTATGATCCGCGTACTGGGAGCATTGATGTTGATCATGATCGGGTTGAAGAGGCCGCTGCACTTGCGATCAGCTACCCAAATTTTTTTGGCGGCCTCGATCCCGTTGATCGACTGACTGATATTGCTTCGGCAGCGGGTGCTTTGGTGATTGGGGTGATTAATCCAACGGCGCTCGCGTTGCTAAAACCACCAGGTCTTTGGGGTCAAAACGGTGCGGATATCGTTGTGGGTGAGGGTCAGCCGCTGGGAATTCCGATGGCCTCAGGCGGACCTTACTTAGGGCTTATGTGTTGCAAGAAACAGATCGTGCGTCAAATGCCTGGGCGCATCATCGGACGAACCGTGGATCAGCATAATCGACCGGGTTACACCTTGACCTTGCAAGCACGTGAGCAACATATCCGGAGGGGCAAGGCGACTTCGAATATCTGTACCAACCAAGGCCTGCTGGTGACAGCTGCAACACTCTACTTGAGTTTGATGGGTAATGAAGGTCTGAGGCAAGTAGCCCTGCAATCGCACGCGGGACTCAAAGACTTAGTGCACAAAGCGACGGCCATCGATGGCGTGCAGGCTCGCTTTGAAGGTCCCGTATTTCACGAGCAGGTGCTTGAGCTCCCGGTTCCTGCCGAAGCGGTGGTTTGGAAAATGGCCCAGCGGGGAATTTTACCGGGATTGGATCTTGGCACTGTGGACGCCGGTTTAGATCATTGTCTTTTAGTGAATGTGACGGAAACAAAAACCCGGGAGGACATCGATACTTTTATCGAATGCTTAGAAGTTGTAATCCAGAGTGAGAGGATACCATGCTAATTTACGAGCGAAGTCGTGCTGGCCGTCAGGCCAGAGCTCAGTTTGTCAATGCCAAAGGACTTGATGAAACCCTTGCTGACGATCTGGGTTCGCATCTGCGGCAAAGCGAATTGGGCTTGCCTGAAGTTTCAGAACTCGAAACCGTGCGCCATTACACAAACCTGTCTGCGAAGAATTTTGCGATCGATCGGCAGTTTTATCCACTCGGCTCATGCACAATGAAATATAACCCGCGGGGTGCGCATCAAGTCGCGAGCCTGCCTGGTTTTTTAAATCGGCATCCCTTGGCGCCGACCGCCAATAGCCAAGGTTACATGGCGTGTTTGTATGAGTTGCAAAATTACTTGAAAGAGATCACGGGCATGCAGGCGGTGTCATTGACCCCAATGGCTGGTGCACAGGGCGAGTTTGCCGGTGTCGCAATGATTCGCGCCTATCATGCTAAGCGGGGTGATTTGCAGCGAACCGAAATTTTAGTGCCTGAAGCGGCCCATGGCACAAACCCTGCGACCGCTGTGATGTGCGGGTTTACAGTGCGAGAAATCCCAGTAACTCAAGATGGTGACGTGGATCTAGAAGCGCTCAAGGCTGCGGTTGGCCCTGCGACAGCGGGCCTCATGATGACCAATCCATCGACCTGTGGTGTCTTTGAGCGCCAAGTTCGGGAGATTGCTGAAACGGTCCACGATGCCGGAGGACTACTGTATTACGACGGCGCAAATTTAAACGCGATTTTAGGACAGGTTCGCCCAGGAGATATGGGTTTCGATGTGCTGCACATGAATCTTCACAAGACCTTCGCGACGCCCCATGGCGGGGGAGGGCCAGGATCTGGACCCGTCGGCGTGGGGCCTCGCCTTGTGCCATTTTTGCCGACGCCGATGGTGGGCATGAGCGATGATGAAGCGCCAACGTATCGATGGCTGGACAAGAAAGACTGCCCCGATAGCATTGGGCGGCTTTCCTGTTTTATGGGCAATGCTGGAATATTATTACGCGCTTATGCCTACGCGCGATTACTGGGCGGCGAAGGTATGCATCGAGTGGGTGAGTACGCTACCTTAAATGCCAACTACATGGCAAAGGCCCTCGAAAAAGCAGGGTTTACGCTGGCCTATCCGATGCGGAGAGCCACTCACGAATTCATCGTTACCTTGTCAAAAGAAGCAAAAAACCAGGGGGTTACGGCGATGGATTTTGCGAAGCGGCTGTTAGATTACGGCTTTCATGCGCCGACCACTTATTTTCCGCTGTTGGTGCCCGAATGTTTGCTGATTGAGCCGACAGAAACGGAGTCAAAGGCAGAGATTGATGGGTTCGTAGCGGCGATGGCTGAGATTTTAGAGGAGGCTCGAGTGGCGCCGGAGCAGGTCACATCCGCGCCGCACACATTGCCTATCTCTCGGTTGGATGATGTTAAGGCCGCGCGAGATTTGGATCTTGCTTTCTCAGGCATCGCTGAGGGATGAGCAGAATTGATCGTTGGCTATCTTAGACTGATGATCGGCCAGTTTTTCGTCGCCGCGTGCGCACGAAGCACTGGATCCGGATCAACGCAGATAGGGTGGTCAACGACACTCAGCAAAGGAATATCATTCCGACTGTCCGAGTAAAAAGTGCTTCCGGTCAGATCATAAGGTTCGTCCTTGAGCCAAAGGTGCAAACGATCAACCTTGCCTTGGCCGAGGGTTGCAATGCCTTTAATCGATCCGGTGTATCGGCCCTCGATCACCTCCGCGACGGGCGCAAGCAGTGTTTCCACTCCGAGGGCGCGGGCAATGGGTTGGGTGATCGCATCGAGCGTTGCCGTGATGATCATGACAAAGTCGCCTTGTTCTCTGTGTTTGGCAATGCAATTGAGAGCGCGGGGTAATATCATTGGCGCAATGACGGTGGTCATGAATTCGTCTTGTAGTTGAACCAGGGTCTCTGGCTGTATTTGCGCCAATGGGGCGCAAGAAAAGGCGAGATAGGCGTCAACGTCTAAAACGCCCTGCCGGTATTGCTGGAAAAAGCGATCGTTTTGCGCCTTAAAAGTTTCCTCATCAACCAAATGTTTGGAAACCAAAAACTGACCCCAGGCGTGGTCACTGTCTCCAGCAATCAGCGTGTCATCTAGATCAAAAATGGCGAGTGGCACCGTCGACTCCTGTCGATTGTAAGAGGTTTCCATGATATATCTGAATGGTAGTTCGATTAGAGTACCTCGGATAGGGGTTACGGGACACTATCAATATGATGGATGAACATGGATTTCGGCCCAATGTCTGCATTGTTATTGCAAACAGTGAGGGCCAAGTCTTTTGGGGTAAACGACGTCAACAGGCTGGGTGGCAATTTCCCCAGGGCGGCATCGAGCCTCGGGAATCTCTCGAGGTTGCGTTATTTAGGGAGCTTGAGGAAGAAACCGGTTTGCTCAAAAGTGAGGTAGAGCTGGTTGCAACGACAAAAGGCTGGTATCGGTATCGCTTGCCTCGGCACATGCTCAAGCACAATACATCTGCTTTTGTCGGTCAAAAGCAAAAATACTGTTTGCTTAAAATTCTCGATGATCAGCATCGATTTGTTTTAGATCGAGATCGGCGACCTGAGTTTGATGATTGGGCGTGGGTGCCCTACTGGTATCCTGTAGGGCAGGTTTGGGCGCCAAAAAGGGATGCTTACCGCCGTGCCCTCAAAGAGCTGGCGCCGCATCTCAAGCATTGTATTCGGGAGCATGTCAGCCGTGCTTGAAGCGCTTCGCAGAGTCGTTCAGGAAGTCAGCGCCGCTCCTGATTTAGAGCACGCCCTGGAAACAACGGTTGATCGCGTTCGTTCCATTATGGCCACTGAGGTTTGTAGTGTTTACCTACTTGATGAGAAACGAGGACGATACGTCTTTAGGGCAACCCGCGGCCTGAACCAATCAGTCGTGGGTAAAGTCAGTCTCGGCGCCGGAGAAGGTCTCGTCGGTTATGTTGCCGAGCGAGCAGAGCCGCTCAACGTAGAAGTGGTCACAGAGCATCCGCGAAACCAATACATCGCTGAAATTGGTGAAGACGAATTTAATGCGTTTCTTGGGGTTCCGATTATCCATCAGGGGCAAACCTTAGGCGTGTTGGTGGTGCAACAACGCAACAAACGCCGTTTCGATGAAAGTGAAGAAGCTTTTTTGGTCACGCTCTCGGCGCAACTCGCGGGTCTGATTGCGCACGCAAAAGTGACCGGGCGATTGTCGATCACCCGACGTAAAGTTTCGAGAACCTTTCGAGGTGCTCCAGGAGCACCTGGGGTCGCGCTTGGCGTGGCGATCGTTATTTATCCATCGGTGGACTTAACGCAGGTCCCTTTTCGAAAAGTAAGAAACGTGGCCAGGGAAGTCGATCGGTTTGCGGTCGCCGTTACTGAGACCCGGGCCGAGATTCAGGTCATTGCAGAAAAGATGGCGGGTGAACTTCAGGAGGATACGCTTGGGCTCTTTGACGCTTATTTGCTGATGCTCGATGAAGGCGCGATCCCCAAGGAGGTAGTTCAGCGCATTAAGAAGGGTCAATGGGCCCAAGGAGCGCTAAAGCAGACCATCGATGAGCACTTGGCGCGCTTCGATTTAATGGAAGATGCTTATCTACGCGAACGAGCGAATGACCTGCGAGAACTCGGAAATCGCATGCTGAGCCATCTGGAAAAGCGCAATCGCCGCCGATTACATTTTCCCAAGGACAGTATATTAGTGGGCGATGATTTGTCGCTATCTGATCTGGCATCGGTTCCCAAGGAGCGGCTGAAAGGTCTTGTTTCAGGCAGTGGCTCCGTCAATTCTCACCTGGCCATCTTGGCTGAGGCCCTGGGCGTGCCGACGGTGATGGGGGTCAAGGATCTGCCAATGCCTCTGATCGACGGTGGCGAAATCGTCGTTGACGGTTTTCAAGGTGTGATTTTGACCTCGCCCACCCCAAATCAGCGGCGTCAATACCAAAAGCGCAAAGAAGAGGAAGCGGCGCTCAACCGTGATCTTGAGCGATTGGCGCCAGGTCGGTGCGTGACCCCCGATGGGCATCGAACCCGGCTTTGGGTGAATACTGGATTATTCTCCGACGTCGCGCGGTCACTCGATCGCGGTGCTGAAGGGGTAGGTCTTTATCGCACAGAAATTCACTTCATGATGAACGAAGCTTTTCCCACAGAAGAATCCCAGCGCCAAATTTATCGTGATCATTTGAAGGGCTTTGCGCCTAGGCCCGTGACGATGCGAACCTTGGATATCGGTGGCGATAAATCGTTGCCTTACTTTCCAATTCAGGAAGAGAACCCCTTCTTAGGTTGGCGGGGGATTCGGGTTTCCTTAGATCATCCAGAAATTTTTATTGCACAAATCAGGGCGATGATTCGGGCCAGCGAAGGGATTGATTGCTATCTAAGAATCATGCTGCCGATGGTGTCCAGCGTCACCGAAATTGACATGGCCAAGCAACTCATTGACCAGTGTTTTCAAGAAGTACGTGAGGAAGGCGCCGACGTAAAGCGGCCTGATATTGGCGTCATGATTGAAGTTCCTGCCGCCGTTTTTCAGGCTGACGAAATACTCAAACGGGTCGATTTTCTATCTGTGGGAAGTAACGATTTAGTGCAGTATATGCTTGCTGTTGACCGCAATAACGCTCAGGTTGCTAGCCTTTATCAGGAGTTTCATCCGTCTGTCCTCAAGGCTTTGAATCAAGTTGCAGCCGCGGCAACGCTGGCTGGTAAGGGCTCCGGGATTTGCGGAGAAATGGCGGGTAACCCAGGGGCAGCGCTTCTGCTGATGGCCATGGGGTATCAGGTTCTGTCAATGAATTCTCCTAACCTTTTGGTGGTTAAGAAAGTACTTACCACCATTAGCTTGAAAGCCGCAAAAAAAGTTTTGGAGCAGGCCTTGAAGTTGGAGTCAGCCCAAGAAGTTAAAAAGTTGGTTGATCAAACCCTGTCCCAGGCAGGTCTTGAGCAATTAATTCGAAATCGCGCTTAAGATTCGATTTCGAGAGAGAAAGTGACGCTCTGCCCGTCAAGTCCCCCAGCGTTAAACCCTTGCTCTAAAAATTTGATGCTTCCCCTTTGATCGAATTGGACAAGGGTCGAAACGCAGGTGCCATAGTCTTTTGAGGCAATGAAGCTGTTTGAAAAAGGTCGATCATCTCCTGTGTCTTTCAGCAGTGCGAGCAGCGCGATTGAATCAATGGTTGCAGTTGCGGTGAGCGCATTGAGTCGTTCTCGGCCTTCGGCAACCTTTGGCCAGTCGCAGTCCAAACGTTGATTGGATAAGCCGTAGCAGCCGGCATCGAGCGCTTTTAAATGGCTGGTTGTGTTGTTCGCGTAGAAGAGTCCAGTTTCATCCATCAGCAGTAAATTAAAGCCCCGGTATTCGTCTCGATGCGGGCTGATGGTCGCGTAGTAATCGGTTGCAGAGAGTGCGCTTGTTAAAAATCCCTGAGTTAACTCGCCGCGACTGCGCGTTTTTTGAAGATCGGACGCAGACTTCCGGAAATTCGTGACGGCTGCGAATCGGCCGTCACGATTGACGCCAAGCCAAGTCCCGCCCGCCTCAAGGTCGCGTCCTGCTAGAACGCCGGGTGCGTCCTGCCAAAAATCGGCTGAGGCTGACGGCCGAGCGTAGAATTCGTCTCGGTTGGCGGCAACAATGAGACGGTGGTGTTCATTGGGTTGATAGGCCAATAGAATAAGACACATAACGCAGCGCAGCCCGCGGATCGAAAAGACGCGGGCATGATAGCAGAACTCCTGAAGGGCCAGCCATGTTCAATTATCCTCAGATCGATCCTGTCGCGATTTCCTTTGGGCCAATCAATATTCATTGGTATGCAATATCCTACTTGCTGGGCTTTTATGTGTGTTGGCGGGTGCTCGTGTCGCTCAGCGATCGTCAGCGCCAGGCATGGCGGCGCGAACAAATTTCCGATCTGCTCTCTTACGGTGTGTTTGGAGTGATTCTAGGTGGGCGCTTTGGCTATGTCCTGTTTTATGGGTTTGAAAACTTTTTGCAAGACCCCATCTCTCTGTTCAAAATTTGGCAGGGGGGTATGTCGTTTCATGGAGGACTTTTAGGGGTTATCGCAGCGGTGGCCATTTACGCGCATCGAAACCAACGGACGTTTTTAGAAGCGATGGATTTTGTCGCTCCCGGTGTTCCACTGGCGTTAGGTTTGGGCCGAATTGGAAATTTTATCAATGCGGAACTGCCCGGTCGCATCACGGAGATGCCTTGGTCGCTGGTCTATCCGGGCGAGTTAGTTGGACGCCATCCTTCCAGTCTTTATCAAATGATGCTGGAAGGGCCTGTGCTTTTTGCGGTTGTTTATGTTCTTGCATTGAAGTCGCAGCGGGTTGGTGTGGTTTCAGGCTCCTTTCTGATTGCTTATAGCGGGCTACGATTCTTCTCCGAATTTTTTCGTTTACCCGATCCGCACCTCGGTTTCGTCGCTTGGGGATGGGCGACTCAGGGGCAGTTGCTTTGTATCCCTATGTTATTATTAGGGATCGGAGTCGTCATCTTTGCGAAACCGGCAATCGCACCGACCAGGCCTACGGTTACTGGACGGGGCCGTTCTCAGAAGAAAAGGAAGTCCTGATCATGATCATCGCGCCAAAAATTAAAGGCTTTTTATGTACAACAGCCCATCCTGGAGGGTGCGCAGCCGATGTATCAGCGCAAATTAAACAAGTTGAAGGTGGTGGCGCTATTGCCAATGTGCCCAAGCGGGTTTTGGTGATAGGTGCATCTGGAGGGTACGGTCTCGCCACGCGTATTGTCAGCGCCTTTGGGGGAAATGCTGAAACGATAGGGGTATTTTTTGAGCGTCCCGCGCAAAAGGGCCGCACGGCATCGCCTGGTTGGTACAAATCAGCCGCGTTCACCGAGACCGCGCACGCTCGAGGGCTCTATGCTAAAAATTTTAACGGAGATGCCTTTTCTCAAGCGATGAAGGATGCAGTCATTGATTGCATCGAGAGAGATTGGGGTCAGGTGGATCTCGTGGTCTACTCACTGGCTGCCCCAGGAAGAACTCTGCCATCTGGAGAAACTGTCCGCAGCACCTTGAAGCCCATTGGAGCGCCGTTCAGTGGCGCAACGATCGATTTCAACACTCGCGAATTGCGAAGCATCGCTTTAGAGCCTGCTAATGACGATGAAATTGCAGCGACTGTGAAAGTGATGGGCGGTGAAGACTGGGAAGATTGGATGCAGCAGTTGCTTGATCGCGGATGCTTGGCTGACGGCGCGTTGACCACCAATTACACTTACTTGGGTAGCGAAGTGACCTGGCCCATTTATTATCACGGGACGATTGGTCGAGCGAAAGAGGATCTCGATCGTGCGGCTGCCGCGTTGGCAACCACGCTAGCATCCGTAAAAGGACGCGCTGATGTTGTTGTAATGAAGGGGTTGCTGACTCAGGCGGCTTCTGCAATCCCTGGAATGAGTGTGTACCTTTCATTGTTGTTCAAAGCCATGAAGGGTGCCGGCACGCATGAAGGATGCCTTGAGCAAGTGGATCGATTATTCAGGACCCAGCTTTTCTCTGAAAATCAACGACGCGATGATGGTGGCCGAATTCGAATGGATGATTGGGAGTTGGCGCCAGAAATCCAGGCGATGGTCAAATCAAATTGGGACAAAGTCAGCCAAGAAAACCTGGATCACCTCACGGACTTCGAAGGTTACAGAGCTGCATTTTTGAACCTGCATGGGTTCGAAATATCAGGGGTTGATTACGAACGCGATCAAGATCCTGATGTGGCGATGGCTCTCGAACCAATCTAGGTTGTGAATGCTTGTTACGGGCTTCAAATTTGCACTTTCCTTTTTCGAGCTGTTTTAAAAAATGCGCCTCGGTGCCAACGAAACATGGATCTTTTGAGCGCGGACCCTCCGGCTTAATTTAGAAGGCTCACAGGCCTATCGGTGCTGGCTGTGATCGCTTCGCGTCATCGCGGACTTTGCGGAGTCTCAGGATCGGCCAAACTTTGAACATGGCCGCTCCTCACCTTCCGCATCAGGTTTTCTTGCTCCGTGGGGCGGCCTTTTTCTGGTTTGCACTGACGATTTTCATGGGTGATAACCGCGACTGGATGAGGGTAATCGCTCTGTCGCTGGCGCTCTATCCGCTCTTAATGTGGGCTTTGTATGCTGTTTCGCAGCGACAGATCGGCTTCTTCCAAAGCTTTTTTGTGATCGACGCGGCGATTGTTTCGGGTTTTGTTGTGTTCACTCATGTGCCGTTCATGAGCACGCTGTCGGCGCTGAGCGCGCTCAGCTTGAGTTCAAACTTGTGTTTGGATAAGCGGACTTGGCAGTCGAAGTGTATACGAATGCTGTTGGTTGTAACCGTTGCAACACAGGCACGATATTTTGTAGACGGCTTTAAGGCCTTGGGTTTTGAGCAGAGTTTGTCGCTGTTGTTGCTGATTGGGTTTAGTTGGGGTTCGGCAAGATTGGTTTACTGCGAATCTGCAGCTCGGTCGAGCATTTTTAGAGCGACCAAGACCGAGCATGCGCGGGTAACACAGCAAGTTAACGCAGTCAGGCCATACTTGCCGGTTGCAAGTCTGATAGATGCGCCGCTCGAAACCGCTCCGAAGCGACAGATATTGACGCTCTTTATTTCTGATCTGGTTGATTCTACTGGGACCTCTGAGCGTCAGAGTGACGATCTTTTTACAGCATTTCTCAACGACTACATCATCTGCATGGGCCAATTGGTACTCAAATTTGGGGGTACCTTGGATAAGTTTACTGGCGATGGTCTGGTTGTTGTCTTCGGACTTGATGGTTGTCGGCCGACGCTTGCGGCTCAGCGCTGTGCGGATATGGCGCTGGCAATGCGCCCGGCCCTTGATTTGATGTTGCAACGTTGGGAGCCAGCATTATCCCAGCTACCCGTGGGTCAGCGTGTCGGTATTCACACTGGAGACTGTTTGGTCGGGAGTTTTGGATCCCCCGAGCGGCTCAATTACACAGTGCTTGGACGGGCAATGCATGTTACCGCGCGACTCGAGCAATTGGCCCTGCCGAATGAAATTTTGGTTTCAGCGGAAACAGCCGGTCTTCTTGACGATCGATATCATCTCCAGCAACGGTTGCCGGTCAAGGTATCAGGTATGCAATCTCGGCTCATGCACAGTGCTCTTTTGGATTGATGAAATACGATTGACCCTTTTAAGGATAAGACTCGCTATAATGGGTTTTTAGGCCCGAGATCTAATCATGACTGACGCTTTGCTGAATTCCGCTTTCTTAAGGGCTTGTCGAGGCGAGGCCACCGACTACACCCCCATTTGGTTGAATCGTCAGGCGGGCCGGTATATGCCTGAATACCACGCTGTTAAGGGCACGACGCCCAGTCTCGACTTCTTTAAGACGCCTCACCTTGCCGCGCAGGTGACTTGCGATGCCCAAAGAATTTTAGGCGTTGATGCTGCAATCTTATTTGCAGATCTACTTCCGATTTTAGAGCCAATGGGCCTTGAGCTTGATTATTTGCCGGGTGTTGGACCTCAGATCGCCAATCCCATTCGAACCCACGAGGCAATCGATGCCCTCAGGCTAGAGGATGCGCGTGCGTCCATGCCATACATTCCTGAAGCCATCAGTTTGATTCGTAAAGAACTGCCAGAGAATATTCCGCTCATTGGTTTCGGCGGGGCACCCTTTACTCTGGCCTCTTACGCCATTGAGGGTCAGGGATCGCGAAATTACGTGCACGTGAAAAAGCTGATGTACAGCGATGAGGGCGCGTGGCACGCTTTGATGACTCAGTTTACGCATGCCTCGATTGACTATTTAACGATGCAAATTGAGGCGGGTGTCCAAGCGATTCAAGTGTTTGATAGCTGGATTGGTTGCCTTGGCGTGAGCGAATTTAATCGGTTCGTTGCTCCTCATAGCAAGGCGCTCTTTGAGGCGATCGCGGGGAAAGTGCCGGTTATTCATTTTGGTACAGGAAATCCTGCGTTGTCCGCGCAAATGGCTGAAAGTGGGGGCGATGTTTTGGCCCTAGATTGGCGTAGCGACCTTGTGAGCGTGTGGGATGAGACAGGCGCCAAAGCGGTTCAGGGTAATCTTGACCCGATTGTGCTTTGCGCCTCGCGGGAGGCGGTCGTACAAGAGGCGGATCACCTGCTCAGCGCAGTGGGGTCCCGGGCTGGTCATATTTTTAATTTGGGTCATGGCATCATCCCTGAAACACCGGTGGACAATGTGAAAGCTTTGGTTGATTTTGTTCATGAGCGCTCAGCTCAGATTCGCCGATCAGCTTAATGTTCTGATATAAATTTGGGCGTTACGTTGGGCGTTATATACGGATTTTTTAGCCACAGGCAGTGCCTCCACTGCCGCAGCTTCAAAACCGCGTTCGACAAACCAATGGGCGGTTTGGGTAGTTAAAATGAACACCTTTTCTAGCTCAAGCCCTTGAGCTCTTTCGATGAGCGCTTGCAATATACGCTCCCCGCAATTCATATCACGATAGTCTGGATGCGTTGTTAAACAGGCAATCTCTGCATACTGATCAAAAGGATAAAGTGCCCCACAAGCGATGATGAGCCCCTCAAGAGTGATCACTACGAAATGGTCGATCTCGGATTCGATGAGTTCTCTTGAACGCTTTTTGAGCGTGCCGGCTTCTTCCTGGGGCGCGATAAGCGTGAGAATACCGCTAATGTCTTGCGCGACGGCTGGGCGTAATTCATACGTACTTTGGCCGACGACTTGGGTACCGCAGCCTTCTCTTGTAAAGAGCTCCTGAAGCAGCGCACCGTCTTGATGTTGGTTGATCAGATGGCATTTTGAAACACCTGTCTCAATGGCAACTTTTGCTTCTGCCAGAATGAATCGGTGTTCAGGCCAGGATGAGGGATCGAGTGTGCTCGTTGTTAGTTCGCTGATGCGTTGCTGATCAGCATCTTTAAGACCATCTTCATTCATATAGTAAATGAGCTTATCAGCCTGGACCGCGGTCGCGACTTCCCGAGAAAGCGTGGCGGCATCGATACCAAAGACGTCACCGGTCAGCGAATAACCAAGAGGCGCGAGGACGATGAGCGCCTGATCACCCAACGCGTTGGTGATTGCCGTGCTATTAATTTTGCGCACTTTACCGATGTGTTGCTGGTCAACCCCATCCACGATTCCAAGGGGTTGTGCTCGAACAAAATTCCCTGAGAGCGTGACCATCTCAGAAGATCGTAAAAAGTCAGTGGTCGGACTCGCTGATAAATGTGCGATTAATCGCTGACTGGTCACGGCCGCGTCACGGAGATACTCGTCAAGATTATCTCGAGTAATGCTGGGTGACTGACCGAATGCTTCGGATCGAACGAAAATGGACCCTGCGTTTTCGTGAACCAAAATGAGGCGCACTCCAAGAGCATGAAGTAGGGTGATGTCTCTGGCAATATTGGGAAGCGATTCATTGGTCAGTGCACCCCGCCCAAGACTGATCACAAACGTTTTATTACGGTGTGCGTAGATATAGGGTGATGCTGTCCGAAACCAATGAAGAGGGCTGTGATCGACGCTCATGACTCACCTGTTATGATGGATTGTGTAGTGCAATGATTATACCCCTCTAGCGCCTGTTTCGCTGTGGCACCGATCTCAAGTCCCGGCATTTACCGTACCGGGAGCTAACGGGGAACTGGCGTCACAGCAAATAAGCCGGCGACCAGTTGAATTGATGAAAAGCCACAATGATTGGGGCAAAAAGATGACTATAAACCTCGGGGAAAAACTCAGTCTAAGGGGATTGCTCAATGATTTGGTCGCTGATGGCCGGATGGAGCAGGTGGACGCCGATTTTGTGAAGACGAAGGCTCAGCAAAAACAGATGCGCAGCTGGCATCCAATTGACGTAATAGCGGCCAGCGAATCCGGAGATCGCTCTCGGTCAGGCCGCACCTTGACCGCCGATGCGATCTTGGAATGGCTGGGCGATCGAGTGGGCCAACCTTTTCTCCGAATTGATCCATTAAAAATAGATACCCAAATGGTTACCCAGGTGATGTCGAGTGAGTTTGCTCAGCGACACCAAATATTGGCGGTCAATGTCACCAAAGACGCTGTATACATCGTCAGTGCTGAGCCGCATTTGAGTGATTGGATGGGTTTGATCGAGCAATCTCAGCCTGGGAAAACCATTGTCCGGTTTTTGGCCAGCCCACAGGACATCAAGCGTTATACCCAAGAATTTTATGCGGTTGCGAATTCGGTCAAGAAGGCTACAGCACAGGGATTTTCGGGAAATGCCCTCGGCAATCTTGAACAGATGCTCGAACTGGGGCAGTTCGAGCAGATGGAGGCGAATGACACTCATGTTGTGAACATCGTTGATTGGATTTTGCAGTACGCGTTTACTCAGCGTGCCAGCGATATTCATATTGAGCCTCGCCGTGAGAAAGGAGCGATTCGTTTTCGAATCGACGGAATCCTGCATACGGTCTATGAGTTGCCAATGCCCGTTGTGACTGCCGTTGTAAGTCGAATCAAAACCCTTGGCCGTATGAATGTGGCAGAGAAGCGAAGGCCCCAAGATGGTCGTCTCAAAACACGTGCCTCAGACGCTCAAGAAGTTGAACTGCGCCTGTCGACGCTGCCCACTGCGCACGGTGAAAAGTTGGTTATGCGGATCTTTGATCCAACCATTTTGTTGAAGACTTTTGCTGAATTGGGACTTGAGGACCAAGAGCTGACGCGCTGGACACAGATGGTGAGTCAGCCCAATGGGATTGTCCTTGTCACAGGCCCGACTGGCTCGGGCAAAACGACGACCCTCTACACGAGCTTAAAACAGCTTGCGACTGAGGAGGTCAATGTCTGCACCATTGAGGACCCAATTGAAATGGTCGAGGGCGCTTTCAATCAGATGCAGGTCCAGTCCAATATTGACCTGACCTTCGCTGAGGGTGTTCGAGCGCTGCTCCGCCAGGACCCAGATATTATTATGGTGGGCGAAATCAGAGATCTTGAGACAGCGGAGATGGCTATTCAAGCAGCACTCACGGGCCATTTAGTCATTTCAACGTTGCATACCAACGATGCGCCTTCTGCGATCACAAGGCTTTTGGAGCTGGGGGTTGCACCCTATTTGATAAAGGCAACCGTGCTCGGTGTGATGGCGCAGCGGTTGGTCCGCACGTTGTGTCCGGATTGCAAGCATCCTGAAGCGGTCGAACCAGATGATTGGCAAGATTTAGTGAAACCTTGGTCGATGGCGCAACCTTCCACGATTGCGGCAGCACCAGGTTGCCTTGAATGTCGAGACACTGGATTCAAGGGGCGTGCCGGGATATACGAACTGCTAACGCTCAGTGACGATGTTAAGAAGCTGATTAATGAACAGACGGATGCTGGTCGAATTCGTCAAGCAGGTCGACAAGGCGGGATGAGAACTTTAAGGCTTAGTGGCGCCGAAAAAGTGGCCGCGGGCGAGACCACAATTGCCGAAGTTTTAAGGGTGGCGCCAATTTCGGGCTACGAATAACCCTTGGTTGCATTGCGCAAATTACTGTTCATAAAGCGAGGAGCGGCCTGTAGGTGTTGATTTAAAGCGCCGATGAACCCACCAGTACTGTTCCGGGGCCTTACGAATGGTTGCCTCCACGTGACGGTTGATTAAAGTCGCATCTTGCTCGTCGGACTGAGTAGGAAAGACTTCATCCGGCGGAAAAATCTCGACCTCATAGCTGCCGTCCTCAAATCGATAGTGACGCATGAAGACAACTTTTGCTTGGGTGATTCTGGCGATTCGGTTGGCCGCCGTCAGTGTTGCCGCAGGATAGCCAAAAAAGGGCACAAAGACGGCGTTGTCTGGACCATAATCTTGGTCGGGGGCATACCAAACACGCTGTCCTGCTCGAAGGTTTCGAATGACGCCTCGGATATTGGTCTGCTCTATAGATTCTGCAAAATAATGCCCCCGGCCTCGTCGCATCAGCCATTCAAAGACAGGATTGCGGTTGCGCTTGTACATCACGTCGAATGGCACTTT
This sequence comes from uncultured Pseudomonadales bacterium, assembly GCA_938017975.1. Taxonomy (GTDB): domain Bacteria; phylum Pseudomonadota; class Gammaproteobacteria; order Pseudomonadales; family Azotimanducaceae; genus UBA9926. Next base: position 27,838 of record CALIKQ010000014.1, on the reverse strand, counting down.
TTGTGCGAGGGCTGCCCCCGCAAGGTCTAACGTCGAAAGGTGCATGCCCAGTATCAGAATGCCATTGTCTCTCGGGCCGATCTCAAGATGTTCTAGTCCTTTATAGCGGATTGGGATGTCTTGCAATTGTTTGGGATGTAGCCATGTTGCTGCGGTTTCAAGTAACCCTTCAGCGGTCGAAACCAGAGTAGCGTTGAGTAATTGTCTTTGCCTCAGCGGGTCGAGTTCAGGAAAGCATCGCTCGAGATTGATCTTTGCAATATGAACCCGGCGGGGTGTCGTAACGCGCATCAGATTTGCCAGGCCATAACGCAAGAAGCGTCGTGATCTCGCGCCGCTTAATGTCAGCAACCAAGCCAAGGCGATACCCAGCCATAAAAACCAATGCCGTGGGTGGAAAAGCTGAGCGGGTTTAATCTGTCGGATTGGCAATGGCTGCGCTCCTTGGGATCTTTGATTGTATGTTGAAACTGGGTCGCTGTTAAATTTAGGCTATGCTAGGCAGGGCTGGGAGCGTTGACATGCGCAGTCATGTGCGCACTGGTTTGAAACGGTCCACCGAATCAGTTGTCGGGTCGGGCCCGCCTAGGACAGGTAGAATAATGAATCGATTTGTTTACAGCCTCTTGATTGGTCTGTTGCTTCCATTTGCCGTTTTGAGGCTGGGCGTGCGCAGTCTTAAAGAAAAAGCATATCGCCAGCATATGTTAGAACGTTTTGGTGTGTTGGGATTAAAAACGGCGAATACCGATATATGGGTGCATGCTGTTTCGGCCGGGGAAAGCATTGCGATTGGGCCGTTGGTGGAGCGGTTACTGGATGCGGGTTTTAGCATTACGCTGACCACGACAACACCAGCCGGTCGGTCTCAGCTAACCCGTGATTTTTCTGGCAGAGCTTTAATTTACTATGCGCCCTTTGACACAAGCGGTGCGATCAAAAGGTTTTTAACAGGGGTGCGGCCGAGGATGGCGCTACTTGTAGAAACAGAAATTTGGCCGAATTGGCTGGCAGTGATGAGTCGTCAAAATATGTTCGTTGCTTTAGTCAACGGGCGCCTTTCCCTTAAATCCAGTCGGGGCTATCAAAAACTACAGCCTTTAATAGGTCAATCCCTTGCACACATCCATTGGATTGCCGTGCAATCAGAGGCCCATCGAACTCGGTTTATCGATCTTGGCGCATCTTCGGATCAAGTGTCGGTCACGGGATCCATCAAATCTGATCAGTCTTTGCCCTCCGACTTCGCCATCGTGACCAAAGCGATGCAGGCAGATTTGAAAGACCAGAGGATTTTGTTGGCAGCAAGCACGCATCCCGGTGAAGAGGCCATGATGCTTCGGGCCTTTGAGAGATTGAGAAAACGGCATGAGGCCCTCCGGCTGGTACTTGTGCCTCGTCATGTACCGCGTGCGGATGAGATTTGTCGGCTTGCGCGGGATTTCGGATTCACCGCCGAGTGTCGATCACAGGTGCCTATGGCGAGCACTGCCGACGTCTTAGTGGTTGATCAAATGGGACAGCTACTTTACTGGTATGGCATCAGTGAAGTTGCGTTTGTCGGGGGCAGCCTTGTTGATCATGGAGGACATAATTTTTTGGAGGCGGCACTCGCAGAGTGTGCCATTGTTACTGGCGATTCCCTTTTTAATTTTGAGTCTCAAGCTGACGAGTTCGAGCAGGCCGGAGCAATCCGAGTCGTTCATAGTGACTTGGAATTAGTAGAGGCGCTGGATCAAATGCTGTCTGATGAATCGTTACGCGTGGAATCGGTAGCGCGCGCACTGCAGACCCTTGAGCTGACTCGCGGTGCACTGGACGACGTCTTTGACACGCTGTCAGGGAAGCTTTGATGAGGCCGTTATGAAATGAGTTGACGGCGAGCCAGGCTTCGGCCGTGGGTGTTGGTGTAAACCGTCTGGTTTGATATTCAAAAGACCTTAAGGCGCCAAAAAATGCTAGGCTAACCATGTTCATTTGAGAGTGCCATGAAGAAACAGTCTATTCAAAACCGTCGCCGTTACGTGCCAGACCTATCCCAGGACTTGGCCAGTTGCGATGCGAATTACATACGGATGCTAAAACTTTTTCCGTCTTACGCAGAGGATGATGAGCGCAAGTTCGCGCTCGAAGTCAGCGGCGTCTTAACTCAAGTGGATCTAGAGGTAATCGAGCGATGCACTTACACCACGTTCATTAATCTCACCGTCTCGGGAGGATTGGGCAATTTGGATTGGCTGGACTGGCCTAAACTCTCGATCTGTCTTTATCATGATTTGTCAACTGCGGAAGTTTTGACGGTGGGTGCACACGAGAAATTAAAACAACGTTACGATCTGCCCAATGCGGCGCTTCATCACCCTGATGAGAAATCTCAAGTCAATCGCGCCTTGGGCGAGCTGCTCGCGTCTTGCATCGAGCATGGGCGCATGCTGGAACCCGTGCTTGTGCTCGATGATTGATACCATCCTGCTGGTTTCCCGTTATAATTTGTTTTCGAATTAAGACCTTCTTTTTTGACCAGCCGATCGACCTCTCGGGCCGGTCCAATGGCATTGAGAGCGGTCTTGTAAGTTCCACTGAGCGTTCAATCTAGGAATAGTCATCGATGGCAAACAGTTATCAATCGGATTCGATCGAGGTTTTAGAAGGCCTTGACCCTGTCAAAAAACGCCCAGGGATGTATACCGAGACGTCTCGCCCTAACCACCTGGCCCAAGAGGTCATCGATAACTGTGTGGATGAGGCACTAGAGGGTCATGCCAGTGAAATTGTGGTGACATTACGTAAAGATGATGCGATGGCGGTCGCTGACAATGGTCGGGGTATGCCGGTTGACATTCACCCCACAGAGAAAACTTCCGGTGTGGAGTTAATTCTGACGCGTCTTCACTCCGGGGCTAAATTTAACAACGATCAATACCGGTTTTCGGGCGGATTACACGGTGTGGGCGTCTCTGTGGTGAATGCGCTCTCAGAGCGTTTTGAAGTGTTGGTCAAACGAGATGGGCATCTCCATCATATGGCTTTTCAAGATGGTGTCATGACTTCCCCGTTGAGCGTTCGCGATAGCGTGAGTAAGCGCAACACAGGAACAACCATAGAATTTAAGCCCAACGCAAAGTACTTCGACTCCGGGAAATTTTCGATTTCAAGATTGAAGCATTTGCTCAGAGCCAAGGCAGTACTGTGTCCAGGCCTTTCGGTGATCTTTGTTAACGAGCAAGAGACAGGTGAGGCTCGGACGACCGAGTGGCGCTATGAGTCCGGACTGGAGGACTATTTATCCTCAGAGCTTGAAGGCTTTGAACTATTGCCAAAGGCACCTTTCACAGGCTCCCAAGCTGCCCAAAGTGAGGCGGTCGATTGGGCCGTTCAATGGCTGCCTGAAGGCGGACAACCGCTCACCGAAAGTTACGTCAATCTCATTCCAACCGGTCTTGGCGGCACCCATGTCAATGGCCTGAGAACGGGTTTGCTTGAGGCGCTGCGGGAGTTCTGCGAATTCCGCAATTTACTGCCACGGGGATTGAAAATCGCGGGTGAGGATATCTGGGAGCGCTGCGCCTACGTGTTGTCTGCAAAGATGCTGGACCCGCAATTCTCTGGTCAAACGAAAGACCGTCTCAATAGCCGTGAAATTGCTGGTTACATTGCCTCCGCCGTGAAGGACAGCTTTAGTTTGTGGCTCAATCAACATACTGAAGAAGGCCAGTTACTGGCGGATATGGCGATCCATAATGCTCAGGCCCGTCTTCGAGCAGGTAAAAAAATTGTTCGAAAAAAAATCACGACTGGCCCTGCGTTGCCAGGAAAGTTAACGGATTGCTCTTGCCAAGACGCGATGATGGGAGAGCTATTTCTGGTCGAGGGAGATTCCGCTGGAGGCTCGGCGAAACAAGCCCGGGATCGTGAAACTCAGGCCATCATGCCGCTGAAGGGCAAAATCCTGAACACCTGGGAGGTCGATTCCGTCGATATTCTGGCTTCTCAGGAAGTGCATGATATCTCCGTCGCTTTAGGGATGGATCCTGGTTCGGACGATTTATCTGGGTTGCGATACGGCAAAGTGTGTATTCTCGCCGATGCCGATTCTGATGGCTTGCATATCTCAAGTCTGTTGATCGCATTGTTCGTCAAGCATTTCCCGGCGCTGGTGCGCGAGGGACACGTATTTGTTGCGATGCCGCCGCTTTATCGGGTCGATGTTGGTAAAGAAGTGTTCTACGCGCTGGATGAATCTGAACGCGCCGCGATACTCAATCGTATCGAGACTCAGAAACTCAAAGGCAAGGTCTCGGTTCAACGTTTCAAAGGGCTCGGTGAAATGAATGCTCTGCAATTGAGAGAAACGGCGATGTCGGCGGATACTCGACGTCTGGTGCGACTGACCATTGATGAACCCACCGAAGTCAATAATTTATTAGATATGCTGCTTGCAAAAAAACGTGCTGGAGATCGGAAGACCTGGCTCGAACGCAAGGGTGATCTTGCTGAATTGATTTAGATCCAAGGAATCAAAATGACTGAAGATATCGATGTGAGCAACATTGAGAACCTGTCGCTCGCAGAGTTTACTGAAAATGCCTACTTGAATTACGCGATGTACGTGATTAACGACCGGGCGTTGCCGCACATTGGTGATGGCTTCAAGCCTGTTCAGCGTCGAATTGTCTATGCGATGTCAGAACTCAGATTAAACGCCGACGCTAAATACATGAAATCGGCCAGAACCATTGGCGATGTAATCGGCAAATACCACCCCCATGGGGATGCTGCGAGTTATGAAGCGATGGTTTTGATGGCGCAATCGTTCACTTATCGGTACCCGCTCGTTGATGGTCAAGGTAACTGGGGTTCACCTGATGACCCAAAATCTTATGCTGCGATGCGCTATACCGAATCAAAACTTACGGGCTATTCTAAAGTCCTGTTGTCTGAACTAGGGCAGGGCACAGCCGAGTGGATCGCAAATTTTGACGGCACGATGGAAGAGCCGCTGGTGCTGCCAGCTCGATTGCCCAATTTGTTGCTCAACGGAGGTACGGGGATTGCCGTGGGTATGGCAACAGACATCCTGCCGCACAACCTCAATGAAATCGTCAGCGCCTGTATTCACCTTTTGGATTCTCCGAAAGCTTCAGTGCTTGATCTAATGACCCACGTGAAGGGCCCTGATTTTCCAACAGGCGCAGAGATTATTTCCTCCCCTGAGGAAATTCTACAAAATTATGAGACAGGTCGCGGCAGCGTCCGTGCGCGAGCTGTCTACAGCATTGAGGCCGGTGAGATTGTGATTGAAGCGCTGCCTTATCAGGTTTCGGGCACGAAAATCCTGGAGCAGATTGCCGCGCAGATGCAGGCTAAGAAGCTTCCGATGGTTGTGGACTTGAGAGATGAGTCGGACCATGAGAATCCAACGCGAATTGTCATCGTCCCACGCAGTAATCGAGTAGATATTGAGGCTTTGATGGGCCATTTGTTTGCCAGTACTGATTTAGAGCGAACCTATCGAATCAATCAAAATGTGATCCAATTGAGCGGCCGTCCAGGGGTTTGCTCGCTGCGGGAGTTGCTCAAACAGTGGCTTGAATTTCGTCAGACCACTGTGCTTAAGCGCCTTCAATTCCGACTCGAGAAGATCCTCGATCGCCTTCACATTTTAGAGGGCCTATTGGTCGCGTTTTTAAATATTGATGAAGTAATCCACATCATCCGAACCGAAGACCAACCCAAGCTCAAACTGATCGAACGGTTTGAGTTGACGGAGCGACAGGCTGAGGCGATCTTGGATTTGAGGTTACGTCAACTTGCGAAACTTGAGGAACAGAAAATCAGGGCCGAGCAAGATGAGCTTGGTGCTGAGCGGGCGTCAATTCAACAAATCATCGACTCTAAAGCTCGTCTTAAAACGTTAATCAAGAAAGAGTTACTCTCGGATGCTGAGACTTATGGTAATCCTCGGCGTTCCGCGATTGTAAAACGGGCTGAATCGAAGGCATTTTCGGAACGAGATTTGATGACCAACGACCCGATTACTGTCGTGTTGTCAGAAAATGGTTGGGTTCGTGCCGCCAAGGGACATGAAGTCAACGGCACGGAATTGAGTTACCGATCAGGGGATCGCTTCTTGGCTTCTGCAGCCGGTAAAACCAATCAAACCGCCGTCTTTTTTGACAATACAGGTCGCAGCTATGCACTTGCAGCTCACCTGCTGCCTTCCGCACGGGGTCAAGGGGAGCCCCTTTCAGGAAAGATTAATCCGCCCCAGGGAGCGCGGTTCACGGGGTTAATTTTAGACGAACCGGATCGAAAGTATTTGATCGCCAGTGACGCTGGCTATGGCTTTGTTGGAAAGGTCGAGGACATGATCAGCAAGAACAAAGCGGGTAAAGCCTACTTGAGTGTTCCGTCAGGGGCTCAGTCGTTACCGCCCTGTCCGATTGCCGCTGAGGCTGGGCAGCTGATTGCTGCTTTTACCAGCGAGGGTCGACTGTTGATTTTTTCGCTCAAGGATTTGCCAGAACTTGCGCGGGGAAAGGGGAACAAAATCATTAATATCCCGAGTGCAGCGGTCAAGAGCCGAAGCGAGGTGATGGCGCACTTGGTCGTTTTCCATGAATCAGAAACGATTACCGTTCATTCGGGCAAACGTTATATCCACCTTACCCTCAAAGAGTTAACGCATTATCGGGGTGAACGTGCGCGTCGAGGTCTCAAATTGCCAAGGGGATTCCAAAAAGTCGATCGAGTCGTTTTGAACCATTGATAGAGATACTCAAAGCCGCCTTGGTTTTAGCAGAGATAAGCTGAGATCAGAGGCCAGGGGTGAAATAAACGGTTCGATCATCCAGTGGTTTCCTAGCGCGTCGGTGAGCATCGCTTGGGTAGTCTCGTCTATGACGAGTTCACCGGTGCTGAGGGTCGCAAGGAACTTTGTCCGTTTAGGAACGTCGCTCCCTGAATGATCGTTACAGATACCTAAGGCAAATCGAGCGTCTAGCGTCTCTGTGTCATCAAGCAATGTTTTGAGCCCTTCATAAAAAAGAAGACCGGAAGCGACTGCATCATTCCCCGCGAAACGCGCTTCGTAATCTCCCGGCACAATCGTCGATAGGCGCCCTTCGTGCCGCTGGGTAAGGGTATGAAGGGCTGAAAGCGGCGCCAAGCGCGAGGGTGTGAGTTTGATTGCAAACAAGACCTCTAAACCATTTACCCTGCGATCCAAAGGGGCTGATTGTTGGTTTTTGACCGGCGCGGCGCGTGGAGGGTCAAGCCCGATCCAAATCCGAACAAAATCGCCGAACTGGGCCAAAAAAAGTGCGATCGCTGACGCAAGTAGGATAACGCAAAAGGCCATTAAAACCCCTGTCTCAAAAACAAGGGTTTCAATCGCCTCACCACTGGTTGTGAGTGTCAGAATCCCTAGCGTTTGCCCTTCTGATAGCAGTGCACTTTCAAAGGTTTGCCCCGTTTTGGTTGATTGGCCTTTGGCCAGAATGACTTGCCCCGAACTGTCTATAATTTCTGCGCGAGTTTGCTCGATTGATCCAGAGAGGTTTTCAAGAACAGCTGAGAGCGCTACCCAATCGTTTTGCGCGAAGTAGGTGGCCGCATCGTTCGTGCTGGTTTGTATCAGCGTTTGTGCAAGGTTGGCCTCGGCGATTAAGAGTTGGTTTTTGAGATTGGATAAAGCCAGGGCTGCGAGCAGAGCACTGGCCGCAAAAAAGGGGATAAGCAAAAGCGAGATTAGGCGGTATTGCATCGATTATGAAAAGGATGGATCTGACCAAAGTATATCCCAATTGGGGGCCTCGCTGTCTCGAGGTCACAAATTGATGGATAATAGGAAGTGAGAGGGAATTCTTCTGCATGCAAACCATTAAGTTAATCAATGTAACAGGCCGTGACCGTCCTGGGCTAACCGCAAAAATGACAAGCCTTTTGTCTGAGGCTGACATGGAAGTGTTGGATATGGGTCAGGCGATTATTCATGATTTTTTGACCTTGGGCGTTTTAGTGCGCTTCGATGCCTCGAGACAAGGGGTGATTGATTCAGTGCGCGCGTTCTTTCTCAGCGAAGGGCTCAGTGTTGAGATGGCAGACGTCTCGGACTTGGACTATCAAAGTTGGGTGGACCGACAGGGGCAAGATCGCACGATTTTGACGATTCTCGGAAGAAGAATCTCCGCGCAGCAGCTGTCTAAATTGGCGCTGACGGTCTCTGAGGCAGGTTTGAATATTGATCATATAACGCGGCTTTCTGGGCGGGTTTCTCTCAATTCAGAGGAGGGGCCGGGTCGAGCGTGTATTGAGTGGTCATTGCGCGGTGCTGCAACTGAATCATTTCGGCGTCAGATGATGACCGTTGCTGCTGAAATGGAGTTAGATGTTGCGGTTCAAGAAGATGGTTTGTTTCGGCGGCACCGACGGCTCATTGCCTTTGACATGGATTCGACCTTAATTCAAACCGAGGTAATCGACGAGCTCGCCGCATGTGCCGGCGTGGGCGAAGAGGTGGCCGATATTACAAGACATGCAATGTCTGGCGACCTAGATTTTACCGAAAGCCTCAATGCTCGCGTTGCTCTTCTTAAAGGGTTACCTGAATCAACGTTAAACGAAGTCGCGGGGAAGCTGCCCTTGGCTGAGGGTGCGGAGAAACTGTTCCGGACGTTGAGGCAGTTGGGCTATAAAACGGCGATCCTCTCAGGAGGGTTCGACTATTTTGGGGCTCGCCTTCAAGCTCAATTGGGTGTTGATTATGTTTTCGCGAATCGTCTTGAGATTGAAAATGGCAAGCTGACGGGTCGAGTTGAGCCGCCGGTAGTAGATGCCGAGGCAAAAGCGCGAATTCTGCAGGAACTTGCCGATCGGGAGGGTATTTCCATGGCGCAGACCATTGCCGTAGGTGATGGAGCGAATGATCTGGAGATGTTGGGTGTGGCTGGTCTGGGCATTGCTTATCATGCAAAGGATTTAGTGCGGGAAAGGTCCAGTCACGCAATTTCAACCATGGGGCTCGACAGTATTTTATTTTTGCTGGGGATACGCGATCGAGAACTGGTTGGCGACGTTACAAGGGTTTAGTTCACCAAAAAGTAGTGTTTCTTTGTATGATAGGGGCATGGCATTCGGCGTAATGCGCGTGTAAGAGGATCAAAATGGCCAATTTTTCTACCAATGAGTTTAAATCTGGATTAAAAGTTTTGCTGGAAGGTGATCCTTGCAGCATTGTTGAGAATGAGTTTGTGAAGCCTGGAAAAGGCCAAGCTTTTAATCGTGTTCGACTCAAGAATCTAAAGACAGGGCGGGTTTGGGAGCGAACGTTCAAGTCCGGGGAGAGTCTTGAGGGCGCCGATGTGATGGAGCATGAAATGGAATATATGTACTCTGATGGCGAGTACTGGCATTTCATGAAAACCGACGACAGTTATGAGCAGGTCGCTGCCGATAAAAATGCCGTGAGTGATGCGATCCATTGGCTGAAAGACAATAGCCGCTGCACCGTGACGCTCTGGAATGATGTCCCCATTTTAGTGCTCGCTCCAAATTTTGTTGACCTTGAAATTACCGAAACCGATCCCGGGCTCAAAGGAGACACAGCGACTGGGGGCTCGAAGCCCGCTACCTTGAGTACCGGCGCTGTCGTTAAAGTACCGCTGTTTATCAATGTTGGTGAGTCGATCCGAGTGGATACCCGCACGGGCGAATATCAGGGCCGAAGTAAAAGCGCTTAGTTTTGTCCTGGCGGCCAAAGATCCCTTGGTCAGTGCTCCAGGCAAGGGGCGAATTGCTGACGGCGATTAGAGCTTACCTAGACGGGTTGTCAGTGCTTGAGGTCTCAACACCTGTGCTGTCTCAAGGCGCGGCTGTCGATCCACACCTCCAAAGTTTTCGACTTGCGGAAGCATCTGATCTTTTTTTGCAGACTTCTCCAGAATCATCCCTTAAGCGGGTCGTGGCTGCTTATGGCCGTTCGGTCTTTGAGATCACGCATGCCTTTAGAAAAAACGACCAGGGTCAGCTCCATAATCCAGAATTTATCATGCTGGAATGGTACCAGGTGGACAGCAGCTTAACGGCATTGATGGACGCATTGACGGCTTTGCTGAACAGTTTGCCTCAGCCACCACAGGCTTGGCGAGACAGCGCTAGTCTGGGAATCAAGCAGTGCTCCTATACGGCATTGTTTAAAGCCCGTTTTGATGCTGACCCCAACACGCTGTCCTATGAAGCCCTGGCGCAGTTAATTGAACAGACTGGGACTGAGACGGATGTCGGACACTTGCGGGGTCCCCATGACGAGCAGTTTCGATCTGATGTTTTGGATTATTTGTTTTTAAAAGAAATTGCGCCCACCTTACCGCGGTGTTTTTACTTGGTAGAGTTTCCAATCTGTCAGGCTGCCCTGGCAGAGATCGACGTCGATGGCGGGTATGCCAAACGCTTTGAGTTGTATTGGGAGGGAATTGAACTGGCCAACGGCTACCAAGAGCTTAGAGATTCACAGGAGCTGAAGCGGCGCTATCGGGCGCATGACAAGGCGCGCCGAACGCGAGGGCTTGAAACGGTTCGCTTTGATGGCCGGCTAGCCGACGCCTCCGCAGAGTTACCAAAATGCGCCGGGGTTGCCCTCGGAATAGATCGATTGGTGATGCTCTGGCTTGAAAAGAGCGCTCTCGACGACGTCGCTCTTTTTGGGTGGCCAGATCACTGATCAACTCAAACCAATGGATGGCCCATCCTAATCGCGTCCCCGGATTGAATCTGCCAATCAAATGGTTGTTCAGCAACAATAATAGCGGTTGAGCCCAGACGAAATCTGCCTGCCTCATCGCCTTGAGCAACTTTCAGAGCATCAAACTCATCTTCGTGGCAGGTCTTAGGCGCGTAGGGTCCATCCATCCAAAATGGTTGAATGCCAGCGACGATCATGGCGCCTACCAAAATTAGATAATAGTCGGCTGCGGGGCTTTTGAGTTTTAAAACTAATCGCTCGTTGCGGGCAAAAAGATTTGGCACGCCCTCGGTTGTGGTTTGGTTGACGGAGAACAAGTCTCCGGGAATGTAGCGCGCGGTGCATAGTTGGCCAGCACTGGGAAAATGAACGCGGTGGTAATCGCGAGGCGCTAGATAGATTGTTGCGTAAACCCCACGACTAAAGTGGTCTGGAAGCGGCTCACCCAGCAGCTGATCAACCGAATAGTGTTGACCCTTGGCCTGTAGCAGTTGGTGGTCCTCGATGGATCCCAAAGCTGAAACCACGCCGTCAGCGGGTGCGCATAAACGCCCCGAAAGGGGCCTTGCGCCAGCTTTTAGCTCTCTCGTAAAAAAGTCATTAAAGGATTGGAATGCTTCTGGTGATTGGCGAGCAGCATCAGTCCAGTCGACGTCGTAGAAGTTCGCAAAACCTCTGATGAGACAGTTTTTGAGCCAAGACACCTTAGATTCGGCGATTAATCCGATCCAGCGCGACAGCCAGTGTTTGGGCAACAAGTATTGGAGGGCAATAAATAGTTTCACGATCGGTCTGGATTACCAAGATTGAAGCATCAACGATGAATCATGAATGAGGTTTCGCAGGATTAAAAGAGCGATGGGCCTTCGATGCCGCAAACTCCAAGACGTGCCTTCACCGATACCCCGTGATGAACCCACTGGGCTTGGAACCTTTGGGTTTGGATTTCAGGCTCGAACGCGTTTAAATAGAATTTAAAGAAGTGGGGCCGCCAAAAAACTTGGCCTTAAATTGCCCTGCCGGCACAGAACACGGGATAGTCAATAAAAGCCTGGCAGCAGTCGATCTAGAGCCGTATTCTGATGGTAAAGCTAACAAATAAGCGGACAAATAAGCCAATAAAAAGGGAGAAGCCTCATGGCCGTGAATCCAGATAATTTGGTTTGGATTGATATGGAGATGACGGGTCTAGACCCAGATCATGATCTGGTACTTGAGATGGCAACGATTGTCACCGATTCGCAACTCAATATCATTGCAGAGGGCCCCTGTTTGACCGTTCACCAGACTGAGGAGCGTATGGCGCAGATGGATGAATGGAACACCAAACACCATGGCGAATCGGGCCTGACCGCACGGGTCATTGCGTCGACAACCACCGAGGCCATGGCAGAAGCGGAGACCCTGGAATTTTTGGCAGACTATGTTGGCCCTCGGGATTCGCCGCTGTGTGGCAACAGCATAGGCCAAGATCGTCGTTTTATTGACCGACACATGCCGAATCTGGGAGCGTTTTTCCATTATCGGAATTTAGATGTGAGCGCCATTAAAGTTTTGGTTATGCGTTGGAAACCTGAAATTATGGATTTGGTGATCAAGCAAGGTAAGCACCGCGCACTGGATGACATCCGAGAATCGATCGATGAGTTAAAGGTCTATCGAGCAAACGTCTTTAAGATTTAAGGCTTCAACAACGCATCGTCTGAAGCCTTTGACCGAGCGCGCTGTTCTTGTTGATCAATCGCCCAGACAATATGTTCCGCTACCAGGGTGTCGACCAGGGGCAGCCGCGTTCGCAGAACGTGAACAATTTTTGGGTCGTATTCTGCGTTACCCAATGCGACCGCTAAATTACGAAGCCAGCCAGCGTAACCGGTTCGCCGAATGGCCGAGCCTTCGGTTTTTTTTAAGAAAGTCGCTTCATCCCAAGAAAACAAAGTGATCAAATCTGTTTTGGCAAACTCGGCTCTAGGCTGAAAATCAGAGTCGACGCGGGACACTGCAAACTTATTCCACGGACAGACCATCTGGCAATCATCGCAGCCGAAAACACGGTTGCCAATTGCTGGCCGTAGGTCGACAGGAATTGCTCTCTTTGACTCTATTGTCAGATAGGAAATACATTTCCTGGCGTCGAGCTCGAAAGGGCCGACGAAGGCTTTTGTCGGGCAGATATCCAGACAGCGCGTGCAGCTGCCGCAGTGATTTGCCGGCGATGCCGGCGATGATTCGAATGGAAGATTAGTGAGTAATTCTCCGATGAAAAACCAAGACCCGCCCTCTCGATTAAGCAGCAAGGTGTTTTTTCCGATCCAGCCTAAACCTGACGCTTCGGCCAACCGCTTTTCTAAAACGGGCGCGCTGTCTGTGCATGCCCGTGCAAAAAATCCGCCCAGGTCGCGTTCTACAATTGCCGAATTGATGGTGCCCGCTAAGCGTTTGAGTCGTCCCCTGATGGTTTTATGATAATCGCGACCTAAGGCATAGCGTGCAATGTAGGCGCGATTAGACTGATTCAGCAGCGGCTCAATCCCCTGAATTGACTCGGCGGAGAGATAGTCCATCCTGACTGTAATCGCACTGACCGATCCTTCGAGCAATCCCCTGGGATCGATCCGCAAATCGATGTTGCGCCCCATATAATTCATGCTGCCGTGGTAACCTTTGCTGAGCCAAGAGCGCAATCGTGCTTCGTGATCAGAGGGCTCGAGTTTAACGAACCCGGCATCAGAGAAGCCGAGTTCGCGAGCCCAAATTTGAATTTCAGATTTTAGGTGTTCCACTGACATAGGATGTCCCACTAAGCAGCAAGGGAATTAGTATAATGAGGCTTTCCGAGAGGCCAGATCAAATATGATGCAGTTGAAGCTTTATCCTGCAGAGGCGATCAGAACGCTCGATCGGCGGTACATGCTCGAGTATGACATATCGGGATTGAAGCTGATGGGAAAAGCAGCAAGGTCCGTTCTGGCATTTATTGACAGAGAAATTCCCAACGTCCAGCGTGCTCAAGTGTTCTGTGGATCTGGCAATAATGCTGGGGACGGGTTTCTCATCGCAGCATTCCTTGCCGACCGAGGGTGGTCTGTTCAGGTTTTTTTGATTGGGGACCCTTCCAAACTTGGTTTGGATGCTGCCAGCGCATTGAAGGTTTGCCAAGGCAGTGCGGCTCAAATGTCCCGGGTTGAGGGTAATGAGGGCGCCGCTTCGGTCATTGACCCAAACTCTGTGATCATTGATGCGCTTCTCGGCCTAGGGGTTTCCGGTCCTGTGCGGCCAGAGTATCAGTCTGTTATCGCGGCCATCAACACCTCCGGTGCGGCGGTCATTTCGGTGGATCTACCCTCAGGTTTAGATCCAGATACCGGAGTGGCAGATGCGGTCTGTGTTCGTGCAACCGCCACCGTCACTTTTATCGCCCACAAGATAGGTCTGTTTAGCCAAGATGGGCCCGAAGTTTCGGGACGGGTTGTGCTCGATGACCTCGGCGTGCCCGAACCGCTGATGAAAGATTTTGCGGCGGCAGCAGTCTCAACCCTGGTCGCCTTGCCCCTATCGCCTCGTCCAAAACGGTCGCACAAAGGAACTTTTGGTCGGGTGTTGGTTGTGGGTGGAAACAAGGGGATGGGCGGTGCCCCATTGCTGGCAGCTGAAGCGGCGCTACGCAGTGGTGCGGGATTGGTGTCAGTGGTTACCCGCGCTGAGCACGTATCTGGCTTTCTAGCGCGGCGCCCCGAGCTCATGGTTCGGGCCGCAAATGATGAAATGGATCTCACAGAGCTGATGGCGCAGGCCAGCGCCATCGTGATCGGTCCGGGGCTAGGGCAAGATACCTGGGCATTGAATCTCTTTCACCAAGTGATGGCCTGCGAGAAGCCACTCGTGATTGATGCGGATGCACTCAATTTAGTGAGTCGATTTGGGCTGGCGAACCGAAGCAGTGTAATGACGCCCCACCCACTAGAGGCGGCGCGGCTTCTTGGTCAAGCTCATGTTGATGCAGATCGTATGAGGGTGCTTGAGGCTCTTGTAGATCGTTACCCTGGTGTCAAGGTGTTAAAGGGACATGGAACCCTGGTAGGGGATGGGCATCGGACTGCGCTAAACCCTTTCGGAAACCCAGGTATGGCGACGGCGGGTATGGGTGACGTGCTGTCGGGGATCATAGGATCGCTACTTGCCCAGGGTTGCAACTTGTGGGAGGCCGCGACGCTTTCTGTCGCGCATCATGCGGCTGCTGCCGACGCTGCATCTTTAAAACAAGGCGAAGTCGGTTTGCTTGCCAGCGATGTAATTGCGGGAATTGGAAAATCTCTGGCAGGAATCCGTTGATGGACTATGTGACCCAAAGCGATGAAGCGACTGAGGCTGTGGGCGCGCAGCTTTTTAATGCATTGAAGGGCTCAGGCATTGTTTTTCTAAATGGCGATTTAGGTGCCGGTAAAACAACACTCTGTCGGGGTGTGCTCCGAGCGCTTGGATACACGGGGGCGGTAAAGAGTCCGACATTTACGCTGGTCGAGCCCTATGAGTTGGCATTGGGTCATGTCTACCATTTTGATCTGTACAGACTCGGTCATCCTGACGAGTTAAACTATTTGGGAGTGGATGAGTATTTTCATGATCAGGCCATGTGTTTGGTTGAGTGGTCTCAGAAGGGTTCGGGATTACTGCCGAAGCCCGACCTGGAGGTAACGATGATGGTCACTGGCGACACTGAGCGGCGTCTCTCGGTTTCGGCTCAAACGCTTAAGGGTCAGGCCGCGCTGGCAGGTCTGCGCATATGACAGTGCGTGCTCTAAGACAGCTGGCTACTCGAGTTTTCTTCTGCAAAGCGGCTCTGATGGTTGTGTGGCTGGCGGTAGCGCCGCCAGTGATGGCTCAGGATGCGCTGGTCGAGAGCCTGCGAGTGCATGCCTCGCCAGAAAAAACTCGGTTGGTGCTAGACGTTAATGGCCCTTTAGAACACACACTTTTTATTCTTGAAAACCCTCTGCGGTTGGTGATTGATCTGCCTCAATCATCGTTGAGCAAGGACGCGCGACAACAAAAGCGAAGCCAAGCAAGCCTTAAAGAGACGGCTATCAAAAAAATTCGGTTTTCATCTGCGAAACTCGATGACCTAAGAGTGGTGCTCGACTTGGCTGAGCCTGTCAAACCACGAAGCTTTTTACTCAAGCCGGTTGCCCAGTACGGTGACCGCCTAGTGATTGATCTGTTTCCAAAACAGGTGGCAGACGTTAAGCCCGCGATGATTGAACCTAGCCAACCTCTGCGGGACATCATAATAGTCATCGATCCAGGTCACGGAGGCGATGATCCGGGTGCAATTGGCCCCTCGAAAACGTATGAAAAACATGTGGTCTTTGCAATCGCGCAGGCGCTCGCCGCGACCATCAATCGTGAGCCGGGCTTTAAAGCAGTTCTGACACGAACCGGTGATTATTATTTGGCGCATCGTCAGAGAACGGCATTGGCCCGAAAAAGCCAGGCCGACGTGTTCATATCGATCCATGCTGATGCTTGGAAAACCCCGTCTGCGAGTGGTGCATCCGTTTTTGCGATTTCTCAGCGAGGCGCGACCAGTGAGACTGCGAAATGGCTTGCCGAGAAAGAAAATCGCGCAGATCTGATCGGTGGTGTAGGCAGCGTGAGCCTTGATGATAAAGATGACGTGCTGGCGGGTGTATTGCTAGACCTCTCTATGACGGCAAGTTTGAGCTCGAGTCTTGAAATGGGTAGCGAGGTTGTCAAATCGATTGCTCGAATCAATAAAATGCACAAGCGTTCTGTAGAGCAGGCATCCTTCATCGTCTTAAAATCGCCGGATATTCCATCAATCTTGGTGGAAACAGGGTTTATTTCTAATCCTGGCGAAGAGAAGAAGCTCCGGACGAAAAAGCATCAAGGTAAAATGGCCAATGCGATTTTCGAGGGGGTGTATGCTTATTTCAAGGAACATCCGCCGGAAGCAACTTTTTTTGCTCAGCGGATTGAATCGGAGCAAACCATGACGGACTATCGTATCAAGCGCGGAGACACGCTGTCTGAGATTGCTCAGCGCTACAGAGTTTCCCAGCGAGCGATCAAGACAGCGAATGCGTTGAAAACCGATCGGTTGCGGGTCGGACAAGTGCTCAAGATACCAGGACGAAGCTGATGCGCATTCAATTGCTATCGAGTCGGTTGGCCAACCAGATCGCTGCAGGGGAAGTCGTCGAAAGACCCGCTTCTGTGGTGAAGGAACTGATGGAAAATGCGGTCGATGCAGGCGCCACCCGGGTTGATTTAGCGCTTGAGGCAGGTGGTACCAAGCGCATTCGATTACGCGATAATGGCTCGGGCATTAACGAGGAGGATTTAGCCTTAGCCTTGTCTCGGCACGCAACTTCAAAAATTGCCAGTCAACAGGATCTTGAAGGGATCTGTTCTTTGGGGTTTAGAGGTGAGGCGCTAGCCTCAATTGCGTCAGTTTCCAAGTTGACCCTGACGTCTAATGCGACGGACGGGAAGGCCGGCTTTAAAGTTCAGGTTGTGGGTGAGGCAATGCGCTCAGAAGTGGCTCCTGCGCCACATGCCCGAGGGACCACCGTTGAAGTTAAGGATTTATTTTTTAATACACCGGCGCGACGTAAATTTTTACGGACTGAAAAAACAGAACTCTCTCGTATTGATGAGATCATCCGAAAAATGACTTTGAGCCATCCCAGTATTACCCTGATGGTCACCCACAACGGAAAACCTTATCGCCAAGTCCAAGCGGCGGCAGACCAAGCCGATCAGCAACTCAGAATTAAGACGGTGTTTGGCCAGAGTTTTGTTGATCAGGCGCTTTATTTCGAGGAAAAACTTGGAGAAGTGACGTTCAAAGGTTGGATCTCGCTGCCGACGTTTTCCCGTAGTCAAGCGGATCAACAGTACTTTTTTGTTAACGGACGAAGTATTCGTGACAAGGTCTGCAGTCATGCTGTACGGCAAGGTTATCAAGACGTTCTCTATCATGGCCGTCATCCTGTGTACGCAATTTTTTTAGACCTCGATCCCACACAAGTGGATGTCAATGTTCATCCAACGAAGCACGAAGTTCGTTTTAGGGACAGTCGGTCTATCCACGATTTAATTTATCGAACGGTTCATCGAGTTTTAGCCTCGGTCAGGCCTGAAGGTCACACGGCCCCAGCTGCTGACGACGCTGGGCCATTCATCGATTTGCACGAAGGTGCTCGACTTGACCAGGGCTTCACGCAAAGGAATATGGCTTTTCCAAGGAGCAGTTCGATGGGGTCGGGGTATTTTAAGTTGTCTGCCTCATCCAACGGTAACCCGGGTAATTGGACAAACTCCTCTGCCAGTGTTGATTTTACATCGCTTGAAGCAGACGAGATACCGCCTTTAGGTTATGCCCTAGGTCAACTACATGGCGTCTATATTCTTGCGCAGAATGCGCAGGGTCTGGTTGCCGTCGATATGCATGCGGCGCATGAGCGGATTACCTACGAGCGGCTCAAAAATGCGATGGATCACGACGAGCTAAAAGTCCAGCCGCTTCTGGTGCCGGTCAGCTTGGCGCTCAGCGCGCAAGAAGTTGATTTGGTGACAAATCTTGGGCCAGAACTCATCCAACTTGGATTACAGCTTGAGGTCGCTTCTGAGGAAAGTGTTGTGATTCGCGGAGTGCCTGCGATGTTGGGTCGAGGGAATCCAGAGGGTTTAGTGCGAGATGTGTTGTCCGACTTTCTGCAGTACGGAAGCAGCCAGCGCATGACGGAGCAGAGAGACGAATTACTCTCGACGATGGCGTGCCACGGCTCTGTCCGAGCAAATCGAAAGCTGTCGATACCCGAGATGAATGCGTTGCTTCGAGATATGGAAGAGACTGAAAGAAGCGGGCAATGTAATCACGGCCGACCAACGTGGTTTCAGCTCAGCTTGGCCGAACTCGATGGGCTTTTTATGAGGGGCCAATAGCGTTGAAGACGGCTCTGGTGATTACAGGCCCTACGGCTTGCGGCAAGTCCGCGCTCGCGTTCGAGTTGGCGCAACGGTTCGACATCGAAATTATCAGTGTCGATTCAGCGCAAGTCTATCAAGGGATGGATCTAGGCACTGCGAAACCAAGCACGCAGCAACAGAACCAAGTGCCTCATCACATCATTGATGTCAGGTCTCCCGACCAACCTTATACGGCGTTTGATTTTTGCCAGGACGCTGAGATCGCGATGGCTGAGATTCGTGGACGCGGTCGGTTACCGGTGCTCGTGGGTGGAACAATGCTTTATCTCAAAGCATTGCGAGAGGGTTTGGCCCGATTACCCAGAGCCGATGAAGCTGTTCGGGCGCAGGTTTTAGCGGAGGCAGACCAGCTAGGTTGGAATACGCTTCATCAGGAGCTGTTGAAGGTCGATCCAGAAGCCGGTAAACGGATAAAGCCCAGCGATACGCAGCGATTACAAAGGGCGCTTGAGATCTATCGGCTCACCGGCCGTTCGATGTCAGAATTAATTCAAGAAGGGCAGCAAGGGACAACAACAGCAATGACTGAAGTTGCCATAATCCCGTCGTCAAGGTCAGCCTTGCACGAGGGCATTGCGTTGCGGTTTCGTCAAATGTTGGATCAGGGCCTCGTTTTAGAAGTTGAGGGTTTAAAGCGTGACTATGACCTGCATGAGGATTTACCATCAATGAAGGCGGTCGGGTATCGTCAAGTCTGGCAGTATTTGGGTGGCCAGCTCAGTGCTGAGGGGTTGTTTGAGAAAGCTGTGGTTGCAACTCGCCAGCTGGCCAAGCGACAATTGACTTGGCTCCGGTCTTGGCCAGAGTTGCAACAAATATCGGAACCAGCGCTTGACCAGCTCTTGAAAATAGACAAAGTCGGCAACATATTAAGACGTGGGTAGTTGAGGACGGTTCAGAAAACGAGGTTCAAAGAACAGTCCGCCCAGGGAGGGGCTCACAAAAAGTGTCATCGACAGTGGTCGGATACTTTAGCAACAGCAGCGCTTGTAAACAGCTGCCAATGATCAATAAGGAAATACCATGGCAAAAGGTCAGTCATTACAAGACCCATTTTTAAATGCATTGAGGAAAGAACGGATTCCGGTGTCTATTTTTCTTGTCAGTGGTATCAAATTGCAGGGTCAGATTGAATCCTTCGATCAGTTTGTCATTTTGTTGCGCAATACGGTAAATCAAATGATTTATAAATCTGCTATTTCAACCGTTGTGCCGTCTCGTCCTTTTACTTTTGATGTCGATGGCGATGCCAGTGAGTCTCTGGAAGCTTCGCATTAAGGCATCAGGCCGATAGCGTGTTTTTTGACCGACCTGCCATTGGCTCCGAGGCGCTCCTTGTTTTCATTCAGAACAAAGGCTCTGAGCTCGCAACACCAGAGGAAATTGAGGAGTTAACGCTATCTGCTGGCTTGAAGGTCGTTGGGTTCGTCACCAGTGGGCGTAAGGAGCCGCATCCCAAAACTCTGGTTGGCTCAGGCAAAGTGGAGGAAATTAAAATCTCAGCTGAGACAGCTGGCGCAGAACTCATTATTTTTAGCGAGGATTTGACGGCGACTCAAGAACGAAACCTTGAGGCTGCAATTGGTAAGCGAGTCATGGGTAGGACCGCGCTGATCTTGGAAATTTTTGCCCAGCGGGCGCGTACCTTTGAAGGGCAGTTGCAGGTGGAACTTGCTCAACTAGAGCACAGCGCTTCTCGGCTTGTCAGAGGCTGGACTCACCTCGATCGTCAGCGCGGCGGTGCAGGCGCTGGGCTTGGCGGGGCCGGCGAAACCCAACTTGAAGCTGATCAGCGACTTTTAGGTGCGCGGAATAAAAAACTCAAAGAAAAGCTGGCCAAGGTTCAGCGTCAGCGTCATCAAAGTAGACGAGCGCGAAGTAAATCAGAGACTGCGACAGTCGCTTTGGCAGGCTACACCAACGCGGGCAAATCGACGCTTTTCAATCGTCTGACTGAGGCCAATGTCCATGCAGCGGATCAATTGTTTGCAACCCTCGACCCGACCTTGCGACAGATCGCACTTCCGCTAGCCGGTAAAGCGGTGCTCTCAGATACGGTTGGCTTTATCAGAGCGCTGCCGCATGGGTTGATCGAAGCCTTTAAAGCCACCTTAGAGGAGGTCGCTGAATCGACATTGATACTTCATGTCGTTGATGCTGCTGCTGCTGAAAAGCAGGAGCGAGAGTTAGAGGTGAATGCTGTTTTGTCTGAGATTGGCGCCAGTCGGGTGCCTCAGTTGTTGGTACTGAATAAATCCGACCTCGTGGACGACCCCGGGCCAGAAATTCGCCGAAATTCGATGGGGGTTCCCGTATCGGTACAAGTCTCGGCGATTAACGGCACGGGTCTGCCCGCGTTGATCAGCTGCATCGATGAGTTGATTGCCAATGATGTTGTGAACACAGTGATCGAGTTAAGCCCTGAGCAAGGCCGCATTCGAGCAAAGTGTTTTGAAATGGCATCGGTTATTAATGAGGTGATGCAGGACGGTGGAACAATTGAAATGCATTTACGTATAGAAAAAAAGAATCTTGCTCGACTAAATGCGGCAATAACGAGCGCTTAGACAATGCATCTTGACGCGATTAGTGGGAAGATAACACTCAACAGCGGATTTGGAGAAAGACATGGCCTGGAATGAACCCGGCAACGGTGGAGATAAGGATCCCTGGGGCAATCGTCAGGATCAGGGGCCTCCCGATTTGGATGAGGCATTTAAGAAACTCAGAGACAATTTGGGCGGGATGTTCGGCGGTGGAAGAACCAACGCGCCATCAGGCGGGGGCGGTCTGACCTCATCGCTACTCATATTAATTATCTTAGGCGGACTCATCGGTTATGGCCTGATGGGGATTTATACCCTTGACGAGCAGGAAAGAGGCGTTGTGCTCAGATTTGGAGAAGTGCAAGAAGCCATCGTGATGCCCGGTTTGAGCTGGTACCCGCCGATTGTTGATAAGGTGATTATTCACAATGTTTCTAGAGTCAGATCACACCCTCATGATTCGGAGATGCTCACTGAGGACGAGAATATCGTCAAAGTGAAGCTGACGGTTCAGTACGTTATTGACGATGTCAAAAAATACGCATTGGAAGTAAAAGATCCAGAGAAAAGTTTGCATCAATCCACAGAGGCTGCGGTCCGGCATGTTGCAGGCAGCACAGAGATGGATGAAGTACTGACCGAGGGTCGTGCGTTGATGGGGGATGAGATTAAATCGCGCATCCAGAATTACATGCTCGCCTATGGGACGGGTATTTTCGTAACCCAAGTTAACGTTGATGAGACAGCGCCGCCAGATGCGGTTCGTGAAGCCTTCGATGAGGTGATCAGAGCGCGGGAAGACGAAGTCAGGGTGCGCAATGAAGCGGATGCGTATGCCAATCAAGTCATTCCTGAGGCTCGGGGTGAGGCGCAGCGGTACTTAGAAGAAGCTGAGGGTTATCGGCAGAGAGTTGTCGCGCAAGCGAGAGGTGAAGCCGAGCGGTTCAACCAGCTCTACGTGGAATATAAGGCGGCTCCAGAAGTGACTCGTGAGCGGATGTACCTCGATACGATGGAGGCGGTGATGTCCAACTCATCGAAAGTGATGATTGACGTCGAGGGCGGCAACAACATGATGTATATCCCGCTCGACCGAATGATGCAGCAAGGCAGCCAAACCGTCCGCGGCAATGGCATGGCTGGGTCTGACTCGGTCTCACAAAGACCACAAGATACGACGTCTGCTCGCAGCCGTCGCGATCGTCAGTAGATTATAGGAGACAGACATGTCGAATCGATTAGCGGTAATCATGATTCTTCTGGCGGGGTTGGTTCTGATTGGATCAAGCTCGATTTACATTGTTAATGAAATGGAGCGCGGGGTCTTGCTTAGACTGGGCAAGGTGGTAAACCCTGATATCTCAACCGGCATACATTTAAAGCTACCTTTTATGGAGGAGGTGCGGAAATTCGATGGCAGAGTACTGACTGTTGATGCGCCCGCAGAACGGTTTTTAACGCTTGAAAAAAAGGCGTTGATCGTCGACTCCTTCGCCAAGTTCAGAGTTAAAAAAGTAGAAACCTACTATACCGCGACCTCAGGTGATCAGAGGCGGGCCGAAGAGCTACTCAAGCAGCGCATTAACAACGGTCTCCGGAACGAAATCAGTAAGCGGACCCTGCATGAAGTGGTCTCTGGTCAGCGCGATGAATTGATGGAAGCGTTGGTGGTTGCGCTCAACGAGGTTGCAGACGCTGAACTCGGTGTGGAAGTCGTTGATGTGCGCGTAAAACGGATCGATTTGCCACAAGAAGTAAGCCAGTCCGTCTACATGCGCATGAACACTGAACGAGATATCGAGGCCAAGGAGCACCGTGCGAAGGGGCAAGAGTTGGCCGTTGGAATTCGCGCCGATGCCGACAAGCAGCGAGAGGTGATCCTCGCGGAAGCCTATGGTGATGCCGAAATAGTTAGGGGTAATGGTGATGCCCAAGCGGCGGCTTCCTATGCGCGCGCGTTTAACCAAGATAAGGAATTTTATAAGTTCTACCGAAGCATGGCTGCTTACAAACGAACGTTTGCTGAGAAGAGCGATATTTTGTTGCTGGACCCTAATAGCGATTTTTTCAAATATCTCAATGATAGCCAGTCCTTAAAAAAATGAGAGACCGGGTGGTTGAGATAAGGACTTATGAACCTTGATGACTTGTGGGTCGCGCTCTGCTTGGTTTTGGTCCTCGAGGGACTGATCCCGTTTGCAGCGCCCAATCGTTGGAAACGACTTGTCTCCGCCGTTCAGGATATGGAAGATAACGCGCTGAGAGGTTATGGGCTGGCAATGATGTTGTTAGGTACAGGGCTTCTTTACTGGTTGAACGGCTAGGATGGTCCGCCCTTATGACGATTGAGCACTGGCTGCTGCCTGATGGCGTTGAAGACATTCTTCCGGAAACTGCCGCGAAGTTAGAACAAGCCCGTCGCATCTGCCTAGATCTTTTTAAGCGCTGGGGATATCAGTACGTCATACCCCCAAAGCTCGAGTTTTTAGAATCCCTACTGACCGGAACAGGGCAAGACTTAGATCTCAAAACCTTTAAAGTGATCGATCAATTGACGGGCCGGATGATGGGGTTGCCTGCGGATCTAACGCCGCAAACGGCTCGGATCGACGCGCACAGCTTAGGCCATACCGCCGTGACAAGATTGTGTTACGCAGATTTCGTCTTGCAAAGTCGGCCCGATCATATGTTGGCCTCTAGAACCCCCCTAAAAGTCGGCGCCGAGCTCTTTGGTGAAACAGAGCTCCTCGGTGATATCGAAATGATCAGTCTTCTGATGGAGGCATTGAATGCCTTGGGGTTGGAGCACGTTCAATTGGAGCTAGGCGATGTCAGTATTTTTCGCTGCCTTTTGGATCAAGCCCAACTCGATCCGACGCAGCAGGCTCAGATATTTTCTTTGGTGCAGAGGAAATCACATGATGCTTTGTCTGAGATGGTTCGCGAGCAGCAATTGCCCGAGCAGCTTGCTCGGATGATTTGCGAGCTTCCCCGTTTTTCTGGGGATGTCGCGATTTTGGACAAGGCAGGTGCGTTGGTCGGAGAATGGCCACAAATTGCACTAGCGATCGATAATCTCGCTGCATTGAGTGAGGCCATTGCGCAAAGATTCCCCAATGTCAGATTGAGCTTTGATCTTTCGGAGCTGCGCGGATTTGAATACCACACGGGCATCGTTTTTTCTGTTTTCTTGCCCGAATCTGGTCAAACAGTGGCTAAAGGTGGGCGCTACGATAATATCGGCGCAGTGTTTGGTCGCGCCAGAGCAGCGACAGGCTTTGATATAGAGCTACTTTCCGTCAGCGATCATCTTGCTGAAATGCCGGCGGCGAAGGTGGTTCACTGTGATGGAGGTAGCTCAAGGGATGCCGATCAAAAGTGGTCAGCCATTGCTGCTTTGCGAGCGGAGGGGTATATCGTCATCGAGGGTTCGGCCGAGCAGAAACCAGGAGATTTTCGTTTGGCTTGGGTGCAAGGTGAGTGGAAACTTCAATCGATAGAACAAGGGTCTTAAAACCTTTTAAGCGAGGTAAGCGGTTCGATGGGTAAAAAGAATGTTGTGGTTATTGGAACCCATTGGGGCGATGAAGGTAAGGGTAAGATTGTAGACCTACTAACCGAGCGGGTTGCGGCAGTGGTCCGGTTTCAGGGCGGCCACAATGCAGGACATACGCTTGTCGTCGAGGGAAAAAAGACGGTGTTGCATTTGATTCCATCGGGAATCCTACATCCAGGGGTTCGTTGTCTGATAGGCAACGGGGTTGTCCTGTCGATTCCAGACTTGATGAAAGAAATTGTTGAGCTAGAAGAAACCGGTGTCAGTGTGCGAGATCGGATGTTGCTCAGTCTTGATTGCCCCTTAATCATGCCTTATCACGTGGCCCTCGACCGGTGTGTGGAGCTGCGTCGCGGTAATCAAAAAATAGGAACAACTGGTCGAGGGATTGGTCCTGCTTATGAAGACAAAGTTGGACGCAGAGGCTTGAGGCTCCGGGATTTATTGGACCGGGATCAGTTAATGTATAAGCTCGAAGCGTTGCTCGAGTATCATAATTTCATGCTCGAGCAGTATTACGAGGCTGAGCCCGTCAGTCTGGCCGAGTGCCTGGCAGCGAGCCTAGATTACGTAGAAGAGCTCAAGCCAATGATGGGTGATGTGCTGACGACTCTGGCAGAGTATCGGCGCTCTGGCGCTGCGGTTTTGTTCGAAGGGGCCCAGGGAGCGCTGCTCGATATTGACCACGGGACCTACCCGTTCGTGACGTCATCAAACACAACGGCGGGCGCGATCAGCGCAGGCTGTGGAGTTGGGCCTCTGTATCTCGATTACATTTTAGGGATCACGAAAGCCTATACCACCCGGGTTGGAGAGGGGCCATTTCCAACAGAGCTCCACGATGAAACAGGTCGCCACCTCGCAAAAGTGGGCCATGAATTCGGCGCGACGACAGGGCGGCCAAGGCGTTGCGGTTGGCTTGATTTGGCGGCGCTTCGCAGGGTGGTCGAAATGAATAGTTTGTCAGCGCTTTGCATGACGAAGCTGGACGTTCTCGATGGTCTTGAGGAAATCGGTCTTTGCGTTGATTATGAGATAGACGATCAGGGCAAGCTTGTACCTGTCTATGAATTCCTGCCCGGCTGGAACGCGCCAACAGCAGGCCTCAAGTCGTTTGACGCGTTGCCCGCAACGGCCCAATCCTATCTTGCACGTATTGAGGAGATCTGTGGTGTGCCTGTCGATATTGTCTCGACCGGTCCCGACCGGGCAGAAACAATTCTTAGATCATCGCTCAACTGACCCTAGCGCTTGAAGCGGCTTTTGCGCGGACCCAACAGCAAACGATCTGGATTGGGATAGCGTGGTATTTGGGGCCAGGGTGATTAAGTAGAGGCACCTGCATCTTTTACGGCGGCTTTTTCAAGCTGTTACGCAGAGCAAAGCTTGACGGTGTTGCCGTTTTTCCGCCTAAATGTCGCTGCGAGGGGTGGAGTTTTTCCGGACATGATTGAGAGCCAGAATGGAGAGATGGCGCCATCAGCGACATTTATTTTTAAAAGGAATGCCCAGTGATCATTGATCATCTCAAGCTAAAATCATTTGCTCAGACAATTTTTGAGCGCCTTGGTGCAGAGTCAGAAAAAGCCCTCGAAACCGCGACTCATCTTGTTGAGGCCAACTTGAAGGGACATGATTCCCACGGTGTCGGGATGATTCCCAATTATGTTGGAAGCGCTTTGAAAGGCGGTCTTCAAGTCAATCGCAATGTCGAGGTCGTGAAGGACCATGGCGCTGTGCTGTTGACGGACGGTGGATTTGGATTGGGTCAGGTCGTTGGCCGTCAGGCTACTGATCTTGGCATCGAAAAAGCAAAACAGTTCGGGTTGGCCTGCGTGGGCGCTCGCAATAATTACCATCTGGGCCGCATTGGGACTTATGCCGAGCACTGCGTTGCAGCGGGGATGGTGTCAATCCATTTTGTTAACGTCGTTGGACATCCACCTTTTGTATCGCTTTGGGGCAGCCGAGAAAAACGGCTGCAAACGAATCCATTTTGCTGTGGTGTCCCAACTGATGAGGCGCCGTTGATTCTAGACATGGCGACAAGCGCTATTGCCCTGGGCAAAGTGCGTGTGGCAAATATGAAAGGAGAACCGGTTCCAGAAGGTGCTTTATTTGATGCATCAGGTCGGCCAACCCAGGATGCAAACGCCATTGCAGAAGGAGGATCTTTGGGGCCTTTCGGAGGACACAAAGGATCTGGATTGGCACTCATGTGTGAGCTGCTCGGTGGGGCATTGGCGGGGGAATGGACAATGCAAGATTTAGACAAACAGCAAGAGCTGACAGTGAATCACATGTTGATGATCATTGTTGATCCTGATGTATTTGGCGGTGCCGCAGGCTTTGCGCGAGAAGTTGCGGGCATGCAAGCCTACGCGCGAAGTGCCGCTCCGGCTGAGGGATTCGATCGAGTGCAGTTGCCTGGAGACCCAGAGCGAGCAAGTCGGGCGCAGCGACTGAATGAGGGAATACCGATTGATGCTCAATCCTGGGGCGCAATTTGTATGGCCGCAGAAAAAGCAGGTGTTAGTCCGTCAGAAATCGAGGCGCTCGAAGCCTGATACCGTTAAAGTGCCGAGACGGAAGAGATTGAAGGGCTCACAAATGAGCGGTACTCGAAGACGATACCCGGTACAATGTAGTCGAGGAAGGCTTCAGCAAAGCATCAGTCGATGCGATGGAATCAAAAATGGTGCCGAGGAGACGCCCTAACTCCATATAAACCCTATGTTTTTAAAGGCTTAATAGCGCGTTTTGCCCCTGAAGTATACCCAAAGTATACCGGAGCATTTATGAGGACACGGGGGCGGTTTGTCCTCCGGAAGGAGTTGTAGTTACAGCCTGGACACAAAAAAAGGCCAATTCTAAAAAAGGAACTACTACTAACGGCGTAACAACCGTAAACAGTAGTTTCGTAGGTTTTTTATTAAGGAAAACTCAGGATACTGGATGGTGTATCAAGCCTCTGAGGCTCCA
>CALIKQ010000013.1 GCA_938017975.1 uncultured Pseudomonadales bacterium | reverse complement strand
AGCGATTCCTCAAAAAATTTCCCCAAAGTCGGAAGATCTCGCTTAGAATCGAAGACTCTGAATTGCGCTTTTAATCACGGCTTAAAGATTCGGTTTAACCAATACACTGGAGATTTGATTAAAGCTCCGGAATCAGTACCGAGGTAGATCATGCTTGCGTTGGCTTACAAAGAATTTCTGGGCAACAGCCCACTCTGGTTTAAAAACATCATTCTCTTGTTTTTGGTGGTTTGTTGGCCGCTAAAACTGATCGCAGGCACCACCATTCTTGGCTGGATGTTCATCGCAATGTTTATTCTCACCCTCGCAATGGCGCTTAAATGTTACCCGCTGCAAAGTGGTGGGCTGATCGCGATCGCAATCCTTGCTCTTGGCCTGACCACCCCAGAAACGGTTTGGCACGAGATACAACAAAATCTCCCCGTTTTAGCGCTACTGATTTTTATGGTGAGTTTTATTTACTTTATGAAACCGCTGTTGAGCTTTGTCTTTGCGAGAATCATCGTTGGTGTGCATAACAAAGTAGCGCTCTCCATCTTGTTTTCGTTTATGGCGGCCTTTTTATCAGCATTTTTAGACGCGCTCACGGTTACGGCCGTACTCATCGCTGTCTTCGTGGCGCTCTATGGCGTTTACGAGAAGATCCATTCCGCACAGGCCGCCGATTACAACCAGGATATTATTCCCGATGCGCAAGAGATGGGAGAAGAGACGCTTGAGGACTTTAGGAGCTTTATTCGCAGTTTGGTGATGCACGGCGCCGTGGGCACCGCGCTTGGGGGCGTCACTACCATGGTCGGAGAGCCGCAAAACCTTTTAATCGCTGAAAAAATGGACTGGGAGTTCTTACAATTTGTCGAAGTCATGGCGCATGTAACAATACCCGCGGTGATCGCTGGCCTTTTGACCTGCGTGCTGTTGGAGCTATCTGGCAAGTTTGGTTACGGTAAAAAGTTAGACCCCGTGGTGCGAGACATACTCAACGCCTATGTTGCCGAGGAGGATGCGAAGCGCACGCCAAGAGAAGTTTATGGACTCTGGGTGCAAGGCATTTGTGGGGTCCTACTCATCATCGGACTTGGACTTCATCTGATGGAAGTTGGTCTCATAGGTCTCTGTCTCCTAGTGGTCGTAACCGGATTGACTGGCATTAACGAAGAACACCGGATTGGTCATGCTTTCGAGGAATCCTTACCGTTCGTATCTCTGCTTTGCATCTTTTTCGTGGTGGTTGGGATGATCCACGATCTGCACTTGTTTACGCCGGTCATCAATTGGGTGCTGACACTGCCGATTGATATGCAACCAAGAGCTTTTTTTCTTGCAAATGGCATCTTGTCTGCGATCTCTGACAATGTATTTGTGGCAACGGTCTATATTAATGAAGTCAAAAATGCCTTTGACGCCGGTGACATTACCCGCGCCCATTTAGAAACCTTAGCAGTCAGCATTAACACCGGCACAAACCTCCCATCAGTGGCAACACCCAATGGCCAAGCTGCATTTTTATTTCTGCTGACTTCGGCGCTGGCTCCAATCATTCGATTAGGCTATGGGCGAATGGTGTATATGGCACTGCCCTATACTGTTGTGTTGACGATCGTTGGTTATATATTCCAGTAACGATGCTGCCGGCTCAGCAGGCATCGAGCTTGGCCAGATCATTGAGATCAGCCCTCCGACTAGAGTTAAAGCAGAGTGAGTTTTAAAAAGCATTTAAAACATACCGTAACAACAACTAATAAAAGGAACTCAGGAGGGAGCGCGGCGGCCCTATGAACGATTGTTTTGGTGCTTGCTCCCCCGCCGATCTGCCAACGCTCTTGCTAAGCTTTTAGTAGGCACCATCCTATTCTTCTCACGTCGGCTATTTCAGTTGGATTTTTATGAAAGTGTTGGTCTTACTCCTTACCCTCGCGCTTACTGGGTTCCTGGGCGCATGGTTGCTGCTCGGTCCCTATCTCTTCTCACATTTCGCGCCGCCCATGTCGAGCGATACAGACATTTCGTCATGGGAACAAACGGCGCCGCTCTCTACACGACTCGGCAGCGTTATTGGGCTCAAGCACAGCAAAGGGCTGGCATTTCTTGGAGTACCTTTTGCCAAAGCACCCACCGATGAACTGAGATTTATGCCACCCGTTCCCGTTGAACCTTGGCAGGAACCTTTATTGGCGACGAGCTTCCCAAATCGCTGCATGCAAATTGATCTTGCACCAATTGTTATTGAGCCCAATTCATTTGCGATGTCCGAAGATTGTCTCTTCCTAAACATCTATACGCCTTCAACGCAGACTAAAAATCGTCCGGTTCTGTTCTGGATACATGGCGGCTCATTCACCGCAGGCTCTGGCAATGGGTATATCGGTACACAGCTTGCCAAACAAGGTGATGTGGTGCTGGTGAGCATCAACTACCGCCTGGGTATACTGGGCTTCTTGGATCTCTCGAGTTTCAGCGAGGCTTACACTGGTTCAGCGTCAAACGGGATTCGGGATCAAATCCTCGCGCTCGAATGGGTACATCACAACATCCAAAATTATGGGGGCGACCCCAATAATGTCACGATCTTTGGCGAGTCTGCTGGCGCCACTTCGGTCGCCTCGCTACTGGCTGCGCCTCGCACCGCTGGACTCTTCCACAAAGCCATTATCCATAGCGGCGCGCCTGTCATTGCACCACCAGATGACTTTCGAGGGTTCCTGTCAGAGATACTCGAAGTCCCCTCAGATGATTTGCTCCAGAAACTACGTGCCATGAATGCAGCAGAGATAACAGCGCTTCAAAACAATAATCTACCAGGACAATTGGGCGGCATTATCGATGGCGCCGTCGTCACAAAGTCCAGTTATCAGGCGATCAGAGAGTCGGACATACCTATCATCGTTGGCAGTAACAAAAATGAGGGCTCACTGTTCAGTTTCTTAACCCCTAGATTCGCCTATGGCCTAGCGGGACCATTCATTGCCGAACTTTTCACCAACGCGAAAAATACTTCTGCCTATATCGATTCTTTGAAGACAAATTTTCCTGCTGACTCCAGTCGCGAGCAGTATGAGCGTATTTGGTATGACCTGTTTCGATTCAATGCCGTCAGAGTTGCCGAACATGCAAGCAATACAGGCCAAGGTTCATGGCTCTATCGATTTGATATGGCAGCACAGAACGATCCAATTGGCATTGAATTAGGCGCGAGCCATGCCCTTGAGATTCCTTTCACGTTTAACCTCTTTGCGGAGCAAGACGCTGGCTATTATGACTCGAACGACTCAGCTGTTCGCGAGCTCTCAGAAAACTGGTCAAACACCCTCATGCAGTTCGCCAGGACCGGAAACCCGAATGGGGCCGGACTACCAGTGTGGCCAAGCTACCGCAGAGACGCACGCAACACCATGATTCTCGATCAGGTACCAAAGATCATCGTTGATCTGGATCGCAAGGACCGAAAACGGTGGCAGGCGCTGGGGCTGTAGTCGATCGGTTGTAATCAAATCGAATACCGAAGATTTAAACGTGCTCAAGGGCGCTAGACCTTGAACACCTCGACACAACGCTAAAAAGACAGCGCATGACTCAGGATGCTATCAAAGCTGACGAATAGGATAAGGCGTTTTGTGATACCTTTTCTAAATGTTGGGGAGCGCTTCGTCCATCGACCTAAATTTCTACCTCGAAGGATTACCGGAGACAGTCACATGAAGATAGCCAAAACTATAGGCGTGATATTGGGATGTCTTTTGACGCTATTGATCATCCTCGCGCCTATCGGGCCGGTACCAGGATTCTTCATCGGCGGTACGGCAACGGAAGTGCCTGCAACTTGGCCAGATACATCAGGGGTCGACGAGATTGAGTTACAAGTCCCTGGCACACCTCCGCGGGCCGTTATCATCTGGGTCATCGACTTTGAAGCGGAGCTTTATATCGTCGGACGTTCTGAAAGCACTTGGGTGAATATGATTGGGCAAACAGCTCCGGTGAAAATGCGTCTTGGCGAAAACACCTATTCTCTTACAGCCTCCCTCGTTCAGACGGGCTGGGAACCCATGATGAAAGCGTATGTCGACAAATATGAACCAGACTATCCAGGCATAATTGCGGGTCTTCCAGCCGTCGGGGAGGCGATGGGTAAGATCGCCGTCTTCAAACTTTCTCGATAGACGTAGCCCAGATCGCGTAGACGGAGCTTTTTTGATCGCCCTTTCCCTAGTTGGGAGCGAATACATCTGCTTATCGTGCTCGTTGTTAGCGGGGAAAACCGTAGACCTTGCAGAGGCTCAAAACCAAAGATTCTTGATCAGTAGGGAAAGAGCTGCAGACACCTGCTTCGAGTCCGTTGGAGAACTAACGCTTGCGCCGATAACGAAAGTAGCCGCTCATCGTTCTAATTTCCTGGCGCATTCCTCGGCGCCATTGCGCGCCTGGACACGAGCGTTTACTGAGCCCTCGCCATATGTGACATCCTGTCTATTTGTAACTGGCGTTGAGATCGTAGCGGCAGCATATTGACAGGCCACCATGCCGGTTTGATTAATCCAGCTATCGCCCGAATCAGGTGCGCTCGAGCAACTACTTAGCGAGCACAAAGAAATGATGGTTATGACAACGTATTTCACGACATGGGATCTAAATCATCAAAGTTGAAGGTTACACCGGTTACCCATTTCGGTAAATCTATCAATGAGCTTCAAAAAATAGGTGCCATAAAAAACACCTCAGCGCGTTATGAACGTGCTCATGCCGTATTCCTCAGTGTAAGGTCGCATGCGGAAAAGCAACTTGTGTCTCGATTACCTCTCAGTAAACTGGCCCCTCGACTACAACGCAGAAACTTTATCGCTATGCAACCCGTGAATGAATCAGACCGCATCGAGAGCCTAGACGTTTTGCGAGGCTTTTCTTTACTCGGCATCCTTTTATTAAACATTATGGGATTCGGATTCATCGCGGCTGCCTACACCACGCCGGGCCTCATCGTAACCAGCACAGCAGACCTAGTGACCTGGGCAGGTGTGGAACTTTTTGCTGAAGGCGCGATGCGCGCCCTGTTCTCTATCTTATTCGGCGCCGGCGTGTTGCTCTTTTTAGGCAAAGACAGTCATTCTCGCGGTTGGCTTCATTTCAAACGAACTACCTGGCTTTTGATCTTTGGTTTGGCAAACGGCTACATCCTTCTCTGGACCGGAGATATCTTGGTTACTTATGCGCTTGCAGGATTTTTACTGTACTTCATGAGAAACCTAACGGGCCAGGCACTACTTAAATTGTCGATAACGGCACTTGTTTTGATCAGCCTTTACAACACGGCGATGCACTTTGGCTTAAAGTACCTTAGAGATTCTGCTCAGGCGGTTGCCGCCCTGGAGGCTCAAGGTTCAGACGTCCCGAAATCATTGAAAGAATCTGCCGAGGAATGGATCGCTTTTAAATCCGAGGTTTCACCCGCGCCTGACGTGAGCGTAGAAGAAACAGAACAACGGTCAACCTCTTATCGTTCAGCCTTTTTGTGGACGCTCGACCACAACACGGAAATTCTTTCAAGCACCCTTTGGCAGATTTTGCTACCCGATGCTTTGGTTTTAATGATTCTTGGTATGGCACTTTTCCGCCTAGGAATTTTACAAGGCAATGCAGCCGATCACATTTACCGGAAGATGATGATTTATGGATTCAGTACAGGGCTTGTCATCAATAGCTTTGAAGTCTGGTATGCCATCCAAAGCCAGTTGGCTGTAATCGAAGCATTTACAATTTTGAGCCCAACCTATCACCTTGGAAGGGTAGCAATGGCTTTAGGCTGGGTCGGCGCACTGATATTGATGATTAAACGTGGCGGTATTGGCTGGCGACTTGGAAACGTGGGCCGAATGGCTCTGACAAACTACTTGATGCAGTCGCTCATCTGTCTTTTTATTTTTACAGGTGCGGGCCTTGGCCTCGTCAACCAAATAGCGCTGCCTCAAACCTATCTCTTGGTCTTGATGATTTGGGTGTTTCAGTTGATGTTTTCAACTTGGTGGTTGCAGCGTTTCTATTACGGTCCGATGGAATGGTTGTGGCGAGCGCTGACCTATGGACGACGACCGATTTTTTTACGTACGGTTCGTTAGGAGAATTTCGAGACTGGACGCAGTACACAGAGATGTCAGGCGGCAATCCACCGCCTGACGTAGATCGATCTCACACTACGAATTTGCTGGCGTTCGGAAGTAATGGCCGCGGTAAGGTATTTCATCACCACACTGGATAATCTCATCGAACTTCGCTTGCATGGCAGCACCATGTTCAGCCCAATCGGCGCTGCCCTCCGATTGCTGATCTAAGGTTTCCCAAAAGTTCATCCAAACAAAGTCAAATTCCCCCGTGGCCGTTGAAGGATCTCCTGTACTGGTGTCCTCGTCCATAAAAGCAACCTGATACCAATAAGTGTTATCTTTAATGCGAGCATCAGTGGCCTTCAAATAGGGTAGGAACTCATCAGTGACATGATCCCTTAGAACGCTCGGCGCCTTACCGTCAATCATCGAGCAAAACTGCATGGTAGCGGCGTAAGGTGGGTTCTGTTGAGTCCAGGTTTTTGTGGGTGATTTTTGTGAGTAGGTGTTAAACGCAAACAGATCGAGCCCATCATTTGGGGCACATTCAATCAACCCGGGGTATTCTTCTCTCAAACGCTCCGCAGCTCCAGATGCTGCGTACTCCTGCCAACCCGCATCGCGACTTTCTTTGTCGTTCCATCTTAAAACCCAGACGCCATCAAAGGCATCGGAGCGCCAATCATTGGGAAGATATCCAAAGGCGCTCAGACCACGATCGGTCATGTCATCAATTTCGGCATTCCATGCAGCGAGGTAGGGAGCAAAACTTTCAGGACTATAGTTCTCACCAAATCTGCACTGCAAATATTCCACATAAGCAATGGGTTCTGAGCGTACTTCAGCCTGAATCGGTGCCGGCGGAGGCGTGACTTCTGACACCGCGTTTTCAGAATCAGCGCAACCCGCCAAACCGAGCGCAACAATGCTGACCAAGGTCGTCAATAGCTTCAATCGTTTCATCTCAATCTCCTTTATCAGTCAGGCAGGGCCCGTGGCGACCATGGCCTTTCATTAAGGTTAGAGCTTGCGCATGCTAGGTACAATTTTAGTTCGATTTTGGTCGTGAAAATTTCAAGGAAAAGGCGCCGCGGCGTTCTAACGCCATCAAGACCTTTGCAGATCCTGTAACCGTTTCGTGTTTACGCAGACTATGGTTTGGCCCTTGCAAACGGCGAGGTTCTAAATCAGGGGATTACAAGTGCTAGGAGAAAAATTCAAATGCTTCGGTATTGTTGAATGCAAAGCGCTGATCGAGCACGGAGTCGTTAAGGCCAAGTAAGCCGCGGAGTGCCTTATGCACATGTTTTGGATAGATCACGCTGCCGTTGACTTCATCTTCCACCAGCCGCTGTGGATCAATCGGCAAAGCATTTTGCATTGCATCTGTCTTACCAAGCACACGATCGCCCCAACTGGGATCCGATTGCATCACAATCACCGACCCGATTGGCCAATGGTCCTTACCATCTTGCTCATTGTAGTGAGGTGTTCTTGAAAAATCAGAGCCGACGACGACGGTTAATCGATCGGCGTAGCCGCCCTCCTCGGCCAATTGCCAAACCAAATCGATAGATTCATTCAAGTAGCTCAGCTGCACGGTGTGCATTTGGTCATGGTCATCATGGGTATCAAAGCCATTTAAATGAACGTCTGCAGCGCTGGAGACCCCTGCTCTAAATGCTGCACTAACCAACTGGACTTGACCCTTCAAATTTTGCAGGCCCTCGACCGGCTGGATAACCGCGTCTCCCGAGGGGAGATAGGGCGCAAATTCTGCGAGCGATTTACGACCACGTAAGGCAGCCTTATAGGCATAAAGGTTATTCGCTTGTCTGGCTAATTGATTATCGCTGTTGCTCAATCGATCCAATCGGGCTTGGCGGTAACGATCAATCAACGCCAGATCATCAGCATCGCGAAAGTAAGTGGGTCCCTCATAATCATTGTACTGATTCGGTGTATGAAAGCCCGAGAGGTTCGGCTCCAGCACACGACCCAACTGTTCTGGATTGTCCTGAAGCCGAGTGAACCGCACGACATTCTGGGTAGCGCCAAAACCACCAAAATTCAGATAAGGCATTGCCGCCTCTGGCGAATGATGCGCGGAGAATAATGCGGTCAACGCGGGAAAACCCTCAGCATTTCGGCCGCTCCAATTGTGCAGTACCCCTGTCGTGTGCGAATTCGTTTGCATATCAATGCCGTTTATCACCAACATTTTTTTGTGGTGTCGCTGAAAGAACTCAGCGTTGTTAGCAAATGGCGCAAAGGGTATCCCGCCAGCCAGCCCAGGCTCATTACCTTTTGACCAATTCGTAATCACTTTTTCCCCGGGCTGATTCACTTTCGGGTCAACATAGCTGGTCACATCCCAACCCCCTTCAGCCTGAATCTGAAGCAGTAAAGGCCCTGCATAGCCCCCAGCAATCAAGCCTCTCGAAAGGGTGGGCAACCCGACCAAAGGCAAAGCCGCCATCTGAGCAAATGTTTTGAGGAAAGTTCGTCTTTTCATCATCGCTGATTACTCATGAAGAAACCTAAAGTCCGTCATCAGATACGTGAGCACACTAATCCACGCGCCCTTCATCCCATTACTATCTGCAAGATTAAGAGCCTCCCCTCGCCAATCGTGATTCGAGCAGGACTGGTAAGGCCAGTTAGTTAAACTTTGATTTTCCTGTTCTGCCAAGCGATCTAAGCTCTCTAAGAGTAATGCGTAGCTGGCATCGATCTCAGTCTCGTTGCCGCTTTCGGGCTCCCCCAATAGCTTCCAATGCATCAGTCCCAATTGTGCCTTGAGCTCTAACATGCCCACTTGTTCGGTTGTTGAGGTTTCAATCAAAGCGAGCTCAAGTGCAACGGCATCATCCCCTGCCTGCTCCCCCGCCGCTTCTAGCGTGAACACATGGTTGCCTGCCACGGTAATTTCAAAAGGCAACGAAATGGTGCCGTTGCAGCTAAGCTGGTGGTAGGTTTCTGCGCTGTGGCCGCAGCCCGTTATTTTGCTTCCCTCTGGCGGCGTTTCGAACTCGATCGTCATTTCTGACCCATCTGGTCCCGACACCATCAATCGATCAAATCGGGCATTCCGATCACCCAAGGTCTCAGAGTAATAGTCATTCACATAAGAAACCGCAATGTTAATTGAGCCCACTTCTAGCTGGGCCTCATGTTGAATGGCCACCTCAAAACTTGTCGAGCTGGCTGAACCCGAGGCCTGACTCAAAAAACGATTGAAAGGAGTTGTCTGAGCATTTGCTTCCGTGAACAACAGACGCGCTGACTTTGGCCGCTCAAAATCACGGGATACGATTTCACAGGCAGTTTGGAGCGCCATTTTTTCAGCGATGTTAAACATCACTGGTGTCATCTGGCTAGCACGAAGCGTGACGTTCCGTGAATCTATCCCACCATACAAAATATTGGCTTGATCGGTGAGGTGGGAGTAACGGCCATCGAATTGCCACTCGGAGAAGGAATCATCGCTGCCCCAATAAAATTGGGAGAGCCCATAGAATTTAGACTCTAACTCCTCTGGGGTCAGCAATCTTCGGGTGCCAACATCGCCGAATGAATTTGGCGACGCATCATCCGCGTCCGCTCTAAACCAAGGACTGAG
Organism: uncultured Pseudomonadales bacterium; assembly: GCA_938017975.1. Taxonomy (GTDB): domain Bacteria; phylum Pseudomonadota; class Gammaproteobacteria; order Pseudomonadales; family Azotimanducaceae; genus UBA9926. The sequence continues at coordinate 46,445 of CALIKQ010000013.1, read as the reverse complement.
CAACAACTCCACGATAAGATCACGGCCATTGAAGGGCGCGCCTCCCTCGATGCCTTCTGCAAACCGTGCGCCAAGACTTGTTACATAATCATTTTGGGCTTCAAACAGCGCAAGCTTTTCCTGAAAACCAACATCGTCTTCAACCTCTGGTGCTGCCGCCACCTCTAGCCCCATCAGCGCTGGCCACCAAAATTTTACAGACGCTTCAGCAAACCACGGATCAGCAACCAGCTGCTCTGCGACCCATTGCAGACTGTCGCTTTGATCTGGGGCGCTGCCGGTTAAATAACCAGGCTCCCGCATATCTTTATACCAAGTATCTCCCCTTTGGTAGCCAAGCGCATCCAAGCTTTGGCCATCGGTGTCAACCGACACCGTGAGCTGGACGTCAGAATCCCCGTACTGTTCACCTTTTGCGTGAAGCTCAAAAAGGTGATCTCCAGATTCGTTGAGGTCGATGGGCACAAGCACATAACCTCCGCAATATTGACCATAACCTTGAGACGTTATGCCGCCGCATCCAACTGTCACTGCATCCTCTGGCAGCGATTCAAATTCAATGATCGTCTCCTTATCTGGACCAGTCACAACCAGACGATCATAAAAAACGTTCCGATCCCCTTCCGGGCCGCCTTCATCATTATCAAAGGACACTCGGTAGTAGATTCTTCCCGCGTCTAAACTCGTGGCAAAGTCTGAGACAAGATCAAAAGTCTCGCCATCAACCATCACCCGTTCTCCGCCACGATACGTCGGACTTAAGCTCGGATCTGGGAGAAGCTCCTTGTATGTTTGCGGCAGCGCGTCGAGTCCTCCCCAAGATTCGTTGTAGTATCCGACATCGCCAAAATGTTGAAACGCACCAGCGACAGGATCCAAGACCTGGTGGCAAACCGTACATGCCGGATTCTTTAGCGTCGGATTATTTGTATCGGCGAGGGCTACCGGATCTGTGGTCCGGGGTGCAGATTTTTCAATGTCGACCCCTAAAAAATGATAGTAAGTCCAACGCGCGCGCGCCCGGTTACGATTTGTCTCCGTGCTTGGATAGCGATTCAGAAAAGCCTGCGTATTTAAAACGCCGGCGTGTGGGTAATCAATGAACGCGCCATGACCCGCAATGCGCCTCGACTGAAATTCAGTATCCTCAAAAACCACCTTTTCATCCAAAGGCACCTGTCCGCGATTGACCCCGGGTTTAAAAATGCGGTGGTCGATGCAAGCTTCATCGGGTTCCTTAAGGCAATAAGGCAGACTCGAAGTGTTAGAGGGGGAGAATTCAGCGCCGCCGTTTAAAAAATCATTCACTGCGTAATTCATCATCATATAGTCGGCGGTCAAAACCTCGCGGTAGTCCCGGTCGTTTTCCACAATGTAACGAACTAGCTCAACTGGCGCGCGAGCCAATCCCCAACGCCAATGGCGGTACTTAGGCCAATCGAAAAAACGCTCTCCAGCCTCTGCTTGTGCCTCTACAAAGGCATTGGTAGCAATGGGATAATTAGGATTACTCTCAATAAATGATTGCTCCAGAGGCATCCCTTCAAGAAAGGCATCAGTAAGCAATCGATCGTTGGCCGCGCGGGTTAGAAATTGATGGAAGTTTGGATCCGCTGTCAGCATCTTCAGCGCAAGGCGAAGGCCCGCTTGAGACTCATCGGACAGCGCGCCATACTCCTCGGCTGTTGGATTCCGCCCTAAGAGCAAAATGCTCGCACGACGCAAGGTTCCCTGCGCAGAAAGTAATCGAGACGATTTGAAGAAACCGCTTGGAAGGGCGACGACCGGATCTTTGTCGATCTCCGAGATACCGGCCTCGGATTGAACCAAGCCAACAAATTCTTCTAAAGTGCTATAGGCTGCACTACTCGCGCTCAGCACAGCCCCCCCTCCATGACTGACACCCCGTGCACGGCTGAGCAGTTTGGCGCCGTTGCCCGACGCAATATAGTCTCGCAAAGTATTGAAATTTTGGGTCAGAGCTGCATCGTCAGAGCCGTTGATATAGCGTAGCGGCGTGCCCTGAGCGCTGCCGCCTGATTTATGACAACCCGCACAATTCGCCAAAATAATGGTCGATACCGAGTCTTCAAAAAACTGTTTCGCTGAGACTGAAGGCTCCTCTACAGATCCTCCGGATGAAGCATCAGAGACCGCAATAGAATTCAGGTAAGCCGATATCTCGTCACTCGATTTGCGAGCGCCTAACGGATCCGTCGCGCTCTGCGCGAGGGCATCGCCTGTGAAACCAAAGAGATGACGAATAATGAGCAAACCGTCGGTCAGTGGAAGCGCCTCGCCATTTTGATCAATATCTAGGGCCGCGAGGTTATCGTCTAAGTACAGCGTAATTGCTGCCGAATCGGTACGGGTGCCGCTGCTATTGACCGCCCCCTGACTCAAAGGATCGCCAGTAAAACCAAAAAGATGGCGAATTACCAACAGACCATCTGTCAAAGGGGTTTGCGCGCCGTCTCCATCGACATCCAGCGTAAAACCCTCTTCAGCGAACCCTTGAAGCGGCACCAGCAGTGTGAGCACAAACAGGCTCATCACTAAAAGCGACAGCTTACCGGCCTTTACGCTTACGATGATTTCATCTCCAAACATTCCTTGCCTAACGTGTCTGCCTGGCCATAATTTCCTAGCCCTCATTCGGCCATCTCCGGCAATTTTGCTGATTGTCGCCTATGGTTTCCAGCGCTCATTCTGCCTATAAGCTAGACGTTCTCAATATCCAGCGGCCGATAATAGTCTTTGCCGCTACTGACGTACTCACCCATCATTGTCCTGAATTGTTCGCCCGCCGATCCCTCTTCAGTCAGGGTTAAATTTTGACGAATGAAGTTCACGCTGTCTGGGTTTAAATCTCTGGCCATTTGCCAATACTCATCGGCTTTATCGTTTTGACCATGCAAACGAAAAAGGTTGCCCAGCCGAAATGCTGCATCTGCCTTCTGCTGGTCGCTTGAGTGTTGACGAATATGGCTGGACACGGTTTTCGCCGTTTGAACATGGGCACTATCACCGCCTTTGGCAATCCAATCTTTGAGTGCTGGCTCATAGACATCGTTGCCGAAGGCAATCGCCTCTTCACCTTCACCAAAGGTATGAATCATCGAATAGGTGCCTTCATCTATCCGAACAATTCTGCCTGATTCATCGATCCATGCAGCCGATGGCACATTGACAAAATTAAACGCGCTGCTGACGAGATGGTCTTCATCGATGACCTGAATGTAGGTCGGGTTCGCGGCATCAAAAATTGGACCGGCAACCGCCTCACCACCGACGTCTTCGGCGACACAGATCAATACAAAATCGGGATCATTAATTTCTTCATAGATGCGTTGCCACACGGGCACGTCAAGAAAGCAGCCTCACCACGAGGACCAGGTTACGATCAGCGCCTTTTTACCTTTCAGGTCTGCCATCCGAACCACTTTCCCTTGCCGATCAGTAAGTTCAAGATCAGGCGCCATCGCGTTGACCATCATATTTTCTCGTTTTGCTGGGATCTCAGCAAAGCTCCAAACCCCCGCCTCCTCATCGACCACAAAGGGCTGCCCCAGCAGCTCCGCCAAAGCCGTCAGACTGAACCATTTCTGCCCCGCCTGGGTAATCATCAGCGAGTCATCCAGCGGCACACAAAGGTCTTCATAACAGACCCCCTCAGGTTTGATCTCAAATCCATTGATCGATTGAAGATCTATTGGGTCGATCAATAATCCATCCCCATCACCCCTGCTGCTAAGCTTGATCGTTCTGCCTTGATACAAAATCGTAGCGCTGCTGTCGGCATTGATCGCCTTGGGCTCAAAGGGACTTCGAAGTTCAGGGTAGGCCATAAAAGCTTCAGCCATGGGACTTCTCCAGAAAGGTGAGTTGATGGCCAAATATTAACTGATCTCATCGCTTCTGTCTCAGTTCTGATGGCCCTTCGCCCATGACAGCAAGTTCCGCCGAACCTCGTCTAAACTGTAGCCAGCTGAATCTCAATCACCCTAAACAGGCAATGGGCAAGCTTCGTTTCGATCAGAGACAGGACTTTCAATCACGCACCCTTATGACGAATCTGATGAGATTCAATCAGTCGCTGAGCGGCTGCTAAACGAGCAAATTTTTCGATCAAGTTCGGTCTGCAATCACGTCACGAATTCTAGAATGCTCCGCTTCCGAGAGATCATAAAAGCTGGCCGCGATCACGGTGACCCCGATCATCAAAAGCACGCCTGGGCCCATGGCCAGCGCCAGTGTCTGGAGCGACTCCGGGTTGATCGTCTCGATGGTCGCACTGCGCTGTATACCCGCCAGATCAACAACAACACCAGAGATAACAATCCCAAAGCCGCCAATCGCCTTCGAGGCGAAGGATGAAGCGGCGAAGTAAATCCCTTCGCTTCGATCACCATGCCTCTCTTCATGTTGATCGGTGATATCCGAGATCATCGAGCCTATCATCACGGTCAAAACCCCTATTCCCATACTGCAAATCGCATTTGAGGTCATTACCAGATAAAACAGCGTGGGCGCACCAGGCTTAGGAAACCATCCCAACAGACTCAGAATTATCGGCAATGTGTTCCAGAACGCATACCAAATCAGCCCACCAATCAGCAGGGTTTTCTTTTCTTTAAAATAGCGTCCCAGCGGCGTGGCAAGGCCAGCGCCTACAAAACTACCGAACACCGAGGCAGGAAAACTTAATCCAATTAGCTCGAGACTGAATTGAAAGTAAAGCGTCCCCAAATAAATCGACAGCGCCGATACCATGCCCATGGTCATCCCAAAGAGCACCGCGGTGAGCACCACCGACCGAAACGAACGAAGATCAAAAGCCCGAGCAGCCTCACGAACCACTTGCCCGAGGCTAAAGCGTTGCCGTATCGCGCTACCCTGAGGCAAATACGGAATATGACTGTGGGTCCCGTAAGCGGTCAGCATCACGCCTACGAAGATAATCAAAGCGAACATCAACGCAAATTTTGGATAGGCTTCGGGATTAAGTTGGCCGTTGGGATACTCAGGGGTCGCGCCAAAAAAGATCTGCAGTCCAATCAAGAAAACCATCAGCATTCCAACGGACTGCAAAATAGACCGCAGTGAAGACAGCAATGTTCGCTCCTGATAATCCGTCGACAACTCTGCAGTTAACGACGTATGCGGAATAGAGTAGACCGATTGGGTGGTGCGGGTTAAAACTGAGAAAACCACTAACCAAATAAAGACCTCTGTTTCAGTTAGGCCAGCCGGCGGCGCAAAGAGAAAATAAAAGCAAATCGCAAAAGGCGCAGCAGCAGCGTACATGAAGGGATGGCGGCGCCCCCAGCGATTGCGAAACCCGTCGGACCAAGACCCGATCACCGGATCACTCACCGCATCCACCAAAAGTGCAACGACAATGGCTAGACTCGCGAAAAATCCTGAAAGGCCCAGCACTTGATTATAAAAAAACAACAAAAAAAACCCGAACGATGTCGACTGAACGCCCTCAGGTATTTGTCCTACAGCAAACATGAACCGGACGCGCCAGGATAGAACACTCTTATTTTCTGTGGTCAAGCTGGTGTCCTTTTGCTGCTAAAACTGAACGAAGATGTCTCAATCCCATGGCCCATCATCAGGCCTGACTCAAGTCGATCAAAAGCGCAGCAACCTTGTCAGGCTGATTGGCAAAAGGAGAATGTCCAACCTCCCATTCAATGATCTTGCCTGCAGACTCTGCCATCTGCCGCTGGGCAATCGCCGGAATCGCATTGTCTCTAGAGCAAATCACATAGGTTGAGGGCTTCGTCCTCCGGGGTGCATTTGCCTGCAGAGCCGCCTCACGGTGGCTCTGCGCCCGCAAATTTGCGGTCGCCCATGCATAATCATCCTCGCTGCAGTCGTTATAAAACACCGCCATGCCAAGCTCCGGGTTGACGCGAGAAGTACCATCCGCTCCGTACAGCAACGCTTTAGGAAGGTCCGGGGAAAACAGAGTGGACTGGGAGATATTCTTCTCATTCAGCAAAGCTGCCAAATAGACAAGATGCCCCACGCGATCATGGTCTCCGGCTTCGGAAATCACTCGTCCACCCCGAGAATGTCCCAGCAAAATTGCTGGCGCGCGGCCTGGTAGCGCATCTAAAGCTGCTCTGACAGCGACTGCATCATCTTGATCTGAGGCACCTGAATCAGCAGCGGCTACACTCGGCAAATCGACCGCAGTCCATTCGGCACCGGCGGCATCTAAAAATGGGGTAACGCGCTCCCAACACCAGGGTCCATGCCAGGCGCCATGAACCAAAACAATCGGTCTACTCATATTTTGGAGCTCCAGCAAGGTTTTGAATCTTCCGTTTTCAACGGCGCAATCAACGAGTCGACCATAAACCTCCGGCCAGCGCAATGAACCCAACTTTTATCAACGACCCAGTCAAAATGGGCCACAGAGACTGGCATTCAAACCACGCATACACGTTGGCTCAGATCTAAATGTTAATTTTTCTTGGTCCGATGGGCTTCTCGAGAATATTTGGCGAACCCACAGGTGCTGCCTGGGTTGGCGTGCAGCACAATCGTGTTATTTCTTCTGCGACGCTGGCAGGCAAGCTCGAGGCCATATCCGAATCTCGATACACCACAACTCCTGGCCTCTTATCTACCATGGGTCTTACCCAATTGGGGCAAACGGCATTTAAAATCGCCAATCTGTCACTGCCGCTAATATTGAGTTCCGGGCAAGCTCGGTGCCATATTCGAGAATCATAAATCAGCGCCGATCCTTCAGGCGCTACCATTTGCGCGACCGCTTCATGCGGCGACACCCCCATTCGAGTACCCCCCCGGTTCATTTCCACAGGCGGAAAGCATTGCTTGCGGTGAGATTGCGGAACAAATTGGGTCGCCGCGTTATCAGTCCGAAACGCGTCGATACAAATATTAAACTGGACGCCGTAGATCGTTTCATCCGTCCAGCGGTCTTCGGGATAAACATCTGGATGATAGGGATAGTCACTGTGCCAACCCGATTCAGGGTGATGCCCTATGAGTTCTTTTGCAGGGCGCAATACTGTCATTGCTGGCTGGTGACAGAAATGAATATCAGTTTCTAAGTAGGCACGCATCACCCAAAGTGCGCCAGGATGCGTTACGGCGCGACAAACATCTCGACTCCAAGCAATGCTATTTGGGACCCCGAAACGATCGTCAAAATCGGGAGGGCGCTCTCCCAACGCCTTGCAGGCAGCGTCGGTGTCCTCTCGGATGCGCGCCAAAGCAGCCTTATCAACCACACCATCAAGTACCGTATAGCCATGTTCACGTAATTCAGCAAGGTAAGTCTCAAGAGGTCGCGAGGGTTTTTGGTCTTCCGGTAGTTGTGGCGGCGTTAAATTCACTCGGTAATCCCCATCGTTGATCGGCGCCTCTTTCGCAAAGCGCTTTGGTTCTCGAAAAACCTCGGTTGGTGAGACGCTTTGGTCGGTGTCTCGCGTTGGCTGCAAAAAGGGTTGAGGGTGTCAAACGCTCTAAGCGACGATTCACCTTGAAGCCGCTCCAGCCCCATCGACGTCCCGAATCAACCATAATGATTTCATATCAACAGTCAAATTGCGCCGATGCCTCAGTAGGCGCTCTATTTCAGACCTTTAAACCATTTTTTAATGTTACGGATTGAATGCTTCGGCGAGTTACCGAATTTTTTTGGTGTCAGTCCGCCACCCTGGCTTCGGAAGAAAAGCCGGTGTGCCTATCGCTGGTTTTCGGAAGCGCTCAAGTACGATATGGTGGGAATCCATTATTAATCAATTTTTTTGGAGCATCAGTCCATGTCAGAAGAACCAGCCATTCTCGTCGAGCGCCGCAATCGCGTCATGATTATCACCTTAAATCGCCCCGATGCGATGAACGCGATCAACGGCGCGCTCTCCAATAGCTTATGGGCTGCCATCCAAGAACTCGATGCCGACGATAGCCTGACCGCAGGCGTGATCACAGGAAACGGCCGAGCTTTCTGTGCTGGCATGGACTTAAAGGCATTTGCCCGGGGCGAAGACATCGGGCCCCTCAACGAATTTGTTAGAACGGGAGCCTCAAAACCGCTGATCGGCGCAATCAATGGTTTCGCGTTGGCTGGGGGTTGCGAGATCGCGCTGACCTGCGACCTCCTGGTCGCCGCTAAAGGTGCCAAAATTGGTATTCGAGAAGTTAAGGTCGGGTTATTTGCAGCCGCGGGTGGCGTTTTTAGACTGCCCGCCTGGGTTGGCTACTCCAAGGCAATGGAAATGGCCCTCACAGGCGAGCCGATTACGGCCGAAGAAGCCATGGACGCTGGTATGCTCAGCGCCCTGACAGAACCCGAGGATGTACTCACTGCGGCAGTCGAACTGGCTGAGCGTATTGCTGAAAATGCCCCACTGGCAGTCGCTGCCTCGAAGGCCTTAGTTCGCGCTGCTGCATCGGGTGTCGAGGAGGATCAACTCTGGGAAATGCAAATCCCCTTGCAAAAGAAAGTGTTCAGTTCCAACGATGCTAAAGAAGGTCCGGTTGCTTTTGCAGAGAAGCGCGCCCCAAATTGGACGGGTAGTTAGGCGCCCAACGCCTGCGGAAATCAAAGGATAGGCCCCAACTTAAGGGGATGTCCTTTGAAACCGCGCAACGTCTGCATCTTCCAGACAAGCCGTTGAAACCCCAGCACCTGGTAAGATTGTTATTCGAGCACTTTCACCTCGATTGGGCCCGTAGGGACGAAGCTAAACTTCTGGCCGCCAATGCTTGCTTCGTACATCAAGCCACCCTTTGCTATCGTAAACACTGCGGTTCCATTGCTGTAGGCCGAATCAACTGACACGCCCTGTTTGATCAAAACCGCACTGGCTTGGGCTCCAAATTCAAAATTCCCTTCCATAAAGCGCCTGGTATCCAACGCGCTTTTAAAAAATATGATCTCGCTGAAAGCCTGTCCCCCAAATTGGAAGCCGATCGACAGCTGTTTGAGCGAGGTTGAACCAACAAGCTGGCCTTGTTGAAACACTTGACCCTTTCCAACCGCGCCGCCAACACCAAACCCGCCTTTGGCGACATTCGGAAACACGGCATAGCCGTCCGCCTGCTCGAAAAAAATAGCGAGCTCAGGAATTGCCTTGAATTTTTCGACCGCGACCATGGTCTCCAATTTTGCGCCAGTCTGCTCATCAGTTTTCTGCTCCAATGGATTCCAGGCGGCATGGGAACTACTGATCAACAAAAGATTGAGAACCAAAATACGAAACATCGGCAGCCTTTTCATGAATGTGTGAGTCGAGCAGACAGTGTACCAATACCAGGAAGGGCTAGGAACAATTTGCCAAGCGTCCTGCTCCCAAATTCTCCTTGTCTCACGACTTCATGACTCAAGTAATTTTTCATGCTAGCGTTGCCCCACTGTTTATTGATACGGACTTCCATCGTGACTCAAGCAGATTCCTCAAAAAAGTCCATCCCTTGGGACGTCGTCATTCATTCCAGCGCAGGTGTGCTGTGTCTTCTCTTGGGTGCACTGATGTTCGCAAACGGATTTGACTGGGCTTTACACGCTTTCTCGGGGATGATGATTCTCTCGTTTGCGAGCGCATTATTGATCAGTATCAAAACCCACAGCTGGGTCACCGGTCATTATCTTGCAATGCTGCCAGTTATTGGCATTGGATTGGGCTACGCCGGTTTTGATTGGGGCTTTGCGTTGTCCTACCTGCTTATCTGGGTCGCTTTTCTCCATTTCATCTGGCGCGGTTATCAACTCACTCGGACCCCAAATAGCTAGGCATATCAAATCGACCTAACATTGAGCACATTCAGTCACAGCCAGAATCTTAATCCCAGATTACTTTCGTTAGAGTGTTTACAGACACAAACCCGACAAAAAGGAATTTTCCATGCTTGAGAACAAAAGAATCATCGTCACAGGCGCCGCACGGGGCATGGGTGAGGCGACTGTCATCGCCTATGTCAGCGCAGGAGCCCACGTTGTGGCCATGGATATCAACGATGAAAGCGGCGCTGCAGTCGTCGCTGAAGCCAACAAAAAGGGACCGGGCCAAGCCATCTACCAACATATCGATATCGCCGACAAAGACAGCGTGTTTGCCGCATTTGACCAAGCGGCTACCCATCTGGGTGGCCTCGATGCCCTAGCACATCCTGCTGCCATCCAAGCCGGCGCAGACCCGAGTCGAGTCAACGTTGACGACTGGGATCAAATGTTCGCGGTAAACGTCCGAGGGACCATGCTTACAAACCAAGCAGCTTTCCATCATATGAAGGCATCGGGCGGGGGCTCTATCATCAACTTCGGTTCAATCTCCGGCCAAAGAGCTGAGCCCAGTGCCGCGTCTTACTCCGCTGCAAAGGGCGCCGTCCATTCCTGGACTCGCAGTTCAGCTGCGGCCTGGGGAGGCGACAAGATTCGAGTCAACGCAATTCTCCCCGCAATGGCGACCCCTATGTACCTCGAAGCAATGGCCCTGATGACCGACGCGCAATCGGACGCCTCCTATTGGATGAATCATCATTCCATCTCACTTGGAGAAAAGTACGGCGATCCCCTTACCGACCTTGGTCCAGTCATGGTCTTTTTTGCCTCGGATGCCTCTCGCTTTATCACCGGCCAACTCATCCCTGTCGACGGCGGTCAGACCAACACGCGCTAAACGAATGAGGCTTAAAAATGCCGCCTATCGGTATCATGCCGATCAGAGTGAATCGCCTGAAGAACCGACAGGAAAAGCGAACAGGCGAATCATTTACCACTGCCTGCTGTGAAATCTCGCTCCAAACGTGGTCCATAGATGCAAAGACACACCGAGGAGACATTCGTAGCCTATCGAGGCTGGTCAAAGCGCAGCGCTTCGATCCTGCGTTGACTGGGTCACGTTAGGACAGTCCTGCAGACCCTGATTGAATCCAGTGAAACGCTTCTAGGCCGACCGCAGCGCCTCCGTCCTCGCCCATTGCATCCAACAAAACAGTCCACAGGTATTCCATCGCCGAGATATCTGCCAGCAAGAAAAAATTAGGTAAGAACCCCAAATCTTGCCGAATGACGATCACGCTGACCTCGTTCAAGAGGGTTTGGGCAACGAACAAATTCTCAAAATGCTGGGATCTAAGATCGACGGATATCAGCGATGACAATGTATTGGCTGCTTGAGCACCAACAACCGCAAGACAGCCATGACTGTCTTGTCGCGGCACTTCGTAACAATCCCTTGTATCATCTTCCATCGACCAAGCCTGACTCGCTGCTCGCGCTGTATTGGAGGCCTCCGTGGTTGTCTCTAGCAACAGGTACTCGTCGAACGAGAGTTGACTGACCAAAACTCCCTCAGAGAGAAACCTTGCCCGATTCGGGCCACTAGGGAGGTCAATCGAAAACGTCCTTAAGTAGTCTGATGATCCGCCCCCTTTGAAACCCGAACGCGGCTGCAAGCAGAGATCAACCAACCCTAGGTGAGCAGCAGCCTCACGGTCCGTTATCTCAGAGCGATAAACGCCTACAGCCTCGCCCAATTCAGACTCGATCATCGTTCCGCCCGCTGCCAGGTGAACTCGATGCAAGGGGCTTTTGCGAAGCACAGTTGATTCCAACACGCTCAAAACAGAAGCGCTCATGATTCCATCACCTGACGCCGATTTTTAGGATCATAAAACGGAGTAGGCACAACTTTTGCCGAAACTCGTGCTCCGCCTTCGACTTTAATTGTTAGGCTTCGACCCAACTCGGCATAGTCAGCATCAACATAGGCAAGCCCGATGATCGAATTCAATGTTGGTGAGGCAATACACGAGGTAACCCGGCCAATCATCCCCTCACCATCTAGTACCAGATGACTTTCAAGAGGTATCGGTTGCTGGATGTCCTCGATCTCAAAACCGACCAACACCCTGTCTAAAGGTTGTTTCTCTAATTCCTGGAGCGTTCGATGCCCTACGAAAAAAGGTTTCTTTCTGGCAAGCGCCCAATCCATCTGGATTTGGAAAGGATTTGACATCGCGTCGGTGTCCTGGCCAACAATGATATGCCCTTTCTCCAGCCTCAGACCTCTCTGCGCCTCAACCCCAAAAGGCCGAATGTTGGCGTCTTTGCCGGCCAGCATTAATCGATCCCAAAGCGCTTCCCCAAACTGCTGGGGCGCATGTAACTCAAAGCCCAATTCCCCGACGAAACCGACTCGGATCAGCCGAATCGGCACTCCACCTAGGTGTCCTGTTCTCACGCCCATATAGGGGAAGGCTGCCTCATCCAACGCGATATCCTGAACTACGCGGGACAGCACCGCTCGCGCGTCGGGCCCTGCGATATTCATCGCACAATAGGCGCTTGTCACATTGGCGATATCGAGTTGCAAGCGCCATTGGGCATTCCACTTCAACATACTGCGATAAACCGAGTCGACACCGCCCGTGGTCGCTGTGACGTAGTAATGATCAGCGTGAAGTCGACATGCAACGCCATCGTCCAGAACTACGCCCGCTTCGTTAATGAGCAGCGCATAGCGCGCTTTACCGACCGGCTGTTTTTTAAATCCACCCGTATAGATGCGATTCAAAAATTCGGCTGCATCGGGCCCTCGAATCTCTATCCCGCCCAAAGTAGAAACATCGATCAAGCCCACCGCGCGACGCACATGCCGCATCTCGGCCTCGATGCAGGCACGTCGCTCTGATGGGACGCCATAAAAAGCCGGTCTAAGCCATGCACCTGCTTGCAACATGACGGCGCCGAGCTCAAGGTGACGATGATGCATAGCGCTGCGGCGAGCGAGAAAAAAACCACGCCCTCCGGTATGCGCCAATTGCTCTGCAGCAAAAGGTGGCCGGGCCGTCGTCACACCAGTTTCAGCAACTGACTTCCCCGTCGCATCAGCAACCAATCGCGCAACCGTCAATGCTGAATGACGACCTTGAGACGGCCCCATGCCAGCGGTTGAATAGCGCTTAACAAGCTGAATGTGTTCGTAACCGTCTCGGGTTGCATTAACGATGTCTGCGATCTGCAGATCTTCATCAAAGTCGACAAACTCCTTTCCTCTAGGATGCGCAAAAATGGGCCATGGGAAATTAATGCGCTCGTTATCCAAACCCCTAGACTCAAGACCCCCACTAGCGCCCTTCTCCCAGAGCGCCTCTTTAGCGGCTCGAACACCATCCTCAATCACGTCTTCAATGTTCCAAAAACCATTCACCGACCCCCCGAGGCCGCAGTTATCAGGCAACTGATCGATCGAGAAAACTGCACTGGCATCGTCATAGGTCAGTCTCCCTCCTGCTTGAGCCGCCAACTGGTATGTCGGTACAAAGCCCGCCGCCATCACCACAAAGTCGCAATGGAGCCGGCTGAGATTACCTCGATCGACTGCGCCACAATCAAGCGCTCCAATATCAATTCCGACGACGTGATTCTGATCGTTTGAGGCGATCGCCTGATCGACGCCATGATCGAACCAAATAGGGAGTCCGCAATCCATGACCTGATCAATCAGGGGATGACCCGCTTGCGGACGAGGTCGAAAATCAACAATTCCAACGACGCTGATACCCGCGCGGCACAACGCCAGAGCGGCTCGATAGCCCTCCCAGTTGCCACATACAATCGCACCGTGATGACCCGGAGGAACCCCGTAGAGGTGCATGAGTCGCAACACAGCGCTGCTCAGAAAAATCCCCGGCAAGTCATTGTTTCTAAAAATTGCGGGCTGCTCTAAAGAACCGGTGCAAAATATGACCTTTTGAGCACGTACTTTAATCAGCGTCTTGCCCTGAATAACGGGAACCCAATTATCGGCGAACCATCCGTTACAGACTGCACCGGTGAAAGTCTCGATATACTCGGAAGCCTCGACGGCACTGATCAAGGTCTCGCGTCGAGAACCTTCGGGCGCAGAGGGGTCTCCAAACTCAGCGTAATTCAGCGATCCCCCTAGGGCCGCATTTTCATCAACCAGTAATACGTCTGCGCCAGCTGCGGCGGCTTCAAGACTCGACGCCAATCCAGCAGGGCCACCCCCCACAATCAAGACATCGCAGTGACGGTATGTTTGGGTAAAGCGCTCGGGATCAAAAGACTGATCGATCACACCCAAACCGGCCCGTTTTCTAAAAAACCTCGCCCAGAGCTGCCAGATTCCTCGAGGCCTAAAAAAAGCCTTGTAGTAAAAAGCCACCGGCAAAAACCGAGCGAAACGTCCCAGAAGCGCGCTTCGGTCCCGCTTGAGCGTCCCGCTGAAGTTCTGCGGGAGGGCCTCGAGTCCCTCGGTAATTAGAACAACATCAGCAAGCGCGTTCGGATTCGCTGGCAGCTGCACCAGTGTGTTCGCATCTTGCCCTGCCAAGGTCAAGAATCCTCGAGGTCGATGATACTTAAATGAACGACTCAGCAACCATTGATCATTTGCCGCCAGCGCACTGGCGATGGTGTCACCCTCTAGTCCTGTAAACGCGTGGCCGTCGAATGAAAAATGGACCAATCGGTTACGTTCGATCTGAAGGCCAAAGGGCGGTGGCAGTCGCGAATCAGACATGCTCGCCTCGATCCCGACGTTGGTCAAAGTCAATTCGGTGCGTAAAGATCTCACTGCTCGGGAATGACCTCACCACTTCATCGGTAATTGTGTTGCGCTCAGCGATAAACCAATAAGACGTCGGACGGTGACACCACCACTCTAAAACAAGACCTGCCCGATTTTCGTCAAAGAATACGTGTTCCGCCCAATCTTTGGCCGAATAGTCGCGAGGATCAGAAAGCTCATGAACTTCTCCGCCATAGAGAAACTCGGATATATTTCTAAGACCGTTTAAAGGGCAGAGAAGCTGCTTCATGGTCGCTCCCTAATGGCTCGCTGCGGTAGCACCCGCCTCATTGACCTGCTCGAATCGATAGAACCGTTCGAGTTCGAAAGGCTCTATCAAAGCTGGCACCCGCCCGGTTGCCACTAACTCCGCCATCATTTTTCCGCTGATTGGCGTTGCCTTAAAACCCCAAGTCCCCCAACCAGCATCCAAGTAATAATTCTCGACAGGGCTTAATCCCATGATTGGGCTGTAATCCGGGGTCATATCGGTGGTTCCGGCCCACTGTCGCAGAATTTTTGCCTGGGCTAAGAAAGGAAATAACTCGAGAGTTGCAGCGGACAAAATTTCTTTTTGATCGAGCGTCGCGCGTGTGTGATAGAGCGGGTATGGATCCGAGCCACCGCCGATAACAAACTCACCTCGAGAGGTCTGGTGCACATAGACATGAACGTGTGGCGAGCTCACGTGAGGCGTCAAAATAGGCTTGTAGGGTTGGGTTACCATCGCCTGCAAAGGAAAGGAGTGAATCGGGAGTTTGATGCCGGCCATCTGGCCTACAACTGAGCTGGCCCCGGCGACAGCCTGTACAACAACACCACAGCGGATTCGGCCCCGATTGGTGCGAACACCAACAACCCGGCCTCCTTCAACGTCTATCCCCTGTGCCTCAGTGAGTTGGTGCAGCTCTACCCCGCGCTGACACGCACCCCTGGCGTAACCCCAAACCACCGCATCATGACGCGCGGTCGCGCCATCGGCGTGCCACAAGCCAGCCAAAACCGGAAATCGCGCGTTTTCGGATAAATTGAGATTGGGCACCATCGCTTTAATCGCCTGACGATCCACCAGCTCAGATCTGACACCGAGATGCTGATTTACTTCAGCGCGCCATCGAAAACTGCGAATCGCCGCATCGCTGTGCGCCAAGGTCAGCTGACCGCGGTTTTCCATCATAATGTTGTAACCGAACTCATTACTTAGGTTTTGGTAGAGTTCGACTGAGTCTCGATAGAATTTGACGCCAGCTTCTGTCAGATAATTCGACCGAATCACCGCGGTGTTTCGTGCGGTATTGCCGCCGCCGAGATAGCCCTTGTCGATGAGCGCGACCTTCGTAATGCCATGCGTTTTAGCCAGGTAATAAGCGATCGCGCTGCCGTGTCCCCCTGCGCCTATGATGACAACATCGTAGTGGGACTTCAGCGGTTTGGTCGGCGTAAAATGACGCTCAGCCGGGTATTTTTTACGCAAACCGTATTTTAACAATCCAAAGGGCACACAACGTCCTTATCATTTATGCTTTCATCAGGCCTTATCGCGGCTTGATCCAATTCGCCGCAGTGCTCACTTCGTGGTGCCGGCTGTCCTCGATGCCCAGATAGCGTCATTGTTCATCAACGTTTCTGCGGCGGAGCATCTGCGCCAGCACCCAATCTCGATTGAACCGTCGCCGGTACCAACATCTTCCGGCCAATATCCTCGAGTCTCTGCCAAAGCAAAGGATTAATCTCGATGGCAGATACAGTACTCCTCTGAAAGCAGGCGAGATGCTCAGCGTGACCTCTTTGTTGCACCAACTTGAAACTGGGACCGATAGCGTTACTCTCAACCCCATCCAAGCCTTGGGCATCTCGCGACATATACACGTGCATATCGCATGCTACGACATCCGCGCCCTCCCAGACCTGCGAGCTGACCCGAACGCCACCGCCGCCTTCTATTCGCACACGGTGAACGAGTTGCGGTTCGCCATCAATCCACCATTGCACTGCGGCGTTACAGCCTCGCTCACAAACTTTGACTAAGAGTGGGAGGATAAACGCAGGCTCACGACAATTTTTAACCGTCGCTTGAGCACCATTATTGCGCCAGGCATTCACATAAAGGCGCTCAACACTCGGCACTAAACCAAACAGCGCACTCCCTCCAAAACAGTCAATCAACAGATCTGTTGATTCAAAGACCACATGCGGTGGGCGTCTCGGATCAGTTTCTAATCGAGACAACGCCCCTTCGATCAGCCCAAGTCCGTCGAAGCCCCAGCGCTCTAACCCGAGTACACTCGATGCTGCGCTTTCATATTCACCTTGACTGGCTCCAAATGCCTCAAACGATTGCTTTAACTGCGCCAGCAGCTCGCCGCTTGAGACTCGCATCGTCAGAGCACCGGCGCCACTGGAAAATACCAGCGATCTTCGGCGCAACCAGCATTAATATCATCAACCAAAGGGGCTCCTTGGAACATGGTATTGCGAACCCACAATCTCGATTTTGGGTCGAATTTCCCAACGCCAAAAAACGACAACTTTGCGCGTAAAAGATGCATCGGCTGAAGATTCTTATCCGATAGATTGCCACGAATATCGCCGTAATGAAGCTTAGAGAGGCTTTGAATTCGACGAACGATGCCTAATTGATTGGGGTGCTGCATTAAAAAGTCTACCACCAGACTGTCTGGAAATTCTGCAACGAAGGAATCCATCAAATCACAGCATTCTCGCACTGCATAAGCGATCAGCATCGGCATTTCCTTTTCAGCCCCCATTTCAAAGAATCGGTCACCTAATCTGGGTTCCATTTTTTCCTCGGACCTGTACCAAAATAGCGCGTGATGATCGGGTTGCTGGAAATCAATGCCAAGTGCCCAGTCATAGTGCGTCTTGATCAGCGCCAAACATTCGGACAGCAGAACATGGGGCTCAAGATCCAAATCCTCATCCACCGCCATTGATTCTTCAAGCGGATCGACCAGATCGGGATAGAACTCGAACAGCAGAACCTGAACTAATTCGTCAGTATCGATGCCGTATCGATCAGCGACAAAGCTTTGCAAAGCAGACCAACCTTCCGTTTTTAACCAGCCGCTAAAAGCTGGCTGCTCGAGCGCGTCGATAAGGTGCGATAACGACGTCACCAAGCCCTCATTACGTTGTTGTTGTTGCCGCTCGTCAACCGTAGTTTCGTTTAGATGCTGGATGACCTGAGCTAACATTGTTTTCAGCGCATCCAATTTTTGATCATCACAATCAGACTGACTCAGAACCCGCGCCAGTGCCGTCTCTCGTTGCAACATCCAATGGGCGATGAGCTTTGGGTGTTTGATTAAAAACGGCGCCATGCCTAACCCCGTCGCATTGCCAATGCCAATGTAGCGTTTAATGTGCGGTGCAATACTGACTGCCGTTCCGGGCGCTAAGACCCTGGCAATATGCTCTACCTGCTCGCAAGAGAAGTGGCGCAACATAAAGCATGCAAACATCTCTGCAGAAAACGGCGTCCTGAAGCTGTGACAATAGGACTGAACCACCTGCCAATCCGCCATCCCAAACTTACCACTGCCATAAACGGCAGTTGTCCGGCAGAGATACCCGACCACCTTCAAATGCTCTACATCGGGCTGCATGCCTGCTGCCAAACGTTCGATCACGGCCTGGAAGCTACGCGAGCTACGATTCGCACGCGACAGTACGAGCACGTTGTCGTCCACGCGACCCGCTTCTTGAAGGGGCACATTGATCCGTAAACGCTTGAGTTGCTCACCGGTCAGCTCGCCTTGAACAAGCGCCATTGTAAGATCCCACTGATTGCTGATTACACGATCGTTTCTTTGTTCGTCGGATAAAGGGCGCGAAAAGACCACAAACCGGTATTCTTCCGATCCGGCAACTACGCGGTATACAGCCTCGCCATGCCCTTGGTCATCCAGCTCGAAGCGCTCTGAATGAATCCGCCAGGCTTCCTCGGCCATTCGACGGACCAATGTTCGCATGAAACTCAATCGCGAAGGTTGCAGTGCACCAAATCGATCTAAATCCATGACCAAAGCCGCGGACCTTAACGTTAATGCTTGGCCTTCTTTGGCAGAAGCCAAAACATGTGAAGCATTCGTAATCGTCCGTGTACCCATGACTTTCTCTCGTTGGCTTTCGTCAGTTAGCGGCGCCAAAGGATTCGTGGAAGAAGCGTAACCAGTTATTACCCATCACTTTGTTGATGTCTTCTGCACTAAAACCCCGCTGTTCTAGACCGGATTTTATGTTGGGCATGTCATCTGAGCTCCGAAACCAACTGGGTTGATCTGGCCAACTAGGGTCCTCTGCGCTGCCCTCGCCGTGATCTGCAACAAACGTCCAGCGCCCACTGCGCATCCATTCCAAGGTGTCGTAGCCCCAGTTTTGACAAAGATCAGACCCGATTCCGAGCTGGTCAATGCCGATAATTTCAACAGTTTCTTCAATCATTTGACAAAAACTTTTGAGCGTACAGGCTGATCCGTTCTTAAGATGAAACGGATACAAGCTGAGTCCCAACATACCGCCGGTCTCTCCCAGAGCTTTCAGCACGGTTGTCGATTTATTTCGCAACGCTGGATGAAAAAAATCAGGGTTAGCGTGGGTAATCGCAATTGGCCGAGTTGACAGCTCCATCGCGTGAAGGGTGGAACGTTCAGCGGAATGGGACATATCAATCACCATACCGACGCGATTCATTTCCTGAATCACTTGCCGACCAAAACGTGTAATCCCCGGGTCGTCTTCCTCATAGCATCCCGTTGCCAGAAGGCTTTGATTGTTATAGGAGAGTTGCATAAACCGTGCACCGAGTTCATGCAGAATTTGGACAAGGCCTAAATCATCGTTGATGGGTGAGCAATTTTGGAATCCGAAGACAATGCCGAGGCGACCCGTGCGTTTAGCTTCTGCTACATCGGCAGCGCTTTTAATCGGAACAATGAGATCAGCATTATGAATAAAGTGCCGATGCCAGCGACTGATGTTGAGCAGCGTCTCGCGAAGATCTTCCCAATATGAGACGGTGACATGCACAACATCGACGCCGCCATCGCGGGTTTTTCGAAACAGTTCCCGATCCCAATTGTTATATTGAAGGCAATCGATAACGACATCGTTACTCATAAGATTTGCATCCAACCAACAAGACCTGAATGGGTGCAATGTGGGCCATCGCGGGTAGCCCTGTCAAGCATTAAAAAGGGTGTTTTTTTAGTCTCAAAACCGCCCAAATCAGCCGCGCCTAACCAGATCGTCGCAATGCCCTAAACGGGCACCAAAACGACTCGCTCAATTCGAAAGTTCGGCGATTAAGTCGAGCAAATGTTGGGGGACTTCGACGCCATGCTCAGTGTGGTGGCTACGCAGATCGGCGCGCCGTTCACCGGGGATTCGTACCTCGTTATCCGTAGTCAACGCATCAAACATACTCTCAAGATGCGAAATGTAATGTTCAGACAAAAATGCTGGATCAATGGCAATGATGGTTTGACCCACATTCGGCGGGCCACCCTCTTCGTTGGCGAACATCGAGGCTTCAAAAGAACAGTTACTGCCCGTCAACACACCGGCCAACATATCCACCATTAACCCCAACCCAAATCCCTTAGCCCCCCCGACCGGCAATTGCGCCCCTTTGAGGGCGGCTGCAGCATCAACGGTCGGTAGACCGTGCTCATCAATCGCATGACCAGGATCGAGCGCGCGACCCTCTGCCGCCGCCCGAACGATGTTAACCCGAGCGGTTGAGGCCGTCGCCATATCAAAAACGACAGGCTCATCGCATCCCCGGGGAGAGCCAAAGGCAAATGGATTCGTTCCAAAAAAGGGAACTTTGCCCCCATGAGCCGCAACTGCCTTGGAGGAATTAGCGAACATTAGGCTGACAAGGCCATGCTGCGCCAATCTCCGCACGAACCACCCTAAAACCCCCGCTGAGGATGAGCGATGAATACACATGAGCGCAATGCCTTGGTCCTTGGCAGACGCCACTAGCCGGTCCTCCCCCAGTAAATAAGCCGTATGACAAAAACCAAACGCTGCATCGATCACCGTCGCTGAGGCTGAAGCTCGGGTAATTTTTGGCTCGGCATCACCTAAAATCTTTCCGCACTTCAGATGTTTGAGATAGAGATGAATGTACCCTAGCCCAACGTTTCGAATACCTTCCGCTTCAGCATCCATCAGCTCCAAAGCAGCGGCGGCTGCCTGCTTTTGGCTCGCGCCTGTTCGCGTCAGCGCATCAAAGCACAACGACTGAATCTCTTGTAATTGAAGTACGGGCATCGGATATCCTTAGAGACTGGGCAGAGACCCATTGTGGCAAAAAGCCTTGCGCTGCGCCAAGAATCTGCAGCAAGACTTTTGCTACGACGCATCGATGAGATGAGTCAGCTCAGCGGAGACTCGGTCCAAACCGATTTGAACGCTGGGCATCGCGTCAACCGATGTGCATTGCAACCTGCACATAGGCTGTGCGAGGCATACCCTTCTTGCTGGCCCGCCAACGAGTCAAACGCTGGAGCGTCTCAACGGAGCGCTCGATCGATGGCTTATTCTCCAGAGTCGTCTAAAAAATCGTGTCCGAGTCCAGCAAAAATCATTCGCGAGGGTTTAGCAAAAACAGGGTCCACGGCGTCCTCACGCCCTCCAGAGCCGCTTATTCTGCGACCCGAACATCTCAGACAATTCAATCCGAGTCGGCGTTATCCTCACAGGGCAGAAATTTGGATCATCCCAACCTTTGGCACCAAATGCCGTCAAATCATAATCCATCGCATCCCACGCGAGCTGTTTACCCGCATCGTCTTGGACAAGTTCCGCCTTGCCGCGAACCATAACGTGCACGAAGTCTGGCGGGGCGACTTGATACTGAATATCAACCCAAGGATTCTCGGCAATCTGCTTAGCCTTCGGCGAAGTTGGGCCGGTGGCAAACCAAAGCACTTGCTCGGCCCAACAGGGGTGGACAATTCTCACTCGCGGTTGATCGTTTTGAATCGTTGCAATCGCGCACCAGACGGCCTTCTTACTTGCCTCATCAACCGCTTCAAAAAAAGCAGTTTCTTCGCTGGGCTTTACAGGAATGTTCATGACGGCTGTCCTCACAGGATGTATTCAATTAAGTCGATGCGGGCATTCGCGCTAGTATTGTTTCAAAGTCCACTCGTTCTAATCGTTTAAAAGTCTTGTTAATCCAGCTCTGCATCAATTCAGGCCCTCGGTCCTCTCCGAGTTCAAGGTGATCTTGGACCATGACCGGCGCTACTCGATGAAGCATCGACAACATGCCCACTTCATACTGCCAGAAGAGTGACTCCTCACTGATAACAACGCCGCATTGCTCAAGCGCTGATCGATAATATCGAATAAGCTCATCGACATCGCTTTCTAACGCATCCAGCGGTAGCGCGGCGCTTAGAAAATAAGCCAGATCCGTTCCCGCAGACCCTGAGGTCATGGTTTGCCAATCGAGGATCAAAGCTTCATCTAATTGATCATCAAAACAAAGGTTATCCAACCTAAAATCACCATGGAGCAACGTCCTCGCACAACTGCTCTGAATCTCGGTCAGCGCAATCCCGCGACGCTTAATCCAATCGATCAAAGTCAATTGACGTTTAGAGAGCCTTGCCCCAGCCGCCTTCTTATACTGCTCGATAGATTGAAGGTACATCAGGTGAATCAGCTTTCCTGTCATTTCTGCTGGCACAATCCAACGGAAATGATCGAGGACTTCACTGTTCCAAAACTGCGCATGCAGGCTCGCCATTGCTGACAGTGCCCGCTTGGCATCATCTTTTGAGCATCCAGAGAGTTGATCGCCCATCCGATAACGACTCAGATCTTCGATCAAGAGTACATAGTGCCTAGGAAAGCACCCAACCCAAAGGTTCCATGCGATCGCGATCAGTCCAACGAGTACCATCGGCAATCGGTTAATTCGAGCCAACCGTACTAAAACCTCATCGGGATCATCAAATGCGTCTAATGCGCTGTAGTAGTGTGCGGGCGTGCGCACATTGAGCATTGGCTTGAGGTCTCGATAGAAACGAATCTCCTTTTCGTAGACGCCCAAAGATTGCCCCAGCCTCCTATTTTTAAGTGGGGTCGGAATTTTTAGAATCAGAGAGTCTGGCGCATCAGGTTCAGGGCTTGAATATCTCGGCGTAACGATCGCTACCAGACCCAAAAACCCTGTTTCTTCACCGATCACCCGACAGTCTAATTGGGTGACGCTTGCTGACTTTAAAAGGCCCTCGCCAGCCAAGACATGAGTAAGCCAGTTAGGCGTTATATCTTCGAGCGAGAACGGTACATCGGTTTGAATGCGCATGCATCAAATCCTCCGGTATGCCGAAAACTTAGCACTCGAGTTCGACCGGCACAAATTAAATCCATCACCCTTTGCAAACGCTAACTCACCTTTCGTTTCTTTTTTTTGACTGGCCCGCCTCACCCTATGAGGAACAGAGATACCTTTGGCGCACCAAAGGGTCAAGGAGTCATATTCCCCTCCTACAAACATCAACCTCTAAAATGCCCGGCTACGGGTGAAGCCCTCCGCCGTACAGCCTTTATTCTTTTCATCAACGATGTTTTGCCGATAGACTGGCGATGCGTAACGGCAAGATCCTCATCACAGATCTCGCTCAGCCCGTAAACTTCATTTAGCTCAGGAGCCAACCCTATGACCGTAATTATTTCAGGCTATTTTGACTTTGAAGATCATGAGGACGTCCCTTCGATTCTCCAAGCAGCGACGCCTCTCATCGCCGGTGCACTCGCTGAAACCGGATGCATTGCTTACGCTTGGACCCAGGATCACACCGTGCACAATCGTGTTTGGGTCTACGAAGAATGGACCTCTTCAGAAACTCTGGCCGATCATTTAAACAGCCACTGGTACCGCGATATGGGCGCGCACCTGCGGAAATTTGCCCGCAAACCCCAAGCAAAACCCATCAAAAAATTTCGAATCGATCACGAAGAGCCAGTCTACGATGAGACTGGAACCGCCCGAGCAGATTTTTTTACGTGACATCAATGATTACTCTGAACCTATGAGCATTTCGCACCCGGTCAGAATAGAATTGTTGCAAGGTCCATCCCAGGCTTGGTTAAACCTTCGCATCGCGCTTTGGCCGCATGAATCTCCTGAAAGTCACCATCAGGAAATTCTTGGGTTTTTGGCAGAGCCATCACGCTTCCAAAGTTTGATGGCAATCGACCCAAAAGGTCATCCCCTCGGTTTTATCGAGGGTTCAATTCGCTCCGATTATGTCAATGGCACGACCTCCTCACCAGTAGGCTACATTGAGGGCCTCTACGTCGTTGAAGCACACCGACGCCATGGTATCGCACGCCAATTGATCGATAGACTGACCTTATGGTTTGTCGCAAATCAGTGCTGTGAAATGGCCTCAGACACAGCCCCGTCAAACCAAACCAGCATAGCAGCCCACCTTAAGTTGGGCTTTCAGGAAACGGAACGAGCTGTCTTTTTTAAAAAACAAATAGGTTTAGAAAGTGACTAGGACTCTGCAAGAGACGAAAAGGTCAAGCTGGAAGCTACTTCTGTCGACCACTCAACGCTGAATCAACTGATTGCAAAGCACACTGACGCTCCTACGCCTTTCAGGCAGAAGGCCAACCAGTGGCGCCCTTGTAATTGCCGCTACTGCCCTATAACGTTTGGCTATAACGCGCCTATACATTGACGCGCACGCTATACCTAACATTCACGCACCTATGGAGAGATATGCCATGACGAAATTTAACGACCTACTCGCTGGCTTCGAAGCACAAGCCTATGCCGCCTTGCGGATCGTGACGGGGCTTTTGTTTATTTTTCACGGCTCACAGAAACTTTTAGATTTCCCAAAAGAATTCACCTACGACCTCAGTCCTTTGATGATCGCCGCAGGCGGAATCGAACTCATCGGCGGTATTTTGGTCATGATTGGCTTGCTCACTCGACCCGCTGCCTTTATTTGTAGTGGCACGATGGCGGTTGCTTACTGGATGGCCCACGGCATGCGTGATCTATTCCCAATGCTAAATGGTGGTGAATTGGCAGCGCTTTATTGTTTTCTGTTTCTGTTCATTGCAGCCAAAGGCCCTGGGATCTGGAGTTTAGACAAGTCCTGAAATTAAACCCGAACGCCTCTTGATGATGGGTGCCTTAGGGCGAGCACTCATCATCAAGCGCAACGCAAAACCCTGAGCCGTTGCTTTAAGCAAGGGCATTGAGCCCCGATCATCCCAACCCAGCCCGCCATCATAACTTTTTTGGGTCGTTATTTATGAAAGCCATATTCGCGGTTTTGGCCAGTCTCACGGCGGTCACAGCGCTGTGGGTAATCAGTGTCCCGAAGATGCAGGACCTACCCATTCCCTATGCTGATTCCGCCGAAGGGCAATCAGACTCGATTCGGGTGACATGGTTTGGCGTGACCACCCTTTTGATCGATGATGGCACCACCCAAATTTTAATCGATGGTTTCTTCAGCCGGCCAAGCTTAGTTGACTTGGCACTCGAGCGACCGATCGAGCCAGACATTAAAGCCATTCGAGAGACCTTGAGCCGCTTCTCCATAGACCGGTTAAAAGCGGTTATCCCCGTTCACTCTCATTTCGATCACGCCATGGACAGTGCTGAAGTCGCCAAACAAACCGGCGCAATCTTGATGGGTTCAAAATCCACCGCCTTCATCGCTGCAGGTTCGGAGCTTGATCCGCAACAGATCGAGATCGTCGATGAGGGCATCACCTATGATTTGGGAGCATTTAAGGTCCGATTTGTCGAGTCAAAGCATGCACCACTGGCAACCAATGGCCCAATCTCAGGGCCTGTCACGGCGCCTTTAACATTACCTGCGCCCTACACTGCTTGGAAGCTAGGCAAAGCCTACAGTCTCATTTTTGACCACCCCAAGGCTCGCTTCTTAGTTCAAGGCAGTGCCGGCTTTATCCCGGGGGTCTTGGGCGACCTGACAGTGGATGCAGTGTTTTTAGGGACAGGCGGTCTCAGCGGCCTTCCCAGCGACTATCAAGATCAGTACCTTGACGAATTCGTGCATCAACGACGAGCACAAACGGTCTTTACCATTCACCACGACAATTTGACCGGCAATTTGGGTTCCGTCGAGCAAAGTTGGATGTACCCAGAATTTGATCGAACCTCTGCCTTCGACTTGATGCAGCGCCTACTACCCTCTGCACTCAAGCAAATGGAATTTGGCGTTGCTGTTGCACTCTGAACCTTAGCCAAAAAGGAACCATCCAAGGTCCCAAGCGCACTTCAAGCTTTCCGCGGCAAACAAAAGTACGTTGCAAGTGCGTTAACTAACTCTCAAAACTTAAGGGTTCGATTTGTTTCTAGCGAGTGCAATGAGACGACCCACTTCATCACTGGTCAAAGATTTCAGAAATGCCTCCAACTGCGCTCGCTGTTCTACAGGCAACGACAATGTTCTTATTCTTGGGTCTTGACCCGGCGCCTGGAACCCTCCCTGAGCATAGAAGTCGATGACTGCACCAAGCGTTGGTAACGTGCCATCGTGCATGTAGGGTGCGGTCAACGCGACGTTTCTTAAGCTGGGTGTTCTGAACTTCCAGCGGTCTTGAGGATCCTGAGTTGCCTCATAACGGCCAAGATCGTTCGACCGACGGTCATCGAACCGTTCGAGGGTCGTGATGGTTCTCGTGCCACCGACGACAAAGGACCGTGGACCGGAACCATTTCCCATAGACCGATGATATCCAATGCCAGTGTTGTGAAATTGCTGGTCTGTGAAGGGTGCTTCATTCTCCAAAACCAAATGACAATCTGCACAGCCCAATCGCTTAAACTGAGCAAAACCTTGCTTAACCTGCTCGGACACAGCACTTTGATCGCCCAAAAAGTACCATCGGTCAAATGGACTATTGGCCGCGATGAGAGACCGCTGATACGCAGCCAAGGCCTGACCGAGCGTCGATGCCGTCAACCCCTCGGAAAACAAAGCAAATTGATCCTCGTAGTCGTCCATGCCTTGCAACTGCTCGATTACCCAACCCATCGAAGGATTCGCCATCTCACGATCGGCCAGTAGTGGGCTCCAAATTTGGTTCTCAAGCGAAAACTCACGACCATCATAAAATAGCGTCTGATAAAGACCGACATTGAGCAGTGTTGGCGCGTTGCGCTCGGTGACCTGACCCTCAAAACCAACGGAGGTTTGTAACTGATTCTGGGCAAAGCCTTGTTCTGGAATATGACACATCGCGCAAGAAAGCGTGTTATTGAAAGATAATCTTCGATCGAAGAAAAGTTTTTGGCCCAAGCTCACCACGCTTGGATTATCCTCGAGCTGCAGATCAGGCAGGCCTAAATTCGGCTGAGCCATTGCCGCCGAACTCAATAGGGTTGCCACCACACTCGCAAAAAAAATCGGGTAAACTAGAATTTGCATCGCCATAGGCGACCATTGTACGCTCATCACCGAGAGGATAAAGGAAGCTTCCAATGAAAAAACTCATAGCCTTGGCCGCCTTGGCCTTACTGAGCCCGTTCACTGCCGCCGATGAGACCTGTATGTCTCCTTACATGGCTAAAATTGTCGGACAAGAAGATTTTGTCTATGTCTGGACGCTGGGCGTCGAGGGCATCGGAGACGAGCAGGATAAGTTGGTCACCATCGCGGTTAATCCAAACCGAGACGACTATGGTGAGATTGTGAGTTCGCTGTCAGTTGGCGGCCGCAATGAAGCGCACCATTCAGGTTTCACCGACGATCGGCGCTACCTATGGGCCAGCGGCCTCGATACCAACAAGATTTTTATCTTTGACGTCCACACTGACCCAGCCAAACCCGTTCTCCATAAAACCATCTCTGACTTCGTGGCTAAATCCGGAGGCGTCGTCGGACCGCACACTTCCTATGCTCTGCCCGGTAGGATGCTCATTACTGGGCTGTCCAATGAGGCCGACCACGGCGGCACCACAGGAATGGTGGAATACACCAACGCGGGCGACTACATCAAGACTTACTGGATGCCCAAAGACGGCGCGCTCAATGGTGCTGTTAAATCAGGGAAATATGCAGATGGTTATGGATACGACGTCCGCGCGCTGCCACGACGCAACATCTTTATGACGTCATCTTTTACGGGTTGGAACAACTACATGATGAATCTTGGTGCCATGATGAGCAGCCCCGAAGCGATGGCTAATTTTGGCAACACCGTAGTCGTCTGGGACCTACACACCAAAAAGCCAAAGAAGATACTTGACGTTCCGGGTGCACCCCTTGAAATACGCTGCGCTTGGGGCTCGCAAAACAATTACTGCTTCACAACAACAGCCCTGACTTCTGAGATTTGGCTTATTTATGAAGCTGACAACGACTGGCATGCTAAAAAAGTTGCCGATATTGCTGATGCTTCAAAAATTCCGCTCCCTGTTGATATTTCCATCACTGCTGACGACAGTAAGCTTTGGGTCAATACTTGGAACGATGGGATGACGCGCCTCTTCGATATTTCGAACCCCAACGCGCCCAGTCTTGTCAGTGAGTACTCGATTGGCGAGCAAGTTAATATGGTTTCCCAGAGTTGGGATGGTCAGCGTCTTTATTACACATCGTCGCTGCTTGCGAACTGGGACAAGACAGAATCCACCGGTAAAGACCTTCAGTACTTCAAGATTTATACCTACGACGGCAAAGCGCTCGAGCACCAGCTCACAATCGATTTTCTCGCTGAAAAACTCGGGTATCCGCACCAAATGCGATTTGGCGCGTATTCTTTGTACGGGCTCAAGGCGCCTCAAACGTCAAGGAAATTTGCGGGGCTGGAATGAGAGTTGTCCTAACGGCTTTGATGCTGGTCTGCATCAAAGCCTATGGCGCTGCGCCGCATCATATGCCGGCACAGGCTGTGCCATTAGCACCTGGCTATGGTCCTCTCGGCTATAGCCTGCCTCCCGCAGGCAGTTATGAGCGCCCTCGATTAGGCACCGCTCAGGATGGCCCAGTCATCGATTCCAAGGGAGAGAACACAAGCCTGCATCAACTCATGGATGGGCGCATCACCCTGCTGAGCTTTATCTATACCTCCTGTAGCGACGTCAATGGCTGCCCGTTGGCAAGCTTTGTTCTAAATCGAGTATTTAAAAGACTCGCCGACGATCCACGCCTCAACGACAAGGTACAATTATTGTCTCTCAGCTTTGACCGAATCAACGACACCCCAGCCGTACTGTCCAACTATGCCGAAAGATTTGAGGCGAAAAACCACCCTAACTGGCGTTTTCTAACCACGCCCTCGGATTCCGCACTCAGAGATATTCTTTCAGACTATAATCAATTCATCATTGAAGACACCAATGAGCAAGGAGAGAAAATCGGCAGCATCTCTCATTTACTCCGCGTTTATTTGATCGATACTGATCGCCAAATTCGAGAAATTTACTCGGTATCGTTTCTTCACCCCGATATTTTGATTCAGGATATCCTTACCATTGATCAGCAACCAAAGCGGTCGACCGAGAGCGGTTCGAACCAACCCTGAACCTTTTTTTAAAACTGAATGACTTACCAATGCCCAGCAGAACTCAGCGTGTATCCGTGCTCTGCTCTGAATGACGATGATTACCGTTGACCCAGGAGGATTATTCCTATGCGATTAATGATTGGTTTTTTCCTTGGGATGCTCATTACAGTTGGATTCTATGAGTTTGGTGACACTGTCACACTGCCTTCCGGTAACATTGCTCAACATGCTGAGCAGACCGTTCAAGAACTCGATTTGTCGGTCGTATCAACCATCACCGATACAGTTGCGCATACCGTTGCCGATACGGTTGCCGATACGGTGCAGGAAGTTGGAACTTCGGTCGGCGCTCTTGGAGAGGCGGTTCCAGAGGTCGACTATACGTTTTACGACAATTTTTTTAAGTCGACAGTAACATTGATTGAGGGGGCTTATGACGTACCGCTCAAAGATCCAAACCGAACATATTATGTCCAGATTGGTTCTTTTTCAGATTTAGAACGGGCTCAGAGCTTTCGAGGCGGAGCCATCTTAGACGGCTATTCGAGTCGTGACATTCAGGTCGAATCGAGCGAAACCCATCACCGGGTTGTGATTGGCCCCTTCGCTGAAAGCGCACTCGCTGAGGCGGCAGAAGATTGGGCGGTTGAGCATCAGTACAGCGCGCTGCGCCTGACTCGATCATCGGATAAACCGGGAGCAGAGTAAGCATCGCCCAGTAAGAGTGCCTCAAAACCCTCGCCAGCCGCGATGCCCGTAGGATCTGCAGCGTCCAAAAAGCCCAGTGCAACTAAATGATCCTCGATCGGGCCATTTCAAACTTGGCGCAGCTTAGATCATGATAAAGCCAGCATTTTAACTGACAGAAACGGCATCAATTCTCAAGGTCACCAACCCCTCAGCTTCACCCATTGCCTCGGCTAGAACCCTCTACTCGCCCAAATACCGCGACTTCAAATGCCTAAGGAAAGGCTCAGGCGTAAGCGTTTCCCCTGTCGCACTGCGAAGCAAATCATCAGCCGAGACCGAACTCCCCAAATGATGCACATGCGCTCGAAGCCAGGCGACAAGCACCGAAAATTCACCGCAACTGATCTGAGCAGAAACATCGGGAATTGCCTTCCGCGCTGCTGCAAAAAGCTGCGCCGCCATCATGGCCCCCAACGTATACGTGGGGAAATAACCAATTAAGCCCGCAGGCCAATGCACATCTTGGAGCACACCATTTTCGAAATCACCCGCGGTGGAAAGGCCTAAATAAGCATTCATTTTCTCGTCCCAAGCTGCCGGTAAGTCTTCCACCTCTAGGGTTCCCTCAAGCAAAGACTTCTCGAGCTCATAACGGAGTATGACGTGCAAAGGATAAGTCGCTTCATCGGCATCGACGCGTATGAAGCCACGCTTAACCTGAGTAACATGGCGATAGAGGTTATCAATAGACCATGCGGGATCGCTGGCTGATCCGCCAAACGCTTCAGCAATGATCGGGCCTGCGAATTTGACAAAGTCGAGGGATCGACAAGCCTGCATTTCCATGAGTAGCGACTGGCTTTCGTGCGTGCCCATTGACAGCGCTTCACTGACCGGTTGCGAAAGCCAGGATTTGGGTCGACCTTGCTCATACATCGCGTGACCGGTTTCATGGATAACCGCAAACAAAGACTGCAGGAAATCATCAGAATTATATCGCGTCGTTAACCGAACATCCTCGGGAACCCCTCCGCAAAAAGGATGATGGGAGGTATCGAGCCTCCCGTGATCAAAATCGAAGCCCATCGCCTCCATGACTGTAAGCCCTAGCGCTCGCTGTGCGGCAACATCAAACTCATTGCCCAAAGGTAGCAACGGCGTTTGACTCTGTTGCTCGATGATGGCGGTTACTAAGTCCGGTAATTCACGTTTGAGGGGTTCAAATAACGCATCGAGACGGTCAGCCCGCATACCTGGCTCATAAAGGTCCAGCATTGCATCATAGGGCGCAAGACCGGTTTTTGAGGCGCGTTGCGCTGCTTCGCTCCTGGCAAGCGACACGACCCGCTTCAGATGAGGCATCATCGTTGGCCAATCGTTTTGAGCGCGACTCACGCGCCAAGCTTGTTCAGAGGCCATCACTGCTTCGGTCTGTTCACGAACAAAATCTGAAGAAAGACAGCCAGCGCGATCAAAATTCCGGCGGATAATGCGAACGTTTGCTTGCTGCCATGCTGACAACTCAAGTTCTGAGCACTCTGCAAGCAGCGCGCCAATCTCTGGTGCAACCGCCAGATCATGAGAGATGACGTTGAGTGTCGCCATCGCGCGACTGCGTGCCGCACCGCCCCCAGCGGGCATCATGGCGGATTCATCCCAATTAACAATGGCTGAGATATGTCCGAGATCGGAAATTTTCGTGAAGTGCGCCTCCAGCTTTTCGTACGCGTTCATGAGTCTCTCCTTCTTATTAAGTAACTGCTTCGGTCAGTGCGGGTCAATCCCGCTCTCGCCAAAGCTCGTGTCGAGTCTTTGGATCAGGGTTTTCCATCAATCGCTTTGGTTCAAAGGTTTTTTTAACGCCGCTTGAGCCAGGCCCTCTGCACGCTCAAGATCTCGCCCATGCTGGTCAAAATCAACGAACCGCAGCAGTACCCACATCGATCCGATCATGATTCCAGACAGCCACATCATCCCTGAATAATCGATCACATCACTGATCAAAGCCAGTAATCCCGAGCCCATAGAATAGGTCACATTGGCAAGTGCCATATAGACCGCAAACTGAGAGGCAGCAACACTCGAAGCGCAAAGACGCATAAACAGCGCAATGATCGCAACTGTAACCCATTGTGTCGCCACAGCATTTACCAGCATAAAACAATGAAAAACGTAGCCCGAAGGCCAGAATTCGACTGTGAATGCCATCACAACGAAAACCAAAACTCGAAAAAGCACGACCCACTTTAGAACGGTGAGCGCCCCAATACGATCAATCATGGGACCAAAAACCACACCTGCTATTGCTGCCAAAACACCTGTCACCGCAACCCAATTAGCGTAATCCAACTGCGGCCAACCTAATTCCTGGACAGTCAGAATCGGGCTGACCGCCACCAGCAGACCTGACGTGACCCGGCTCAGGCCCTCGATCAAAATCAGCAAAAGGCTCATAGGAAGCAAGAGCACTCTCAATACTCGAGCCAATAAACTTAACCAAGACTGCGCGGTTTCGCCTCGGTGACCGATACTGGCCTGGCCTTGACTCCAAGGCAACAATCGTTCACCGGAACGCTCGCGCAGCAACAGCGGCACCAGCAGTATCAGCGCGACGCAGACCGCCATGAGTCCCGCCGCGAGGGTTAGGCCCGAGCTCATCATTGCCCAACTACTCAGAGAGCCCGCAAGACTGATTCCAGTCATCTGGCCGCCATACATAAACGCATTCCCTTGGGCACGTTCCTCGTTCTCAAGCAAATCTATGGCCATTCCATCAACCGCAACATCTTGAAGAGCGCCAAAGACATTACTGACAAAGCCTAGCATCGCAAGTTGCCAGTAATCACTGACGGGATTGGGCCCAAGAATCAGCAGCAAAAGGAAGCTTAACAACAGCCCAAATTGCGCTCCGAGCACCCAAGGGCGCCGGCGACCCATCGGCAGAAAGGCGAACTTATCCATCAGCGGACCGGCAATCAGCTTGAAACTCCAAGGCATAAAAACAAACGCGATGAACCCACCGATTTCGGCCGCCGACATGTCCAGAGAAGCCATATAAGCGGGCAACGCCACCTGATAGATGCCGATGGGTAGACCTTGACCCGCATACAGCAACGCGAGCGAGAATAGTCGCAACCACTTAGAATCCTTGAGTGCCGGCAGATTAGCCAAATTCTGGGTCACGCTTCCATCTCATCAAACTCTGCAACAAAGGATCCATGCTCTACTCGCGCTGTCAACTGTTTAGACGAACCACCAGGCACGATCGGCCCTTTGCTTTTGACCAAGACATCAAGGCTGCAAAGCAGTGCGAGCTCACCGCCGCCGCAGGCTCCCCCCACTGGGATAAGCCCTGGCAGCCCGCTCGAATAAAATGGAGGAGAAGCTCTAGCCTATTGCGAAAACTAAAAGGTTATAGCGCTCGTCTGGCTTGGACTGCACTGGCCAAGGAGTGAAGCAGCTTTTCTGTATCGGACCAGGCGATACAAGGATCTGTAATGCTTTGCCCATAAGTCAAAGACGCGCGGTCGACGACATCTTGGCGGCCTTCGACAAGATTCGACTCGATCATCAGTCCAAAAATATCCTGATTTCCCCGCCTAACCTGAGTGGCAATATCGACCACCACATCAATCTGTCTCGCAGGGATCTTTCGACTGTTGGCATGGCTAGCATCGATCATGATGCGCGGCGCCAGGCCAGCGGACATTAACATCCCGGACGCGTCCTGAACGGAAAACATGTCGTAGTTCGCCCGTTTGCCTCCTCGAAGAATAATGTGGCAATCCTCGTTTCCAACGGTTTTAAAAATAGCAGAACGGCCCTGCTTGGTGACGGAGAGGAAATGGTGCGGTTGTGAGGCAGATCGAATGGCATCAACGGCAACCTGAATATCGCCATCCGTTGCATTTTTAAAACCTACCGGACAAGACAACCCTGAGGCCAATTCCCGATGTGTCTGGCTCTCGGTTGTTCTCGCGCCGATTGCGCCCCAACTGACAAGGTCAGCCAGGTATTGAGGACTAATCAGATCCAGGTACTCAGTTCCCGTTGCTAAGCCCATTTCCGCCAATTCCGACAGAAGTCCTCGAGCCAACTTGAGCCCCTTATTGATTTGAAAGGTGTTGTCTAAGTCCGGATCGTTGATCAGTCCTTTCCAGCCCACAATCGTTCTTGGCTTTTCGAAATACACGCGCATCACGACCAAAATATCCTGCGATACTTCGTCAGCCGTCTTTTTCAAAAGTCTCGCGTATTCAATCGCTGCTTTCGGATCATGTATTGAGCAAGGGCCAACGACTGCAAGTAAACGATCGTCTTGACCCTGCAAAATATGATGAATGCCTTCCCGCGCTCCTTTGACGGTTTGCTCGGCAAAATCAGAGGGCCGAATCTCAGAAATCAGCTTCTCCGGCTCTACGAGTTCGGTAGTCGTACCGATCCTAAGATCGTCGGTTGTTTTGGACATCGGGCGCACTTCCTACGAGGACTAGAAGAAAAACGCGCGAATGTTAGCATATCCAACATATTGAAATCACGCCCGGGCCCAGCCTCCCTGAACGCAGCTGTCCAACAGGAACGCAAAAATATCTATTTTCAGGACTTTTTCGGGACATCTCGTCCTTCTTGACAACCCCTTGCCAGAACACCGTTTACAACTGCTGTTCCCGGCGAGGATGTCTCAGCAAGATCGGTGTCCAGGTACATACGAGCAACCATTGCCAGATATGCTCCAGGGTTAGGGGGGGTGCGGGCATCTCTTAGCGGATGCAACCGAGTTGAACCACCCGGCTTCTACTTACCAATCATCCTTGAAAATTGTCCGCGATTCTTTTTCATTCTCGAAAAATAACATAACCGACAAAATCGCCAGCAGCGTTAAAACGAGCCAGTCAATCAACACCAAATGGGTGTATCGAACCATGAAAAAGACGCCGAAACCAACAATGAAATTGCTGAAAACTAAGAGAGGGGCAACCGAGGACAAGGGCCTGCGATGACGCAAGTAGTTGAAAATAAAGTAAACCATGGTCATAAAAGCCGCTGACTTAATCGTAACCAGTCGCAAATAAACCCCCGTTAAGTCAAGTTCCTCAACTTGAAAAGGCAGATAAAGATTCCAACCCAAGACCGGTAAGAGGCTCGCCCCAGCAAGCCAAAACATTAACAACACCAACACTGCCTTAACGAATCTCATGGAGCCCCCTAGATTGTCCGACCTCTATGAGGGTTCGGCATTCTCGGATGAGTCTACCCTGAAAACCCCTTCAATCGCAGCACGGGATTTTTGGCCGATTGTCCTGATCAGTTCAATCAGCGACCCGGCGGTACAACCTCGTTAGCCTCATAAAATGTCGCACGTACTGATTTCGGGGGATGAGCGGCAAGTGCGGCCTGAAAAGCTGCCATATGAGGCTCGGTAAAATGGCGACTCAGCGCTTCCATAGAGTCCCAACACTCTGTGACGCGAAGGGTTCCAGGCTGATTTAGCTCGACGGAAAAGGTGTAATCAAAACACCCTGCTTCCTGTCGACTGGCAACTTCCATTTCGGCGATTGCCGTTTTAAGCATTTGGATATCTACTTCTGATGATTCAATTACTGCATTGACGACTATCATGGGATTCCTTTTCTTAGGTTATTTAAACGAGATCTTCTCTTAAAATATGATGGGTCATTGGCCAGATAAACCCTGGAACTCAACAGCAAACTTGACGGATATCTTTAGTTCTCAAAGCGGCGCCCTTAAACCACCTCCTCTACGCGAAGTCTCGCCTGAGACCATGGAATGGATCGCGTCTTGCCCTTTGACGTTTTAACTCAGACGAGTCCAAACTCATGCCGAGGAATTGTGCCCTCATTGATTCCATCAACGCAACCAAGAACATCAACAGCCCAGCAATGGGTAAAAGGGCCCGCTTGCAAAAGGTAACGCACCCAGTAATGATCGAGAGAACCGCCGCGTATGATCTCAAAACGGGCACAATGGCGCTCGAGACGCTATAAGCGCCGCGCCATTTAGCAACGCGTCACTGCAAGATAGACATAAGGAGATACCCATGCAATACCGAACCCACAGAGCTTGGCCGATAGTCCTATTGTTCTTTGGACTTTCTTTTGAAGTCACCGCCGATGATCACTGTCAACCTTCAAAATGGGGAGCCACTGATGAGATTGGTGCTGCCAACTACGTCAATCCCCAACAAATCTTAGCAGCCACGCAGCTGGTCAAACTTGGCGAAAGCCACGGCCTAGGTATCGTGATCGAGCCAGGCATGCCGGCTTTTCCGCCCAGGTACACGCAATTGCAAGTTGTCCAGCCAGGTCAACAACTCGGCGTCGACACTACGGAATCCTATGGATGGCCGATGTCCTACAATGATGACCTTGTTCAGATGTGGCTTGGAACAGGACCACAACTTGATGGCCTCGGTCATCTTGGCGAGGACAACCTCTTTTATAACTGTAATCAAGGCAAAGATTTTGCTCAAATTACAGGCCTCACCAAACTTGGCACTCATCAAGTGCCACCTTTAATAGGACGAGGCATCCTGCTGGACATGACCCAGCACTTCAACGTCAATGCTTTGGCTGCAGGCCAGGTCATTACCTCGGATGACATTAAAAGCGCCGCTAAGGCGCAATCGATTGCTTTTAAAACCGGAGATGTCATTTTGTTGCACACGGGCTGGACCGATGCAAAGCTCAAGAGCAATCCAGAAGAGTGGGGTTCTACAATTCCCGGCATTAGCAATGAGGCTGCATCATACCTGGCAGGTCTCAATCCAATGGCTGTCGGCGCCGACACTTGGGGGCTCGAAGCCGTCCCTGCTGGGCCCGGTGACAAACTGTTTTTTGGGCACAGTATTCTGCTTAAGGACAACGGCATCTATATCCTCGAGACCATGGATACTGGTCGTCTTGCCCGAGAAAAGGTCTACGAGTTTATGTTCGTATTGGGGCAGGCAAAATTAAAGGGTGCAGTTCAGATGATCATCAATCCCGTGGCAATGTGGTAGCGCCACGGCGAGCACGAAGCTTGATCAAACCCGAGCTGGCAATCTGACCGAGTTGCCTTCGATCGCACTTGTTCGAGGGCTCAATACCTTAGGTGATGTCTGGTGTCCTCCGGGTTATGGCTCTGGATTTGCAGTCATTCCTTGAATGTAGAGCCAGCCTGCCCGTTCAATGACCTTCGGCGGATCGGGTAATCGACAATCGGCGCCCGAGAGGCACTCACCTGTCCGCAGACTAAAGCGGTAGCCGTGCCATGGACAGGTCACAGTGCCTGATTCAATGACCGCGTCCTTGAAACTCCCAAGAAGATGTGGACAGGTCAACGTATAAACGAGCCACGCCTCCTCATCCCTGATCAAACGCCACGGTTGGCCCTCGTATCGAAAATCAAAAGGCAAATTAGCGTCCAGGCTTGAAACACGCCCAAGAGCAAAGTCATCTAACTGTGACCCTTCAATTTTCTCCTCAGGTCCAGCCTGCTCATCAATGGCTCTCTGACGCTCGAGCATCATCGCCTCGTCCTCGTCGTATAGACCTTGATAAAGCGCGGCATAGACTGCTCCTGTTGCAGCTCTATCAACCTCAGTGACTCCTGGGATAAAAAAATCGGCTTGGATTTCGAGGTCTCGGGGACCAAACTCAAACACGTGCGTCCAGATTTCACTGCCGGCACCTGGCCCCTCAAGAGTACTTGATATCCAGCGGCGGTTCGTCCGATCTAAAGAAAGCTGCAAAGTAATGTGAGGCGGCTCTCCGCCCTCGGGCCGTTGCGCCAGGCCCAAATCGGCGCGCCAGCCCCAGTCTCCCGAATCGATCAGATCAATGCTTGAGAAAGCGCTGCTGTGCAAAAAGGGTAGATGCGCCCAATCCAGCGCGTTTTCATACATTCGCTCGAGTGACACTTTCATACGCCGACGATAATTGCCTACCCAAAGCGACGAAGCTGATACGACTTCCAACGACATCGAGGATCCCTTACTCACTAGGCTTCTTAATCAACCTCATCGGGGCCACCAAGTATGTCAATCGTTCGAGAGACCAATTGGTTAGCCGCTTCAATGGGAGGCGCTCGCTCATTCAAAAACTACGCATAGTCAATCTCCCCACCGAGAAACTGAACACTTTCCGTCCTATTCGCGCGAGTCGTGCGCGCAGCGTTAGCTGGTACAGACTTATCCTCGTAACCAAAACTCAGCCCGTAGAGAATGGTCATGTCCGGGTCCAGCCCAAACGTCTCCCGGACCAGGTCCGGGTAGTGGCCCATTGTTCCCTGCGCGCAGGAGGCCAGTCCATGCGCGGTCATGGCAAGCATCAGCGTTTGGGTATACATACCGACATCGGCGGCCGACTGCCCACCAAAAATATCCTTCATGCAAAAAAAGGCTACGTGGGGCGCGTCAAACAACTCAAAATTCCGCAGGCTTGCCTCAGCTCTGCCTGCCTTATCCTCCCAAGCAATACCCATCGCATCATAGAGCACCCGAGCACAGGCTCGCCGACGCTCTTTAAACGGCTCGCTCAGCCGCCCTTTATCGTGATGGTCAGGCGTTGCAGCAACGCCGCTTTTTACCCTGTGCAGGAACTCATCGCGCATGGCATCTCTTACGGAGCCTGAAGCTACGCAGACATGCCAGGGTTGGACATTAGTCCCAGAGGGGGACCATTGCGCGAGGTCGAAGACTTTATGCATAAGGGCTTTAGGCACCGGGTCAGGCAAGAACCCTCTCACAGAGTGTCGCCCCGTCACTGCGGCGTCCAAAGTCATTTCAGCCATCGGTCTCTCGTCCTTTTTTTTAGAAAGGCCGTACTATATCTTACCGTCTGAAGAATCGAAAACTCATCGCCCGCTCAATATACAGTCCCATGCCTGAACTCTTTCAAGGCTATATCAGGACAGCAATACCGCTACGAACCCGCGCAGGCAGCGACCAGCAAAACAGAAGTTATTGCGGCTGTGAAGCTTTTGAGTCTATCGACTTGAATTCAGGCTCGAATCAATCAGTGCAAGGACCCACACAGGATATTAATCCATAATTTTAACCAACAACTCATCGGAGTGTTCTAAAATATCGAGATTCGCATCCATCAATTCTTCGCCCATGATTTTATTCACGGCATCATACTTCTTACCAAAATCGGTGTAGTCTCGATAGCCGCAGGTCATGTAATGACCAAGGTCAGAGCCCCAAGCATGGTGATACAAATTACACGCACCAAACCCTCGAGAGAAGACATCGAACAAGCGATCAGCACGTGCTTGTCGTTCATTCATCGTTAGGTTCGACCCGAATCGCCAAACCATGTGCACAACACGCGGGGGTGATGCCTTAAGTTGGCGCTGCTGAATCTCAAGAATATTATCATCGTGGTGGGCAAAAGTTTGAGGCTCAGCAGGTGAGGTGGTTGTCGCTTCTTTTTTCATGATTGCATCGAGTTGCGCAAAATCGTCGAAATAACAAAAACCATAAAATCCCCGGGCAGAACCATATTCGTGCTTATACAAGCCGCAATTATTGAAACCGTTGGCTTCTTGGGATTTTTGATACGCCACAAGCTCTTCCTGAAGAGCATCGGGGTTTTGACCCGATGCAATTTCAAATGTCGAGTGCAATACATAGTGAGAATCATCGACCTTGGCAGCCCCATGGTGGTCACCAAGGGCTGGATAAAAACCAACCGACAACATAACAATCAGTAATCCTTTAATATGCATCATTCGCCGTTTCTCCACTGATCAATTGATCTTTCAAGCTAGTGGAAATTTTGAGTGCCAACAACCATAGTTCGATATCGGTTTTTGCAAATCAGGTCACTGAGAGACCAACGACGCGGATGACCTTCCAAGACCCGTTGACCTTAAGATTTCGCAGTAGGCTAGCCAGTAACCTGAGTATCGGTGTTTGCGCTGCGTCCCACCGAAGGTTCCTACATCGCACTTTTTGACAGAGTGCAGATGGATTTGCTAGAACTCCAGATCAAACTTTAAAAGGGGCAAGAGCGATGACGACAACGCACTATGATGAATTTAAGATCCTCCACATTGCCGAAGGTGGGTGCGGCACGATCTTTTTAGGCGCCAGTGGGCTTCCCCTTAAAAAAATTGAATCAACACTGAACCAGGAGGCCGCTGATGGATGGCAAGTGGTCTTTCAAGTGATCGAGAACAAACGATACCTTCTCTTTTGGTCCAGAGAGGCCATGATCGTGACCTTGGGACGTTCAGTCCAGTGATGCCAATGAAACAGGCGCTCATTGCACTTATCCGGCGCTACCAAAGGCTTGGAGGATCTAGATCTCATTTTGCGATCGACTGTAACTTTGAGCCTACCTGTTCTGAATACGCCTGCCAGGCGCTCGAAGCTCATGGGCTGAGACGAGGCATGGCCCTCAGTCTCGCCAGAATTCGTAGGTGCAATGATAGAGATGCTTTTAATAAACGATTTGATCCAGTTCCGGAGGTTCCATGTCAACAGCATCATTAGATCAAGAGGAAGATACGCTTCGCAGTGCAGTGACCCGACTTCAACCAGAGCATCGAAAATATTATTACGAGCACGAACGCCCAAAGCTGAAAGACCCAGACACCTATGCAGCCCTGAATTACATCATCATCGGCGGACTCCACCATTTTTATCTCGGCAAATGGCTTTTCGGCCTCCTTAATTTAATCGGGACGCTCGTTGGGTTTTTAACTTTTGGAATGGGCGGTTGGATCTTGATCGTGTTCGTGCTGGTGATTGAATTACCGCAACTGTTTCGATCGCAACGAATTGTCAAACAATGGAACAATAAAGTGATGGCCGAGAGTCTCCAAGCGACTCGAATTCATTTTGGACTGGCGCCTAAAATTTAAATTTCGATTGATCGGCCTTAACGCGGACTTAGCCGATAGAGGTAGGTCTCATCAACCCGCTCATTTTGTGGACGGTTACCATATTTCTTTGCCCAGGCGGCAGCAAAGGCCGAAAATTCCGCGGCATCTGTAACCCGCTCGGCGGACAGTATAAAGACCTCATTCGATGCCTGAAGTCGAACCCTGTCATTCGAGTCGATATGGTCGACCCAGGTCGCTCGATTGTCCCCAGCGAAGACATACAAATTACCGCCAACCTCTACCGTCCAAAGATTAACGGAATACGGGTCATCGGGTTGAGTCTCGAGTTGAATAATCGAGGTCTTTGCGACATCTGACCAAGATTCGGGCACCGGCACGACGTCACCCACAACTGCGCCGCCAGAAAACGGCAAATAATCACACCCTGTGATCAAAAGGTAGCAACACAGTAGAGCCGGCCACCGTGACGATTTAAATCGGAGCGTCATTGAACAGTCACCAAACGGAACGCTGTGATCATACAGCATGCTAACTCGATGCAACGAGCACAATAATTTGGAAGATGCTCTCCACCGCGTCATCCAACCCGGGAATGAAAAACACGCTCAGAGCCGTCAGCAAGACCACGCCAACAACCTTAAAAATGGAAGTTCTCATCGCGCATCTCCAACCTGTAATCTTGGTCCAGCCTCAAACACCCAAACATCACCAGACTCGACGGCCTTTCGGGAAGTTCTCGAGGGATACTTGTTATTAATGACTTCCGTCAGAGTGTCGAGCACATCACCAGTACTAATGCGTTTGAGCTCACGCTCATAGCGACGACCGTCAATTCGAAGGATGGCTCGGCCATCGCGCTCTGCCTGAGAGGGCCAACTCTTCCAAAGTCGTCCCACGAGACTGTTCATGTAGCCTGACCACACGTAGATTTTGCCATCGACAGAGGCCGTCCATATTCGGCGCGACAAAACGGGGTCTAGCAACTGTAACTCGAGCGTGTCAATGTCGTTGACAAAGGTCCAATCGGGCTCAGGCCCCTTATAAATCTCGCCTGAGACAAGCGCGCCACCAGAAAAAACGCGGTTTGGACCATCCTCAAATCGCTGCTTGACGGCAGCCGTCGCCACTGCGGTCGCCAGAATCAGCACAAACCACAAAGCACTCATGCCAATTTTTCGTACTATTTTCACCTTGAATTCTCCGGTTGATGATTTCAAAAACCGCTCTAGGGTTCCAGCTTGGGCGCTCGCTAGGTCCGAGAGCGCAGGCCTGCACAGCTCTTCGGGAAAACCAACAATACGAGCGCTGTTTCAAAGAGGGCGCACCATAGGTGCCAAGGGCTCACCTGTCCATGATAAAAGGACTTTCAATATCACAGATTTAGTTCGGACCTTGGCCTCCCACGCCGACCGCTTCTTCCGAGCCCCTATTTAGGCCGATTGCTGAGATTTTTGTGAACTGGGCTGATGATCCGATCTGCGAACAAGCTGTCCCGGCAAAGCCCCGGTGTGTTCTCCCCGTTCAAAAATGACTTCACCTGCCTTAATTGTCATTTCATATCCCTCGGCCCGCTGCACCAAACGTCGTCCACCGGCAGGCAAATCGAACACAGCCTCTGGACGAAATAGTCTAAGGGCATCAAAGTCAATCAGATTAAAATCTGCAATCATTCCCTCTCCGATTAGGCCA
This sequence comes from uncultured Pseudomonadales bacterium, assembly GCA_938017975.1. GTDB lineage: Bacteria > Pseudomonadota > Gammaproteobacteria > Pseudomonadales > Azotimanducaceae > UBA9926. The sequence goes on along the minus strand of CALIKQ010000013.1, from coordinate 4,077 downwards.
CGGTCATAAAGGCCAAATGCTTTCGCTGTACTTGAGCTCAGTGACTTTACGATAAACTCAAGGCTCAATTTATCACCTCGTGTTCGGTCTCGGCCCCAATGCGTCATAATGAACGTGGGCATGCCAGCATCGGCAATCACCCCACAGTGTGCCCCACCATCACTAAGGCCAAACAAAACGTTGGGGTGCTCTAGCAACTTTTTCTGAGCATCAAGAGAATATCGCTGATAACCACCTAAGGGTTGATAGAACAACTCTCGGCCACCGTTTGCCACCAACAGGTCATACATCAGAGCAAGCGGTTCGCAGCCCTTCGCTTCCGCCATGCCGGCAATACTGTCCTCATACGTGGGCTCATAATTGGGTTGTTCTCCGAGCGGGAAGACCATTCGCATCAGTTGCTCAAGGTCCTGCATCGGGCCCGATTGAATCACCGAGACCTCGCTGAGAATTTTGGCGCGCATCTCTGGCAACTGCAGTTTGGCCAGAAGCGCCTCGTGATCAAGTCCCGCGAGTTCCTCACGCCAAGTCGGATGCCCGACGAACGCATGAAAACTAGACTGCAACCCGTGTAACACGCCTGTGGGCCTTCCGGCGGCCTGAGGGCGAATTTCAAAACCCTCTTCTCGGGCTTGCTCTGCAAGACGATACATTTTGTTGTTTTCATAAGCCGGTGCCGTGGTCGCGATCAACGTAACACCAAGTCCAGTTTGTTCCTGAAAAGCTTTTACCCATGCCCACTCTTCATCATCTCCGAGGTGATCAGAAACCAATTCGAAGACAGCGTTGTTCAACCCTTTCATACCCAGACCCAGCGCCAACATCTCGTCATGACCGGAAAAAGTCCCGGGCATGTATTCCCCGTGAACATCTTTGTGCAGCAGCGTTTTCGAGCTTGAGAACCCTAGGGCACCAGCAGCAACGCCTTCTCTTACCAGCCCGGCCATTTGCTCGACTTCATCGGCCGTTGGGGCGTAATCGGTATTGCATCGTTCTCCCATGACATAGGCACGAACGGCGCCATGTGGTACCTGAGTTGCAACATCAATGGCGCGAGGAAACGCGGCTAGGGCATCGAGATACTCTGGAAAGCTCTCCCATTGCCAATCAATCCCCTCCGATAGCGCCGCACCCGGGATGTCTTCGACACCCTCCATAAGCTCAATCAGAAATTCTCTGTCCTCCGGTTTCACCGGCGCAAAGCCAACACCGCAATTACCCATGACCACCGTGGTCACGCCGTGCCAACTCGAAGGCGCCAACAAAGGATCCCAAGTAGCCTGCCCGTCATAGTGAGTGTGAACATCAACCCAGCCAGGGGTGACCAGGAGGCCCGCAGCGTCGATCTCGCGCTGACCACTCTCTTGAACCTCGCCAACTTTGACTATTTTTCCGGCGCTTACTGCGATGTCCGCAACAAATCGCGCATCGCCTGAGCCATCAATGATTGTGCCCCGTCGTATGACTAAGTCGTACATCATCTTCTCCTTCGTCTTGAACACTAAAGGTAGCAATTTTTCACGCCAGTCGCCATCGCGGTGCGCTTAACGAGAGGCAAAACCCACACCAGCTCAAACGCATTGCCAAACGCTGACCAAAAATCCCGACAGGACACGCAAACGTACCGCCGCTCAAGTATTTTGGAGATGGATGGATTGTCGTTAAAGTTTTCAGAAGATTTTTCTAAGAGCCTCTTGTTGCTGATATTTTGCTGGCGTGATTGTCGCTCCCACCCGAGTTGCGCATCAACTGAATATCCTGGCACGATCTTGTAGACTCGACACATCCTTGGATTGAGCAGCACGACTTGCGCACCAATTATTTCAAAATTTTAGCCCTTGGACTCTTAGGCTCACTATCGGTCTTATCTGGGACTGCCGTCGCCGATGAATTTCTCTTCAAATTACACGGAGTACCTTTGGGCCAAGCCACTTTTTCCTATTTTGATTCCACGGTCAGCAGCGACCAAACTCGCGTCAGTGATGAACCAGCAACCCATCAACTCGCGGTCAAGGGAAGCACTCGGGGCGCGGTAAGCCTTTTTAAGGAGTACAGCGCCTCGTTTCAATCACACCAGAGCCGAACAGGGATGCGGCACTATCGAGTAGAGGCCTTAGATGGGGGCGTTAGAGAAATCCGGCATATCCTCTTTGACCCAAATTTAAATACGCCTCCAGAAGTATTGGACTTCGCAGACCGAACTCAGGCAGCACCCCTGGCCATATCTGATGCCCTTGATCACGATCGGATCGATCCCCTTCATGCCCTTCAAAAAATGTTAACCCGTATCAATCGTGATCAAACGTGTGAGGCCCACCTTGCCGTCTACGACGGCAAACGACGTTATCAGGTCAGGGTCCTGCCTGCAGACGCTGAAGCCGGCGCACTGACCCCGGATCTTGCGTCAAACCCGTCAGCGCTAAAACCCGAAATCAAATGTCGTGTGATCCTTGAAACCGAATCCGCTCGTCCAGAGACCGTCCGCAGTCGCGACCCGATAGACCGGGAATCGCTCGCCAAGCATGAAGTCGTTTCTGAGCACAATGCGAAGAGGGTTAACAAGAAACCAGGATTCTGGCCGTTCAACAAAACAGAGCAAAACATGGTTGTTCATTTCCGCGATCACGCTGAAGGCTTTCGCTTTGAGGCCTTCGAAATCACGAGCCCAATCGGGACGATTCGGGGCCAACGAGTCGATCAAGACAAAAGCAGTCGTAACTAAAAACACCCTCAAAACCATGTTTTTCGGGCCAATGCCTGATCAACAATGATCGCTAGTCAGACCATCGGTCAAAGCGCATGATATCTTCAACAGGGTGTCGGGTCACCGGGCCAAATCGTCCTTGGGGAAACCCAACGGGAATCAAGCAGAGCGCAGCAAAGGTCGGTGGCAACGATAAAGCCTCGCGAACCATCCCTTGGTCCCGAAGCGCGAGCGTTGTTGGGGCCGCGCCCAAGCCCAGGGATCGCGCCATCAACAATAAATTCTGCACGCCTGGCCAGACCGAACCTGCTTTTCGATAGACATCCATCCCATCAACAACCACCTCATAGTCATAACAAGCCACAATGAGCGCCGGGACCTCGTGCAGATGTTCCATCTGCCATACCACAGCATCAAGTAAACGCTTTAGCTTATCAGTTTTGGGGCGCGCCACGTCGGCGGCAATATGCGGTTCACCATGCAATCGGTTGAGTGCCGCGAGTTTCTTTTTTTGCTCGGGATCGCGCACGACAATCCAACGCGTGAGCTGTGCATTCGACCCACTAGGTGCTTGATTAGCAGCATCTATCAACTTAATCAGCATTGGCTCAGGCACTGCTGTGGGCTTCAACCGTCGCATCGCCCGACTGGAATACATCGCGGCTTCTAGGTTTGTTTCTGCTTGCTGCTCACTCATCTCACATCAACCCGTTAGTGTCATTACTGGTGTTGCAGACCTTCCTCGTCAAGGGAGGCACCAAAACCAAATTCAACATGTAAAACCTTTCTCTAAACTTTGAAAGCATTGACACCCGACGTGAAATCATACTTGAAGGTTGGATCCCCAGTAATCGAGCCATCCCGATGCACAATGTGCGTCGCGGGACTAGACCAGCCGATAAAGTCGCTGACCAGCAAGTCTCCGATTCGTTCCGAGGCTGGGTCAGGCTCAGCATGATTCTGGAGCAATACTTCAGTATCCCCTTCGAAAATGCCCACCGTTTGAAAGCCCTCAGGGCAGTCGCTGAAGGGCGTGTGAAATGATCCTGCGGCTTCGTAAGAAAACATCCCGGTGGTAATACGACTCGCCTCAGGATCTTTGGATTCCCGATAGCCGTACCAGCCCTTAACCGTCCAAGCCATGGCTCGGCAAATGTGGAAATGAGATGGAAAGTCTGGCGCACCGGGATCCATTTTGTAACCAAAGGCCACAGTATTGGTGGGCTCATGAACGGTGAGCACTTTAAAATAAGAGCCCTCACCCACCTCAACCCACTGCAGGTCGTTCATCTGAACATCCGCCGTGATTTTTTCCATTGTTGCCAAATTCAAACCCATTTTTGTCTCCCCGTTCTGAGTTGTTTTAGATAAAG
>CALIKQ010000012.1 GCA_938017975.1 uncultured Pseudomonadales bacterium | reverse complement strand
TAAGATCCATCTTAATCTCCAATCGATGACAGCAATAAGGCTGTCAACTTGTTTATACCAAAGCGTCGTGCGCTATGTCTGTTCCTTATAGTTTCGTGAAATGCCCGAGAGTGCAAGGAGCAAACTCTAAATTTGGCGATAGAGTCCATGAGCTGCCCACCAAGGTCGGTCGGACGAGCCTGTTTATTGGACAATTTTAGGATTAGTGTCTTTTTTGCTCTGCTCAAGGAGCGAAGTTGCTACAGATGCACTAAACAAGCTTCTGAGCGTTGCCGGCGCTTTCTTGTCTTTGAAGGTTAGTGAAACAATTTTGCAAATAGCCAATGTGCCGGTTGCGTGCTTGATTGACGGCCTCAATGGACCGCCCGAATCGCTCATCAATGTCTGGTCTGTCGATGAATCAGCGGATTAGTCGCGACCAAAGCAAAACTGTGATTGATGCCGTCGCAATTTTTTTGTTCACCCCTTAACAGATCAGCCCGGAGAAAAAATTGCGGTTCTGCGGAGCTTTTAAGCCGGGACGGGCTTCGGTCTCAGAAGTGGGTTTTCGGTTGAGTCCGGCTTAATTCTACTTGCCAATTTTGCTTGACAAAAAACCGTCAGGCATGCTTTTTTAGCAAAATATATTTCTGCCATTGATCGCAAAAAAGGATATCCGATGAATACACCCTCAGCAGGCAGTGTGCGTACGATGGATGCGGCTTTTCAAAAGTTACTCGATGCTGACGCGCATCCCGACCAAATTTCTGATGCGCTCAAGCGTAACGCGCCGATGCCTCCCGGTCCGACGCTCGTTCCAGTTGCGCGTTATATTTCGCGCGCCTACCACGAGCTTGAAAAAGAACACCTCTGGAAAAAGTCGTGGCAAATGGCCTGCCATGAAGATGATTTTAAAGACGTCGGAGATGTCGTACCCTACGACATCACGACCCTATCTTTTCTAATTGTGAAGTCTGGAGAAGATGAGTACAAAGCATTTTATAATGCTTGCTTGCATCGGGGGCGAAAGCTAAGGGAACAAGCAGGCAAATCCTTAGATGAGCTGCGCTGTCCTTTCCATGGATGGGCATGGAACCTTGATGGCTCTCTCAAGCAAATCCCTTGTGCCTACGATTACACAGGACTTAAAAGAGAAGAGGAGTCTTTGCCAGAGGTCCGCCTTGCCCGGTGGGGTCGTTTTATCTTTATTAATCCAGACCCGAACGGGGAGTCTCTCGAAGATTTTCTCGGAGACCTGGAATCGCATTTTCCGTTGCTGGGCTATGACCGCCGTTATAAGTCGACCCATGTTGCTAAAGTGATCCGAGCAAACTGGAAAGTCGTCCAAGAGGCGTTCATGGAGTCTTATCACGTATTGATGACGCACCCTCAAATATTGACGGGCGGCGCCCATGACTTGTGTACAAAGTATGACGCCTTTGGTAACTACTCGAGGGCGATCCGGTGCGGTGCGCTTGAGAGTGAGGGCATGCCTGCCTGGGAACCGGTGCAGCTCGATGGCGTTCACAAAGTTCAACACCCGCTCAACGGTTGGGTCTACGAGGATTTAGGTGATGAATTGGTTCAGGTCAGCACGCCGAAAGGATTGACTGGAAAGTTTACGGTTGATGGCGAGTGGGTAGAGGGCGAGCTTACTGATGCAAACCCTCACTTGTGTAATTGGGTGGCAGGACTGCAGTTGCCGGCTCAAGCCAATGCAGCGATGGGCGACCCGAAAGCAGCCGGACGTATCAAGGACAAAATGGGTGCCAGAGCCAGCAGCCGATCAGTCGGTGCTGAGATTCAGCGACAAGTGCTCAAAGAGATCATCCCGTCGATCGCTGAAACCATCCCTGATGTAGAATTGACATCGTCGATCTTTTTTACGGTTTTCCCCAACTGGCACCCCTGGGGCTCTTTCAATCAGATTAATTATCGTTTCAGGCCTAATGGCGATAACCATGAAGAGTGCATTATGGAGTGTATGTTCTTCAGTCCGATTCCTGAAGAAGGAGATTACACGCCCGTGTCCGAGATTCACTGGTTGGATGCTGACGATGATTATACCGAGGCCTCAGAGCTGGGCATGCTTGCAAAGATTTTTAACCAAGACCTAAGAAACTTACCTTTTGTCTATGAAGGACTAAAAGCGACGGCTCGTGAGCACTTAAGGTTTGCCGATTATAACGAGCTAAAGCTGCGGCATTGGCACGAGATGTACGAGCAGCTAATAGAGGATCCCATCGCACAATCTGGTTAGGAGCTAGATTCTGCTATCTTTGTCCTTAGTCTTGCGATGGTCCGGCAGAATTTTTCCGGGATTGGTAAGCGTTTATTGACCGATTGCGATGGTGCACGATGCTCGCCTTGCGCTGTTTGTAGAACGGGTATTGGCATAAAGGATAGGACTGATACTGGTTTAACGAATAGGACCTAGCATTGTAATTCGTCATGCGAAAATCACCGGCGCGTCAACCGGGATAAGCTTTCGCTACCACTGTGGAAGTGGTTAATAGCGATGAGGAGGCGATGGTGGCGTCAATTCGAAGTTTTTCGATTCTTCTTAATGTCCATGATTGCCAGATTAGCTTGGATTTTTACCAGAGAGTGCTTGGCCTGACCCTTACCGAGTCGTGGGCGGACCAAGGACGAGTTCGATGGTGTTCATTGGACTGTGCTGGTGTGACGCTTATGCTCAATGAGCATAGAGCCTCTGCGGCTTTGCGACACCTCGGCTCAGATCACCAAGATTGTGTTTTGTATCTTTCGGTTGCGAATCTGTCTGAAATGAGATTGCATCTGATGGCCGAAGGTTTTGAGGTGACACATCCACAAACGCAAGAATACGGTCTATTGCAGTGTTCCGTTGTCGACCCGGATGGTTATGAAATTGCGCTAACCGAGCCTCTGAATGTAACGAATTGATAACCGCTTTGCGGCTTATGAGGCGGTGAAACGTAGGGAGTAATTTGATGCTAGTCACCAATCGACGCATTATTTTGACCGGAGGGGCGAGTGGGATCGGCGCTTGCGCGCTTCGCAAGTTTGTCGCTGAGGGTGCAGCGCAGATTTATGTCGCTGATAGCAACGCCACTGGGCTTGCCAAAGTCATCCGAACTTTACCCGCCAAAAGTCCAGTGGTGCCTGTCGAAGTTGATGTCTCTGATCGAGCTGCACTGGAAGACTTTCTTCGAAGCGCCGATGCAGCGATGGGTGGGGTTGATTTGGTGATCAACAATGCAGGTATTATGTCGGGCTCGGACGACTTTCCAGCAACGTCGCTTGAGGCAATGAGTCGTGTTATCGATGTGAATTTGATCGCCATGATGATTGGCACTCGGTTAGGGATCGAGTTGATGCACCGGCGAGGTGTTTCTGGTGTGATTTTAAACACGGCGTCGGTCGCTGCATTTAATCCAATGCCGGCAGATCCTGCTTATGCTGCGAGCAAGGCCGCGATTGTTAATTTTACACAGTCCTGCGGCCCGATCGCGGCGAGCCATGGGGTCCGGGTGATGGCGATTTGTCCTGGGGTTACCGATACGGCGATTGTTCCTCATGATGCTGAGTGGCTAAAACCGGCGTTGGCGCGGGTCGAATTTTTGGCACCCGATGACATTGTTTCTGCAATGCTTGAAGTGATCGGTGATGAGACGTTTTTTGGTGATTATGTTCGGGTCGACAATCCCGTGCGGACTGAACCATGATCGAAAACATTGCTTTGGTTTTGATGGCACTACATAGAGCAACGCTGCAAATGCATTGGTTCTCTATCGAAAAAAGCCTCAACCCGTTAGCAAAAGTGGTTGCTGGAGAGCGCTGAATAGTAAAGTCTGGATCGTAAAGCGCAAAACTGCGCTGATTAAATTTGAGAATAGCCGTTATTTTAGAGCGTGTGTGGGTGACCTTACCGGGAAGGAACACGCTCAAAGGCGCGCATCGAGTGGTTAGCAGAAGAGGAGTGAGAATGAGCAGCGAACAATCAATCACTTTTGGCGTGATGTGCGCAGCAGATTTTATGGCGCATGACCAGTTGCAAGCGTTTGCTCGGCGCGCGGAGGCTTCGGGTCTCGATCAAATTTGGGTGCCAGAGCTCTTAGGCAGAGATCCTTTTATTACCGCATCGGTTTTACTAGCGGCAACGCAAACCATCCGAGTTGGAACCGCGATCGCCAACGTTTACGTACGTGATGCCCGGGCAACCAAAGCCGCGGCGTTCTCTCTCACGGATGCTTTTGGAGAACGGTTTGACCTTGGCTTGGGCGTTTCAAATCCCGTTGGCAATGAGCCCCGCGGTCACAGTTGGCTCGCCCCGGTGACTAAATTGACCGACTTTGTTGAAAGGTATGATGCTGCCAGGCTGTTTGTAAAATCTGAGCAACCGCCTATCCCCCGATACCTTGCCGCTCACGGTCCAAAGTTGATGGCCCTGGCAGGACGGCATTTTGATGGCGCCTTTACCTATCTGCAGACACTTGAGTACTCAAGGATCGCCAAAAGCCTGTTGGGTGAGGGTCGTTTGAACTTGATGCAGCCGACGGTGTTCTCCGAGGATGCAGATCATGCTCGGGCGCTTGCAAGGCGGGCAATCAGTATTTATCTACCCCTTGAGAACTATCATCGAGCTTGGCGAGAGCGCGGCTTTTCTGACGCCGATTTTGCCGATGGTGGATCCGACGCATTCATCGATGCCTTAATCCCTTGGGGAAATCGATCGGATATTGCTGTGAGGTTTCGCGACCAAATCGTTCAGGGAGTCGGACACATTATTATGACGCCTTTGGGTCTCGAGCTAAGCCAAGATCATGATTGGACTGAGATTACAGCCTTGATGCAAAGTGTGCGGCAACCGGTTAGCGGTTAGGCATCGATAGATCGATTCTCTGGGTGAGGCTCAGAGTATAGGTCTGGTCTGGTGGAGGTTACGATGGTTCTAAGAGATCTAGCGATAACCATCGGCTGAAAATATTAGGAATTCTAAATGAAAGCTTTATTGATGCAGTCCGGAAAATTATGGGTCGACGAGGTCGCCTTGCCAGAACCTCAAAATGGAGAAGTGCTGGTCCGCACCTGTGCCTGCGGAATCTGTGGCACTGACCTGCATGCGGTCAAGCACACAGCCTCACTGATTGAAACGTCTCGAGCGGTTGGGGGCGGTTTTAAGCTTACAACCGAAAACCCAGTTGTTTTGGGGCACGAGTTTTGTGCTGAGATTGTTGATTTTGGTCCCGGTACGCAACGAAATCTATCGGTGGGTCAGTTGGTATGCTCTGTCCCAGTGCTGCCGAGAGCGCAGATCGTGGGTCTAGGTTACTCAGACCAGGCGCCAGGAGGTTTTGGAGAGTATATGGTGCTCTC
>CALIKQ010000011.1 GCA_938017975.1 uncultured Pseudomonadales bacterium | reverse complement strand
GGGCCTTTTTCCAGGCTTGGTCTAGTCGAGGTTGCTACCAGCGTCGATCGCAATAAGGTTTTTGAGAAATACTTCGCAGCTTTCCAGTGAACTGCTTATCCGCTCTGGTTCACGAGTACCTCGCTTAAACTTCCAATCATTTAAAAGACCATTAAACTCGATGATTCTCGGCCATAAGCCGAACCATGACCTGATACCCAAGGCCACCAAAACCCATTAGACTCAAGTCGACTCATTTCACAACTGATGCTTGCCATCAGAAGGACCGTCCTATGGATCATGTTAACGTCATTATTGTTGGGGCTGGCTTATCTGGCGTTGGGGCCGCAGCGCACCTCGTCAAGAAGTGCCCTGATAAAACTTTTACCCTCCTTGAAGGTCGCGCATCCGTCGGCGGAACTTGGGACCTGTTCCGATACCCAGGCATCAGATCGGACAGCGATATGCATACCTTGGGTTACAACTTTAAGCCTTGGACCGAAGCGAAAGCCATTGCAGACGGCCCCTCAATACGAAAGTACGTCAATGAAACGGCTGATGAATATGACATTCGTCGACACATCCGCTTTGACCACAAGGTGCAAACTGCCTCATGGGATTCAACCGCGAGTCAATGGATCGTAACCAGCACACTCTCAGATGGTTCAAGCACTACTGTCACCGGCGACTTTTTGTTTATGTGCGGGGGCTACTACAGCTATGACCAACCTCATCGTCCAGCCTTCCCGGGCGAGTCAGATTTTCAAGGGGAAGTTTTGCATCCTCAATTCTGGCCAGAGGATCTTGATTATAGCGGTAAGCGAGTCATCGTCATTGGCAGCGGCGCAACCGCCATGACGATGGTGCCGTCAATGACTCAAAATGGTGCCAAAGTGACCATGGTCCAGCGGTCCCCAACGTACGTCGTCTCACGCCCCGCCGAAGACAAGATTGCGAACCTCCTCAGGCGCTGGCTGCCCGAGCGATGGGCCTACGCCATCACGCGATTAAAAAATACCACGCTCAGTGGTTACTTTTACCGACAGACACGAACGCAACCCGAAAAAACCAAAGCTCAGCTGCTCCAAATGGCGACCGCCAATCTTGGCGAAGCTATGGTCAAGGCCCACTTTACCCCGAGCTATAACCCATGGGATCAGCGCATGTGCCTAATTCCCAATGGCGATCTCTATCAGGCCATCAACGATGGCGATGCAAGCGTGGTCACAGGTGAGATCGACACCTGGACCGCCAATGGACTTCGTATGACCGACGGCACCGAGATTGAAGCCGACATTATCGTGACCGCAACCGGTATCACTTTGACTGTGATGTCTGGGATTCAATTTGACCTTGATGGAAAAGCCATCAACTTCCCAGACACCTTTACCTATAAGGGAATGATGTACTCCGGCATTCCGAACATGGCCCACACATTTGGCTACATCAACGCTTCATGGACGCTCCGGGCCGACCTAACTGCCGAGTACGTGTGCCGATTACTCAATCATATGAGTGCATCAAAACAATCTGTGGTCGTTCCGACCTTGCGCCCAGAGGACGAAACCATGCCGGTGCGAGATTGGATCGAGGATTTCTCTGCTGGTTATATGCGCCGAATGATGCACTTATTTCCGAAACAAGGTAGTGACCCTTGGTGCAACACCCAGAACTACAAATTGGACAAAAAGATGATTCGACGAGCGCCCATCGAGGACGGCGTTCTGGTTTTTTCATCACAGTCTACTGTCGTTACCAAGGAAACTGACGAGGAGCCCTCGATCTCACGGGTTGCCTAAAACTCCGTGTTCTGGATTGACCTACGTCTGCGCTTCGGCGATGCTGAGAGCGACCTTCGTAGGAGCCAGCCATGCCCCTCAATCATGAAACCGCCGCTTTTCTCTCTCAACTTGCCGCCGCGGCGCCACCCGGTCCGCCGCCCGAGCCAACACCTGAGCGGTCTCGAGCGGGATACCGCGGAATCGCTGCAGCACTAGGGCCCGGCCCAGAGCTGCGTGCCGTTACTAATCAGACGATTCCCGGATCCCAAGGCGAAATCCCAATCCGGATTTACAGAGACCATGGCGACGAAATGGCGCCCTGCCTGGTTTACTATCACGGCGGCGGTTGGATCATCGGAGACTTGGAAACCCACGATCATCAATGCCGACAACTGGCCCGGTCATCTGGAATCACGGTTATCAGCGTTGACTACCGCCTCGCGCCAGAGCATCCATTCCCTTCGGGACATATCGATAGCCTCGATGCGCTCAGATATATCGCCCAGCATCCAGAGGTGTTTGGCATTGATCCAATGAAGTTAGCGGTGGGGGGCGACTCCGCAGGAGGGAATTTAGCGGCCTTTGTAGCGATTGCGGCGCGGGAGGAAAATATTTCACTGGTCCTGCAGGTCCTGCTCTACCCTGTCACTGATGCTCGGTCTTACACTGGTCTTACAGATACTTTTGTCTACCCATCAATTTCAGAAAATGCCGAGAGCCCACTGCTAACACTTGAGACCATGCGTTTTTTTGCGCACCACACAATCACAGGTTCCCAGATCCCTCGCCCAGCTGAGGATTGGCGCTTGTCACCAATTGTAATGGAGAATCTATCGAACCTCGCTCCAGCCTATATCGCGGTTTGTGAGTTAGACCCCTTGAGAGACGAAGGTGTTGCCTATGCGAAAGCCTTGGAGGCTCAAGGCAATAATGTCACGCTGACCGAGTGGGCTGACCAAGTTCACATCTTGATGCAACTCGCTCCAGTGTGTAGCGATGGTGCCGCTTTAATGCAATCAGTCCGAGATCAACTCAATGCCGCTTTCGGCGGTGACCTCGCATGACTGCGCCGGTCGCTTTGGTTACCGGGGCAGCCAGAGGCATTGGCCTTGCAATGGCTCAAACGCTACTGAAAGCTGGCTACAGGGTCATGGCCGCTGATCTACCCGGCGATCAAAATTGGAATTACGATCTAGGCCATGCAAAGGGACTCGACCAAAAACTTTCCTCGGTCGCAACGGGCGCAGGTAACGAACCGAGCGTCGCTGTTTGTGATTTGGATGTAACCCAGACCCACTCCTGCACCAATGCGGTGGCTCAAACCATCGAAACTTTTGGGCAGCTCAATTTATTGGTCAACAACGCAGGCGTCGTCGATTCAGGCCCGATTATGACATTCAGCGAAGCCGCTTGGGATCGAATTTTTGCAGTGAACAGCAAGGGAATTTTCTTAATGTCCCAGGCCGCAATTCCGCATTTGAAAACGGCAGAAAACCCTAGCATCGTTAATACAGCTTCGATCGCCGGCAAAAAAGGCGTCCCTAATATGGCGGCTTATTGTGGTTCAAAATTTGCCGCGATCGGTATCACCCAATCTCTGGCTAGTGAGCTGGCTCCCGAAGGTATTCGGGTTAATGCAATCTGTCCGGGCATTGTCGGAACCGCGATGTGGCTGGAACACCTCATGCCAAAGGCGAACGCGGCCAGCGAGGTTGCAGTCGCGTTTGAGGATCGCTCTGCGGAGCTGATTCCGCTCGGGCGGCCTCAAACCGGTGATGACATGGCGGAAGCAGTGCTCTATTTGGCTCGCGCCGAAAACGTAACCGGAATCGCTCTGACTGTGGCTGGCGGAATGGAAATGAACTGAGGAGACACCTATGGAAGAAGCAGCGCGGCAAGCACTCATTAAACTAGATACGCCCACCATTTGTAATGCCCTTGAGGTGGTCAATCCTGACCGTCGCGGCAGAGGTTTCAACATCAAACCTTTAGTCTGTGCTCAACCAAACCTCCCGCCTATTGTGGGCTTTGCCAGAACAGCAAGGATCCGAGCACAGCATCCCCCTCTCACTCATGTTGATAACATCGGTTATTACCAATACATCGCTGAAGGCGGAAAAACACCCTCCGTTGTTGTTGTCGAAGACCTAGATCCAACACCTGGCTTTGGTGCGTTGTGGGGTGAGGTTAATACAAACGTTCACTTTGGTTTGGGCTGCCTAGGGGTTGTCACCAACGGCTCGATCAGAGACTTGCCAGACGCGCAGCCCAAGTTTCAAATGCTCGCCGGAATGGTCAATCCCTCACATGCCTATGTTCACGTTGTTGATTGGGGTGTGCCTGTGACCGTCCACGGGATGGAGGTCTGCGAAGATGATCTCCTCCATGCTGACCAGCATGGCGCTGTGGTTATACCGATCGATGATGTTGACGCTGTCATCATCGAGGCTGAAAAAATAGCTCGCAGGGAACGGGTTCTTATCGAGGCCGCACAGTCCGAAGGCTTCAACCTAGATGCCATTAAGTCAGCTTTTAAGGCCATGTCTGACATTCATTGAATCTGTGACAGCGGGCAAGGCATCCTTGCTCACCCGCACTGACCTTCGGCCCTGAGTGATCCCCTACCCAAGCCCGCTCTGGGGCTAGCTTTTTTGGCGGGCTCGCTGGGCGCTCAAAAATTGAATCAAGGTCAGCAGTTCATCCGGATCCATTCTGCCCACCGGAGAATTGCTGTAGGTCGAAAACATTATTTTTCCAGATTGTGAGACTAAAAACTCAGTTGGCTGAATAAAGTCGCGCTTATCATCCCACCACGCTCCAAGCGCTGCGGCATCATCGCGGGTGATCCCGTAAGCCAAGGGAAAAGATAAATCCTGTGCGACGGCGAGACTGTCTTCCAACGCATCAACGGAAGCTGCAAAAAAACCGACCCCTTCTTTTCGAAACGCTTCACGGCGCTCCTCATAGCCAGCCAAAAGACGGCGACAATAAGGTCACCAATGCCCACGATAAAAAAGCACTAGATTTAGAGGCTGCTCAAAGACAGAGGGCCAGCGCTGCTCGCCATGGGCAACTGTGGCAACAGTTAATTCGGGCAGCGTATCGCCCGAGGTAAGCGGTTGGTTCATCCTTGGCTCCTGTTTACAGACTCAAGCCTTAGATAAACACTGAACACGAGGTCAAATCAAGCCGGCATGTTTTTTTTACACTCCTTATTGCTCGCTTGATGGCTTGTTGAGCTGCCCTAAAAAGCCGTCTTTCGACGCGCATCACTTTAGGCGCCTCAGAACCGTGACAGCAAATAACAATCCGCTAGGTGACACGCTGCATTTACCTTAGCGATGGCGCGCTAGTCTTTAGGGGCTGCAGGTGACACCAAAACACCGACATCGTGTCTCAATGCCAGTGCAAGAACTCGGTCTCCCGATCAGTCCTCCGATTCGGTCAAGGTTTGGTTTATCTGAACCCTGAGTTCCCGACGGAGTGGGTAGGTTGAAGACGGCAGCAGCTGAGTCAAAAAAATAACAAACAAATCTTCTTTGGGATCGAGCCAAAAAAAGGTGCTAGCGGCCCCGCCCCAGTGATGTTCGCCCCTTGACGCAACCACGTTGGCCTTAACAGGATCGAGCACTACCGCCCAACCGAGACCAAAACCAATACCCTCATAGTTGGTCTCGCTCCAAACCGGCTGTCCCATCGCCGCTAAATCAGCGCCATCGGGTAACTGGTTCGTCCGCATGTAGGCCACCGTTTTTGGCGATAGCAGTTGCACATCATTGAGCGAACCTTTATTCATCAGCATTTGGCAGAATCGACCGTAGTCAGCAAGCGTCGACACCAGACCTCCGCCGCCGGAGTAAAATACCGAAGGCTTTAAATAAGGACTCGAATCAAGCCGATCAGCCAGGATTAAACCGGGATCGCGGTCTTTGAGCGGATTAGCCTCTGGCGATTGTGATCCCATGACTGCGCCGGATGCTGGCCGATACATCGAGCAAAACCGATGCTGTTTTGGTTCTGGCACATGAAATGCGGTATCCACCATCCCTAGCGGCCTAAAAATTTCTTCTTCAAAGAATTCCGCTAGGCTTTGTCCTGACCATACCTCAACCAAACGGCCCAACACATCGGTCGCAACGCTGTAATTCCACTGGGAGCCTGGCTGACACATGAGCGGCAGCTCGGCCAATTGGTCCACCCAATCTTCGAGAGTTTGGTCGCGCCGATCATCCAAACCCTTTGCGCGATAGGCTTCATCCACGACATTTTGATGCATGAAACCATAGGTCAATCCTGCGGTATGGGTCATCAACTGCCGAACCGTCATCCTCGATGACTGAGGAACAACATCAGATAGATCTCCACCACGCCAAACCTGTGTTTGCTCAAAAGCGGGAATGAAACGCGCAACAGGATGATCCAGTTGAAAACAACCACGCTCGTACAGCATCATCGCTGCAACGGTCGTGATCGGTTTCGTCATCGAGAATATTCTGACGATGGTATCCTCACCAAAAGGCTTGCCAGTCTCGATGTCGACGACGCCGACCGCTTTCCGAAAAGCAATTTCGCCGCGGCGCCCGATCATCAGACTGGCTCCCGCGACACGCTCCATCGAGGCTTGCTGGGTGAGCCAACTTGAAACCTGCTCAAGTCTTGCTGCACTCATCCCCAGTGTCGCTAATCCATCGGTATCCATTCACTTTCCTTTGTCTTATGCACAGTCACGACCATCTTGAATCCAGCTGAACTCAGCGGCATTCACGCTTGAGCGCGCTCAATCTTGATGAGATCTCAAACAGTCATACCTACCAGGTCGAGCCCTTTTCCCAATTCAAAAATTGCGCTGAGTGATCTACCAAGCTTCAACTTCTCGCTCGATCTGATGACCGAGTATGTCGATTGCAGCAGCACGACGATTGGGCAGGGTGTAATCCGGGAATAATGCCTCTGTCCCCTCATAGTCCCTTAACACTTGACGCGCCAAGGTCACTTTATGCACCTCGGTTGGACCATCTGCAATGCCCATGACATAAGAACTGAGTAACATGCCCGACAATGGGAGCTCATTGGAAACGCCCAGAGCACCGTGGACCTGGATACACCGGGACACCACATCATGATAGACCTTTGGCATCATGGCCTTGATTGCCGCGATATCTTTTCGCACTTTTAAATAATCATTAAATTGATCGATGCGCCAAGCGGTTCGCAGGACCATCAATCGAAAAGCTTCCATCTCCATCCAGGAATCCGCTATTTTCTCTTGGACCATTTGCTTATCGGCTAGGATCTCGCCTTTCGTTGATCGCGATAACGCCCGTTCACACATCATGTCGAACGCCCGTTTTATTTGTCCGACCGTTCGCATCGCGTGATGGACACGGCCACCACCCAATCGCGTCTGCGCCACCGCAAAACCTTGTCCTCGAGGGCCCAGCAAATTCTGCTTTGGCACCCGAACATCGGTATAGCGGACATAGGCATGGGTACCATGCCCGGGCGGTTCATCGCCTACGCCGACGTTGCGAATGATTTTGACGCCTGGCGTATCGGTCGGCACGACCAGCATACTGGCCCTCCCATGAGCAGAGGCTTCAGGGTCAGTGACTGCCATCACAATCAAAAAGCTCGCAAATCGGGCATTGGACGAAAACCACTTCTCGCCATTAATCACAAAGTCGTCGCCATCCTCGACAGCCATGCAACGAAACTGCGTTGGATCGGCACCACCCTGTGGTTCGCTCATTGAGTAACTTGAAGCCAGCTCACCATTGAGAAGCGGCTGGAGGTACTTGGCTTTGATCTCATCGCTACCGTAGTGGGCTAAAATTTCAGCATTGCCAGTGTCCGGGGCCTGACAGCCAAAGACTACGGATGCAAAGCGGGATTGACCCAAAATTTCATTGAGAAGACCCAGCTTGAGCTGGCCAAATCCTAGACCTCCCAGCTCAGGACCCAGATGACAGGCCCAAAGCCCCATGTCTTTGACTTCTTGCTGCAGCGGCCGAACCAGAGCAATAAAGTCCGGGTCCTGATACTCCATTGCTGAGCCCAATACCATATCAAGGGGCATCACTTTTTTAGCAACAAAGTCCGCCGCCCAATCCAATAAAACTTGATACTCACTGTCTGTTTCAAAATCCCAAGCCATTCTGCTTTCCCCTTATTTTGTTCAACGTCATTGGGCCTTCAAAATTTACTTCAATTTTGAAGACTCATTCACCCATCCATTCTCAGCTCACAATCCCCATTCAAGCCCTTTTTGAGCAGAAGTGAGCATTCCAATACCGAATCAAAAAATCTCTCCATTGCCGCTTCCAAACTACGCAGTTACGCGCCGCCCTGCAAGTACTGGCCGGCAAGCGAATGTTTCAGTTATGATCGATGGCTCACCTAGGCAAACCAACAAGGAAGCATTGTGGTCGACACAACTTTATTTGATCTCTCGGGCAAGGTCGCACTCATTACTGGCGCATCTAAAGGCATGGGCAAGTCAATGGCTGAAGGGCTTGCAGAGCACGGCGCGACGGTTGTTATCTCAAGTAGAAAACAAGATCAATGCGAAGAAACCGCTGCCGAAATCAACGCCAAGTGCGGCGCTGGATCCGCGATCGCCATTGCCTGCAATATTGGCTACAAAGATCAGCTACAAGCGCTCGTCGATGAAACCCATCGGCAGGTTGGACCCATCGATATCTTGATTGGCAATGCCGGCGTTAATCCCTATTACGGTTCAATCTTGGACATACCCGATGAGGCCTATAACAAAATTATGGAGAGCAACGTTCGATCCAATCTATGGCTGGCCAAGATGGTTGCGCCGGATATGATTGAGAAGAAGAGCGGTTCCATCGCCATTACTGCCAGCACCGGCGCCTTTGGATCATCTGAGGTCCTTGGAACCTACAATATTTCAAAGCTTGCCGATATTGCACTGGTGAGGAATCTAGCCCTAGAACTTGGGCCCCACGGCATTCGCGTGAACGCAATCTGCCCTGGCTTGGTGAAAACCGATTTTGCCAAAGCACTCTGGGACAACCCCGAAGGAGAAAAGCGGGCGAATGAGATGACGCCTCTGCGGCGCCTAGGCGAACCAGAGGACTTTAAGGGTATTGCCGTTTTCTTGGGATCCTCCGCGTCAAGCTGGATCACGGGTCAAGCGCTGACAGTCTGCGGTGGGACAAACATGTGGTCTTAATTCAATAAACATCGATTGATAGATCTACTTTTCGCTTTTGGGGAGTGCCCTTGCAAGCCCTCTCCGCTCAACTCATGAAATCTGCTAACCCGCCGATCGCTGCGGCGAGCATGCCATGAATTACACACGTCGCTACGGTGACTTGATTCCGCAATCTGCGATAGTAGGAGGGCGCCCTGCGCAACCGATCAAGTCGATGTTCGAGCCCGAGAATCACCGCAAAAAGAATTCCTTGCAATGTAACCGCAAGCGCCACTGAGACAAAGCAATACGATGCGACAGCAACCAATAGCAATCCATTGCTCCACAAAAGCTCAGGTAAAGGCGCACGACCTGAGCTGCGGGCAGAAAGGCCAACCCCCCACCAACTGCCCAATAAAAAGCAGGTGATCGCTAACCCATAAATCTGAAACAAATCAACCGCAGCAGCAAATCCAGCCATACTGATCGCCGCCAGGGCTGCGAAAGGTATCAGACCCGAGAACGCCAGCAGCCGAACCCAACCTCGACGCTTTAAACCATCATCGCTCGCATCCATCTACAAGGTAGCGAGGCGCTTCATTTCAGTGAACGCCATCAGGGCCATTTCTCGCGACTGTTTAACATCAACAATGGGTTGGGGATAGTCCGTTCCCAAGCTAAAGTCCAATTGATCAGCGATCTCAGGCGGGCAATTCCATGGATCGTATAAGTATTTAAGAGGCAGCTTTTTAAGCTCTGGCAAATACTTCAAGGTGTATTCGCCTTCAGGGTCAAATCGCTGCCCTTGGGTGATCGGATTGAATATTCTGAAATAAGGCGCCGCATCAGCGCCACTGCCAGCGCACCATTGCCACCCCGCACTGTTGCTGGCCAGATCAGCATCCACCAAGCAGTCCCAGAACCATTGCATTCCGTGCCGCCAATGAAGCCTCAAATTTTTAACCAGAAAGGAGGCCACAATCATCCGTACTCGATTATGCATAGAGCCCGTTTGCCAAAGCTCTCTCATACCCGCATCAACTATTGGGTAGCCTGTCTTCCCGCGTTGCCATGCGTCTAGCCAGACTAAATTGTCCTCCCATGGAAAGTGATCAAACTTTGGCTGGAGGTTTTTTTCCGGGAGATGAGGAAAGTGATACAGCAGATGATACGAAAATTCTCTCCAAATCAACTCTTTCGTGAAATGTTCAAAATTGTCGGTCCGCGGGGCACGAGCTGATAGGGTCGCCGAGACCTGATGGGGCGAAATTTCACCGAAATGAAGGTGGGGTGAAAGTCTTGAAACCGAGGCTTTTGCAGGAAAATCTCGGCCTACTCGATAATCCTTCAGGCCCTGTTCAATGAAAGCATCCAAGCGTGCACGAGCGCCTTCCTCCCCAGGCTGCCAATGCCTCATCATGCCTTGATCCCAGCCTATTTTTGGCAGCAACTCAAGATCATCGATCGCGGCATCAGTTTGAAGCTGAATCAAATTGAGCTGATTCGACGTTAAAGACGTGATCTGTCGAATCTCTAAGTTGGCCTGGCTGTGCTTATAAAAAGGTGTATAAACTCGGTACGGAGTTCCATCTTTTTTGACTGCATCCCAGGGCTCATACAACAACGCTGCACTGAAGCTATCCACCTGAATGCCCGCTTCCTTGAGCGCAATTTTCAGCGCAGTGTCTCGTTGTATCGAATACGGTTCATACCCGCGATTCCACGTCACGGCGTCAATCTGGTAGGCCTCGCACAATTGGATGATCAAGGCAGATGCGGAACCCTTTTTGGTCAACAGGCCCCCGGAGAGCGACGCATTCAATTGCTCAAGTGATCGATGCAACCAAGCATTCGAGGCGGCGCCCGGTTTCGAGGATTCGGGCTGATCCGAATCTACGATAAATACGGGAAGCACTTCACCGCGGGCGGCGGCAACCGATAACCCTGGATTATCTTGAACGCGAAGATCATTGCGAAACCAGTGTAGGGTTCGCATTAATTTGCTCTCCTGGAGACAGTAGTCCCGAAGTAGCGCCCGAATTGCGACCGATATATTCCTGCCTTTATGTCCACTTGCTTTGTGCCGAATTGCTTTGCGTTCACGTGCCTTATTTCCATTGTAGAAATCCCTGTTTGATGACCATCTTTTCTGACTGATCCTTTAGCTCAAAGCAGCAGCCCTGAGCATCCAAGTTTGTGACGGACATGGTTAATTGATTGGGCATCAGCACCATGCCTACAAACCGCCCCCCCAACCGTGTGACCCGGTCTGACGCGCCATCGAGTAGATGGTCGACCAGCGCACTGATTGACAGTGCTAAAGACGCAGTACCGTGCAAAATAATGTCGGGCAGGCCTGCGGCAACGGCATAAGCCACATCGCTATGAATCGGGTTAAAAATACGGGCTGTTTCGGTATAAACATTTCCCAAACCCGTGCCGACAGGAATCGATCGCCGCACGAAGTCTGCTGCTTGGACCTTATTTTTTGCTTCAGCAGGCTCCGGCCACGAAGGCGGGTCTGCTAAAGGCTTTCTGGACCTGCCCTCAATGGGGACATCCCGATAAACACTCGTTTGCCAGGTTTGAGCGACCAGGGCCCCACCAACCTCTCGCGTATCGATTCTCATGATCACTCGCCCGCCAGCAGCACTCGGCACACAGCCTATGACCTGGACCGATGTCTCGTACCTCCCATTGGCTTGTAGAGGCTTGAACATATGCAGATCGTGCGAGGCATGAACCCCTCGCGCTGACTCCTCTTCCGATAGCGTCTTGTTGGCGGGTAAGTTTCGAACATCTAAGATACTGGGCCATTCGAGACAGACTGGAAACACCGGATGAACAGCGAGATCTTGCTTGCGATTATCGAAATACTTGGGATTATAATCATTGATACCCGCTGCATAAGCCATCGTCCATCGAGCATCTGCATTGTGGATTCTGGCCTGAGTGGTTTCACCGATTAAACTTGTGTGCAGTGGCATAACTCGCCTTCCTTTTTTGCGCTAATTTGCACTTTGCTCAATGGCACTTTGCTAAATCGCTCGCTGGTTCTCTTTAGCCACATCGCTACAACACCGCTTATAAACCCAATCGTCCCCAGCAAGCTTACTCTGAAACCCGCTCTTCGAGCATTTCTTCTACCCCCACATTTTCTGTGGCTGGTTCTTGTTCAAGCCTACATCGCTATTGAAATTTCCAACAAGGCGCCACCGGCGGCGGAGGGCATCCCAATCATTTCGTCGAAGGCCGTGACGTGACGTAGTGATGCTCGTCTACACCGGACACCCTTCAGTGCTCGCTTCATCGCGCCTAAGCTGCGCGTCACTAGCGGCCGCTTTCCATCGAAGACCAATAAACGAACCCCATCCAAATCTTGCTCTACGCTGTAAAACTCTGGATCACTACTGACCACAACAAGGTCAACCGCAGAGCGGCCAGAGTGCTGTATCAGCGCTTGCAGCGTGACTGCCCCGTTGTTTTCCTGCTGTGCAATGTCTGAAGTCATTGGACGGTTCCCAACCTAGCTCACTTACAGTTTTCTCTTTTGTGCATTATTCGGCTTTGGGCTGCAAACGCAGTCCTTCGACACGGCTTTCCACCACCAGCGGTTTAACGTACACACCCTTAGGTGAGATCAAATCTCAGAAACTTCCAAATACATCCTCGCCAAAAAGATGATCTAAATTCAGATGCCACTCGTAACTTTTTTTACGCCTCCAAAAAATAGGAAATCATCATGGCTTTAGCAGCGGCCCAAGCACTCCCCTCTCACCCCTCGCTCAGTGATTCGGCTATTGCAGTCAGAGACGCCTTGGTTGCTCAGGGTTTGGAAACCCCCATGGTTCCTAATGGTCTGAGCAGAAATGAGAAGTACCGCAGCATCAAGGCCTCCATGTTGGATGTGATGACAACCCTTGGGTTAGATCTCTCCGATGACAGCCTCACCGAGACACCCCACCGAATCGCTAAAATGTATATCGACGAAATTTTTTCAGGGCTCGATTACACGCAATTCCCGAAAATTGCTGTCATCGACAATAAAATGGGCGTCGATGAAATGGTCAAGGTTGCCGATATCAGTCTCACCAGTACCTGCGAACATCACTTCGTGACCATCGATGGGGTGGCAGACGTCGCCTACGTGCCTCATGAAAAGGTCATCGGGCTCTCTAAGATCAATCGAATTGTGCAATTTTTCGCCAAAAGGCCCCAAGTTCAGGAGCGCATGACTCGTCAAATTTTAGTGGCTCTTCAAACACTGCTCGAGACCGAAAACGTAGCTGTTCGCGTTAAGGCGACCCACTATTGTGTCAAATCCCGGGGCGTTATGGATACGAGTTCCGTGACCCAAAGCACAGCCATGGGCGGCATTTTTAAAGACGGTTCTACTTCACGAGAGGAATTCCTCCGGCCCGTCGGCGCTTTTTAGGCCTGATCTGATGCATCGCGTTCTCCGTAGGAGTTTCAGATTTATTGCAAACCCCTTGTGGTTACTGATTTTTTTACTTCCTGGATGTAGTACCCAACAGAGACCACCTATGGAAACAGTAGAAAACTTAGATCTCGACCGCTTCATGGGCCAATGGCACGTGCTCGCAGACATATCTACACCCTTTGATCGAGACGCTTTTGCGCCATTAGAAACCTACCAACGCGTGGATGACAACATCGTCGAGACCATCTACTCCTACCGCGAAGGCGCCGCGTCAGGTCCCATTCGGGAGCGACACTTGAAAGCTTTTGTGTCCGAGGAGTCGACCGCCATTTGGGCCATGCAGATTTTTTGGCCGATCAAGGCGGAATATCGAGTTGTTTTTGTGGATCCTGACTACCAAACAACCATTGTTGGACGTTCCAAGAGAGACTTCGTGTGGGTCATGTCCCGAGATCCGGACATCAGCTCACCCACACTCGATGCGCTTCTCAAGAAAACTCAAGAACTCGGCTATGATCTGAGCAAACTTCGGCTACATAAGCAGTCAGCAGCGCTCAACACCCCTTCCGTCTCCGCCCTAGAGCCCCCAAATCCCCAGTGATCCGGCCGAGTTTTGGTCACGTACAACTTGGAAATCTTTCAGCGATTCAACATAATGGCCGATTACAGCACTCGTAAGGCAACCATGAAAAAAGACAGCGGACCCGATTGGAACACCCTCCTGGTCCGGGTTGGTAGCCATCAAGACAAGGCTGCTTTCGGTGCACTTTTTTCTCACTTTGCACCACTCCTCAAGGGTTTCCTGCTCAAAGGCGGTGGCGTAGAGCCAGAGCAAGCTGAAGAACTTGTCCAGGAAACCATGATCAAGGTGTGGCGAAAAGCGCCCAGCTACGCGCCCGCCCAAGCTGCGGCCAGCACCTGGATGTATACCATCGCTAGAAACACCCGTATCGATTGGTTGAGAAAACACAGCAAAAAGAACCAGCAGACCGATGAACTCGTGGCGGAAGACCTTTTCGACGAGAACGAGGAGTCCTCACCCTTCACGGCTCTCATCCAAACCCGCAACGCTGGCAACATCAAAGCACATCTCGCTGAGTTGCCCCAAGAGCAGCTTCAGGTCCTCACGCTCATGTATTTTCAGGGAAAGTCTGGCCAAGAAGTGGCTGACGAGCTGAGCATTCCCCTAGGAACCGTAAAATCTCGGGTCAGATTAGCTCTACAAAAATTAAAATTAAAATTAAGCCCAACTGGGGAAGACCAACAGGTAGTGTACGCACAATGATTAAAAACCACCCACCAACACAATTTCTAGCCGATTACTCTGCAGGGGCACTTTCACTTGCGCCCGCAATTTCAGTAACCACCCATCTACAATTTTGCGACCAATGTCGAGAAGCCGTCAGTGGCCTCAATGCGTTAGGTGGAGAGTTACTGAGTGATTGCGAAGGCATCGAGATCTCCTCTTCCTTGCTGGCTGAAACCCTAGACCGTCTGGATGCACCTATGGAAAGCGCGGCAACAAGTCCGTCGGCTCAAGGCGACACCACAGCCTTGATTGATAGCGACCTTGCCAACGAACTTCCCGACTACCTGCATAAGTTCGTTGGTCGATCAACTTTAAATTGGCGATCGTTATCCTCTTCCGTCTCGGTCGCGCCCATCACTGTCGGTGAGTCCGATTACGAGCTCGCATTACATAGGATTGAGGCTGGAGGTAAGACGCCCGTCCACGACCATCAAGGCACAGAAGTCACCGTCGTTCTGAAAGGCACATTTTCCGACGAACAAGGAATGTACCATGAGGGCGACTTCTTAATTCGGGAAGCAGGCGACGTGCACCAACCAATCGCCGCGCAAAATGAATCTTGTGTGTGCCTCTCTGTCCTTTCAGCACCCATTAAGCTAACCGGTATCAAGCAAGTTCTGAATCCGTTTATGCGTTTCAATCCAAGCTAGGGATCAGACCGGCGCGCTTTACCCGCTACTCCAACCGATCCTTTAGGTAGGGCGTCGGATCGAACCCCAACGGGCCGTACCGGGCCGTCACCGCAGCAACGGTCTTTTCGGTCCAATAAGCGTTACCTGGCGCAGGAAATCCCATCACCGTCCTTTGCAGCACTGAGCATGTGGCTATCCACTTCTCCAAATACTGGCTGGGTCGATAAGCAGACCAAGCCCACCCCGGGTGCAAGGTACTAATCCATTCAGCGTCTGCCACCCTAAACGTCATATTTTGGGCCAGCCGTCGAGTCCCCGGCCTCAGCGGCGTCCCTCGATGCCAAGTGTCGTGGCGATAAAACAAAATATCGCCTTGACGAAAGTCAACATAGACTTCTCGATTGTAAAGTTGCGTTCGAAATTTGAACATTTCTGGTTGGCCAGCCTGCAAAGCAGCTTCGGCAGACGCTCGATCATTGGTAAAGGTCAATGCCCCTATACCAGGAGAATCAACAATGGGCCAACGATAAGCGTCATCATCTGGCCCTGCTCGCGGCACCACAGCAGTTTCACCACCGCAGTCTGATGCATCCGAGTAATACAGCATAAGCTCTACGGCCTCCGGACGACTCCACTCTGGTGGGTGAACGAGCGAATGATTCGGATAATCCACGTGAATTCTCTGATCCATATTGTCCTGACTTGAGACCTTCTCCGTGCGTCCATATTTTGGCCACAAATCCGATTGGGTGAGCCGAAGCTGCTCGACTTCGACCCCGAGCAGGCTAGCGACCGCGCGAAGCAGATGGGGGCACAATGTGATTTCGTTGAATATTCGGTGCGCTGAGGGAAAGACCCAAGCACCATTGCTACCAAAGTCGGTAATCTTTGCAGCTGCCTCAGTGCTTGGTTTTGGAAAGGTTTGATCGGCTAATGCCAACACATCGAGTTGCTGCTGGCGATCAATTAGACCCTGCACTAGGGTATATCCCGACTCGCGCCACTGATCGATTTGTCTATCGGACAACCGCCGCCCTTCGGCCATTTCTGAGGATATAAAGGTCATACCTTGCTCCCGGGCTCAGCGTCTTATTCACGCCAGCATCAAAACAAAAGCGCGCCCAGTTTTTGGCGCTGATAGCGTTCATCACCTAATTGGTACTGCGACCACAAAGCACGTCTTAAAAAAAGCTGAGCATCACAGTCATAGGTAAACCCAAACCCACCATGAAATTGAATTCCGCGGTCCCCAGCTTCTGAAAACTGCTCGCTTGCGCAACACTTCGCCATCCTGATGGCAGATTCAACTGCAATGACGGACTCATTTTCTCGCCAAACGGTAGCGGCATGATACAGATAGGACCGAACCATCTCCGAGCCCAGCAATATATCGACAGTGGGATGCTTCAACGCCTGATAGCTGCCTATCAGCTTATCGAATTGTTTACGGGTATTGAGGTAATCGACAACCACTTCAAGCAGACCGGCAAGCCCACCAGACATTTCTGCCGCAATCAGCATCATCGAGGCCAGCTCAAAGTGCTGAAAATGACAACCCGGCAAGACCTCCTTAGGCGATAACAATACATCAGAAAAGTGAACACGATAACTTCGGCGAGTTTCATCAATAACCGTTTCTCGCTCGATCGAACTCGAAGCGCTCAGGGATTCCCGGGATACCAAACACCATACCGGCCGGCCCTCATGAAGCGCTGAAACCACAAAAAGATCAGCAACTTCAGCATCAGGTACCAGAGTCTTGGTACCTGAAAGGATCAAGCCTCCCGCGTCTGTTGGTGTTAGAACCGCTTCAATGGCATCAAGATCCCAATTTCCGTCAGTTTCTTGATACGCTACCGACGCGATGGTTCCACTGCTGATCTTTTGCAACCAAGTACTTTTTTGCTCCTCACTGCCATCTTTAATCAACACTTGCGCAGCCACCGTGCTGGCTAATAAAGGCGTGTCCATTAACTGGCGGCCCATTGCCTCAAAGATAGGAACAGCATCGGCCAAATTCATTCCAAGCCCGCCAAAACTTTCGGGAATCGAGATGCCCAGCCAACCCAGATCTACCATCGTCTGCCAAACCACGGGATCCATCGCAGCATCGTTATGGATAACTTCTCGTACTGCCGATAACGGCGCTTGGTTCTGACAAAATTCGTTAGCTGTATCGAGCAACATAGCCTGCTCTTCTGAAAAAACGATCAAGGTAGCCTCCTAGCTCTTCGGTAACCCCAAAACGCGCTCGCCGAGGATATTTTTTTGAATTTGTGTGGTGCCACCCCCGATCGTGGCTGAAAATGCGTTCAAGTAAGAACGCTGCCACTTACCACCATCCATTGCTTGATTGCTAATGTAGCGAGCGCCGTTGGCCCCTTGAAGCGAGAGTGCAAACCGAGTCATCTTTCGCTTCAACTCACTTCCGCGCAACTTTGACGACATCGCAACCGCCGTGGGGTAACCCTGATTCAATACTGGAATCTTGGCTTTTGACGCCATTAAGCCATTGCCCTTCGCTTCAAGAACAAGTTTGGTCAGCTCATCCCGGGTTAACGGATCATCAATTGCGGGTTGGCCATTGCGGGTGGCTCTTCGCGCAAGTTCGATAATATCGTTGATATTCAAATCCATCATCGATAAACCACCTGCCTGACCCCCAATCGCTCCGCGCTCAAACATCAGTGTTTTCATTGCGACCGACCAACCCTCACCCTCCTGTCCAAGCATGCAATCTGCAGGGATGCGAGCGTCGTCAAAATAGGTCTGGCAAAAGCCATATTCCCCCGTCAATTTTTTAATGGGCGTTGGATTGACGCCGGGGACGTTCATCGGCGCAAGGAAAAAACTCAGTCCTGCGTACTTGTTGGGTCCTTCGGTCGACGTTCTCGCAATCAGAATCATATATTTTGCGTAGCTGCCGAGACTGGTCCAAATCTTGGAACCATTAATGACATATTCATCGCCATCTCTGACGGCACGAACCTGTGCATTGCCCAAGTCAGAGCCATGGTCAGGCTCGGAAAACCCTTGGCACCAAATATCTTCGGCGCTGAGAATATTTTTAATGTAACGGTTTTTATCGGCTTCTGACCCCATATCCAAAATCAAAGGTCCTGCCCAATTCAAACCAATGGTGTTAGGAACAAAGGGCACGCGCTGCGCCGCCATTTCTTGGTTCACAATTTCTTGCATGAGCTGCGGCTGTCCGCCTCCGCCGTAAGCCTCTGGCCAGGACATACCCAGATAACCCGCCTCGTACACCTTCCGTTGCCAATCTCGTAGAAACTCGAATTGTTGGTCGGTGCCAACTTCCATAAATGTCTCAGGCAGCAAAAAACCAGGATCAGCGGGTTTATTATCGCTAAGCCAAGCACTTACTTGCGCACGAAATTCCGTTACTTCTGCTGGGTTCATCGAATCTCCTAGGGCTAGAAATTGCCTTTAGGAGCATCATAGGGGCTAACCTGGCTGTTGACTACAACCTGGAATTTGGTGATGGAGACACATAGATTGCCTCGATTCTGTTCTGCGAACTAATCTTTTTTAGTGCTGATCCGGATATGCCGAGAACCGCTTTGACTGTTCTGTCCGCTGACGCCGTTGGGGATCTCTTGAATTTTCTTGCCTGAAGCAAGAAAGGCCTCTGTTTCAGAAACGATTTTATCACGCAACGATTGCTGCGCCTGCCCCTCAGAATTTGCTTTTTTAACCATAATGTTTTGCTCGCGCTTATCGGCGCGATCGCTCCTCTCGTGGACGTGCTTCGTTGACGGTCAATGCTCGACCGCCTTCATCTTTACCATTTAAAGCCTCGATTGCTGCTTTCGCTGCTTGATCTTCACTCATTTCAATAAAACCAAATCCTTTCGAGCGGCCAGTCTCTCGATCATTGATGATGACGGCGTCGGTAACAGTGCCAAACGCTTCAAACATCGAAGACAGCTCCTCTTGCGTCATCTTGAAAGGTAGATTTCCAACATATATCTTCACGGATTTTCCTTATGACTGCTTGATTACTGCTTGTTTCCGATGATTCCAAAAAAGCAAGAGAGACGACTTTGCTCCAGGCTGCTTATCTCACGAATGCAGATGCCCGTGATTGATTTCTTCTTCAGTCGCTGCCCTTACACTCATAATCTCAACATCAAAGTGCAGCGTTTGGCCGGCGAGGGGGTGATTGCCGTCAACAGTGACTTCATCCGCGTCAATCATCGTAACGGCTACTGTTTGCTGCTGACCCTCATGATCAGATGCGGTGAAGCGCATACCGACTTGGATCTCCTCAACGCCCGGAAACGCCGAACGAGGCACAATCTGAATAAGTTCTTCTTCTACATCGCCATAAGCCAACTCGGGCGGGATCACAGCATGCACTTGATCACCAGCGCCCCGACCCTCTAACTCAGCTTCGAGGCCAGGGATCAAACCCCCAGAACCGTGGATATAGCCCAATGGATCCTGATCCCTCGAGGAATCAACCATGGTACCGCTGTCATCGGTCAGGGTGTAATGCATCAGGACTGCTGCATTTTGGGTAATCTTCATAGCGGCTTCACTGTGTCGTCCAGAATTCGAGTCTGGCGTCGCGCGACCTGCCAGCCAAATTCATCGAATACTCTGTATCAACTGGACTTTTTACACGGACTTGAAAGACAAACAGTGAAGGGAAAGAGACAGTCAACTTTGCGCGAGCCGCAATAATACCCGAAATCACCCGTAATACCTAGCTGGCGCAATTCACCGGCAGTGGCCACAACCCATCAGCGCTGTAAACTTGGAGTAGACTCATCCCACAACGCTTGGCAGACTGAGGCCCAGATCACAGAGGCGCTTGCGTAACTTGCTCACAGATCAGGATCAATCGATGACCTCAATTACAAAATCTACAGCTTGGATCTACGGATCCGTCAGTCTGCCACTTGCAATCATCAGTTACCCTCTGGCTGTATGGATACCAAGGCTATACTCGACCGAAATAGGCATTGACCTAGGACTGATTGGGCTTGTAATTTTTTCGGCTGCGATCTTCGACGCACTATCGGATCCTGCAATGGGTTTTATGTCGGATCGATTTCAAACCCGGTGGGGACGTCGTAAGCCCTGGATTGCCATCGGCGTGCCCATTTATGCGGTTGCCGTTTGGATGCTGCTAAACCCAGATCAAGGCAGCACCGTTCTTTACTTGGCGCTATTTTTCATATTACTCAGACTCGCCACCACCATTTTAGGCCTACCCTACGCCGCTTGGGGGATGGAATTATCCGGCGAATACCACGCCAGAACGATGATTCAATCGGCTCGGGAGAAATATGTCCTCGCAGGACTCATTGTCGCATCAGCAATTGTACTTATCTCAGAGGAAGTCTTTGACAATCGAACTGCAAGCTTTGTACTGAGCAATTTCTCTTGGGTCATTGTGACTTTGCTGCCCATCACCGCCCTGCTGGTCTTGATGAAAGTGCCAGAAGTTTCGGTGCCAAAAGCACCGACTGTTTCGTTATTTCAATCAGTCAAAAGCATGGGCCGAAACCGACTATTTTTCAGACTCTTGGCCATAGAACTTTTAATCGCAGGGGGTGAAAACTTCAGAAATACCCTGTCTCTGTTTTTTGTCCAAGACTACATCGGCGCCGATCGAGTCGGAAGACTCTACGTGCTTTACTTTGGCATTGGTCTGCTTGCTATTCCAATCTGGGATTGGATTGCCCACCGTTTCGGCAAGCATCAATCTCTGGCAGCCGCGATGGTCCTGGTAAGCATCATTTCGATCGCTTGTTTTATGCTCGAGCATGGACAGGTGACCGAGTTTTACGTGTTATTCGCCCTTAAAGGATTTTGCTTTGGGGCTTTCGCCTATCTGCCAAGAGCAATGCTGGCCGATGTTGTAGATTTCGATACGGTCAAATCGGGCAACGCGCGCCCGGCAAGCTACTTTGCAATTCTTGGCTTCATGACCAAATGTGCCGCATCTTTTGGCGGGCTTTCACTGCCTATTCTGGGCTTAGTGGGCTACTCAGTTGCGGTAGATGTGGTCAATGGACCCAATGAGCTGCTTTGGCTGGGTATCCTTTATGCAATTGTGCCCACTGCTTTGTTTGTCGTCGCCTTTTATCTCTGTGTGACATGGCCCCTCACGGCGCGTCTCCACAAGCGATTGCAACGTCTCGTTGCCAGAAAACAAGCACGATATCACGCTGCTTGAACAGAAAATGCCGTCAGTGAACCGGTTTACCGCTGAGCAAACCGCCAATCAGGTGAAGTCTCGACTCGATGGAATTACATTCGAGCAACTGCTGCATCACGTCCGCCTCGAATTTTAAAAACTGAAAAATTCGATAAGAAAAATCCTCCGAGGACTGCGTCACCCAGCTTTCTTCGGATAATATTTTTCTCAGTTGTTCATGCTCATCGCCGATCAACGACAACAGACTGTCATTGATTTCCCTTTGCAGCTCTACATATTGAGCAGCGGCATCTTCATCCGGAAGCAGCTCCGCACGAACAATCTTGTACGGCAGGGTTTGCAACTCCTCAACAACCTGGTAGCGGGCAGTCATATCGATAGAGGCATGAATGCGGCCGTCCGGGAGTGTCTCATGAATTCGGCAGGGTCCCGCAGAGAACACATCGAAGGGAAGGTAAGTCGCCTGGTTGCTGTTTAACGCCTCCTCGGTCGTTGTCGAGGGCTTTGCAGCTCGAATCTGCTTTCGAGTATGACACACACCGATTGGACGATCTGCTGCAACACAATCCGTCACCATCTTGCGATATCTTGGTTCAAAAATGTGCAAGGGGACTTCATGGCCAGGGAAAGCCACGAGCTCGGGAATAGGAAATAGCGCAATCTCTGCCACAACGTGTCCTTAGGGTCTTTTCACAACGACTCGATATTTTGAACATTCAATATTGAGTCCTACGTGCAAGATGACAAATCGTGCTTACAAAACCGACTTTTTTGCGCTCCGCTTGCCCCTATATTCTGAGCCGCGCGCATTGCCTGATAGGTCTTCAATGCCCTCTATCATGCGGTATCACTCATTTTTAAAGCAAGCTTCCTGGATCTCATTTGGGCACACCAAATTTTCTGACCAATCTTTGACTGAAAATTAAACTCAAAAGCACCCATACTCAGACGTAAAACAACCCGCATCAAAAGCAGCGACCTAACAAAGGCACTGAGTGCCCCAAAGTTAGCCGCCTCCAGCACGCGTTGTCTGATATTTCTGTCATAATCGAGTCTCCTCAATGAAAACATCACACCTATGACAGCATTTTCAATTTTGGACCTCGTACCCATCACTCAGGGCAGCAATGCCGCGACAGCCCTTGTCCGAACCAAAAATCTCGCAATCTCCGCTGAGCAGTGGGGCTATAACCGTTACTGGGTTGCAGAACATCACAATATGCCAGGGATCGCGAGCTCAGCGACTGCGGTTGTGATTGGTCATATCGCTGGTGCTACTCAAACTATTCGAGTTGGGTCCGGCGGCATTATGTTACCCAACCATGCGCCGTTAATGGTCGCGGAGCAGTTTGGAACCCTGGCAACTTTGTTTCCCAATAGGATTGATCTCGGTTTAGGGCGAGCGCCGGGAACCGATGGACTGACCATGCAGGCGCTTCGCAGAAACCTCAATGGCAACGTTGAAGACTTTCCCCGCGATGTCGTCGAACTCCAGCACTATTTGAACCCCGTACAACCTGGACAGCGCGTCAGCGCAACGCCCGGCGCTGGCACAAAGGTACCGCTTTGGATTCTAGGATCAAGTCTTTTTGGGGCCCAACTCGCTGCGATGCTCGGTCTGCCCTTTGCCTTTGCATCTCACTTTGCACCAACCTATCTCACGGCTGCGCTCGAAACCTATCGATCACAATTTAAGCCCTCTGAAACATTGCAAGCACCCTATGTCATGCTTGGCTTCAACCTCTGCGCCGCCGAAAGTGATGCACAGGCGCAACACCTTAGATCCTCCTCGCTACAATCTTTTGTCAATCTTCGCCGAGGTGCTCCTGGTCCACTACCGCCGCCCATCGAAAACTTTGAAGCGCAGTTGTCTGCAGCAGAGCAGCAGATGGTCAAAGACATCGGGCGCTGCTCAACGGTCGGCGATCTTGATACGGTCACGGAAGGTTTCCAAAGTTTTATCGAGGAAACGAGTGCGGACGAGCTAATGTTGGTTTCTTCTATTTTTGATCCAGAACTGCGCCTGCGCAGTTATGAAATTGGAGCCCTGGCCATGGAGCGATTAAATGAGACCCGCGCAACCCCTGTCGCGCGGGTTTAAGTATCATCCTGCTCTGAACACGAACACTTGGCTTTAAAACCGCTTGTCCCTTACCGAACAGCGACAGAGGCTTCTTGCATCAGGGCTGAGGTTGGGAACCTTGGTCAAAACACGCCATTTAGGACGGCGCTTCATGAAATAAATTAACTCGACCTCCGTCAATGACAAGATCATGCCCGTTCACGAAGGACCCCTCTGCAGATGCGAGGTAAAGAGCGCCCTGGGCAATATCTGCCGCGACGCCCGAGCGTTTCAGCGGCGTTGCTTTCGCTAGATTTGATTGCAACTTAGCCATCTTCTTATCGTTTTCTTCATCACTCAAGGTATTCGCTCTAGCAGACCCGCCCCAAAAAATTGGGGTTGCAATCGCACCGGGTGAGATCGTATTCACCCGTATATTCTCAGGCCCCAAACGCACCGCGGTCAATTTTGAATAATGGGTCAGAGCGGCCTTTACGGCTGAATAAATCAAGTCACCTTGGTTATCTCGTATTGCTGCAACACTGGAATTATTAATGATCACGCCACCCCCTCGCTGCCGGAAATGAGGAATAGCATGCTTCATACCCAGGGCTGCGCTCGCGAACAGCAAATCGGTCGCATAAACGATGGCCTCCCGCTCGACGCCATCGACTAAACCATGGGTTGGACCACCTGCGTTGTTAAACAAAATATCGAGTCCACCAAAGGTCTCGACTGCAACGTTCAAAGTCCGCTCGATATCAGCTTCCACCAACACGTCTGCCGCAACGAATCGGCAGCGATCGCCTAACGTCGAGGCTAAACGCTGCCCCTTTTCTTCTGACCGTCCGCAAATCACCACCTGCGCACCTTCAGCGACAAAGAGCGCTGCTGTGGCTTCCCCAATGCCGCTGGTACCACCAGTGATCACTGCTACCTTGTTGTCTAGTCTCTGGCCCAAACAGATCTCCTCAGGATTATTGATGGTGTTATTAAGCTCGCATTTTTAAAAAGCGCCCAATCAAGAACGGCTTGCACCGGTCAATGATCAGCGCAGCCGGTCAAGCACATTCGGAGAGGCTATCCCCAAGCGCATTCATCAGACTGGAGATTTCATTCTCTTCTACGATAAAGGGAAGCCCAAGTTGAATGGTGTCGCCCCCGTACCGAACATAAAACCCCTTTTTCCACATAGACATTGCAACCTCAAATGGCCTTCGTAAAGGCTCGCCCTCGTAAGGAAACAACGTCAACCCCCCCGCGAGTCCGTAGTTACGAATATCGACAACTCGCGGGGCATTGCCCAATTCGTGGATCGACTTCTCAAAGTAGGGCGCGATCTTTTGTACGCGTTCAATCATTCGCTCATCTTCAAGGACGGACAACGCCGCTAACCCGGCAGCACAAGCCAGAGGGTGTGCAGAGTAGGTATAGCCATGCGGGACTTCAAGCGCGTAGTGAGGCGCTTTGGTCTCCATAAAGCAGTCGTAGATATTTTCATGGACCACCACCGCGCCCATGGGTACCGCGCCATTGGTCAGTTGCTTTGCAACATTGATGATATCCGGCGTGACGCCAAAAGCCTCTGCACCTGTGTTGGCACCCATCCGTCCGAATGCGGTTATGACTTCATCGAAAATTAGCAAGATGTCATGATCATCACAGATTTGCCGAAGCCGTTTGAGATAACCTACTGGCGGTGGAAACACACCGCTAGAACCCGCCAAAGGCTCAACAATGACGGCTGCGATATTTGAGGCATCATGCAAGGCGATCAAGTCCAGTAGATCATCAGCGCGCTCAGCTCCTTTTTCGGGTAATCCAGGCGTAAAGTAATTGTCACTCAACCAAGTATGCCGAAGATGATCTGACGCTATCCCCTCACCAAAACTGGCCTTGTTGCCGCCAATGCCGCCGACCGAGATACCGCCAAAGTTCACGCCATGGTAACCCTTGGCTCGACCAATCAAGCGGGTTTTACTGGCTTTGCCCTGCGCCCGCCAGTAACCTCGCGCAATCTTTAACGCGGTATCGGCTGCCTCAGAACCCGACCCGCAGAAAAAAACACGATTTAAATCCTCAGGCATAAATTGAGTGATTCGTTCGGCCAACTCAAAAGCACCTTTGTGGCCAAATTGAAACGTCGGGCTGAAATCAAGCGTCTTAGCCTGAGTCGCGATGGCCTCATTGATTTTTTTTATGTTATGCCCAAGGCCACAGGTCCAAAGCCCTGAGAGTCCATCAAAAATCTGACGACCCTCGCCATCGGTGTAATAACAACCATCGGCAGCGGTGATCATTCGAGGATCTGACTTAAACTGGCGGTTCCCGGTGAAGGGCATCCAGTAAGCATCAATTTGCTTTTGACTAAGGCCAGCAGTTGAACTCGCCATGGTTTATCCTCGCTATGTTCTACGGACTATATAAGGCAATCGCTAAGATTCATCATAGCCCTTGATAATGTCACCCATGACTAGCGCGTCATAGAGTCGGTTAGTCTCGCCCCTTGGGCTGAACCTTTTATCTTCACCTAAGTTGATCTGGAAATCGAGCGCAGTTTACTCGCGGGAATACAACGCTGTCATTCAAGACGAATAAATCCATTAAACTATCCACCAGATCCATGCGTTTAAATTGATATGAAGTTTTTGAGCACTCTGCTGGTTACCTTGCTGACGTTTTTTCAGCCCAATTGTGCATTGAGTGCCGGCGCGCACTCGGAGCGCCTCAAGCTTGAACAAGGTATTCTGACGGCGCGACTTGAAGGCAATTATGATCGCGCCCTCGCTCAAACCGAACGTCTGAAATTACTACCCGACAGCCGCGACCTTGCCATCGCCCTGGAGTTGGACACCCGTTTGACGCGGCTGTCATGGGACAGCCAAAGTCATGAGGAAGACGGATATCTGTTCGGTCTCAGCGAGCAACTCATTGCGCTATGCCCAAAAAATCGCCGCCAAAGTAGGCCTGAGCGTCTGTTTCAATGCGGCCGTGGTCATTTTGCTCGCTCATACTTATCAGCCCTGCGAGGCAACCTCTATGATGCTGGCAGTCACGGGAGCCAAGCCATCAAAGCCTTCGAGGCTGCTTTGGATCGAGATCCAAAACTCACCGATGTAAAGCTTCCTTTGGGCATGGCCTATTTTTACGCTGACCACTTACCATCCTTTGCCAAATTTATGGCGCCGTTTCTCTGGTTTATTCCCACGGGGAATTCGGACAAAAGTCTTCCTTATATCGAAGCCGTCATGAATGGCGGAGGGCCTTATGCGGACGCGGCCCGATTCATCTACAGCGATCTGATCATGCAAAAAGCGCCCGAGCAGATCCCGCAAGCGAGCGCACAGCTCAAAGCGTTAGTTGATCGATATCCCGGTAATCCAAGACTTCATCTCGCTCACATTTCAAGCTATGCCTATCAAAACGAATGGCAAAAGGCCTACTCGGCGATACAGGCCATGAAGAGCGCAATCCAGCAAGAATCCCGTTTTACGGTGGTCGGCAAGATCTGGGAAATCTACGTTCTAAAATACCTCGAGATGCCTCTTCCCAGTGGCCTTCAATCTTCTATTTTGGCAGTGAGGCCAGGCGACCTACCGGAATGGACAAAGGATTGGTTGATGCTCGCTCAAGGCTTGGTTAATGACTTTTCAGGGGATCGCAATGCCGCCGTAGCCCGCTACCAACAAGTGCTCGACAGCGGCAATAATTTTGGATCCGGGTGGCTTTTGGAGCTTGCTCAAACAGGCCTTGTGGTTAATCTCTATCCGGCATCACAGTAACACCCGATTCAACACGGTAAATCTGCATTAAGAAGCTACGCCATAACTCATATTGCTGATCAAGGCTCCCGGTTAATTCAAGCACCTGACCTTCAACTCGTCCCACCGTAGGGGACAGTGTTCGCTGCAGAGAAATCCCCATTTCCTCGATTTCGTCTTCGTTTCGTTTGAAATCTTGATATCGCTTATAGGTTCCAAGAAGGGCACCATAATCGCTGGCAACACGTCTTAGTTTGCTTGGTTGTTTCTCAGACAAACTTATATTGTAGCCTTCAAACTCAAACTGATAGCGACGCCATAATGCGTAGGGCACTTTCATCTCGGTATAAATCGTCCCAATCTGCTCATCGATGGCGTCGATGAATTGATACTCACTGTCACGGATTCTAAGGACCCGGGCATACATCGGGTCTGATTCAGCAGGCAGTCCAACTAATTCCAGCAACCCAGATTCGTCCGTTTGTAAAAACCGACTGAATTGATCAGGCGCTAATGCATCGGCATACCGCAAAATAGCTGCTAACTCGATTTGCCGTCGCGCCTGATCGGTCGCCAAAGCTAATTTCTGAGAGAGATGGTTCGCGATTCGAATCATCAAAGGGCTGTAAGGATCTTGCTCTGTCTCATCAAGGAGATACCGGCTGACATCAACCTGCTCAATCAATCGCTCATCCATCCAAACCTGGCCAATCGCATCTCGACATATAACATGCAGATCAATCGACCAAGCACTTGCTTGATGGAGTGTCCCACCACAGTTCAGCTCCGCGGTGGGATCTCGACGCGGCGAGACACGAACTCCGCCCCAAAACCCAGATTCAACCAATATCTCCTTCAAGAGGTAGGGGAGATAACGCTGTTCGGCACTGAGTAATCGCGCTCGTTGTGGCGTCACTCCCAGCACTTGATGATCGAAGATACTGATGCTCACATTCAAAGACGGCCGACTGAAATCAGCACTCGCTATCTTATCCAACAGGATGGGCGCAGCTGAGGTCTGATCAGGCTGTAGCGGGGCGTTGCTGCAGCTCTGGAGCGCAACGAGGCAGGTCAGGACAACGATGGTTGAAACCGATCCCAAACGCATCATTTCCCGGTGCCCAATTGACAGACCTTGCCTTTACCCAAGTGGTATTCGCATGCAAAACCCGTCTCAGCGGGTGTGAAGGGCTGGTAGACCCGGTTAACCGTGAAAGGCTGAGAAACGCCGCCAGCAAAAATCGAGGTGGCCATGCTCAAGCGGTCTCGGCGCTGTGACAAGATGAGACGATGGGTAATGACAACATCCCCCGGCAACTTCAATTCAAACAACAGCTCTTGATCTTTGATACGGCAATCACTCGCACCAAGCCCCTCGCGTTGCACCTGACCGACCAAGTCACAGCGCAGACTAAAATTGTCATCCCGAGTGACCGTTAAGGTCTCATCGAATTGTCTAATTTCAAGCACCGAAGTTCGGGTGATTTGTTCGGCCAGTCGTCCTAGATTCACCAAACCCCTTAAATCTTCCATCGCTTGAAAAGGGGATTCACCCATCCGGTTTTGACCACTGGCCAAGCGTCGCCGATGATCACTGAGCGTTACCTCATAGAGATAGCGTAGTTTATCGTTGGGATGCTCGCTGGCCGAAAAATCAACTTCCCAGTGCCCCAAAAAAGCACTGACAGCATCACTGCTCGCAGCTTGCACTGACTGGCCAGTGCTCATCAAGCAAAACCACAAAAGCGCTACAGCGCGGCGCTTCCACACGCCAGCCTTCTGAGGCCGTCGGACGCTGGCGATTTTACACAAGAGCTGATCTACTATCAGAGAACACTTCATACCTAACAAGACCAATACCATGTCCTACCCACTCGCAGGACTTAAAGTCCTTGATTTTTCCCGTGTTTTGGCAGGCCCCTTTGCCGGCAGAATGCTCAGTGACCTCGGCGCAGACGTTGTCAAAGTTGAGCCGCCTGAGGGCGATGTTACCCGATACTGGGGCAGAGTCATTGCGCATTTGCCGGGTTACTATCATCAGCAAAATGCGGGAAAACGCAATATCTGCGTCGACCTTCGGCAACCAAGCGCCAAGGAGCTCATTTTTTCACTGGTGGCTGAAGCTGATATTGTCATCGAGAATTATCGACCTGATGTCATGGCCCGGCTCGGCCTCGGCTATGAGGATTTAAAACGGGTCAACGCCAAGATCATCATGCTTTCGATCAGTGGCTTTGGGCATAACGGTCCAGAATCAAAACGACCGGCCTACGCGCCTGTCATTCATTCAGAAGCAGGTCTCATTCACCGAAGTAGCGCTGAGGCACTTGACTCGGGTCTTGAATCACATTTTCAGGACCTGCCGCTTTCGGTTGCCGATACCAACGCCTCTCTGCATGGACTGGTTGCGGTTCTGGCTGCAGTGATTCTTCGATCATCGACTGGAGAGGGCCAACATATCGACATCGCAATGATCGATGCCACCATCGCCACCGACGATAAAATGCATTATGACCTAGAGGATGCTCAGGGAACCGGCCCAATGAGAAACGAGATTTGGCAACTGCCTTGTGGCACTGTGCTGATTTCCACTGACTTTCGGCTCTTGTTCAAATTGTTGGTTTCGGGCAATCATTTGGTGGACCCTTCTGCTCCAGATGCCAGCTTGAACGAAAAAATTTCCGCTCGACGCGCTGCCGTCCAGGAAACATTGGCAGCCATCGAGACTCTGGAAGAGTTTGACGCGTTGATGAAAGCGATCAATGTCGCCTGGGGTCTTGTGCGCGACCCCAGCACGATCCAAGCCCAACCCACTGTCGCCCACCGCAGGAGCGTTACTGAAATCGACAATCGAGAGGGCGGCACACGGCCCATCACCCAATCCCCTTATCGCTTCTCTAACGCAGAAAGTGGCGTTCGCGGACCCGCGCCCCATCGTGGGGAGCACAATTGCGTGGTGCTTGAGCAGTGGCTAGGGATGACGCAATCTGAGGTTGACGGGCTGGCCCAAGCAGGCATCCTCTTAGCGGATGAGGAAGCCTGCGGGTAGCGTGATTTAAGTCTGAGGCACAACCAGATATTTCTCCCCGGTGGCCTGCTTAGCGTAGGTCTCCAGATTATCTTGGCTCAACATTCCAGCCAGAGAAACCTCTTGGGTGTACTGACTCGCAAAGGTAGTGGTGATCTCATCGGCTACCCGCTGCCTGAGCGCTTGCGCACCCTCATGTCCGATTTTTTGCAAAAATGGCGTCAGCAACCATCCACCTAACCCCCATGCCATACCGAAACTCCGGTTCAGCGTCGTCGCAGACCGGTCAAGCCCTCCATAAATGTACACTTGCTTGTAGGTGGTAGAACCATAACGAGAAAACTCTCCCATCTTGGCATTTTGAGCAACTTCCATAGCGGTAAGAATCTGACCTGCAAGCGTTCCACCGCCGGTCGCATCAAAACCAAGAGTCGCATCTGTTTCGGTCAGCGCAGTGACCAAGTGTTGCATGAAGTCAGGATCGGTGGAATTCAGCGCGTACGCGGCACCCAATCCTTTGAGGAGCGAGACATGCTCGTCTTTGCGAACGACATTCACCAACGGGACCCCATCGGCCAAGCAAATTTTCACTAACATTTGTCCGAGATTCGAGGCCGCTGCGGTGTGCAACAATGCACTGTGACCCTCAAGCCGCATGGTTTCCACCATACCAAGTGCTGTTAAAGGATTGACAAAACAAGACGCGCCTTGTTTAGCCGTCACCCCCTCATTCATCAACAGACATTGACTGACTTTTAAAACTCGGTATTGCGAATACATGGCTCCACCTAAGACTGCGACTGTCTTCCCCATCAGCTGCTGCGCCTCAGGACTGGAACCTGCCTGAACGACTGTACCCGCACCCTCATTACCCGCGGGCAACGCCTGACCCGCTCTGGCACCGATGTGACGCAACATTGGTTCCGGCACCTTGGCTTTAACCTGAGGCAAGCCGTTGACCTCACTGTACTCGGCATTGCTCATATCTGCAGGCCCAAATAACAACCCTAAATCAGAAGGATTAATTGGAGACGCCTCAACCCGAACAAGTACTTCGTCCTCTTTGGGATCAGGAAAATCAACGTTCACTAAGGACAAGGTAAGCGCGCCTTCCGCGCTGATATGTGTCTGAAACTGTAGTCCTGACTCAGCCATACTGCTTTCTCCTTTAAAAAATATTCAGATTTATAACTTGATTGGCGAAGAACAATACGCAAGTCGCAGCTCACGATCAACGAATTATCAGCAAAACCATCAATCAATCCCTCAAATTAGGACCTGCTTTGGACTTAGCCCCACGCGCTCGAGTGTGCAGGCGGTGCCCACTGAGCTGTTTAAGCACGAGACTGCCCTAACAATGGTGGTATTCTATCGGTCAGTATTCACAAGGACTCATATCATGACCAGCAACGTCTACGTCGCATCCGGAGTACGCACCGCTCTTGGCAATTTTGGCGGATCCCTAAGAGATAGACCCATGACGGGACTGTCTGCAGAAATTGTTAGCGCCTGTATCGAGAGATCTGGCGCCTCGCCTGAAAACTTCGACCATATTGTATTCACAACGACCTGTCCCACCGACCAGGACTCCCTCTTTGCCGCGCGGGTCGTCGGCATGAAAGGAGGATTGCCAGCCGACGCTGCCGCGCTCGATGTTTCTCGCGCCTGCGCCAGCGGCTTGCAGGCAATCATTTCTGCGGGACAGCAGGTCGCTACTGGACAAAGCCAACTTGCGATTGCTGCGGGTGCTGAAATGTTCAGTCGAGCGCCTTTTGCAGTCACGACCTCACGCTGGGGCAATGCACGGGGACATCAACAACTCGAGGACATGCTGGAATGGTGTTATCGCTGCCCCTTTAGTCTCGAGTACATGGGTGATACCGCTGAGAATTTGGCCGCCAAATATGGATACGAACGCAGCCCTATGGATGAGTACGCAGTGCAAAGCCAAGCGAGAGCGCTGGCCGCGATCGAATCAGGATTCCTTGAGCGCCAGATTCACCCAGTCTTAGTACCCGAAGGCAAATCCAGTCGCACGTTTTCTGTTGATGAGTCCCCCCGCGAAGGGATAACTCTCGAGCGACTTGCGCGCCTATCACCAGCCTTTCAGGCGGATGGCAAAGTCACGGCAGGCAATGCCTCAGGCGTTACCGATGGCGCTGCTGCAATACCCGTGGGATCACGAGAAAGCCTGGAGTCCGCTGGTATCAAACCCATTGCAAGAGTCGTTGATTGGGCAGTTGTTGGCGTTGAACCCAGTCTTATGGGCCATGGCCCAGTTCCTGCGATTGAGCAGTGCCTTGCTCGAGCTGGTCGAACCATTTCTGACGTTGATTACTTTGAGGTCAATGAGGCCTTCGCGGTCGTAAACCTCCATGTTGAAGCCCAACTGGGTATTCCCAGAGACCGACACAACCTTTATGGAGGCGGCATTTCAGTAGGGCACCCACCGGGGGTGACCGGCCTTCGCATGATGCTCAATGCATCCCAGCATTTACAAGAAACCGGCGCCCGCTTCGCAATGCTCGCAATGTGCATGGGCGCTGGCCAAGGTATGGCGATGTTGATCGAAAATGCAGACCACACATAATCTGCAGTTTTAATTTATTTTCATAAGGGGACCTTGGCTTTTGTGGCATAAATAAACGATACCCCTAAGCCCTCACCTCATAGCAGGGTCGATGATTTTGGGATGCGACCTTCAGTCGCTTCTGAAGCACAAATTGATCCAAGAGATCCCCCAGCTGATCGACAACCCGTCGATCTCCAGAGATTTGAAACGGCCCCAATCTTGCCACTTCCTGCTGGCCCTGTTCTTTTATCGTTCCCGCAACAATTCCCGAGAATGCCCGACGAATTTCATAGCAAAGATCAACCGCGGGCTGATCGAGATGAAGGTTCAAACCACTCATAGACTCATGCGTTGGTACGAATCGAGACTGCAACGCTGCCGGGACTTGAATCGACCAATTAAAATAGTAAGCGTCACTTCTGGCTTTTCGGAACTTCCTGACCGTGCGAATCCCAGTGAAAACAGCATCCGCCGCCGCTTCTGGATCATCGATAATAATGGTATATCGATCGCGGACAGATTCCCCCAGAAGTGAGACCAACAGTCGATCAATTTCCTCAAAATAGGATCGCGCGGATTCTGGCCCTGTAAAGATCAATGGAAAAGGAATATTCCGGTTCTCTTCCGACAGCAAAAGGCCGATCAAATAAAATATTTCTTCTGCCGTTCCAGCCCCACCAGGAAACACAACGAAAGCGTGACCCAGTCTGACAAATGCCTCTAGACGCATTTCAATATCAGGCATGATCACAAGTTCATTCACAATCGGGTTCGGGGGTTCAGCACCAATAATCCCGGGCTCAGAAATTCCCAAGTATCGGCCTGT
Source organism: uncultured Pseudomonadales bacterium (assembly GCA_938017975.1). Classification (GTDB taxonomy): domain Bacteria; phylum Pseudomonadota; class Gammaproteobacteria; order Pseudomonadales; family Azotimanducaceae; genus UBA9926. Next base: position 32,899 of record CALIKQ010000011.1, on the reverse strand, counting down.
TTTTATACGCTGCTTTGCGTGACCAATGGCCGCGCCCTTCATGGGACCTTTCATCGCACCATCCCCGCACCCAGTGCAAATGTCTAGCCCTCGCAAGCCCAACTGATAGCCAACGTCTTTTGTATATTGATATTCTGGTCTAGAAATCGTGTGCCCTCCCCAACACACCACCATCTTCGGCGGCGCATCGCTTTTAAGCACCCCAGCATTTCTTAGAATATCGAACACCCCATGCGTAAACCCATCACCTGTGGGGCGCTCCGTTTGCATGTGCGTGTTCACGTATAAAATATCCCTGAGCACCGAAAAAAGATGCTCCCGAATACCCGCTAACATCATTCCATTTACAAAAGCGGTTGGAGGCGCTTGTTTCAGCTCTAAGCGTATCCCTCGATCCTCTTGGAGAAGCTTAATTTCAAAATCTGCGTAAGCATCCAAAAGGCTTCGAGTATCGTCAACATCGGCCCCGCTGTTGAGTACGGCCAACGAACAATTTCGATAGAGGCTGTAAAGACCAGTTTGCGAACTGTCTAAAAGCGAGGAGACCTCCCGCTGGGAAAGGACTTCAAGCTGTCCTCTCGGGCTGATTTTGACGTTAACCTTCTCCATCATTTCACCTGGGGCTGAAACATTGCGGCATCAGATTTATAGATTATTGATCCATCCATAACGGTCATCAGTACTTTCGTGCCGGGAATGTCAGCTACAGCAACCGTCAACAAATCACGATCCAAAACAATAAAGTCAGCGGCCTTCCCCGGCTCTAGACTGCCTTTGAAGGCTTCCTCAAAGGCCCCGAACGCGGGATTGACGGTATAAGTTTTTAAAGCCGTTTCACGATTCAAGCGCTCACTGGGTTCATAGCCGCCTTCCGGATAGCCTGCCAGCGTCATTCGGGTCACCAAAGCATAATAGGAGGCAAAAGGGTTTACCGGTTCTACCGGCACGTCGGTACCATTAACCAAGACAGCACCTGATTCAATAAGACTCTTCCACATGTAGGCCCCCGAACGAATGCGGTCGGCACCTAACCGGTCTATGGCCCAGGGCCGATCAGAGCTCATATGAATACCCTGCATCGAGGGGATAACGCCCAACTGTCCAAATCTTGGAATGTCGTCTGGGTGCAAATGCTGGGCATGTTCAATCCGAAACCGAACACCCCGATCTCGGCCGTCAAATAGCGCATCAAAAATATCGAGCACTTCCTTGTTCGCGCGATCGCCAATGGCGTGGATCGCTACTTGAAAACCGTTGCGATAGGCCAGATGGCTAATATCAGCCATATCAGCGACAGGCATTGTTGGCAGACCCGAGTGTCCTGCTCGGTCAGAATAAGGTTCAAGTAACCACGCGCCTCTGGACCCAAGCGCGCCGTCAGCCACTAACTTAATGCTGCGCACGGTCAACTTGCCATTACCCGCATCGATCAAAGGTCCACGCTCCATCCAATCCGCGAGCATGTCACTGTCTCCACCCGTAATCATGGCGTAAACCCGCGCTGTTAACCGGCCTTCCTCTAAAAACGACTGAAAAAGACGAATATCGCTCTGAGATGCCCCCGCATCTTGGAAACTGGTGATCCCGACATTCGCCAATCCATCGAGCGCTAATTCAAGCGCTCGCTCGCGCTGAGATCGACTCAGTGCGGGCACAAATCGACTGACAAGATTTTGCGCGCGCTCATTGAGCACGCCGGTTGCTCGCCCTGTCGTATCACGGATGATTTCTCCATCACCAGCAACTCGGGTTTTTTCATCAATACCGGCGATCTCCAGTGCTCGATCGTTAACAAAAGCAGCATGGCCACTGGCATGTTTTAAAAACACTGGATTGTCTGGAGAAACGCGATTGAGCGTCTCGTTGGTTTGGAACCCTTTTACCATTTTAGGCGTCTCGTTCCACTTACTTTGGTGCCAGCCACGGCCCAGGATCCATTCCCCCGGTTCTGCCTGATCAACTGCCGCAGCGACTTGCGCCACGAGTTCATCAAGATTTTGTGCTGTCGCTAAATTTAAGTTGAGCTGCGCCTCCCCATAACCCATCAAATGACCGTGGCCTTCAACGAACCCTGGGATCACTACCTGACCAGACAGGTCTATTTTTTTATTCGGCTCGCAAGTTTCCAGCGTTTTCAGCCGTCCAGTGTCGCTTACGCAGAGTGCGCTCACCCTTGAAGACGCCTCATCAAGGGTATACACCACACCGTTTTCGAACACTGTATCGGCGGCGGACGACATCGTGAAAGCGCTTGCGAGCAACCCCAGACAAATCGATTTAAGCCTCATATTCACTCCTAAATTTCGTGAACATTGTCACATAAAATCGTTCGTTCCGGGATCGGACAAGATACGAAGGCAATGCGCGCCCTGGTCAAGAACGTTGCATTGAGTGAGGCCAGGTTGACCCTCGATTTCGAATCTTCAAGGTCCTCTTACACGGTTTAAGATTCACTTTAACTGCGATGACAATATCGAGGCTTTACCATCATGACCTGATTCTGATCTGGCATACTTTGGCCATGGATTCCTCTTTATACAACTTCGCGATCAGCCTCATCGACCCAAAAATGCGCCTCGTGGCGGGGCGACGGCTGCTCGGCGGCGTGTCTGCGGACGTCTTTTTGCTTCAAGTTAAAGACCATCAAGGATATCGGGCTCAATGGGTCTTACGGCAAAACAAAAAAGCAGACACCCAAACCGCCGCGAGTATTGCGATCTCACGGGAATATGAATTGGCCCATGCACTTTATCGACAAGGCTTTTGCGTTCCTGAACCTTTGGCTGTCTGCTTGGATACAACTGAATTTGGCGAACCTTTTTGGGTCATGGCCTTCATCTCAGGCAGCACCGACTTGGGCGATGGTGATCTAAGAGCCAGGCTCGAAGCCATGGCTGAAGCACTGGTGCAGATTCACAAGGCCCCAATCAGCGCGCTTAAAAAACTACCTAGCCGGACAAATCCTATTCCAGAACTCTATGATTATCTGCCCTCTGGCGCTCTCTGGTCTCAACTTCGCAGATTATTAAGCGACAATCGATTCTGCGAATATTCGGGCACCCCCTCTTTGTTGCACGGTGACTTTTGGGCCGGAAACCTGATTTGGGATCAAGACCAGCTCGTCGGTATCTTAGACTGGGAGGATGCAGCAATCGGAGATCCCATGTGCGATCTAGCAACTGCGAGATTAGAAATACTCTGGAAGTTCGACGATGCAACTGCACAACAGTTTACCAAGCACTACGCTCAGCGATTGCCAATCGACCGTTGGCGATTAGCACTTTGGCAGGTTTTTGTAGGCTCCGCCGCCCTTAAATTCATGGGCGACTGGGGACTTGATGCAAAGGTCGTCAACCGAATGGAACGATGCTCAAAGACCTTCATAGAAAGCTCGGCCCAGCAAGTTGTCACAATGGATCCAGAGACCGAGCCCTCAACACAGCTTCCAGCATTTTAACGAGCCGAAATAGCGACAATTCAGAGGGTTAACTTTGGGCGCTTGTTCTAAATTTAATTCCCCATAAAAAGGACGGCACAGCTATTCTGGTAACAAACCTTGTGGGGTGTTCCCTGACATCTGATCAAGGCAATTCAAGTCAGCGACAATGTCTTTTTTCTAGAGTCTAATGGCACTGACAGTTTCGCAACCTGAATTGTTCTAACCCTGACAATTTAAACAGTGCTCGAGCAGATGATCCCTTATTTTAAATCAGAGTCGCCACGCATCATTGCCTATCAGACGCCTTTTTTAACATCCTGGCAGCGATCCTTTTGGTTGCTTGCCCTTGGTTCAAATCGTCAGGCCAACTGCAACTGCATTTCAGTCGAGGATGTCGGCAAACCGGCTTTGAGTATTTGATACTTTTCTCGATAAGCGGGATGACTCGGATTCAACGTCAGCAACGTTTTTCGCTCATCCCAAGAATGGGGTTTTACCTCGAGCTGCCCATGCTCGCACATGGCTTTGATACACGTTGATAAGGTGCTTTTTTGCAGATTGATTCGATGCCCAATCTCAGACGCCGTCATACCTGTCTGGCCCCTCAAACAATTTGCCTCCCACAGCGCTAACTCGACACAGAGCTGGGACAAGGTAACGCGTTCGCCGCAATCGCGTAAGCGCTGGGCATATTTGCCTGACAGCCCAATCAATGGATAGGGCGCTTGGATTTTGAATCGATTTTCGGTTAGCCGAAATGGAACGTTGTTGTCCACAAAACAATTGCGATGTGTCTCGATGAGCGAGATCTCTGGAAAGAGCCAGCCGTCTTCATGACAGATCCTTCCAGCATCGAACAGTGTCATCAAACGACGGGTCACGAATTCAGGCGATTCTTCTATTTCACCAGCGATGAATTCGATGTCAAAAGGCACGGCGTTTTGTACATCAAAAAAGGCAGCGTTGAGAAAACTTTTTAACCGATAGGCCCTGATACTTGTTTTTGATGTCTGCATATTGGTCATAAACCAACACACACTATCGACCAGCGCCTTCAAATGAGTCGCAGCTGTTCGAGACTTTTGTCCAGCGGACGACCTTGCGAAATAAAGATCTGAGCCCATGAATTCTCCCTTTCATCACCGGTCCGCCTGAGGAGGAAATTCCTTTTCCTCTCGCGCCAATCAAACGGCCCCAAAATTAACTACAAACCTCTGTTTAGACACCCTCAATCTAAACTGCTGTTATCCTCATAACAAGACAAATCAACCTGCCTGATATCAAGACAAATCAACCTGCCTTGCAGGGCGGTGTTTGAACCCCAGCGATGAGCGAATCATCAACACTCTGGGTCATTTGAATTTCTTGGATAAACACACAGAATCTCCTCATCAAAGGACCGTAAGTCCCTCCGATCCAGATCTTTGAGTCTGGTTTATAGGCTCACCCGCAGGAACGCCGGGACCTTCGTTCAATGCAATACAAGCTGTAATCTTACAAACGGCCAAGGCCGATCAACCTCTGATGGTCGATCTTTGTACACCGATTCTCGATAACAGTGATTCCTGCCTGCGATAACAGCGATGCAGACTCGCGGTGCGCAATACCCAATTGCATCCAGAAGCATATCGGACCCGCGGCAATCGCCTCGGGCACCAAATGCGCAATACGCTCACTGCGTTGAAAAACATCAATCAAGTCAATCGAGATCGGCACCGCAGACAAATCCGGGTAACACGTCTCCCCTAACACCTCAGCGTAATTGGGATTGATTGGAATAATCCGGTAATGAGACTGAAGATATTGTGCAACACCAAAGCTCGCCTTCGAAGGATCAGGGGACAAACCGATCACTGCGATTGTTTCAACCGACCGAAACAAAGCCGTCAATACATCATCCATTTCTTGGACCTTGATCACGGTGATTGTGGCTTTCTCATCCATTTGCTCATCTTGCTGACATCTTCAACCGTTTCACCCTGCTTTTGCCAGCCTGAAAACCCTGCCTCTAAATGCGCCACGTCAGAGAATCCCATGCTTTGCAACGATTTGACGGCTAAGACGCTGCGTCCACCTCCAGCGCAAAAAACAACCGTCCGCCGATCCTCTTGGAAATATTCGCGATAATAGGGGCTCGCCGGGCTCGCCCAAAATTCCAGCATGCCTCGAGCACAATGCTTCGCGGTCGGAATAGTTCCAAGATCTATCAGCTCCTGAACCTCTCGGATGTCGATCAACAAAAGATCAGGATTCGTAGCCATTTCTGATTTAAGGTCATCGATACTCAGATTTTCGATGTCGGCTTTCATCGCCGTGGTGACTGCAAAGATGTCTTCAATCGTCATTCTAAAATTTCCTCAAACGCTTTTTATCAACATTATTACAGTGACAGAAACCTCGCCATTTTGCCAAGCCCCGCAATACCCTACCCGACAGTCGCACGCTTGACCTACGGGCTGGTTAAAGGTTCTATGGTTAGAGGTTCTACGCTCAAAGACAAATACACGCTACGGAGATTACAATGAAAATTGGCCTGTTCGCGACTTTCATGTCACCCATCTCAACCCCCTCAATGATCCAAAACTTTGCTCAGACGATCGAACAGATCGGAGTCGATTCGCTTTGGATGGGCGAGCATGTCGTGTTGTTTGATCAAACGTCTAACCCCTATCCAGGCAGCCGGGATGGCAAGCTTCCTGTTCCGGAAGGGGGCGGCATGCTTGATACCGTCGCGACCTTTGGGCTTATCGCGGGCTGCACCCGTCGAATCAGAATGGGGACCGGAATCACCCTTTTGCCCCAGCGTAATCCGGTCTACACGGCCAAAGAATTTACTACCCTAGACTGGCTCAGCGAAGGCCGAATCGACTTCGGCATTGGCGTAGGATGGTGCCAAGAAGAGGTTGAGGCTTGCGGTTACTCCTTTGGAGACCGAGGGCGACGCTGTGACGAATTTATTGAAGTCATCAAAAGTTTATGGAGCGACCCCATCACGCATTATGAGGGGCAGCACGTTCAGATCAAGGGTGCACGTATGGACCCTAAGCCCGTGCAGCAGGGCGGCATCCCCATGATTGTTGGCGGCCATTCTGCTGCGGGCTTTAAGCGGGCAGCAAAGTACGGGCAAGGCTGGTATGGCTTTCAGCTCAATTTAGAACAAACCTCAGTAATGAAGTCTGAGCTAAATCGGGCACTGGAAGATCAAGGGCGCAGTTGGGATGAATTCGAGCTCATCATTACACCGCCTTATGGAATCACCAAGGATCAGATCCGTGCCTACCAAGACCTGGGCGTCGACCGATTGATCGTGCATTTGGGTAGCCAAAAGCCGGACCGAATCGATCAACGCTTGAGCCTGGTCTCAGACTTGATTGAAGCGGCAGCTTAGCCTCTATCAGTGATCTTTTAGTCCTTTAAGATCGCAGCTGATAAATTGCACGTTGTTCTATTTCAGCAAGCGGCTGTAATGAGCTCGCGTCAAATAATCCTACCCGGATATCCGCGAACTGATGACCCCGGCGCTCAAAGAGATCCAATACAACCATTTCTGCAAGCACTTCGGTTTCTGGCGTGATGGCCGCAAAATTATGATGCGTTGTTTGAAGATGGACCCAAGGATTCATCAGCGCATTGGCAGCGAATATCCAGTTAGCACAGCCCAATATAAACGACGTGTTCGCGTAGCCTTCGGCAGAAGAAACATCTGTATCAACTCGAAGCACTGACGGCATCGATGCAGGATCCAAAAAATAGCTCGCCATAGCATGGCCTGCATGCCAGAGATATCGCGTCGCAAAGCATCCTTTAGCTTTCAGTTCCCTGAACGTTTCAGGCGTTGCAAGCGGCGGGTCAAAAACATCTGGTAGCTGCTGCAAACCGAGCGGTTTGGGCAGCTCAAGTTCGCTGCTTTGAACCCGTAGACCCACTCTGGATTCAGCACGCACCGAACCCGTCTCATCAATCAATTTAGCGCTATACGTCTTCTCGTCTAACAGGGTGACAGCGACGTCAAAAGGTCTCGTATCATAAACCGGTCGCACAACCTTGATCTCGGCGAAACCCCTGTTTAAAAATTCTGTTCCCCATCGCAGAACGCCCGGCTGCGTTAAATACGCTGATAGCGTAACACCAGGCACAAGACCTCCCTTGAATCCATAGCGCTGGGCCATCTCATCGCTGTGAATTTGGTTTTGAGAGTTCGGAGATTGATTGTGGGCAATGCCAGAAAAACTTAACGTCAAAATAGCGCCTCCATTGGCCTCATCATTTAATCTGAACGCTAATTGAATTCCCAACAGCAAACAAGTTCACTATGCTTAGCCCCATGGAAGCTTATGACTATATTATTGTTGGCGCCGGAACCGCTGGTTGCGTTTTAGCGAACCGGCTCTCAGCCAATCCCGAGCATCAGGTTTTGTTAATCGAATCCGGCGGCAAAGACGATTACTTTTGGATCGATATCCCCGTTGGCTACCTCTACACCATTAATAATCCCAGAACGGATTGGTGCTTTAAAACCCAAGCAGAACCTGGACTCAATCATCGAGAAATCGGCTACGCGAGAGGTCGTGGTCTCGGGGGATCATCATCAATCAATGCCATGATCTACATGCGAGGCCAAGCCAGTGACTACGATCAATGGGCGGCGCTGGGTAATTCAGGCTGGAGCTGGGATGAGGTTCTTCCGATCTTTAAAGCGTCTGAAGACTATCAGCACGGCGCTGATCCATTCCATGGAGAGGGAGGCGAACTTCGAGTTGAAGAGCGTCGAGTGAATTGGGAAATCTTAGATGCCTGGCAGGATGCCGCTGAGGAAATCGGTATTCCCCGAATTAAAGAGTTTAATCGCGGCAACAACTTTGGCTGTGCTTACTTTCAAATGAATCAGCGAAAAGGTGTCCGCTGGAGTGCCAGTAAAGGTTTTCTGAGGCCCGTTTTACATCGTCAGAATTTGACCGTGATGACTCAATCGCATGTCCACCGCGTGAATCTTGACCAAACCCAAAGCGGCTTAGCGGCCAATGGCGTCTGGGTCTCTCACAAAGCCGATGCGCCCCGACAGATCAAGGCGAGAAAAGAAGTCGTTCTTGCCGCCGGCGCCGTCGCTTCTCCGCAAATTCTGCAACTCTCCGGCATCGGAGCCCCTGAATTGGCACAGCAATTAGAGATTGAGCAAAAACATGATCTTCCGGGAGTAGGTCAAAACCTGCAGGATCATTTGCAAATCAGAACCATTTACAAGGTCAAAAATACAACAACGCTCAATCCAAAAGTGAACTCCTTGATCGGCAAAGCCGCCATGGGGCTTGAATATCTGCTGTTTAAAACGGGCCCGCTGACAATGCCGCCGTCACAGCTAGGCGCCTTCGCGATGAGTGACGATTTTCAGTCGTCTCCAAACATTGAGTGGCATGTGCAGCCACTATCGCTGGATCAATTCGGCAGCCCTCTGCATCCGTTTGATGCAATTACGCCCTCTGTTTGCAATTTACGACCTGCAAGTCGCGGCAGCATCCAGGCACAGAGTAAAGATCCAAACGCTGCACCCCTAATCCGCCCTAACTATTTATCTTGCCCAGAGGATGAGGCGGTGGCGGTGGCGGGATTGCGTTATACACGGCGCATTATGCAAGCCAAAGCCCTGGCACCATTTCAACCCGAAGAGTGGAAGCCTGGCCCTGACATTCAAAGCGACGCCGACTTGCTCGACGCTGCAAGAGATCTGGGCACGACCATCTTTCATCCCGTAGGTACCTGTAAAATGGGGTCAGATAACGAGGCTGTCGTGAATCATCGGCTTCAAGTTCACGGCTGCAGTGGCCTTCGAGTCGTCGATGCCTCAGTCATGCCACTGATCACCTCTGGCAATACCAATGCGCCGACCGTCATGATCGCTGAACAGGGTGCTGCGTTTATCTTGGCCGATGCAAGCGATCAGACGCCGATTGCAACCTAGATCTTTTAGTCTCAAACTTTTTGCGGGTGCGTGCATCAATCGGCAAGGCCAAAAAAGCAGTCAATTCGGCCTCGTCTAGCTGGGCATAATTGGCTCGATAAAGATCCAGCACCGTCTTGCCGTTCGGATAGGGACGGCCGAGCTGAGCCACATCCCCTGCACCTATTGTGCCCGGCGTTATGACTCGGCAATAGAACCCAGGACGCTCTGCTCTTTGAAACGCCAGGGAAAAATCTCGGTGCGGTACCGAAGCGCCAAGGACGCTGCATGGGATACGTGGTGCCGAAATCTCCAATTCTAGGTCTTCAAAGATTAAACGATCTCCAATCATGAGGTTCGCATCAAGCCCAGACACCACTAGATTCTCCCCAAAACCACCTACCGGAAACACTGAACGGTACTGACGTTGCCAAAACCCGTAGTCCTCTTGACGATAAATATAGATCGCCTGATCCACGCCTCCATGATGACGGTCGTCACAGATCGCATCACCAAGCAATCCCCCTTTATCTATCGTTGAGCGTCCAGGTACTTCAATTTTATTGATGCCCGTACTCACTCGGCGCTGACCGACCTTGAGCGATTTTTTTTGTCCTTTATGAACACTGACAGCAACAATCATTTTTATCCCTCGCCTGGATGGACTATCCCACCGTCAAACTTTAGGCCGGACCCTTGCGCGTTCAAATCGTCATGCATCCGTGAACCTCCTCCCATCGGCTGACAATCAAATGAATAAATAGAATATATTAGTATCCATTAATTCTTTTTAATACTTTGTTCGAGCTTGTAGAATCTATTTCTCCCGAAGCCGCCGACTTACTTAGTCTCAGCCCACTTCGACCCTTTCGCCGAATCACATCAAAGGAATTTCTATGTCAGCCTATCTTGATCAAATCGCTGAACTTGAACAACTAAAATCAACCCATGCGGAAACCTGGAAGGGCATCAACGCCGAGTACGCCGTCCGCATGCAACTGCAAAATCGCTTCAAAACCGGTCTTGATATCGCCCAATATACGGCGGACATCATGAGAAAAGACATGCATGACTACGATCTTGACACGGCTCGCTATACCCAATCGTTAGGCTGCTGGCACGGTTTTACCGCGCAGCAACTCGCAATGTCAGTCAAAAAGCACCGCGGTACGATGGACAAATCCTACATTTATCTCAGTGGTTGGATGGTCGCAGCATTACGGTCAAAGTTTGGGCCTTTGCCTGATCAAAGCATGCATGAAAAAACCACCGTCCCTGAACTCATTCATGAGATCTACACCTTTCTTAAGCAAGCAGACGCTCGCGAGCTTCGCCACATCTTTATCGAACTTGATGAAGCTTCAGCAGCCGGTGCCGACACCAGCAACATTTTGACCCGCATAGATCAATTTGAGACCCACGTGGTGCCCATCATTGCTGACATCGATGCCGGCTTTGGTAATGAAGAAGCCACCTATTTACTCGCCAAAAAGATGATCGAAGCAGGCGCTTGCGCAATTCAGGTTGAAAACCAAGTTTCCGATGCCAAACAGTGCGGGCATCAAGACGGTAAAGTGACAGTCCCTCACGAAGACTTTCTGTCTAAGATTAATGCCATCCGCTACGCTTTTCTCGAACTGGGCATTGATAACGGCATCATCGTTGCGAGAACAGATTCTCTGGGCGCAAGCTTGACCCAAAAGATTCCTGTTTCCAAAGAAACCGGAGACTTGGCGAGCCAGTACAACGACTTCCTAGAGACTGCGCCCGTTAATGATCTCAGTGAGCTTCAGGACAACGACATCGCCATCCATCAAAATGGCGAGTTGGTGAAACCCGTCAGACTCGATAATGGTTTGTACGCTTTCAAAGACGGCACAGGTTTCGACCGCGTCGTACTCGATTGCGTCACATCGCTGACCCATGGAGCAGACCTGCTTTGGATTGAGACCGAAAAACCAAACGTTGCTCAGATTGCCGAGATGGTCAATGCCATCAAACAACACGTGCCGGATGCAAAACTGGTCTACAACAACTCACCCAGCTTTAACTGGACTCTGTCATTCCGAGAGCAAGTCTACAGTGCTTGGAGCAATGAGGGCCGTGACATGAGCGCCTATCCAGATCCTGCAGAGGATCCTAAAGGCCTTATGTCAGCAAACTTTGACGACTCCGAGCTGGCCGCAGAAGCTGATCGACTTGTGCAGCAGTTTCAAAAAGACGCTTCACGTGAAGCAGGCATCTTCCATCACCTGATTACCTTGCCGACCTATCATGAGACGGCATTGGGCACTGACATTCTCTCAGAAGGCTACTTCGGTGATCTTGGGATGCTGGCCTACGTTCGGGATGTGCAGCGTCAAGAAATTCGCCGAGACATGGCGTCGGTGAAGCATCAGGATTTGGCTGGGTCTAACATCGGTGATGACCACAAAGAATACTTCTCCGGAGACAATGCTTTACTCGCTGGTGGGAAAGACAACACGATGAACCAGTTCTGAAGGTCCAAAGGAGATCGCTTTCCTATATCTCTGACTGCGACTCATAGAAAAAGCCCCTGGATTGGGGCTTTTTTTTGCCCGCTTTTTAACGGCAATTAAGCGCTTTCCCCAGAGCAGAGGGTGAGGCACAATGCCTGCAAGGTGCATTTCATGTATGACGTCATCATCATTGGAGCAGGCAGCTCAGGCAGTGTGCTGGCCAACCGGTTGTCTGAAGACCCGAACCGAACGGTGCTGCTGATTGAAGCTGGCCCTGACTACGTCGAGCCCAAAACGCTGCCCTTCGAGCTCATCAATAGCCACAGAAACGCACTCAAAGACCACGATTGGGGCCTTGGCTATGCCCCCACTCAATCCCAACAATCAAAACTACCCCGCGGCAAAGTTACCGGAGGTTCTAGTGCCGTCAATACCACCATTGCCTTGAGGGGTCTGCCGGAGGACTACAACACGTGGGCAGATGCTGGAAACCCCGGCTGGGATTGGGAGGCAGTGTTGCCGCATTTCAAGCGCTTAGAACGCGACCTCGACTATGGCGAGACCGATGATCACGGTGACGCTGGACCTATTTCGATCCGCCGATATCCTAAATCTGAAATGACCCCCGTCCATCAAGCGTTTCTCGCCGATGCAGACACCCTCGGGTATCCCGAATGCCCTGACGCCAATGCACCGCAATCAACCGGTGCTGGTCCCCAGCCTATGAATAAGCTTGGCCGCCTTAGAATCAGTTGTGCCATTGGCTATCTGGCCCCGGCGCGATTCAGGCCTAACCTGACGGTGCTAGCAAATACGTCAGCCCAGCGCCTTCTCTTTGAAAAAAAACGGTGCATCGGCGTCGAAATTGTTTCCCCTGAAGGCAGCACTCAGCGTGTTTTCGGAAAGCTCAACATCGTCAGCGCTGGCTCTCTGCTAACACCCACGTTATTAATGCGCTCGGGATTAGGCCCACCAGATATGCTGGCTGCCTTTGGCATTGAACTGATCGAGTCAGAACCTTTCATCGGCCAGAACCTCTGCGATCATCCCGCAATCTCAGTGGTCTGCTTGGCCAAACCGGGCTGCACCATCGATCACGACGCGCCAATCATTCAAACCATTTTGCGTTACACGACCGACGGCGCCGAGCACCGAAATAACATGCAAATAGAACAACTCAGCTATGCCGGAAATTCAAATGGTCCAGCAAGATTTGCCATTGCCGCCTGCCTTGAGTACCAGTATGGTCGAGGCAGTTTAGCCTTGACGGGTCCTTTTGCTAAAGATTTACCCATGATCTCTAATCATTTTTGTGAAGATCAAAGAGATCTGAGCGCACTTGTTAAAGGCCTGAAAGATGCGCTTGCCTTCACTCAGCAACCAGCACTGCGCGAGATGATCGATTCAGTCTCATTCCCCGATCCAAATCGAGGCAGCAAAGATTCAGATCTCGCAGCGCTGATTCAACGCTTCGCAGGGAGCGGCTATCACCCTTGCGGGACCGTTAAAATGGGCCCCAAAGAAGATCCTTGTGCCATTGTTAACAGTTCTGGCCAAATGCACCGATGCGATGGCCTTGTTGTCGCTGATGCTTCCATTATGCCGGAAGTGCCAAGGGCCAATACCAATCTCAGCACAATCATGATCGGGGAAAAAATAAGCCAAGATATCAACCGGAATCCCAGCAGTTTTGGACTCTAGCCCACTACAAAGAGGTAAGGATGACTGACATAGCAATTAGAAATGCCCTCATACTGGACGGCAGTGGCGGGGAAGGTTTTGAGGCAGATATTGGTATCTCAGATGGAATGATCGAAACCATTGGGGTTGTCGGTGCCAGCCAAACCGAGATCAACGGAGCGGGCATGTGCCTTGCACCAGGTCTGATCGACACACACGCCCATGACGATGGCGCCTTTTTACGGCATCCAGATATGACCTTCAAATTATCTCAGGGGGTCACAACCGTGGTCAGTGGCAACTGCGGGTTCAGTGCGGTACCTTTTGATCCGAGCGCCGACCCCAGAACCGCCAGTGGCGGAATCCTCTCGGGGTTGAAAGGAGGTTTTACTGATCTCTCGGGATATTTTGATGCCGTCCTAGAGGCCAAACCTGCCATCAACAATATGATGCTCGTTGGGCACAATACCGTCAGAAGTCTGGCCGTGAGTGATCAAAAGCGGACGCCGTCAGTCAGCGAAATGCAAAAGATGCAAGGCTATGTCGAGCGTGCGTTAGAGCAGGGAGCCTGCGGTTTTTCTACAGGCCTGATCTATCATCCGGGACGTTACAGCCAGACCGAGGAAATCATCCAACTGGCCAGCCTCGCGGGGTCCGCCGGTGCGCTGTACACGACCCACATGCGAAACGAGGGCGACCGTCTGCTTGAAGCAGTTGAGGAAGCCCTACAAATTGGTGATGAGGCGCAGGTGCACACCCATATTTCTCACCACAAAGCCGCAGGCGCTGCGAACTGGGGCAAGGTGACTTCATCACTTGCACGAATTGACCGCGCCATTGCCGCAGGTCAGGCCGTCTCGATGGATGTGTACCCTTATACCGCGGGTAGCGGCAGGATGATCGAATATTTCAACCTTGATCGCATTAATCGAGACCTTGCCGAGGTCATTCGCATAGCCAGCTGTCCAGCTTTCAGAGCTTATGAAGGCCGTATGCTCAAGGATATTGCAGCCGAGCAGCAGCGCGATATCACCGAATTAACCTTAGAGATTCTTACCGCACCTCGCGGTGAAAATACCATCTGCATTCAATTCATTATTGATGAGGCCGATGTTGAAACCAATCTCCGTTGGCCAGAAATGATGATCGGCTCGGACGGTATTCCAGACCTTAGAGGTCAACCGCACCCAAGACTATATGGTACTTTTGCAAAAATCCTCGGGCATTACGTGCGTCAGCGCGCCTTGCTATCGCTACCTGAGGCGATTCGGCGGATGACCTCACTGCCCGCAGCAACGTTTGGAATGCATCAGCGAGGGATGATTAGAACGGGTTTTCACGCAGACCTGGTTCTCTTTAATCCAACGACAATCGCAGACACAGCCACTTACGATGCACCGCAAACCTTGGCTGAAGGTATCGATACAGTGATCGTGAATGGACAGCTCGCTTTTCACAATGGCCACCATCACATGGCAGGTTCAGGGCAAATGCTGCGTTATCGAGAAACAGCTCATGGCAAACCAAGATCTTAGACAGCATAGTTTGGGGTCGGAAAGGCGAATTAGTCGTTTCGGTTCATCAAAACCGAGGGCGATACCACCTCGCGTTGCCCCGTCATATCCGTCGGTTCACTGAAATATCCCAATGCATAATCGCCTTGGACATAACCCAAAAGATCTTGGAGAACAGGATCAAAGTTTCGGGCGATTTCTGGTGGACAAGAGAGGTACTGATTTTCTTCTTGCCGCAACCAATTTAAACAATACGTTATGTTAAGCCCCAATCGATTCTGTTCACTGTGATTAGCGCCACCTGCATGAATGACGCTACCAGAATACAAAAAGACCGACCCCTTCGACATTTCAGCAACACAGACCTCAGAGTCATTGGGTTCACGACCATGCTCCCAATGGTGACTGCCAGGAATAACTCGGGTAGCGCCATTCATGCTCGTGAAATCTGTTAGTGCCCATATCGTATTAAATTGCGGCTCTAAGGTGAGAGGTAGATGTCGACCCCACGCATAACGATCGCGATGGAAAGGTTGCCCAGCCGCTCCTGGCTGCAACAAGATTGTCTGTGTCAAATGCAGCAGAATCTTTTTTGAATAGGGCTTCAGATACGACTCCGCCGCTGCCAGTATGATCTCGTCAACGATGAAGTCACGACAGGTCCCAGACCGAGCGGCAAGGGCACCTGTACGCTTGGTCAGTCGGCCGGTGAAATCATCGCGACCCAAAGGCGTCACATCTATAAAGTGCTTGAGTTCTGCAACGCAATGGTCAATTCGCTGCTCATCGACAACATCCTCGAGAATTAAGGCCCCGTCAGACGACATCACTTCGATGATCTGATCGACGGAAGCATCTCGTTTAAGCGTTTGCAATGCCATGGACTTCTCCTCGTTTGTGCTATCTCGGCCTTAGGGCGTTATCATTTTTACATTACCCTTTAGGGTCTTGCGTCTTGCCAAAGTACACCGCCCCTTTCGGATTAAAAAACTCAAAGTTTTGAGCAGGGTAGGGGTTATTTCGACCCACTAAATGGGCAAATCGCGGTGGATTGCGCGCAATCGCTACGTCGGAAATAACCGAGTTAAGATCTTCCTGGGGGCGGACATACATCCTATTAAAATAGACTGTCATACCCACACGCTCACCCGAGACGGTTCGCGCGCCGGCACCATGCCAGACGTTGCCGTTGAAAATAATCACCGTCCCCTTCTTCGCCTGGATGGGAATCGCCATCTTCTTGGCCCCGCCAGGGGGATGCGTGCGCGTGTGGTGCGACCCGGGCACGACCAAGGTACCCCCTGATTCAAGCGTAAAATCATCGAGTACCCACATAATATTGCTAGCAACCGGTGCCTCGGGTATTGGGCCAGGCACCATCGGTGCATCCGCATGAAGGCCTTGGGGTGGATCTCCCTCGACCCTAACATGGCCGTGATTTGAGCTAATTTGACAACTTTCCCCCATCAAATAAGTGATTAAGGACAGCGGTTTCTCGGCCATCACAGCTTCTTCGAAAATACGATCCCGTGCCAGCAACCACGTCACCAGATAGCTTTTACCCTGTTGACCTGCCAGCGGTATCCGGCGGCCAGCAATACGGTCTTCTTCCCCTAACCTTAAGATGGTCGATCGAAGGTCATCAAAAAATGACAACGGTTTGATGTCATCAAGCACCGTGTATCCATAGAGCTCTAAGTCAAGAACGTGACGCTCCAAACCAAGTCGTAAAATATCGTCTCGAATTCGGTCCAGTCTCTCATGGGCAGCCACTGCGGCAGGGTGGCGGGCGTCTGTCGGGCCAGGCGATTCTAGTGATGGGATCGAGTCAACCATGGGTGGGTTCAACCCTTATTTAAATGATCATCCAAACCACAATCTAGCGAAGTGGAAGAACCTGCGCAACCAATCAACTACGCGACAATCTCGGCATGGCATTTTTGACAGCCTTGCTTGGCTTGCGCTCTAACGCCATACTTTCAGACGGCCATGAATGTTCAGTGACCCATCGATACAGAACCTTTCAAGGGAAAAGGCGTATTTTATTAGGCTTCAACAGACCGAATTTGATTAAAAGGAAACATCCATGAGTGACATCACCCGCCAAGATCTACCTTCAGGAATTACCGTCCTAAGCCTCAATCGCCCGGAAGCACTCAACGCGCTTAGCCCAAATCTCTTCATTGAGCTGCGGGCTGAAATAGATCAAATCGCATCAGCTATCGACTCAATTGGCTGCGTGATTTTGCGCGGCGAAGGTCGTTCTTTTTCTGCCGGCAATGATCTCAAAGCAATTCAATCCGGCGAGCGAGCCCCTTCCGCACACTTTCAGGCAGAGACCCTTGATGCCATTGAGCGCCTACCGCAACCGGTCATAGCTGCGGTACAAGGCCATTGCTACACAGGCTCTCTTGAACTTGCCCTGTCTTGCGATCTAATGATTACCGCTGAATCAGCTCGACTCGCTGACACCCACGGTAAATGGGGAATGTCGCCCACCTGGGGGATGAGTCAACGTCTTCCCAGACGAATCGGGGTCGTCAAAGCCAAGGAACTGATGTTTTCTGGTCGAACAATCGATGGCCACGAAGCCGTTGCCCTTGGTATTGCCAATCGATGCGTTTCAGATGATCATTTGCTCGATGCTGCGATCGAAATGGCACAAAGTTTCACCCAAAACTCATGGCACACCCTCCGCGCAGACAAAAGCCTCATTCATATGGGGCAAAACCATTCTCTCGATGCAGGTCTCATTGAGGAACGATCGAATGGTCCAGGGGTTGCACCCGACATGAATGACCGTATTAAGGCCGGTTTCACCAAGCCCAAGCCTTAAATGACTTTTGTCAGCGATCAGGCAATCTCACCTTGTGATTCTGCAGGTCTTTTATGCATCGATTGCTTGCTAAAGCGCTGCCCACTCACCGCCGCAATATAGATCTCTTAGGCCGGTTTAATCTCCCAGCCTCTCGGCAAGATCACTGCCTAATAGCACCGGCCTGTCAATGCTTTCTAAAGGCCTCGTTGGTCATCGTTCTAAGGTTAAGGCAATGCCAAAAAGTAATTCGAGATCAATGTGAAAACATTAAAGTCGGCGCCGAATCTTGAGGTGTGGCCGGCGCCTAATACAATATGGGCACTGACCACACGTCCAGTAGCACAATCGGCCTGTTCTTTCGAAATCACCTCAAAGTCTCCCCAAACCCGCCGGTCCTCATCCCATGTGCCAATACAGTTATTTTGATCCGCCCAATTTTGAGCGCTTTCTAAGGCAGAGAGGTATTCAAATTCACCAAAACCAACCCCTCCCTTTGTGGGGATAATCGGATCAAGCTCTCCATTAATCTGAATGACCGATGGCGGCACGGGCGCATCCAGCATCGCCAATTCGATGATTTGTTGAGAGGCGATCGGAGCAATCGCAACAAAAATATCAGTCTCTTTACCGAGTCGATTAATCATACTGGCACCATTTGAAAAGCCGACACCATAGACATCAGGCTGAGACAGGGATTCATATGCCTGCAAGTCCAACAAAATGCGACGAATGAAATCAATATCATCTGCATTCGTTTCCCCGTTCGAGTTCCAACGACCGTCAAAACCAGACGGGAACACACCGACCCATTGATCCCTTTCAATTAAATCTATGACCCGATCGTCGTTGAGCATGACTTGCCCATTACCACCAGCACCATGCAAGAAGATCAAAATCGGATAGTCGCTTTGTTTCGGATTGGAAGCTGCTCTCAGCCAATAATCCCGCTGAACAGTTACGCCTTGAATCGCTTGCGAGATGGCCCTTTTTTCGGAACCGCCTTTAAGCAAAAGATATTCAGGCAGGTCGAGGACGGTAATCTCAATTTCGTACTCAACATTCTGTTTTTGGTCGGAAAGCACAAGCACCAAAGAGTAGATGTTGTTTCGATCGCTGTCCCTGGGGGATTCAAAATCCGGCGGAGCACTGAACTGTAACTGCCCCTCTGCATCGATCCCAAAGAGTGCACCATCTTGTCCAGGCGCGATGCTAAAACGAATCACATCACCCTCATCATCTACGCCCACCAACGCGACAACGAGGGTTGCCCCTTCATCATGGGTGTATTCCAAAGGGGAAGAGAGTCTCGGAGGTGAATTTGCAATCGATGCAGCCTCAGGGCGAACAGATCCCTGTCCACAGCCAATAACCGATAAGAGGCTCAAAAAAAGCGCAAAGAGCGGCGCCAGTGCACCGACACGCACGCACCCTTTGCGGCACACTTTCGTCATGACTTTCTCGATTCAGCTCATTTCGAGGGTCTTTACGGACTTAAACAAAACTTGGGTCACGAGACACTCAGGGCCAAAAGCTCTGAGGCCAACACTCAAAAAAGCGTGCTGACCTCATTTTGAACGGCTGGCTGAGCGTCGTTATTTTGTCGCAGTCGGCACTTCGCTGAAGGGAATACCCTTGTCCACCCGAATATCTTGCGGCATACCGAGCACGCGCTCGGCAATGATGTTGGCCATAATCTCGTCGGTTCCACCTGCGATCCTCAACCCAGGCGACGCCATGTAGGTGGCTTGAAACATACCCGCATTCACTGAGTGTGCTTCATCCCAAATAATGCCTGCTTGATCAAGAAGGTCGAGCGCAAAATTTGCCATATCCTGCTGCTTGGGCGCGCCGACCAGCTTGCCAATGGAATTTTCAGGTCCTGGAATTTCGCCTTTAGACAAGGCCGTCATCGAACGATAACCGGTAAACTTCAGTCCCGATTCCTGCACATACCAATCTGCAAGTTTTCGTCGGACTGACGGGTCTTCAATCGCTGGGCGATCACCAAGGTCAACGGTCTTGGCCAACTCGAACACAGAATTAAAATTCACGCCGCCGCCACCACCGCCGATCGATGCACGCTCGTTCATCAGCGTGGTCAATGCGACCTGCCAACCCTGTCCCACTGCGCCCAAGCGTTGGGCATCTGGAATTCGAACATCGTTGAAATAGACCTCATTGAAGTTAGCACCTCCAGAGATCTGGCGAATCGGTTTAATATCGATCCCTGGAGACTTCATATCCAAGAAGAAATAAGTCAAACCTTGGTGCTTCGGCAGGTCGGGGTCTGTTCTGAGCACCAGCACACCGTAGTCAGAATAATGTGCACCTGAAGTCCAAATCTTTTGACCGTTTACGACCCAATCATCACCATCTTTTACCGCCTTGGTACGCAAAGCAGCGAGATCAGAGCCGCCCGCAGGTTCGCTAAACAGCTGGCACCAAACTTCCTCTCCGCTGGCAAGCGGCGGCATAAACCGCTCATTTTGCTCGTCCGTCGCCCAAGTCATCATGGTTGGTGCGCACATCCCCTGACCAATGCTGAAGATCCCATCTGGTGTATCGAATTTGGCTTCTTCCTGATTAAAAATAACTTGTTCGATCGCGCTTGCGTCACGGCCGCCATGGGCTTTTGGCCATCGAATGCAAGCCCAACCGGCATCGTATTTACGTTTTTGCCAAAGTTTCGCGCGCTGGATATAGTCCAAATTTTCTAATTCAGAATTCGAGGGGATATTCGTCGTCAACCAGGTCTTAACCTCTTCTCTGAACGCCGCTTCTTGTGCCGTATCGTTAAAATCCATCACTTTTCTCCTTTAACTGCAAAGCGCTTAAGCCGCGCGTTGTGCTTCAATTGCTGCAATCAGTTTTTCCTGCCAGATTGCCTCTGATCCAATATTAACCGCCAGCAATTTCGATCGCCGGTACGGAAATTGACAATCGAACTCCCAGGTAAAGCCCATACCGCCATGGGTTTGGATGTTCTCCTTGGACGCATAGTAATAGGCCTGGGTTGCAGAAACACGGGCTGAGGCAGCCGCGATGGGCAGATCTTCAGCATCCGTTGACAGCGCCCAGGCGCCGTAATAGCAATTACCTCGCGCAAGCGTATTTTTTACGTAGGCTTGCGCTAACTTATGCTTGATTGCTTGGTAAGTGGCAATCGGCCGCCCGAAAGCAAAGCGTCCTAGGGAATAGTCTTTTGCCATTTCCAAAGCGGTTTCCGATCCGCCCACCTGCTCCCAAGCAAATAAAACAGCCGCACGATCATAGAGCGCCTGCAATAGGTCCCAACCCTCTCCGAGGCCGCCCAAAACTTCTGCTGCTGCCTGATCAAAATGAATTTCGGCATGAGAACGACTTGGATCCAACGTCTTTATGGCTGTACGAGCAACTCCAGCTTGATTCAGGTCCGTCAAACATAAAACCGGCCCACTCTCACTGGTTGCCATCACTACCGCAAGATCGGCCACATCGCCATCCGCTACTGGGCGCTTGCTACCCGAGAGCTTGCCGTCTTCATAGCGCACGGCTAACTTGGCTGCAGAAGCTTGCCCGCTGGTCTCCGCCGCAGCTAAACAGCCAATAACAGCACCTGCAGCGAGCTTGGGTAACCAAGCCGTCTTTTGAGCCTCAGAGCCCGCCATTAGAATCGCTTCGGTCGCTAAATAAACAGACGAGGAAAAAGGGATCGGCGCCAAAGCTCGACCCAGTTCTTCAGCAATGACCGACAATTCTAAGTAAGAAAGACCCAATCCATCATACGCTTCTGGGATGGCGGTCGCGGTCCAGCCCATGTCTACCACTTTTTGCCAAAGAGCGCGATCAAACGGCGCATCCCCATCTAGAACTTGGCGTACGGCTTGAGGGGGACATTCAGCTCGCAGAAATGTCTGGGCCTGTTCTCTGAGCATATTCTGCTCGTCTGAAAATTCGAAATTCACGTTTCCTCTCCTTTAATGCTACTTTTTTATGCGTTTCAATCGGATTAATCGTTCACATCCGGGCCTACCTTTTTGCTTGATCAGGCTGAATTTCTCGCCCCAAGAGCCCATGTCTCTGAGCGCCGCTACACTCGTAACTTCGTCGCCCACCTAGATCGATCACAATCTGCAATCAGGCATCAGCCCGTTCCTTCAAATCAAGCACCGTATCACGATGATGCAAGCTCTCCAACCGGTCAATCAGACTGAAGAAGAGAAGCGATCACGCGCCTTTAATGCGCGGCCCGCAGGTCTCTATAATCTCCAAGCATTGATCGCGTCTGGCCCAACGTTGAATAGATCGCATCAACCAAACTCTGGCCCCGCTCATTCACTAAAATACCCGGCCCCATTTGATTCATAACGTAACCAAAGGAAAGGCCCAACGCTCGATCCGCAAATCCTAGGCTCCCGCCAGCACCAGCATGGCCAAAGGCCGTTGACCCCATCACCAGCGATTCCATCGCACCTCCTGGGCGCTCAAAATTATTCATGGACTTCATAAACCCTAGGCTGAAATGGGTCGGCATAATCAAAGTCCTATCTTCACCGCCTTTAATCGATGTTTCGGCCATCACTGCGACCTGCTGCTCGCTGAACAGCTGCTGATCTCCAAGACGACCGCTGTTGGCCAGTGGTTCATAGAGTTTGGCGATGCTGTTCGCAGTGCCGATGCCGCCACCCGCACCAAATTCAGCTGAATAACTCTCAGCAGAATCCGCGCGAAACTTTCCAGTATTGAAGTAGGCGAGGGCAGGAATCCCCTCTGGGTCCGCCATTAAGCGACGTGTAAACGCAGCTGGCGCCAAGCCTTTTTGCGGGCGATACCGAACCAATTTTGATACTCGGTGATGTTCATCCTGCGGCAATCCAATCCAAAAATCAGCGCCTAGGGGTTCGGCAAGATTCGTTTTAAAATACTCCCCTAAGGATTGACCTGATATCCGCCGAACCACCTCGCCAATCAACCAACCAAACGTCGTCATCTGGTAACCATGCTGGGTCCCAGGCTCCCAAAAAGGTTCAGCCTTCGCTATCGCCCGAACCATATAGGGCCAATCGAGAAAGGCCTGCTCCGGCAATGGATTTTTTAGAGCGGGAACGCCACTGGTGTGATTGAGTAGCATCGAAAGGGTGGTTCCACCCTTACCAGCATCCCCGTACTCGGGCCAATAGCGCGTCACAGGGTCATTAAGCTGCAAATCGGCCTGATCGATCAAATGATGCAAACACAGCGCGGTAGCCGCTTTGGTACAAGAGTGAACAACGCAGAGCGTGTCTTCCTGCCATGGATGTCCGCGCTCTAAATCACTAAATCCGCCCTGCAGATTCACCAAACACGTGCCATGTTGGTAGACCGCAAGACCTGCTCCGATCTCACCACGCTGATTAAAATTATCAACAAAAGCCTTGAGAACTGATTCAAAGGCTGGATCACACCACCCCAACACAGAGCCCTGCTCCAGTTCGATATTTCTCTCCACAATCAAGCTCCTGAATCACACTGACGAGAAACCAGCTTACACAAACATTCGAAACCGCTACAATCGGCGGTTTGAGGAATGACCCATGATGCGCACCCCGGATAGCAGTTTCCTCGGTTGGCGCATGGTGGCTGTCGCATTCTTTGTAGACTTTATAGCCGTCGGCTTTTTCTTTTACTCTTATGGTGTTTTCTTCAAAGCGATTGCAATCGAGTTTGGTGATTCAAGGCTCGGCGTCGCCGTTGGCATCACGCTCACCCAGGGCGTCGGTGCGTTGCTGGCACCTTTTCTCGGCCGAGCGCTCGATCGCTATCCCTTAAAACTGATTATGGCCCTTGGAGCACTGTCCATGGGTACGGGTTTTATTGCCCTTGGATTTTCGAAAACAGCCCTCCAATTTTACCTGATTCTTGGCCTCTTCATTGGTTTTGGTGCAGGCGCGATGGGTCAACTGGCAACCTCAAAATTGGTCAGCAATTGGTTTGTTTTAAAACGTGGGGCCGCGCTTGGCATCGCTGCGACCGGAATCTCAGTCTCCGGTGTCATCATGCCCGGTATCAGTGCTGCATTGATCACCTACGCGGGGTGGCGCGAAGGCTTTATGCTCTATGGGTTCATCACCATCGTCTTTGTCATGCCCATTGTCCTCAAGTTTGTGATTTCAAGGCCTGAGGATGCGGGACAACTTCCTGATGGCGAAACTGAAAGATCCCGGCTACCTCCTTCGAAGCCGCCGCTAAAGACCCGCGAATTCTTAAACAATAAAAATTTTTGGATTTTGGTTGTTGTGATTGGTCTTCTGTTTTGTGTTCAGTCGGGGACCTTAATTCATATGGTGCCCCTATTAACTGACCGCGGCTATGGCTTATTCAATGCCTCATTGATCGCGTCAGCAACAGCGGGATTTGGTGTCCTCGGCAAGCTCATTTTCGGTCGGTTAGTCGATCGGTGGGAAGTCCGATACGCCCTGTGGCTTGGCATTTTTTTTCAAGTAGTTGGACAGCTCATCATGCTGATCATGCCCGATTACGGATTCTTCTTTTTAGGCGCGTGCTTCTTCGGTTTTGGTATGGGCGGGGTTGTGCCAATGCAAGGGGCTGTGGTTGGCGCTGCCTTTGGACGGGCGTCGTTTGGACGGGTGCTCGGTGCGATGCGGCCGCCGATGGCGCTCATTCATCTGATTGGTACACCTTTTGCCGGATGGGTCTACGACACAACCGGCGATTATGCAGCGGCGTCGATTACCTTCATCATTTTGTATCTAGTTGCAGCGGTTGCGGTGCTCGGACTTTCGGTCAATACACAGTCTAGCCGTTCAATCAGCGCGGGATCAGAGACTCAAGCTAAGTAAGCGCCGTTCTAATGCGGCGCTTCAGAGTAAGACGCAGCCAAATAAAAGAGGTAACAGCAGTAATCACAATCGCCACAACGCTGCCGATAAAAATACCCTGATAACCCATCAAATAATTTCCAAGTAACGCCAATGGTACAGATAGGAAAAGCATCTGCATCACAGAAATGATCAAAGGCGGTCCAGGCATTCCAAGCGCATTAAAACTCGAGGTGCTATTGGCAACAATCCCCATCATGCCCATACCCAGTGGGATGATCAGTAAGTAACTGCTTGCTGCCTCAATCACTGCTGGGTCATCGTTGACCAACGCTATGAGACCTGGGCCAAGCAGATACAGGCATAGGAAGGCGAACGCGCCCCAAACCAACGCAAAAATATTCGCGCCGCGCAGCGCAGCTCGGACACGATCGTATTGGGCAGCACCCCAATTCTGTCCCACAAAAGGCGCAACGCTCATCGATAGTGCCCACATGACCATCGCCAACATCGTCTCGATGCGTGAGGCAACACTGAATCCGGCGACCACCGCCTCACCATGCCCAGCGAGCAATCGAGTCACAACTGTGAGCGAAATTGGAGAGATTAAATTCGCTGCAATCGCAGGCAACCCTACATGTAAAATCGCGCGACTCGAGCTTAGGAGGCCGCCCATAGAGAAAACAACCAACCGATCTTTCACCGCGTAATACACATACATCAAAAAGCTCAAGGTCCTAGCGATCACAAAAGCGAGTGCTGCGCCTGCTAAGCCATAACCCTTAAAATCAGCCCATCCAAAAATCAAGACAGGCCCAATCAACACCTGAATCACTGCACCCACTGTCATCAGATAGCTGGGTTTAACCGCATCCCCAGCCGCTCGCATCAGAGATGAACCCACCATGGCAATCGCAAAAAAGGGCAGGCCCAATAGCCAAATGGTCATATAGCCACTGGCCAGCACTCTCGCTTCATCATTGGCACCGAGCATCGTAAAGAGCGTTTCTAATGAGAGGTAAATCACCACAGCGACGATCGTCACAAACGCGATGACTAGGAGAAAGCTGTGGGTGATCAGTCTTCTCGCCCTCGGCCAGTCGGACGCACCGATACTGCGGGCCACCACAGAGGAAGCGCCAACCCCAAGCCCCATGGTCATTCCCTGCAATGTCATCACGAGCGGGAACGTAAAACCGAGCGCGGCGAGTTCTAATGTACCGACTCGGCCAATGTACAGAGACTCCATCAAATTGGCGCCCATAACAGCAATAAACCCGAACAACATAAACCCGGTCAGCCTGACCAAATGACTCGAGACGGAGCCTTCGGTCATGTCTCGAGATGCCGAGGCCCCCGACCTTGGACCGGATGTCAATTTCGTCGATTGCTTTGTCATTGCTTTCTCATTATCTCGGCACGGCCGCAACCGGCTTGGCCGCGGATTTGTCGGAATTCATGGTTAATCGTGCGAGGCCAATCCCTGCTTCACCAGCCAAGGCATAGAGCAGATACAGTGTGCCGTCGCGGGGATCAAAGATCGCGGGATCTCGCAGCTGACACTGTCGACCATAGGCAACACTTCGCAAGGAGGGCATCATAGGCTGATCGGCTCCCTCCCATCTATGTTCCGGTTTCATGACTGACTCCGTTGTTCCCAACTGCCAATCCATCCAGTTCGAGGAAAGGGCAACTGAGGTAACGAGAATATGCTCGGGTGCATCGCCCACATTGGTCCAGAAAACCCAAAGTGTATTACCGTCTCTCCAGAGCGCCGCATGGCGCATCGTACTCGGAAACAGCGTTGGTCCTTGTTCAAAATCTGTTCGCCCGTTCTTCGATCGATAAAAAACGCCCGGCATCGCCATTCCATACGTCATCCCGTCATACGCAAAGATCCGAAGATAAGGTCGAGCCAATTCAGCTTGATGCGCAACAAAATCAATGCCATTGCGGGACTCTGCGAGTCGCGTGAGCTGAACACCAAATCGCTCCAATCCATGAAAGTACATGCGGATGATCTGATTTTCTTCATCGACATGAACATCGGGGGACGCGATATGAGGGATGCACAAATCGAGCATAGGGTCATGAGGCAACGTTAGTTCTACCGTCGCAGCCTCGACAAGCTGACGCTGTTTTGGAGTCGGCACAATCTCTTGCTGGGCAAAGTGTGTTTGACTCAATCGCAAACTCCCCGGCTCATGGATACGCCACGGTCCAGTTAACACATCGGCGTATGCCAACCGAATATATTCTCCTTTGTGATCAGCGAAATAAAGGTAGAAACGCCCCAGGGGCTGATCAATCCAATCGGGGACCTCGATCAGCGATGGGCCTTGAATATTATCCCCTATACTTGGATGTAGCTCAGGCAAAATCAACGGCCCCAGTCGCTCTACTGAACTGACAAAACTCACTGATTCATCGCCTGGGTCATTAAGGCTGAACTGACATTACCCCCAGAAATGACGACGCCGATGACGTCCTGAGGGCTATGCCTATCAGATTCAGAAAGCGCTCCAGCAAGCCCTGCTGCTCCGGCCCCTTCAACGTGCTGGTCTAATTCGCGCATCATCATCCCCATAGCGCCCAAAATGGCTGCATCACTAACCGCAATTACTCGGCTCACACCGCGATTTAACTCAGATAAGACTTCTCTGCTGGCTGTTCGTACCGAGAGTCCATCTGCGATAGAAAACCCCGGATGGGTCACCACGGGATGCCCAGCCTCAAGGGATAGCGGATAGGTTTGAAACTGATCCGAGACCACGCCAATAATCTCTACCTCATGATCCAGCGCTTCCTTAGCACGCAATACGCCGCAAATTCCTGAACCAAGCCCAACAGGAACGTAAATTCGTTGCATATCGGGTACTGCATTTAGAAACTCAAGCGCATAGGTTGCAACGCCCAAAACCAAATCTTCATGGAAGGAGGGCACAAGATGAAGCCCTTCATCTTGTGCAAGTTGCTGTGCGTACCGCACGCTTTCATCGTAATCGTCACCAACTTGAATCAGCCTTGCGCCAAGCGCTTCAATCGCACTATTTTTCTCTGGGCTATTACCGTTAGGCACGACAATCACAGCTGGTAAGTCATGGCGCGCTGCTGCAAAAGCGACACTTAGGCCATGGTTTCCTCGGGTCGCCGCGCAAACCCCGGTGACTGTTCCCGTAGCAAGAAGTTTCGATAGGTATACCAAGCCTCCACGAACCTTAAATGCACCTGTGGGAAGTTCATTCTCGTGCTTCAACCAAATGTGTGCGCCCGCCGATTTGCTCAACCCTGGAGATAACCTTGCAGGTGTTGGCTGAAGCAATGCGTAGACCAATTGCGCCGCCTCTTCGACTTCACTAAGCTTTGCTTTTGCCACAATTGAACCCCGTAGACGTCACCCCAACCAGCAGTCTATCACCGACGAAGAGGCCTAGATGAAACTTAAACAACGTAGTCTAAAGCTGTTGAACTTGACGATAATTTGCTGCGTGCTAATTCCCTCTGCGCGAGCAACAGGCCCAGAACAGCTATCAGTGCCAGGCTCTGATTTCTTGGCCGTCAAATCAGCTTTAGGCGACATGGCGCCTGAAACACGTTCTCCCATCCAGTCTTTCCAGTTAGGGGTTGCGCTCTGGCGATTGGGTGAACATAAAGCGGCTATCGCAATCACAGATCAGCTCATGGAAGCTTCCTACGCGCCATCAGAAACGCTTTACCTTAAGGGTTTAATCCATCTATCACAGGTTCAGGATGTCAGCATATTTAAAAAGCTCGGTGTGGCAAAAAAAGCCATCGGGGCCTGGGAGCAGGCTGTTGAGGTTAATCCGAATCACGTCCTTTCAAACTTTGCGGTGATCGCCTTTTATATCAATGCACCGAGCTTTGCTGGCGGAGATTTAGACCAGGCGCGCGCGCTTCTACCTAACCTAAAACAACTCAATCCGAGTTACCACCAGCTCGCGGAGGGTCTACTCCTCGCAAAAGAAGACGATCTAGAAGGCGCCGAGCAATTAATGTTGGACGCCACAAAGACCATAGCCGACCCGGCGGTTGCTTGGTTTCAACTGGCCCAACTCTACTTGCGAAACAAACAATTTCAGAGTGCGTTTAATGCCCTCGCAAATATCAAAGGGCAGGGCCTGTGGCACTATCCGACACCAGGGTTAGTCTCTATGATGCAGGCGATGACACAGGCAGCGCAGGGGAATACTCAAGCAGCAAAGGCTGCTTTTCAGACTTCGTTGGAGACGGCCCAAAACCCGAAAGTTAAAGCAAGAATAAAAAAAGAACTCAAAGCCTTGTCGGGATAATTGCGGGTTTAGCGCCACCCCAACAAAACTCAGCTTGCTGAAATCGTGGTTAACGCTGTGAAGTCCAAATCATAAACATCAAACGGGTTGGCGCGCACACGTGCATCCAGACGCTCCGCATCATCACCGACAAGAATACGCCACTGATTGTTTTTTACACCAGAAAGAATAATGTCAACGGCTTGATCAGCTGTCGTCGGCGCATTGTCACGAAATTCAATTCCGCGGTTGTGCATGAACTCTCGTAATTGATCATCACTCAAGTTCATCAGCAACTCTGTCATCGGACCCGGCTGCGACATGAGTCTTTCACGCACATCCCGCACTTCCGCTTCAGACATCTCCAAAGGCGCGGTATGTCCCAAAATTTTTCCGGAATTAATGGCAATTGACGTGCCAATGTGACCAGGCATCACCACCGAAACATTAATGTGAGGCGCATTCAAACGCAGATCAGTAATCAGCGCCTCCGAGAACCCCTTCACTGCAAACTTTGCAGCAGCGTAGGCTGTATGAGGAACGTTGGGTCCTAACGAGGCCCAAAAGCCGTTAACGCTGCTGGTATTAACGATATGGCCCGAGTCGCTTTTTATCAGCATCGGCAGGAAAGCACGGCACCCATAGTAAACGCCATACCAGCAAACTGCGAAGGTCTTCTCCCATTCTCCCCGGTCGCCCGCAACAAAGCCTCCGCCGCCACCAATACCAGCATTGTTGAAGAGTAAATGAATCACATCACCATGCGCTGCCTCGACTTCCTGCTGAAATCGATTGATATCCTCCTCACTCGAGACATCGCAGAGATGGGTTGTAACTCGAACATCACTGATTGCTTGACACAGAGCCTGAGTCTCGGCCATCGCGTCCTCGCTGACATCGCAAATAGCAACATGGCAGCTTTCTTTGACCAGCGCGACTGCCAGGGCACGGCCCATGCCCGTACCGCCACCAGTGATTACCGCAGTTCTTCCTGAAAAGTCATTCATGAATCTGTCCTTCGTTAGATTGCATCAGTGTTTGGTGTAAGCTGCGGGCTTCAAATGCAGCAATAGAGCAAGTCCAATAAACGGCGCTGCCGCAATTGTCCCTTGCCACAGTCCACTGCCACGCTCATCGAACATCGCCCAGAGCAGCATGCTTAAAGCGACCTGAAGCACATAAAGGCCTGCCCAAGGATATAGCCAAGTTCGATGGTGCAGAAAACCGTAAGCCCCAAAACCATAAACAAGCCAATGCAGCACCCCGCCCATCTTTGCGGACCAACCTGTGAACATAAGGCCAAACCAAACTTCTTGGTCTTCGGCGACGGGTTTGTAAAAAAGGTCGAACGGCAAGTAAATCACCGTCATATAAAGACAAAACAGGAATATACCGTTGGCCCACCAGGATCGGCCAGCGAATAAAGTGCGAACGTCGTTAAGGGGCGCCATAATTTCTTCACGGTATGAGCATGAGCCCGACTCTAGCTAGGTCGGGCCAGGACTGCAACCTGAAGGAGGGCTCAGTCGGTTAGCGCTCAATAAAACTCTTGAGCTGCTCAGACCGTGCTGGATGACGTAACTTGCGAAGTGCTTTCGCTTCGATTTGGCGGATCCGCTCGCGAGTTACAGAGAACTGACGACCCACTTCTTCGAGCGTATGGTCGGTGTTCATATCTATACCAAAGCGCATTCTAAGCACCTTCGCCTCTCTTTCAGTCAGAGCAGTCAACACATCATTCGTCGTTTCTCGGAGGCCTTCATCCGCAGCATGATCGAGGGGGGACTCAACCGACGCATCGCTCACAAGATTCCAGATCGTTGAATCGTCATCGTCACCAACGGGGGTTTCGAGAGAAATCGGCTGCTTAGCTACATCAAGCGCTTTAATCACTTTATCCTGAGGCAGCTCCATTTTCAGGCTGAGTTCCTCTATGGTTGCTGGCCGACCCAGCTCTTGGAGCAGTTGCCGACTTAGGCGATTTATTTTATTAACCGTTTCCATCATGTGGACAGGCACCCGAATGGTTCTCGCCAAATCAGAAATACTTCGCGTAATGGCCTGGCGAATCCACCAAGTCGCATAAGTTGAAAATTTAAATCCACGACGATATTCAAACTTATCAACCGCTTTCATCAACCCAATGTTGCCCTCTTGGATGAGATCGAGGAAATGTAACCCTCGGTTCGTGTATTTCTTCGCGATCGAAATCACCAGTCTTAGGTTGGCTTCAATCATATCTTTCTTGGCGCGACGCATTGCATTCATGGCAGACTGCAACGCCTTTTGAGTTTCTTTAATCTCGGGAATTGAGAGACCTCGGTCTTCGGCAACCCTGCGCATTGTTTTAATGCCATGACGCAGTGAAACGCGGTTTGCTTTGATTTTGTTGGCCCAAGGCTCTCCTGATTTTTCAAGGCGATCTACGAAAGCCACGTCGACCTGGCTTTGGCCATAGCGCTTTAAAAACTCGCTTTTCGGCATTCCAGCTTTGGTCACGCAGAGGTCTCGAACAGTTTTTTCCTGGGCACGGATCAATGTGACATCTGACTGGACCATAGCAACAATCGGATCCATGACTGCCGGAACCAACTTCAATAAACAAAAGACTTCTTGCACCTTAGAGAGGCTTTGATTGTATTTTGGTGAGCCTCGTTCATGCTTGCTGGCAACGCGAAGAAAAGCTTTATGCGTTTTGCGAATCAGGTCGAAGCGATACGTGACTAACTCCGGATCGGGGCCATTGTTAGTTTCGGTTTCAGTCTCTTCGAATTGACCACTCGACTTCGCTTCAGCGATTTCCGAAGTATCGGGAATTTCCGTTTCAGGATCGAGGAACCCGGCGATGATCGGTGATACGTCCAGTCTCTCTGAAGGATCCTCGCGCTGCTCAAGCAATCGGTCGTACACTGAAAGCACGTGCTCCACAGCACCCGGGTACGAAGCAAGGACACGCATCGCGTCACGAATTCCGTCTTCGATCCGTTTTGCAATTACAATTTCCCCTTCCCGCGTCAAAAGCGGGACCGTACCCATTTCGCGCATATACATACGAACCGGGTCCATGGTCTTGCCCGCTTCAGGTACATTAAGCAAAGATTCTTCTGAGAGGGTTTCTTCAGACTCTACTTTTAAGTCGGCGATATCTTTTGGCGCAACCTCGCACAACACAACGTTAAGATCGGCAAACCCCTGACAGATATTATCGAACTCTTCTGACGCCAAGATGCGGTCTGGTAATGATTCGGTCAAGGTGTCAAAGGTCAGGTAGCCCTGTTCCCGACCCTTCTCGATTAAACCATTGAGTACAGACTCTAGGTTTTCGACTTCATCGTCGGCCTCAGTTGCAAGGACGATCCGACTGGTGAGGACCTCTAACGCGTCCATGTCGTCGGCTGAATTTTCGATCGTGTCACTTTCGATGATCGAGTCGAAGTCACCTTCAGTCGTATTAGCCATAGGATCTGTTCTCCGTTTGTGAACATTGCATTATTTTGAAACTGATTCATCCAGCTTCACCGATTGTTTTCGGTCGAATCCAGCCTCTTTCGGCCTTGGTCCGTTACTCGGCTACTCGACTCTTTTCTACCGCTCTATTTTCTCAGGGATCGTCATCTAATCTAACGTCGTTGCCCTGGCAACCGATGTCTGCCTTTTGATCGGTAGCCTGCAAGCCGCGTCAGCACGCCTCTGTGCGTGCTGACTGAACGCTAAAAATCTCTATCATCGATAAAAACCCTTCCGAAACCCTCCGCTTTTACTTGGCGCAAACTTCCGCCCCCTCACAATCAGAGCAGCGTTTTACCTAAACAAATCTTGACTGTCTTTTTATGGGTCTCTTTACGGTGTTTTTAAGGTCTAAAGCTACTGGTTAGTCTGTGACAGCTTTGTATCTTGGTTCACTTGAGCCGTCTTGAAGATCTTTTTTTACTTCCTTGTAGACGTTT
>CALIKQ010000010.1 GCA_938017975.1 uncultured Pseudomonadales bacterium | reverse complement strand
TGATCGAACCCGATAGCGGCGCGAATGACGTGGGTCACATTTACTTAGGACAAGTCCAGCGCGTAGTCGATGGTATCGACGGAGCCTTTGTCACAATTGACCGGAATCGAAATGGATTTCTCCCGATTGTTGATCATCGGTTGGCGAATGCGGGAAGCTCCTCTCTAGAGCGCAGGGTTCGCCCAAATCAGTCCCAGCCAAAGTTGAAGCAGGGAACTTGGTTGCCCGTTCAGGTTGTTCGACCGGAGTGTGGCGATAAAAGTGCGCGATTGACCCAACAACTCTCTTTTCCATCACTTTACGTGGTTTTTTACCCGCATCGAACGGGCATTGCTGTCTCAAAAAAAATCTCGGACCGTGGAGAATTGGTCCGGCTTGAACATTTGGGTCGAGAGGCGCTGAACCGAGCGGGATTGGAAAACGCGTTACGAAAAGCGGCGGCCGGAGGCCTCATGTTTCGAACGCTGTCGCAAAATGTAACTGAGGCGCTGTTAATCGCTGATATCCAGCGAGTAATGGCCCAGTGGGAGTTTGTGCGCTCTGAGTTGCTTCAGCCGCAGGTTATGCGTTGCTTACATCGAGGGCAACCGAACCCGGTCGGTTGGATTCAACAGTGGTTATCAAGAGATCTTTCTGAAATTTTAGTTGATGATGAAAAGATCGTTCCGAAAATTACAGACTATTTGTCGGAGATGATGCCGGAGTGGAGAGGTACTGTGAAACCAGTTGCTGAGTCAGCGAAACGGCAGTTTCGCCAGCGTTTTACTCATATTCTGGACGAATTACTGTGTTTCCGCGTGGAACTGCCTTCCGGAGGATATCTTGTCGTTGAGGAAACGGAGGCGATGTCGACAATCGATGTCAATACGGGCGCTGATGTGGCCGGCGCTGATTTGGCTGCCACCGCGCTTCGAACGAATCTTGAGGCGGCACAGCGGATTCCTCGCGAGTTAAAGTTACGCAATCTTGCGGGACTTGTTGCGATCGATTTCATTGACATGGTTGATCCGGAGCACCAGCAGCAGGTTCGGAATCAATTACTAAAAGCTTGTCAGGACCGCGAGGTTCCCTGCCGGGTTTCTGAATTTTCAGATTTTGGCATTGTTCAAATTTCAAAAACCCAGCGGGGGCTAAGTTT
The DNA here is from genome assembly GCA_938017975.1 of uncultured Pseudomonadales bacterium. Classification (GTDB taxonomy): domain Bacteria; phylum Pseudomonadota; class Gammaproteobacteria; order Pseudomonadales; family Azotimanducaceae; genus UBA9926. Next base: position 47,919 of record CALIKQ010000010.1, on the reverse strand, counting down.
GGGCAAGCAGATTCGCTCAGGGGGTAGACCAGCGCGTTCAGAGGGCTCAAATCCTTACTCGGCGCACCTCTGGGCCAGCCAAATTGTAGAACAAGTGCAAAAAGTCCTGATTTTAAGGCCATCCTCTAAAATTGAAATTCGAGCAAGCAGCCAAGTCTTGATTGCGCTTTTTGTTAGATCCGATTTTGTCTCCTTATTAGAAGCAAGGATGAATGGAATTCAAATTGAAGCGGTAACAGATTGGGGTATTTGTGAGCTGCGAGTCGACGATCAAGCAATGAGTCTGGATTGCCTGGGTGAACCCGTTGCGTAAGTCTCGCGGTCTCCTATGGTTGCGGGTGACGCTGATCGGATGTGTGATCTTTTCAGCATTGTTTTTGAGCCTGCTAAGAGGGCTCATTGCGGGGTTACCGCTGTATCAAGACGAACTTGAAGCGACGCTCTCTCAGCGATTCGGTACGTCTGTGTCCTTGGGGACTTTGTCAGCTGACTTGGTGTACCTTGATCCGCGTTTGACCGTCCGCAACCTTGAGTTGGGCTTGACCGAGGGCGATCAATTACGCATTGAAGAAGTTTCTCTACGACTAAATACGCTCAAAAGTCTGCTTTCAGGCGGGCCTGTGTTACGCGACCTGGCCCTGATCGGTCTGGTGGGCGAGCTCCGCTCTGTTTCGAGTGGAGGATGGCGGTTGAGTGGTCTCAAAACGCTTGAAGCGCCTGGAAGGTTTGACTTTGTCCGGCTACTTGAACAGGCGGAACAAATTGAAATTGAATCGCTTAATCTGCAAGTGTTGGGCGCTCAGCCTTTTAGTATCACAACTCGGGGCAATGGTCAGGGCCTGCGGTTGATGGCGGCAAACCAGCTACGGGTACTCTCCGGCGGTCTTCGTTTGATCACGAGGGATGCTCATCGGTTGTCCTTTGATCAGGATATATCGATTGTTGTTCGATTTGATACTCCGCAGGGCTCGTTGTTCAGTTCTGACTTTGAGGCTTATCTGCGCGTTACCGCTAATTCAACGACTGCCGAGCACGCCGCGGATTCCAAAATATCGGACTTGGGACGTCACGGACTTGACGCGGAAATATGGGCGCGCTCGATGCAAGGAGAAGGCGTCCTAAGTGGAAACGGGGTGTGGATGAGTCGATTTATTGAGTCGATGGCATCTCAAAGCGCTGAGGTCATGCTGGACTCTGATCTGAGTGGGGCGTTTTCGCTGACGGACCGATCTTTAACTTTGGCGCTTAATGCACCCGAGTTGCGGATTATGGATCAGGTCATTGATTTGGGAGATATTGGCTTTACCGGCAGCGCGGATGATGTTGGGTCAATCTCGGAATGGGCGGGTTGGTTGGACTATCTGTCGATTGATTCGTCCGCGAGTCAAGCTCTGGTTGAGTTAGGGGCTAAGGTCACGATGCCTGAGACGTTCAAAGCCAAACTAAAGCGTGTTGCCCCAACGTTTCGCCTTGGCCGCCTGCAATGGTCTGGTGTCGGTGGTCAGTTTAAGGAGACATTCTCGCTTGTAACGGATATCCAAGATCTCAGGGCCCTAAAGGATGGGCCCAGTCCAGGAGTTGATGGTCTAGCAGGTTTTATCAAACTTGGTCTTGATTTCGGCTATTTGGATTTGAATGCCGAAGCGATGGCGCTTGAGTTTGGTCATTTATACGAGTCTCCTTGGTCGCTTCAAAAGGGCCTTGGGCGCTTAACTTATCGGGTGTCAGATCAAGGGTTCGCGTTGACCTCAGGCAAGCTCATTGCCAAGACACCAGGGCTCGATGCGGAAGGAAAACTGCACATCAATATGGCCCCGGAGCGAAGGGATCGAACATGGGGACTCGTGATCGGAGCGAAAAATTTTCAATTAAGGGATGCACTGCCTTTCATCCCCAACACTGTTCCAGATGCTTCGGCGCGCTGGCTCGAGGAGAGCCTGCTCGCGGGTTCGGCGGGGAAAGCTGCCATTTTTGTTCATGGATCTTTGGATAGGGTGAGCCCCAATGTAGAAAAACGCTACGAGATCCAGATTGAAATGACTGATGGCGAAGTGCTTTTTAATCCTGCTTGGCCGCCTGCCACCAACATTGTGGGGCGTGTCGGAATTACTAATGAAGGTCTCGCTGCAAGGAATTTAGGGTCAAGGGTCTACGAGACTCGGGCTGAAAATGTCGATCTCATGGTGCCTTTTTCGAAAGATGGCAGCTTGTCGGTGGTAAGCGTGCTCGCAGATGTTGATGGTCCTGCAGCAGATCTTGTGCGTCTCTTTAAAGAAACGCCGCTCCAAAGTGAGATTAAGAATGCGGCTGATCAATGGAGGGGTGAAGGCACAGTGAGGGGGTCGCTGAAGATTGCAGTGCCGATTGGATTGAATGCAGAAAAGCCAATGGTTGAGACTGACTTATCGCTGGATCGTGTGGGTCTGGAATTGGCTGAAATTGGATTAAGCTTGTCTGATGTAAACGGCGCATTGAATTTTAAGTCGAGTACCGGATTATCTGCTACTGGTCTTAGGTTCAATATGCTCGGAGCGCCCGGGATTGCACAAATTTCAACGGAATTGTCGGGTAGTGGTGGAACCACATTGATTGACTTAGACGGTCGAATAGAAATGCGCCGTCTAAACGATTGGTTGGCATTAACGCTGTTAAATTTTGTGGAGGGTGAGACAGACTTCATCGGTCGACTATCGATTCCCTTTGGTGGTCGGGACGACCAACCCGAACTCGAGATTCAGAGCTTTCTGGAGGGTTTGACAATCGATATTCCTCCACCTCTTGGTAAACAATCAGCAGAAAATCGTCGAGCCTTTCAACTGAGCCAACGCTTTCAATCCAAGGGCTCCGAACTGGCTTTTAATTTTGATGCGAGTGCCGGCGGCATTCTTAGATTGATCGACGATGAAGTGATCGGCGGTGTAATTGAGATCGGAGGTTATCAGCCAAAAGCCAGTGCTTTTGACGCGTTGAGAATCATTGGTGAATTGCCCTATGCCTCGCTTGAAGCTTGGAATTTATTTCTACAACGGTTTGATGATTTTAGTGATCGTTCGGTTGAGTCGCAGTTTCGGAGCAGCCTTGAATCGGTCAAGGTCCAGGCTCGGCAGTTCGATCTCTTTGGTTATGAGCTCAATGACGTAGCGTTGGGGTTATATCCTAAGGTGGATCATTGGCAGGTCACCCTTAAAAATGACGAAATTGAAGGATTGGTTCGAATTAATGATGATGCCGAAGCGCCACTAGAAATCGAGCTTGCTGATGTTAATTTTCAGTCGGATCCAGCAGGGGGCGATCCTCTTTCGGTTTTGTCCTCGAATGATTTATTGCTGGCCGATGTCATGATTGATTCGGTGACGCTTGATGGGGAAGAATTTGGTGCTTGGCAATTTAGAGTGCGTCCGTCGGAGGAAGTTATCCGCATTGAGAATCTCAAAGCACGATCAAAGGGGATGCAAGTCGATGTGCCTGCAGGTCTGACCTGGTATCCAGATGCCGACACCCCACATTCGGTGTTTGAAGGCGTAATCTCTGTTGCAGACATGCGAAAGAGTTTGGAGGCGTGGGGCTTTGCTTCGGGTCTAGAAGGGCAGGATTTTGAATTTCAGACGGAGATTCAATGGCCGGGCTCTCCGCTGAACATTAGCATCGAGGGCATTACAGGTGTTGCTGAGGTCGAAGGTGGGCAAGGTCGGATTGTACAGGCCCAGGCAGATGCGGGTGCCTTAAAACTGCTGGGAATATTTGATTTTGCCGAGATCGCTCAGCGACTTAGTTTCGATCTGTCCAAAATACTTGGTGAAGGGCATGCCTTCAATAGTGTGACGGGTTCGTTTGCTGTGGCATCGGGACGCGTCGAGATTCTGGATCCAGTCATTATTGCAGGTGCTGGCAGCCAGTTGACGCTCGCTGGTGAAGTGGATCTGATCACTGAGAGCTTGGATAACGACCTGATTTTCACCTTACCCCTTAACAAGAATCTGCCATGGTATGCAGCTTATAGCGCAATTGTGACCGGACCCTTGATGGGTGCGGGGGTGCTCCTGGCCCAACAAGTATTCAAAAATCAAATCGATGAGCTGACCAGTCTTAAATACGAAATTTCTGGCACCCTCGAGAAACCTGAGGTCAAGCTCGTCGCTATTTTTGATGATTCAATTCGAAGCCAAAAAACATTCCAGGAAGAGACGAATGCAGAACAATGAGCCGATCCCAATAGCGCTCATTCAATTAACGAGCAGCTTTGATGTTTCGCGCAGTCTGCAGGCACTGGACGTCCAGCTGCAGAAAATTGCACCAGGTGAGGTGGCAGCGGTTTTCCTGCCAGAGAACTTTGCCGCACTTGCAGCCTCTTCGCCGTTGGAGATCGGTCAAAGAGAGTCGAGGGATGATCACCCCATCAGAAATTACTTAAAACAGAAGGCTAAGTCCCTCAGTTCGTATATCTTCGCTGGCACGCTGCCGTTGTCTGCCAGGCCCGATGGAGCGCCTGTTTCCAGTGGGAGAGTCCGTGCTGCCTCGCTGGTGCTTGATCCGGAAGGGCAAGAGGTCGCGCGTTATGATAAAAAACATCTTTTCGATGTTTTTGTTGAAGATGGTCAAGGTCAGTATTTGGAGTCGGCAGCTTTTGAGGCTGGTGAGGATTTGTGTGTTTTGGAAACGGTCTTTGGTAGCGTCGGCTTGTCGGTATGCTATGACCTGCGGTTTCCCGAACTTTACCGATCTTTGACGGCGATGGGGGCAGAAATTTTTAGCGTGCCTTCGGCCTTCACTCGCGTTACGGGGGCAGCGCATTTTGAAGTTCTATTGAGAGCACGAGCCATCGAGAACGGTGGCTTTGTTGTTGCCGCCTGCCAGACAGGAACACACGATAGCGGTCGTGAAACGTTCGGCCACAGCATGGTGGTTAGTCCATGGGGCAAGATTGTTGCAGTGCTTGCGGACGGAGAAGGCGTGCTTAAAACGGCTCTGGATTTTGAAGCTTTGCGTCGATTTCGGGCTCAGATTCCTTCTTGGCAGCAAGGGCCAGCCGCTGATCATTCAAACGCTTCAGATATTGAAAAAGTTTTTTAAAGCTGGGCCCAGAGCCTTTGCTTTCCTCTGAGAGTAGGAGCATCTCGGCCTTTGCTTCGCGAACCAGGTTCTTTAGGTGTTGGCGATCAAGCTCAGGGCAAGCTTCGCCGATCTGCGATATCACCAGAGGGTTCTCATTGAGGAGCTGTGTTCTCCACTGCTCGATTTGATGAATATGCAGTCTGTGATACTCACTGGCACTATCGTATCGTGCGAGCAGCTGTTCGATGACGCTTAGGTCGACCCGGCGCAGCAGTTTGCCGATATAAAGCATTTGGCGTTTTCGCGCGTTACCCTTGGTGATTTTTTTGTACTCTGCAATACCGGCTCGAATTTCGGGGTATGGAAGGGCTTCAAGTTGTGCTTCAGACAGTTGAGTCAGTAATTCTCCTAGTCTGGTTGTCTCTTTCGCTTGCTGCTTTTGCTGGTTCTTGCTTTTAGGTTCTGCTGTTGTCATTTGCGCGTCTTCCTTCCTCGGCGTCGATGCTAGCCGTAAAAATAAGTGGCCATGCCTAAAAACGTGATAAATCCAACCACGTCAGTAATGGTCGTGAGAACCACAGTGCCTGCGATCGCAGGATCGATGCTGAGGCTTTTTAACAGCTGTGGTAGTAGTGTTCCGGCAATAGCCGCAATCGCCATATTGATGATGAGGGCCAGTGCGATGATGATCCCTAATATATGGTCTTGAAAGATGAGGGACACGCCGATTGCAATGAGTAATGCCCACAGTAGACCATTTAAGAGCGAAACGGCGACTTCTCGCTTCAGCAGATACCTGGCGTTTCCCGGAGACAGATTCCCCTGAGCAAGACTTCGAATGATCAGAGTCAGCGACTGGCTCCCTGCAACGCCGCCCATGCTCGCAACGATCGGCATGAGAATCGCTAGCGCGACGACTTTCGCGATTGTGTCCTCGAACAGGTTGATGACAAAAGAAGCGACTAGAGCCGTGACCAGGTTTGCGCCAAGCCAAAGCGCGCGATGTCGGGCGGTCTTAAAAATGGGCGCGAAAGTGTCGAACTCTTCATTGAGGCCAGCCATGCCCAACATTGAATGATCGGCCTCATCGATGATGACATCAACAATATCGTCGATCGTGATGCGGCCCAGCAGGACGCCAGCTGTATCTAAGACAGGCATGGAAATTAGATCGTATCGCTCAAAGATCTGTGCAACATCGTGGGTAGACAACGCTGATGACAGAGGTTTAACCGGGATTTCCATGCATTCGGCGACCGGGGTTTGAGGGTCCGATACAAGAAGTGTCTGTAGGGCTAAACTTCCAAGGTAGTGGCCTGCTGGGCCCACGACAAATATTTGGTCGGTGTTGTCGGGCAATTTTTGGTGGCGTCTAAGGTAGCGCAAAACCGCATCGATGTTGGTCTCAGGCCTTACCGAAATGATGTGTGTATCCATTAGGCCACCCGCCGTGTCCGGCGGATAGATAAGTAATTTTTTGATGCGAGCACGATCTTGGGCTCCAAGTTCGTCGAGCACTTCATCGGTGAGTCCGTCCGGTAACTGCTGAATAATGTCAGTAAGGTCGTCATCAGCGGTGACTTTCTCAATGACGTTCGCAATTTCCCCTGCAGACCGGCTGGCAAAGAGGTCGCCAACAAGTTCCTGGTCGATATGGGCTATCAGTTCACCCTGGAAATTTTCGTCAAGCAGATCCCAAACGAGTTGTCTTGCATTCGAGGGTGTCTGGGTTAAAAGTGCGCCAGCGTCATTTGGCGGCATAGCTCTGAGCTCAGAGGCGGTATCTTGCAGGTCAGCGTTGCTGATAGGCTCGGTTAGAAGTGCTGATATTTTTCGCTCAAGGTCGTTCACGAAAATCACCCGATTCACCGAAATTAATGTTGATCAGATGGGTCATCGCGGCAAGTGCTTTGTCCTCATCGGGTCCCTCAACGGATATTTTGAGCTGAGAACCTTTGGTCGCTTCGAGCATAAGGAGCGCCATGATGTTGTTTGCACTCGCAGTTTTGCCTGCATTTTCAAAGGTGATGCTGCAGCGAAACTTTGCAGCGAGTTTTACGACGGTGGCTGCTGATCGGGCGTGAAGTCCGGCAGGGTTATTGACTGTTGTAGTCTCTGACCTCATGAGTGTGGTGAAGGTGATTGAGTCCGCTGTTGAGAGAGTTCTTTGTGCCGGGTTTGTACGACGTGACCTAATTGTACAAAGTGCGCGGCCAACTGATCGACCAGATAGACCGACCGATGCTGTCCACCCGTGCACCCAATGCAGACCGTGATGTAGGCTCTATTACTTTCAACCAACTTGACCAGCCAGCGCTCTAAAAAGGCGGAGAGTTCTGTTTGGAAATCTTGAACCTCTTGCTCTGCGGCAAGAAATTCCTGGACCTCGGTGTCGAGTCCGTTTTGAGGGCGAAGATGAGGAACCCAGTGCGGGTTCGGTAAAAAACGTGCGTCGAAAACAAAATCCGCATCAACCGGTACACCGTGTTTGAACGCGAAGGACTGGAACATCAACGTGTTTTCTTGGCTGGAATTCGCCACCCGGTCTCTCACCACATCGCGCAATTCATGCAGCGTCATCTGAGTGGTGTCTATTTTAAGCGAGGCCATCATTGCAAGGCCGTCGAGTAAGTGGCTTTCGACCTCGAGCGCTTCTTTTAAACCTAATAGGCGGTCGCTCAGCGGGTGTTTTCGCCTCGTCTCGCTGAATCGTTTGATCAAGGTTGGCCCACTGGCATCTAGGAAAATAACGCGAATATCGACATGCTCGATGGTCGCTACAGCTTCGGGGAAGCGTTCGAGGTCGACGCTTGAGTTTCTTGCATCAATACTTACGGCTATTTTGTTGGACAAGCCCTGCTCTTTCGTCCTCTCAACAAGATTGGGAATGAGTGACGCAGGGAGATTATCGATGCAGTAGTAGCCCAAATCTTCGAGCACGTGCAGGGCGGTACTCTTTCCTGAACCAGAGCGGCCGCTGATAACGATGAGTTGCTGTGGCGTTGTATTCATAACAGGGCGATTTTTTTCGAGTGAGTGAGTCTGTGATACGGTGAAATCCTAAGTTTCGGCGATAGCAGCGAGATACAGTTCATTAGCAGATTCGGCGGCAAGGAGCTTGTCCCTAAAGACCGACGTTTGAAATTTCTCAACCAACATGGCGAGGACTTCTAAGTGGGCATTCATTTCTTTTTCTGGGACGATCAAAACAAATAATGTGGTGACCAACTGGTCATCCATTGCCTCAAAGTCAATAGGTTGCTCGAGGGTGATCAGTGTACCCATGATTCCGGTACAGTTCGCCATACGACAATGGGGAATGGCAATTCCAAAGCCGAGCCCTGTCGGGCTTATTTTCTCTCGAGCAATTAACAGTCGGTAGAGTTCGTTTTCCTCAATGCGATCGTCATTCTCTGCAATAAATGCTGCTGCCAATTCAATGGCGCGTTTCTTAGAACTGGCCGGTAACCGGCACATCGTTCTCGCAGGCGAGAGAATGGAAGCGATTTTCATGGCGAACAGAGATCACCGAAGGACGGAGTCGGTAGTATAACACTTGATCCGAGACTGTCAGTCCGTTGCTGTGGTTGGCTCTGTGATGGCTGTTTGCGTCTGCCGCCTAGAAACGAGTTTTCTTTTGATCTCAACAATTTTGCGATCAAGCTTTTTGGCCATCTGATCGATTGAGGTGTAAAGGTTGTCTGACTCGGCCTCAGCAAAAACTTCGGTGCCGGAAATATGAACTCGACTTTCCGCTTTTTGAGTATTTTTGTCGACTGTGAGAATAACCTGGCTACTTAAGATGGGCTGGAAATGTCGCTCTAGGCGACCTAGCTTTTTATGGATATAAGCTTCGATAGATTGTGTGATCTGGATGTGGTGTCCGCTTACGCTGATCTGCATAGTAGGGTCTCCTTCGTCGATTGGTCTGGTAGCCAAGGGCAGCAGCCAGGGCAAGCGCTAGTCCTCAATATTTATGACCGTAACAAGACCTGCGGGTTCCTGTAAAACTGAAGTTTGATGAACAAAAAGTGAATGTACTAAGTGAGCTGCTTGCGCTCATTGGAGGGCGGGATCATTAAAGCTTCTCTGTATTTTGCAACCGTTCGGCGTGCAACGTCGATATTGTCTTCGGCAAGGAGTGCGGCTAATTTACTATCGGAGAGGGGCTTACGGGTATTTTCCTGTTGGATCAGCGCCTTAATTTTTGCCCGGATTGCCGTTGATGAGACCTCTCCCCCAGAATGGGTGCCAACGTGGGAGGAAAAAAAGTACTTGAGCTCATAAACGCCCAACGGCGTGTCAATGTACTTTTGGGTAGTCACTCTCGAAATCGTTGACTCGTGGAGGCCAACGTCTTCTGCAATATCGTGCAGAACCAGTGGCTTCATCGCACCATCGCCGTGATCAAGAAATCCTACTTGAACCTCCATAATTTTAGTAGCAACGCGGAGCAGCGTATCATTTCTCTGCTGAAGACTTTTGATAAACCACCGAGCTTCCTGCATTTGGTCACGTAAATAGGTTTGATCGGGGCTGGTGTCGCTTCGTTTGACGAGGGAGGCGTACTCTGGATTGACTCGAATTTTAGGATTGATGCTGGGATTGAGTTCTACCGTCCAACGATTGTTTCTTTTTGTGACAATGACATCTGGAACCACATAGTGTGACTCAATGTTGATTAAATCTGCGCCGGGTTTGGGATTAAGACCTTGAATCAGAGTGATGGCCGCCTGCAGCTGGGTTTCTGTGATTCGGAGGTTTTTGAGCAAAAACGCAAAATCGCGGTTACCTAAACTTGGAAGGTGACTCTCAACCAAAGTCATGGCGATCGATTTTGTTTCCGATGGCTCCCTTATCGCCTTGAGTTGAATCATCAAACATTCTTGCAGATCTCTGGCGGCAATGCCTAGGGGATCAAGGTGCTGTAAGAGATGAAGGACAGCTTCGATTTCATCGATTTCGATGTCCCATTCTAGCGGCATGGCCTCGAGGATTTCCGTCAAATCCAATCTCAACATGCCTTCGTGATCCAAGCCATCGATGAGGTGCAAGGCAATCACCTCATCGTGTTCCGACAGGTTGAGTAAATTGATTTGCTCCAAAAGATGGCTTTGGACTGTAATCTGAGGGCTATTGCGAGCATCGAAACTTTCGCCATCCTCATCAAAACCAGAGCCGCTGGCTGAACCTGAAGGTAGCGCGTCATAAACATCTTCCCAAACGCTATCGACCGGTAATTCGTCGCTGAGCGTTTCACTATCCATGAGCTCCGAGCTGTCTGAAACGACATCGCCATCGATTTCGGTGTCGTGGACCTCTGTGTCGATAAAGTCTTCCGCGCTGTTAGGGTCTAAATCGGATGCTGTAGGCTCGTTAAGATGATCGGCATCCGTGCTTTCAAAGGTATCGTCGGCTAAGGGCTCCACCGTTTCCTGAGGCGTCTCCTCGGCGCTGGTATTTTCGCGCTCTTCATCAAATTCTTCGAGCATCAGGTTGGAATCAAGCGCTTCTTGAATTTCTTGCTGCAGGTCTAATGTGGACAGCTGCAGCAATTTAATCGCTTGCTGAAGCTGGGGCGTCATCCTCAGTTGCTGACCGATTTTGAGTGTAAGTGCGGGTTTCATACTCATAGCGGAATGATACTGCTGATGGAACTGGAATGAAACTTGCTTGGTAAGACGTTGCAAGGCCTCTAGCGGCTTGTGCGCTCTTTTTAAAGACATCGATCAAGGTGGTGCGACGACCGTAGATCATTTTGGTGACGTTGAGGATGGAGCTTTACGCGGTGCTAGAGTCTGAAATCTTTCCCGAGATAAACAGATTGAACCAGCTCGTTGCTCAGAATGTCATTGCTGCTTCCTTCAGCGATGATACGACCCTCATTCATGATGTAAGCGCGATGGCAGATGTCGAGTGTTTCGCGAACGTTGTGGTCCGTGATGAGCACGCCGATACCGCGTTTAGCCAAGTAGTTGATAATCTTTTTGATATCGCCGACGGAGATGGGATCGACCCCTGCAAAAGGTTCGTCGAGCAGCAAAAATTGCGGGCTCGTAGCCAAGGCACGAGCGATCTCGGCTCGCCGCCGCTCACCGCCACTCAACGAAACGCCAAGACTGTGTCGGACGTGCTCTAAATTAAATTCGTTAATTAATGCTGTTGTTCGATCCTCTCGTTGCCTGGGTGTTAAGGAGGTTACAGACTCAAGAATCGCAAGAAGGTTGTCTTGTACAGATAGTTTGCGAAAGATGCTCGCCTCTTGGGGTAAATAACCGAGACCGAGTTGTGCTCGCTCATGCATGGGTCGCATCGTGATCGGGTTGCCTTTCAATAAAATACTACCGCAATCGACCGCCACCAAGCCCGCAACCATGTAAAAGCAAGTTGTTTTACCTGCACCGTTGGGGCCCAGAAGCCCAACAACCTCACCGGCGTCGACATGAAACGAAACATCATCAACCACACGTCTACTTCCAAACGCCTTTTGGAGCTGCTGCGCTGAAAGCGTCGAGCCCGCACTCATTTAAGGCTTGGCTCTGGGGTTAATAATGAGATTAATGCGATCTTGCTCTGAACCATCACTTTCAACTTTGAAAAGTCCGCTTCCAAGATCGTAGCTTAATCGGTTGCCCTCGTACCGATCGGCGCCCTGCATTAAAACAGCATTTCCCGTGAGCACGAGGGTTTCTGCTGCAATTTTATATTCAATGGAATGCGCTGACGCGCTGATTGCGGGATATTCGTCGGTTCGAGTTTGCTCAAACTGTGCAGGGCTTGATCCCTCATTGACTGATGCCGTGATCGATTCTAAATCGCCCTCAAGACTCGTCAGAACGACTTGATCGGCCGTAATTTTCAGAGGGCCTTGTTCGATGACGACATTCCCTAAATATTCAGACCGGCCCAGGGACTCGCTGACAGTCGCACTGTCGGCTTCAATGGTAATCGGTAAGCCCTGGGTTTGTGTCACTTCAGCTGACCAGGGCACGGCGGGGTAAGTAAGAAATATTCCAAAAATGAAACCGGCAAATCGCATCAAAAGGGCCTTTCGATCAAAATTCTTTGAGTTTAGCTACGTCCCGGCAGTGAGTAGTTCAGGGAACTTGAAAATCTTAGGGCCATCCGCATCAAAATACTAGCGTCTCATGGTAACGGTCGTGACAACCCTGCGTTCACCATTTGAGCGGAAAATAAACAGATCTTTATCGAAAAAAGCGCGAACCCCAGCAGCGGTAGTTTTTGTGTCTCGGGTCAGGATTGTGACGGCTGAATTACTTTCAGCCAAATTCTGATTTGGAAAAACACTGAGCGTCTCGGTGAGGAGTCTTGTCGTCCCATCACGACTGATTCTCTCTGCTGTGACTGCTTTCCAAAGCTCCACCGCTTCCTCGCGATACTCCGAGACCCCCAGAAGGCGGCCCTCAAGAGAAGAGATGCTCCAAGGTGATTGCGTGCCAACATCCAAAAGTTGGACTGAGGGTAACTGTAAGGTTGTCACGTCTGTGAGGGGGTAATGCGTAAATTTTTTCGCACTGATAATTGATGTTCTTCGACCGGCCTTGTTGATCTGACTGATTGAGGCATCTTCCATGTAAAGGTCAGGCTCGTTAATTGATAATTGTGGTTCAGTAATTTGCTTATCGACATCGACGCTGTAGTTCAGCGCTAAGGCACCGAAATAAAGGGTAAGTAAAACGCTGATTGCTCGGTATCGAAGACTGGTGTTTTTGAGCAAAGTTTCAATCATCGTAATGACCTGCAGGAGATGCCGTGTTCCGGCAGCTGAGCCATTAGATTAAAGCATTTGGCAGAGATGATCGATCTTTTGAATTGGGTAAAAGCTAGCTCGAGGGTTGGTTGAATGTTGTCCCGGTTAAGCTCGGCCACAGCCGAGTGATCGCAGGGTCGATGGCATGCTATGATGCGCACTTTTTATCGGTGATGTTATGGATATCGTTGCACTCCAGTCACAATTGCGTGAGGCTTTAGATGCTGAGTCCGTTGTTCTGCAATTAGATGGTAATAGAATGACGGGGACGGTAGTCGCGGCCTGTTTTGCTGAACTCAGTCGTGTGAAAAGACAGCAGAAAGTTTACGCTTTCCTCAAAGAGGATATTGCCTCAGGAGCGCTACACGCCGTCTCAATCAGGGCGCTTGCTCCAGACGAAAGAGACTGATAGTGGCCCTTCTGAGAATTCAGGGTGGGTCCGTGATCGAGGGTCAGATTACAGCATCCAGCGCTAAAAATTCGGTCATTAACTTAATCGCTGCAGCGCTGCTAGCGGACGGAGTCGTGACCTTGTCGAACGTGCCTCATTTGCGTGATGTCTCAACGATGATCGAATTGCTGAGCAACATGGGCGTCGTAGTCGTAATCAACGAGCGAATGGAGCTCGAAATTCACTCGAATACTATCTCATCGCTGAAGGCGCCATACGAACTGGTCAAAACGATGCGCGCTTCCTTTAATGTGCTTGGTCCACTCATCGCTCGCTATGGTGAGGCTGAGGTCTCTTTGCCTGGAGGTTGTGCGATTGGAACCCGTCCTGTTGATCAACACCTGAAAGGATTGCGGGCGCTGGGCGCCGAAATCGTTATGCACGAAGGTTACGTCAAAGGGAGTGTGCAGGGTCGACTTAAGGGGGCGCATGTCGTGTTTGATTTCTCGACTGTCGGTGGGACTGAACATATTCTGATGGCCGCTGCGCTGGCGGAAGGTGTGACCCTCTTAGAAAACTGCGCTAAGGAGCCAGAAATTATTGATCTGGCCAATTTCTTGAATCGCCTAGGCGCGAACATTCAAGGTGCGGGAACCAGTCAAATCAAAATCGAGGGCGTAGAACGCCTAGATGGCGGCGTATTTGAGGCAGTTTCAGATCGAATTGAGGTGGGTACGTATCTGATAGCGGCGGCAGCGACGGGCGGTCGTTTAAAGGTGTGCAACGCTGTGGCTGAGCACAATTCGGCATTGTTGGAAAAACTTCGAGAGGCGGGTGCCGAAGTCACGACCGATGCTGATCAAATTTCGCTCGATATGCAGGGAAGACGCCCAAGGGCTGTCAATATTGTGACGGGTCCCTACCCGGCTTTTCCAACGGATCTTCAAGCTCAAATGATGACGCTGAACTGCTTGGCGGAAGGAGCATGCTCGATCCAGGAAACAATCTTCGAAAATCGGTTCATGCACGTACCTGAGTTGGCCAGAATGGGAGCAGAGATTCGGCTGCAGAACAATAATTCTGTTGCGCTCGTGCAGGGTGTTGGCGAATTGGTTGGTGCGCAGGTGATGGCAACCGATCTTAGGGCCTCTGCGAGTCTTGTGATAGCAGGCATCGCGGCGTCGGGAGAAACCACCGTTGATCGGGTGTATCACATCGACCGAGGTTATCAGCAGATCGAGGAGCGATTGCAACGCCTGGGTGTCGATATTACAAGGGAGGCAAGCTGAGTGGCTTTGTACGCAAATACCCCTTTAGTGATCGCTCTGAGTAAGGGCCGCCCACTCAAACAGCTTTTAGAGCGTCTCGCTCGACTCGAGATTCGGCCTATCGAGGATATGTTGGTGTCTAGAAAATTGGTTTTTGATACCCAACATTCGAACATTAAACTGATGGTGTTGAGAGGGCTGGATGTCGCGACCTACGTTGATCATGGGATTGCGGACCTAGGAATGGTGGGCAAAGATGTTTTGCTTGAATTCGAGGGTGATGGGTTCTACGAGCCCTTGGATCTGAAAATCGCTCAATGCGAGATGATGGAGGCAGGGATGATCGATGAGCCAGCCTTGCCTCGACGTTTGCGCGTCGCTACCAAGTTTGTGCAAACCGCAAAAAAATACTACGCCCAAAAGGGGATTCAGATTGACATGATCAAATTGACTGGTGCGATGGAGCTGGCTCCTGTTATGGGTTTGGCGCATCGGATTATTGACATTGTTGAGACAGGCAGCACCCTTAGGGCGAATGGGTTGGAGCCAAAAGCGCAGGTTTGCTCGATCTCATCAAGATTGATCGTGAATAAAGTCGCTTTTAAGACCAAGCAGATCGCGATTGAGGCCGTCATTGAAGCTTTGGGTTCAGAGGCCGAATGATGCACTTTTTAAGGACGTCAGATCTCAGGTTTTCTGAGGCGCTGGCCCAGCGGCTTGAGCATGATCAGCCCATTGCCGGCGCCACCTTCCAGACGGTTAACTCGATCATTCAAGATGTTCGAAGTTCAGGTGATGCATCTTTGTTGGCTTACTCGGCACAAATTGATGGTTTGGAGGCCGCTTCGGTTTCCTCTCTGCGGGTGCCTGTGTCCGAAATCAAGGCTGCGCCTGAGCGGATTGATTCAGAGACGAATGAAGCGCTGGCGTTGTGTTCTGAGCGAATCAGGGATTATCACGAGCGACAGTTGACTGCGCTTGGTAGGAGCTGGCAGTTTACGGATGACTTTGGTAACACGCTGGGTCAGCGGGTCCAGCCGATGCATCGCGTCGGTGTCTACGCGCCAGGTGGTAAGGCTTGTTATCCGTCTACGGTTTTGATGACCGCGATTCCTGCTCGGGTTGCAGGTGTTGATTCAATCGCGCTTGCGGTACCGGTTCGAGATGGGGTTATTAATCCGGTGCTCCTAGCGGCGGCTTTTTATGCAGGCGTCGATGAGATTTGGATGATGGGCGGCGCTCAGGCGATTGCCGCACTGGCCTATGGCACACAGTCGATAGAACGGGTCGACAAAATTTGTGGGCCGGGTAATCAGTATGTCACTGCAGCAAAAAAACAAGTCTTTGGAGATGTTGGCATAGACATGTTGGCGGGACCTTCAGAAGTACTGGTGGTTGCCGATGAAACAACGCCGGTTTCATGGGTGATTGCGGATCTAATGGCTCAAGCCGAGCACGACGAGCAAGCGCAGGCGATTGTTGTTTCTCAGAGTGAGTCGTTTTTGCGTGCGGTCCAAGCCGGATTAGAAGAGGCCGTCGCGGAACAGCCTCGTCGAGAGATTATCGAATCATCGTTGTCCAGCCGCGGGATGCTGATCTACGCAGACTCGAAGGCTGCGCTGCTCGGTGTAATCAACCAGGTCGCCGCAGAGCATTTAGAGCTAGCGGTTAATGACCCCGATGGGCTTTTGTCTGAGGTTCGTGCTGCGGGTGCAATCTTTGTGGGTCAATATAGCCCCGAAGTCGTTGGTGATTATTCTGCAGGTCCTAGTCATGTTCTGCCGACCGGCGGCACAGCGCGTTTTGCGTCGGCGCTGGGTGTCTATGATTTTCAGGTGAGACAATCGTTAATCGAATGTAAAGCAAGCGGCGTTCGAGCAATTGCCGGTGCGGCTGCGACGCTTGCAGAACAGGAAGGGCTTTTCGCTCATGCGCAATCAGCGCGCAAGCGCCTCGAATTAGACTGATGGTAAAAGATCTCAGCGCTGCATTTGATGCGGTACTCCAAACACAAGAGTTTGTGGATGACCCCTCCCAGAGGGAAGCGATAGTCGCGCTCTCTTCACTGGCAACTGCGCTGAAGAGGCAAGCAAAGTCTGGCTGGAGGCTGAAGTTTTGGCGGGCCCCTATCGTCAGGCCGGTCAGGGGACTTTATTTGTGGGGCGGTGTGGGGCGCGGTAAAACGTTTCTTATGGATCTTTTCTATGAAGCTTTGATGGAGCCCAAAAAGCAGCGGGTTCATTTCTACAGATTTATGAAACGCGTCCATGAAGAACTCGGAAGGCTCCAAGGCCAGGCTAACCCGCTGGATGGGGTCGCCGAAATTTTGGCTGCTGAGTCGCGAGTTCTATGCTTTGATGAGTTTTTTGTATCGGATATCACTGATGCGATGCTGTTGTCGGGCCTGCTAGAAGGTCTTTTTTCAAGAGGGGTAACGCTGGTCGCGACATCTAATGTGCCGCCTTCCGAACTGTACAAAGAGGGTTTGCAACGACAAAAATTTCTACCCGCAATTGCGCTGCTTGAAACGTATACCGAAGTGATGAACGTTGACGGTGGGCTTGACTATCGGATGCGGTCACTCAGTCAGGCGCCGCTGTTTCACGAGGGTTTGAACCAGGAGAGCGAAGCGGCTTTGCTTGCGACCTTTCGTCAATTAACGATGCAAGAGACTTTTAATCCGCTTGATGATCGGATTTTGATTTCGGGGCGGCTAATTGATGTTCGGGGGCAACATGGCGGGGTGATCTGGTTCGACTTTTTAAAGCTATGTGATGGTCCCAGAAGTCAAAATGATTATATTGAGATTGCCGAACAGTTCGGCACTGTACTGATCAGCGGTGTTCCTCAGTTCTCAACTGCAACGGAAGACCAGGCGAGAAGGTTTATCAGTTTGGTCGATGAGTTCTATGACCGAAAGGTCAAACTCATTCTTTCTGGGCAAGTGGGCATCTCAGAACTCTACCGGGGTCGGAGGGTTCGGTTCGAATTTGAACGGACAGAGAGCCGTCTGCTCGAAATGCAAAGTGATGCATACTTGGGCATGCAGCATATGGGGTAGTTTGATCGTCTTCTGCCACTAAATCGGAGAAGGCAGTCTCGCGATGCTCGAATTCGCAGAGCGCTCGGAAAGTATTGCTTATGGCCCGGTGCTTGGGTAAGATTCGCGGTCTTAAATTGGGTGTTGGCTGCTGCGGGCGAAGCGTCTTAGAGCGGGCAGAACAAAGATGTGAAGGTCCCTCCTTCTATATTAGGGTGAAATAATGAAAACGGTCAGCGCAAAAAAAGAAGAAGTCAGCCGCAAATGGTATGTGGTAGATGCTTCTGAAAAAACCCTTGGTCGATTGAGCACAGAGATTGCCAATCGCCTGAGGGGTAAGCATAAGGCGTCTTTTACTCCGCACGTGGATACAGGCGATTATATCATCGTCGTGAATGCGGAAAAGGTTCGGGTAACAGGTCGTAAAACGACAGACAAGACCTACTATCATCACACCGGCTTTCCGGGCGGGATCAAATCAATTACGTTTGATAAGCTGATCGATAAAGCGCCAGAGCGTGTTATCGAAACGGCAGTCAAAGGAATGATGCCAAAAAATAAATTGAGCCGAGCAATGTTGACCAAACTTAAGGTCTACGCTGGCAGTAATCATCCACACTCGGCGCAACAGCCAGAAGTGTTGGAGTTATAGAAAGGGTGGCTATGAATCAGTATTACGGAACAGGACGGCGGAAAACTGCTAAGGCGCGGGTATTTTTGAGCCTAGGCGACGGCAGTATCGAGGTCAATAATCAACCCCTTGACGAATATTTTGGGAGAGAAACCGCACGAATGGTGGTCAGGCAGCCTTTAGAGTTGGTGGACCTTACTGAGCGGTTCAGGGTTCGAGTCACCGTGAAAGGCGGCGGCGGTTTTGGACAAGCCGGCGCAATCCGGCATGGTATTACACGTGCCTTGATGGAGTACGATGAGAGTCTCCGCCCTACCTTACGTCAAGCTGGATATGTCACGCGAGATGCTAGAAGCGTAGAGCGTAAAAAAGTGGGGCTTCGAAAAGCGAGAAAGAAGCCGCAATTTTCAAAACGTTAAATCCTGCGGGGTTCGAGAAACGGAGCATTGGCTCCGTTTTTTTTTGCTGGATTTAAAAAATCTGGGGCTCTCAAGCCCATTTTTTGGGTCGAGTATGGTAGAATCGGCGCGCCGGGGAAGAGCCTTTTAAGGACGTTAAGGTTGCGCGTGATGACCGGCGTGAGCGTTAAAAGATTGGAGATAAGTTGTGACTGATAACAGCGTTAATCCTGGGCGGCGAAATTTTCTTTTAGGCGCGACCGCTGCGGTCGGAGCCGGTGGTGTTGCAGGCCTAGCGGTTCCATTTGTGGGCTCTTGGACGCCCAGTGCAAAAGCACTCGCCGCCGGGGCGCCGATAAAGGTAGATGTCAGCCGTTTGCTGCCAGGACAAATATTGGGGCCAATTCCTGCGTGGCGGGATAAACCCATTTTCGTTATTCGTCGCTCAGAGGAAATGTTGGCGAGGCTGAGTGAAAAACCTGAGCGACTTGCAGATCCGATGTCTGACCGAGAACAGCAGCCCGCATATGCTAAAAATGAAACGCGATCGATTCGGCCCGAAATTGTTGTCTTGGTAGGTCTTTGTACGCACTTGAGCTGTTCTCCGAAATATCGTCCTGCCATTGAGCCGCAGACTTTTGATGCGGAGTGGGTAGGAGGCTTTTACTGTCCCTGCCATGGTTCGAAATTCGATCTGGCCGGCAGAGTCTATGAGGGCGTGCCAGCACCCTCTAATTTGGAAGTTCCGCCGCATTTCTATGAATCAGAAAATGTCGTGGTGATTGGAGAAGATGAGGGAGTGGCTTAATGTCGGCGGTTGAACAATCTTTTAAAAATTTCATGTCTTGGATCGACGATAGGCTGCCGGTCACGGAGGCTTATGAAAAACACCTCGCCAAGTACTATGCACCCAAAAACCTAAATATTTGGTATTACTTCGGCATTTTTTCTTTTGTGGTGCTCGCGAATCAATTACTGACAGGCATTTGGCTGACGATGAGCTACGTACCCACAGGCGAGGGAGCATTTGCCTCAGTTGAGTACATCATGCGAGACGTCGAATATGGCTGGATGCTTCGATACATGCATTCAACCGGCGCCTCTGCGTTTTTTGTCGTGGTTTATCTCCATATGTTCCGGGGACTGCTGTACGGCTCTTATCAAAAACCTCGAGAACTGATTTGGATTCTAGGGATGTTGGTTTATGTCGCGTTAATGGCCGAAGGTTTTTTTGGGTATCTGCTGCCTTGGGGCAATATGTCGTTCTGGGGAGCGCAGGTGATCGTCTCTTTGGCGAGCGCGATTCCTCTCGTAGGAGAGGATCTGGCGATTTGGGTTAGGGGTGATTTCAATATGTCAGGCGTTACCCTGAACCGATTCTTTGCATTACATGTGGTTTTGGTTCCGTTGTTTTTGCTGGTCTTGGTCGTTCTTCATGTTCTAGCTTTGCATGAGGTGGGCTCTAATAACCCTGATGGCGTTGATATCAAAAAGACGACTGATGAGACGGGTAAGCCGCTTGATGGTGTGCCGTTCCATCCTTATTTTACCCTCGGTAAGTTGCCTGGCATTATCGTGTTTCTATTTCTGTTCTGCGCCGTGATGTTCTTCTATCCAGATGGTGGTGGTTATTTGATAGAACACCCCAACTACGAGCCCGCTGATCCGTTGAAGACACCGGAGCTCATCGCGCCAGTTTGGTACTACACCCCGTTTTACTCCATGCTACGCGCGGCGACGTTTCCGCTTTTGGGGCTCGATGCAAAGTTTTGGGGTCTCGTCGTGATGGCCGGAGCCATTGTGATCCCGTTTGTCTTGCCATGGCTTGACAAGTCGCCGGTCAAATCCATGCGATATAAAGGGCTCGCCAGTAAAATAATGTTGGGCCTGTTCGTGATCTCGTTTTTCATTTTGGGCTATCTTGGAACAGTCCATCCAACGCCGTTACGAACACTACTCGCCCAAGTGTGTACTGCAATTTACTTTGCATATTTCCTGCTGATGCCTTGGTACACCAGTGTAGAAAAGACCAAACCTGTGCCTGAGCGAGTGGTCCTATGAAGCGCCTCGGATTATTGATTTTAGTCTCTTTTATCACGCACTCTTCGCAGGCCGCTGACTCTGGTTTTCCTCTGTATGACATGACGCCTGATTTAACGGATCAAAGTTCTCTTCAGCGCGGTGCCCAAACATATATGAATTATTGCTTGGGTTGTCACTCGCTGCAGTATCAGCGTTACAAGCGGACGGCCGATGACATTGGGATCCCAGAGAGTCTTATGCTTGAGTATTTGGTTTTTGACCCTAATACGAAAATCGGTGACCTTATTGAGAACTCAATCAGCGATGAAAACTCAAAAAACTGGTTCGGCGCTGTTCCTCCCGATTTAACGTTATACAGCCAGTTGAAGGGTGGACCAGAGTATCTGTACACCTATCTCCTTACGTTTTATGAAGATGCTAGTAGGCCCTTGGGTGCGAACAACCTGGTTTATGAAAATGTTGGTATGCCGCACGCGCTCATGGAGCTTCAGGGCGTGCAGCAGAAAGTGTGCAAAGAGATTCCAAAGCTTGCTGCAAATGGCGGCCAGATGATGGATGCATTGTCGCAGTCCTATATCACTGAAGAAGTGTGCGGTATGGAACTGGTAGAGCGAGGATACTCTCCTTTGCAGCTGGTTGAGAATACCGGCCGCTTATCGCCTGAGGCCTATGAACAGGTAGTGTACGATTTGACCAATTTTATTTATTACGTGGGCGACCCTTCCCGACTCGATCGTGAGCGAACCGGCGTGTTTGTTTTGATCTTCCTGGCGTTTTTCTTCGTGCCGGCGTATCTGTTGGCCAGGGAATACAAGAAAGAAATTCATTAGTCGCTAGAGCAGAATTAGGGGAAAAAAATGGGCGTTATTTCAAAGCATTCATCGATGGTATTTTACTCAGATGGTGCAGATCACTACAGCCAGCGTGTGAGAATGGTGCTCGCGGAAAAGGGTGTCGCTGTAGACATTATCAATGTCGAAAAAGGAAGTTTGCCAGAGGATCTGGCTGACCTAAATCCGTACAACTCGCTTCCGACGCTGGTTGACAGAGACCTTGTGCTCTACGAATCCATGGTGATGATGGAATATTTAGACGAACGCTTTCCGCATCCACCGCTGCTACCCGTTTACCCTGTAGCAAGGGCTCAGAGTCGACTCTTTGTGTATCGTATCCAGCGTGACTGGTGTGGATTGGTTGATACCATCGTTGCTGGTCGTTCCAAGGACACCGTGATCGATCGTGCACGAAAGGAGCTTCGAGAAGGACTTTTGACGATCGCTCCGATATTCACTGAGAAAGAGTTTTTTATGAGTGATGAGTTCACCTTGGTGGATTGCTGCTTTGTCCCTATTTTGTGGCGTCTTCCGGTTTTGGGTATTCAGTTACCCCCAAAAACAGGTAAGCCACTAACCGACTATATGAATCGCATGTTTCGGCGTGAGGCTTTTCAAGCCAGCCTTTCGGAAGCAGAAATGGATATGCGCGATTGATTCAGCCCTCTCGTAGGATACTTTGATGGGAACACCTATCTCCAAAGTGCCATACCTGATGCAGGGTCTATTGGATTGGATGGTTGATTCCGGTTCAACGCCCTATCTGATTCTCAACGCTCGCATGGAAGGGGTGAGTGTTCCAGGGGAATTCGTTCAACCCGATGGGAGTATTACGCTCAATATCAGTGGAACGGCAGTTCGTAATTTGAACATTTCTGCAGACGGTGTCTTTTTCGATAGTCGATTTAAGGGGCTCCCTGTCAGCATCAGTGCGCCGATCCAAGCGGTACTAGGATTGGTGAGTCGAGAAACTGGCGACGGGCTTTGGTTCCCTGAAAATGCGCCAGGCCCCGCCGCAGAAACACCCTTAGTCGATGAACATCCTCGTGACGGCCATGAGGCGTCCGGATCCGAATTACCCGGGAATCAATTCGGGAGCAAGCCTAAGCCCACTAAGGCTTCTCATCTCAGCGTGGTTGAGTAGGCGTTAATTTAAAAATTCGAAAGCTTGGATGATCTTTTGAACACCGTAGACTTCTCTGGTCAGGGCTACGGCTGCTTTGGCCTCATCGCGGGTTAGAAGTCCCATTAGATAAACAACCCCATTCTCGACAACAACTTTAATACGACCCGCATCGACATCGGTCGCCGCTATCATCTTGACACGAATCTTCGTCTTAAGAAGTCCATCGTTGCTGCGCACGAGCATTGCGGTCGGGCCAGCAACCTCGATCTCGTTGTGCACCTTAGCAACGTTTCTAATTTGCCCGGCAATTTTACCTGCTTGGACTTTAACCGCCTCGGTATTGGCTTGTCCTGTGATCAGCGCGACGCCGTTGAAAACAGTCACGGCTAGGTTCATGGATTCGACCTCTGGGTTTGCGGCCTTTAGATTTCTCATGATCAGTTTTGCTGATCGGCGGTCATCGAGTTGAGTACCAAAAGTCCTTTTTCCAAGATTGTCGTCTTTGGGGCCAACAAGGCTACAAGCGCTGATTCCAAAGATGATAAGTGCTCCGAGGCTTGCACGACGTATCCAGTTCATAACAGATTCCCATAGTCTGGGCGCTATCTTGCCAGTCCGGGTTCAGGAATCAAGTCTTCTTTATAAAACGCGCTTTTGATCCAGCGGTTTTCATGACCCAGCGCTAAGACGTCGAAGCGCAGGTCCTGGTAAGTGATGAATGGCTTGGCTTGGAGAAAATGCTCAGCTGTTTTAAGGAGCCTCTGTTGCTTCCTCCAATCTACCTGAGCGGCAGGCGTACCAAAACGGACACCGCTTCGCCACTTAACTTCGAAAAAGATTAAGGCCGATTGATCAACACCTATAATGTCGATTTCACCATATCTCGATTGGTAGTTGAGACCTATTATTTGGACGCCGAATAGCCAAAGCAAGTGTTGAGCTCTTAATTCTGCCGCTCTTCCTTGGTTTATTCCAAGGCTCAGATCGCTTCAACAACCATTGGCATACTCACAACTTCACCCTGTTCAAAATAGCCCCAGGCCAACTCCCTAATGAGAGTTTGCTGTTCCATAATCAGGGTCCCAGTCAGGCCATAAAATTGGGTGTCGGGCATTTCTCTGAGTTGCCTTAGCCTAGGCATGATATTGAAAGCATCGAGACCTAGGGCGTAAAGGGGGCCCAGATCACCGCGAGATTCTGGCCATGTTGCTTGAACACCAGACACAAGGACTCCAGCTGGGAAGAGCTTCCAGGGCATATCACAGAATCGAATACCATTGAGGTCTAGATTGTTAATTTTGTTTTGGCGCTGGGTGTGAACGAGCGATGTTGCATAGACCGGTAGGTTATCCGCATAGTAAAAGGCCAAAGCAGGGTTGATTTGGCGGGATTTGTCCGCATCCGCCAGCAGAGCAATCATGTCAATATCCTGTCTCCGTCTGGGCTTGAACTCGAAGGACTGGCCCGTAATGCGTCTGAGTTCGTCGGCACGTTTTTCGCTTTCGTCTACAGCGAGCATATCTTTCACGAACTCCGCGTAAGACTCATCTTCGCCGAAGCGATTTTCAAAAATATTTACCGAATCTAAATCCGTGAACTCGCTTCGAAAGGCATTGGCCGTCCGATCGCCCCAGTCGTCATCCGGTGCAATGAGCAAGATGTTTTTATGGCCTGCCTCGCGCCCTCGGTTAGCGAGCTGTTTCGCCTCATCCTCAGGTGCTAAGGAGAAGAAAAACAGGTTCCCATTTTTATTTTTGACGGATTCCGACTGATTTAGTCGATTCAGGGCTAGAACGGGTATCTTAAGCCGGGCTGCTGCGAGGGCTTCAACTCGGCGCTTATCTAAAGGGCCGAGGATAAAGTCAGCCCCATCGTTTACCGCAACATTGACGAGGTCGACGGTGGAGGTCCAGAGCGCCGTATCGTAAAACAGGAGTTCGGATTCTTGACCTTGATCAAAATGAGCCGAGATGATGCCCTTTAAGATGGCTTGCCCGGCTGCGGCCAGTGGCCCAGTTTGTGGGAGTAAGACGGCAATTTTACCGGGTTGACCTGCGACAATGCTGTCAAGGAAAGCCAGTCTTCTGGGGAGTTGTTCAGCGGCCGGATGTCCTGCCCATAATTTTTTCCAATTGGACAGCGCTCTGAGATGTTGGCTGGGCCTGTTCTGATACTGTTTGCTCATTGCAGCCAAAGACAGCCAGCCTCTCAGATCATTATCCACCGCCTTTGTTGCGTAACTCTTGAGCATTGAAGTGGGCAAGGTTAACAAGTTGTTGAAAAGGGTTTCTTGGTTTTCAATGCTCGGTTGGCCGGTTAAAAGTGGTGCGCTGAGCGTTCGCTCTCTTGCTGCAGCAATCACACGACCGGTTTGCTGATAAGCGGTGGCCTTAGTCAGGCCGATGGTGATTTGCTCTTGGGGATTCGGAGAGTATCGCGACAGGTCCTGTTGGTTAAGGCTTGCCAGAGCAGCAATTGGATCTCCCTCACGTAATTGAAGTCGAGCGTTTGTGAGTAGGTAATCAAGCATTGCAAACGCTGGGATTTGACTCTCATTAATGCTCGTGATGATCCGACGAGCCTGTTCAAAATCGTTTTGCTCAAAAGCAATTTTTGCTGCTTGAACCCGGTAGGTGGTCGCGTTTGGTTCGCTGGCCAGGTTCGCGAGGCGAAGGCCCTCTTTGACCGAGCGTATCGCTCTAATCGCAGGAAGTGCAGGTGTTTTGGTGCTGACCGCAGCGCGATTTGATTGGTTTGCGGTGGGCGCAGCGCAGCTAACGATGAAAAAAAGAATGGTCAGATAAGCGATGTGCTGGATAGATTTCAATGGCGTAATGCCTCTCAAAATTGTAATGGTTGGCTATCTTTGCTTGCGAGTCTCAAGGAAAGTTAGCGCGTAAAGAATCTCGGATTTTCTCGGGGTTTTGCTCTGGCTTCTTTCTCCCGCTCGGTGGGTGTCAATTGTTGTCAGTTTGTATCGTTGTTGACGCTCAGTATTATTGACCCGGGTGCTACAGCCCCCAGTTTCACAGCCCCCAGTACTCGTGACAGTCGGGGTTTACGGTACTCGCAGTTACGCTTACTTTCGATCATTTGTCCTTACTGTTTGTGTGACTTACAGTCTAACAATACCCTAGAACTTTAAGCATAGCTCTAGTACGAGATACTCCAAAGACGCCTTACAATTTGATTTTACGCTTCTTCTTGCTCATCCTCGCTGCTTGGAAACGTTGGGTTAAAGTCCCAGTTCGATATGAGCGAAGAGAAAGCGTCACGAACGCGCTATCCCAGAGCCTAGGATCGAGGGTTTGACGCCTCAATAGGCATAACAAATTTTGGCCAGACGCGTTTAAATGACCAGTAGCCGATGGTTGCAGCGTGCGTAATCTATTACTCTTTACGATCAGAGTTTACTAGGCAGACCGAGTGAGTAAATTGTATATAGTGGCTACCCCGATCGGCAACCTCAATGACATTTCGGCGCGCGCCTTGAGTGTGTTGGCTGAGTCAGACCTTATCGCCGCTGAAGACACGCGGCACACTCGGCGACTATTGGATCATTATGAAATCAAGCAAAATATTGTTGCTCTGCATGATCACAACGAACGCAGACAAAGTCATTTGGTGGTGGATCGGATTCTTGCTGGTGAAGCAGTTGCGCTTGTTTCAGATGCCGGCACGCCTTTGATCTCTGATCCGGGTTATGTGTTGGTTCAGCAGGCCCGTGCGGCCGGTATCGTTGTCGAGCCGATCCCCGGGCCTTCAGCCCTAACGGCGGCTTTATCGGTCTCAGGCCTGCCAACGGATCAGTTTCAATTTCTTGGGTTTCTGCCGTCCAAAGGCCGGGAGGCACGGATTAGAGCATTCGTTGATTATGCGGGTACGCTTGTGCTGTATGAAGCACCTCATCGTATTGAAAACCTGCTGACTCTGATCGTTAAACATTTTGGGCCGAGTCGGGATGTTGTGATCTGTAGGGAGCTCACCAAAGTCTATGAGCAGGTGATTGATGGCCCGGCAGAGGCCTTATTGTCGAAGCTTGCAGAGGGTATTATCCCAGCGCGCGGAGAAATGGTTGTTTTGGTGGCGGGGCGTCAATCGGTGAGCGACTCGGCAATCGTGACTCTGGACCATTGCTTGAATGTGTTGTGCGCGGAGTTACCGGTATCGGCTGCAGCTTCATTAGCCAGCCGGATTTTAGGGGTGAAGCGGAATGAGGCTTATAAGCGGGCTTTAGACCACCAACAAGTGGATGATCAGTTGTGAACTCCCGGTTCGGGCGCTAAGCTCTATATTGGGGAGTTAGCTAGGTAATCGCTGCTTTGAGCAGAGGAAAGTCCGGGCTCCATAGGGCAGGGTGCCAGGTAACACCTGGGAGGCGCGAGTCTACGGCCAGTGCAACAGAAAGGAAACCGCCAAGTTTCGACTTGGTAAGGGTGAAATGGTGCGGTAAGAGCGCACCGCGCAATTGGCAACAATTGTGGCAAGGTAAACCCCACTCGGAGCAAGACCAAATAGGAACTCGCAGATTGCGGCCCGCAATTGAGTTCGGGTAGGTCGCTATAGGTGTCTGGCGACAGGCATCACAGATGAATGATTATCTTCGACAGAACCCGGCTTATTGCTAACTCCCCAACAATTTCTTTCTCTATATAACAAAACGGTATAAAAATACCTTAACTTAATAATTCACATTAAGTTGCAACCTCATCTAGCTGTCCTTCCTCATGATACTTGTCTGATCTCGATTGATCGTCTGTTTAATTTCCTAAGCTATTGTGAAACCTAGAGAAATTCTATTTTTCCTGACTTGACATTAATGGGTGGTATTTTTAATGTTCGAAGTGCAGAAATGTGGGTATTAGTGGAATTTTGTGGGCATAGTGCGTTTAGATAAAAGCAAACGTCCATTTTGTTCGGATTGTATGGATCTTAGGGAACTGTGACTGTGTTTAGAGGTGTCAATCAAGTCAATATGGACGCAAAAGGGCGGCTCACCGTCCCAACGCGTTATCGCGATGAGATTCTCGAAACGTGTCGAGGCTCGATGGTTGTGACCATAGATACAGAGGAGCGATGCCTGCTCATTTATCCTCAGACCGCCTGGGAAGACATACAGCGTAAAGTCGAATCCCTACCTAGTTTTAATTCGGCGGCGAGAAGGGTTCAGCGCCTACTGATTGGCCATGCGACTGATATTCCCATGGATCGCAACGGCCGAATACTGATTACGCCGCCCTTGCGGGAGTACGCAATGCTGGGCAAACAAACGGTGCTGTTGGGGCAAGGTAATAAACTAGAGCTTTGGGATGAGTCGACGTGGACGGCGCGTCGGGATCAGTGGTTGGAAGTGCAGTCTGAAGACGGTGTGCCTGAAGAATTGCAGTCATTATCTCTGTAGGGCGGCACCAGATGACCCACATTCCGGTGATGCTCGAGAAAGCGGTCGATGTGCTTGTTCATCGATCGGATGGTATTTACATCGATTGTACGTTTGGCCGCGGTGGTCACGCTGCAGCGATTTTAGAAAGGCTCTCTGTAAATGGGCGGTTGATAGTGATGGACAAAGATCCCGAAGCAATCAATTGTGCGCGGATGCGGTTTGAGACTGAGTCCAGGGTGACTGTGGTGCATGGATCTTTTGCTGCGATTGACCAGCATCTCCTTGGGATCGGTGTTGGGCAGGTCGACGGCGTTTTTCTGGACCTTGGCGTTTCCTCAAATCAGCTGGATACGGCAGAGCGGGGTTTTAGTTTTATGCGTTCTGGGCCTTTGGACATGCGGATGGATAATAGCCAGGGTCAGTCGGCGGCTGAGTGGCTGAAGGTGGCAGCAGAGTCGGAAATTTCAAAGGTGCTCAAAGAATATGGCGAAGAGCGCTACGCCAAGCGAATCGCCCGCGCGCTTGTGGCGGCAAGGAAAGAGGCGCCGTTAGAGACAACCCAAGCGCTCGCCGACTTGATTGCTCGGATTGCACCGACTCGGGATCATTACAAACATCCAGCCACTCGCACGTTCCAGGCCATTAGAATTCAGGTTAACCGTGAGCTCGACGATCTAGACCAGTGCCTTGCGGCGGTCCCTGAACTTCTGAAAATTTTGGGTCGGTTGGTCGTTATCAGTTTTCACTCACTTGAAGATCGCCGGGTGAAACGCTTTGTGAAGCAACAAGAACGTGACGACCCCTATCCATCGAAACTCCCGATTTTAGATGATCAGATCCGTCGTCCAGCACGTTCGTTGGGTAAATGGCGCGCTGATGCTGAAGAGGTGGACTCAAATCCTCGAGCTCGCAGCGCCGTTATGCGTGCCATGGAAAAAATCGCATGAATTCCGCTAGCTTAGTCAGACAATTGATCAGGTGGTCCTCATCGGGCTGGCCTGGTCGCACAAATGCGCTGCTGTGCCTCGTGCTGGCCTCGAGTGTGGGCGTGATTTTGGCTTCCTACGAAACACGTGCCCTCTATAGTCGATTACAAGTCGAGGAGCATGTTAGCGACAACCTCGACAGCGAGTATGAGCGTTTGTTGCTCGAGCAAAGCGCTTGGGCTGGCTATCACAGAGTCGATCAATTGGCGCGTGAAGAGCTGCAGATGCGCTCTCCCGGGCAGGCCAATTTTGTCCTGATGCGGCGTTCGGCGCGAATGGTCTCGACAGCTGCTGCTGAGGGGCTCCAGGAATGAATGTAATTTTTAGACTGCATGTCGCGGCGCTTTGCTTTGTTTTATTGATGGGCGCAGGCGCGGCGAGATTGGTCTATATCGAGATGTCTGAAAAGGATTTCTTGCAAGACCAAGGCGATGCTCGAACCATTCGAATGGAGCGAATCAACGCGCATCGAGGAATGATTCTTGATCGCAGGGATAACCCTCTGGCGGTTAGTTCGCCGGTTGTATCTCTATGGGCAAACCCTGCCCAGTTGCCTGTTGATTCACAAAGACTCAGCGAACTCGCCACTGGTCTAGGTGTGTCCCTTGAAGAATTTAAGCGCAAAATGGCGCGTGCTGAAGATCGCAATTTTGTTTACCTAAGGCGGCATGCAAAACCTCAAGCTGCCGACGCGATTCTAAGCTTGGGAATTACCGGCATTTACGGCGAAAAAGAATATCACCGATTCTACCCAGGAGGAGAGGTCACAGCCCATGTGGTCGGATTCACCAATATTGACGATGTTGGTCAGGAAGGATTGGAGCTATCTTTTGATGATTGGTTGAAGGGACAGCCAGGCAAAAAGAAAGTACTCAAAAACCTCTATGGCGAGATCGTCCGGGATATTATGCCGATTGCGGAAGCTGTTCCCGGCCGCGACCTAAAAATATCGATCGACCAACGGTTGCAGTTTTTGGCTTATCGAGAGCTGAAATCAGCAGTTCAGCAGTACCGTGCGTTGTCGGGTTCGTTTGTGCTGCTAGATGTCGCGACAGGTGAAGTCTTGGCCATGGCTAATCAGCCGAGTTACAACCCCAATAACCGCATCCAACTTGATTTGAGCTCGGTGCGTAATCGTGCCGTGACCGATGTGTTTGAGCCAGGTTCAACGGTCAAGCCTCTGACCGTTGCAGTGGCTCTTCAGTCGGGGCTTGCTAATGATTTTGAGATTGATACCAGTCCAGGGTTTTTGAAAGTTGGGAGCGCCATCATTAAAGACCCCCGTGACCGCGGCACACTGGATTTGGGCGGAATTCTTGCCCAATCGAGTCAAGTCGGAATCAGTCGCCTAGCTCTCAGCCTTAATGAATACGATGTTTGGAACCTGTTTCAAACCTTCGGATTCGGTCAGGCGACTGGGGTAGGTTTCCCAGGAGAGAGCAGCGGGTTTCTTCCTAACAGAAGGCGCTGGAAGGACATCGAGCGAGTGACCTTTGCGTACGGCTATGGTTTGACGGTGACACCTCTGCAATTGGCTGCCGCCTATAGCACCATCGCATCAGGAGGCATCAAAAGAGATGTCACGCTTATTGCCGGACAAGCCGTGCAGGGTGAACGGGTGATGGATGCCCGCATCGCCTTTCAATTACAGTCGATGCTTGGACGTGTGGTCACTGAGGGTACAGGCCGTAAAGCCGCGATCGAAGCCTATGACGTCGGGGGCAAGACGGGCACCGCTCGAAAAATCGGGGAAAATGGCTATGACGACACCCGGCATATTGCTTTTTTTGCTGGGTTTGCACCTCAGTACGCTCCCCGGTACGTAGGGGTGGTGCTGATCAATGAGCCGCAAACTGAACAGGTCGGTGGTGGCAGCATTGCTGCGCCTATTTTTTCCAGAGTTATGTCAAACGTTTTGAGATTGCTGAGTGTCCCGCCGACAGACACAAGGGAGGCAGTCTAGTGACTGTCGCTTTGCCTCATTTGTTCCCTGATCACACAGTGCCGGATGTTCTCGTCTCTGGTATTTCGCTAGACAGCCGTCAGACTCAGCCAGGAGAATTGTTTGTTGCATTGCCAGGCGAAACATCTGATGGTCGATGGTTTATTCAAGATGCGCTAGACAATGGTGCCTGCGCAATTGTTTCTCCGACCCCCTTAGATTCGATCGCCCCAGAAGTTCCGCTCATTGTTATCCCAGAAATCAAGTCTTCTCTTGGAAGAATTGCCGGTATTTTTTATGGCATGCCATCAGAGCAATTGCGTGTGGCTGCGGTCACTGGGACGAACGGCAAAACATCAGTGACCTTTTTGGCCGCCAACGCGATGTCCTATTTGTCTCATCAGGCTGGCATCATTGGTACGCTTGGCGCGGGCGTTATTGGCGAATTGGAGGCTACCGGGTTAACAACGCCTGATGCGGTTACTTTCCAAGCGTCACTGTCAAATCTTGCCAAAGCGGATGTAGAGGTCGCGTTTGTAGAAGCATCAAGCCACGGCCTCAGTCAGTTTCGGCTTGAGGGTACTCGAATCGGTGCAGCTGTGCTCACCAACTTGACGCGGGATCATCTTGATTATCACGGTTCGCTATCGGCCTACCGTCAAGCGAAGGCCCGCCTTTTTGAATGGCCTGGACTTGAGGTTGCGATACTCAATTTTGATGACCCTTGGGCACTTGAGCTGTCGCGAGAAACGTCTGCTGCAGAGGTTATTACTTATAGTGTCTCTCAGCCGGGCGCCGATGTCGTAATTGAGCGCCCACAATTTAATGAGTCTGGAAGCCAGTTTACGCTGAAAACGCCAGCAGGTTCTGTCGAGGTGCAAAGTTGTCTGCTCGGTCACTATAACCTGAGTAATCTTGCAGCGGTTGCGAGCCTACTTCATTGGTATGGCGTTGGCATAAAGGATATCGGAGCGGCGTTAAGCCATTGTCAGCCTCCGCCGGGGCGTCTGGAGTGTGTGATTCGCGCTGATCGAACGCTCTGGGTGGACTTCGCGCATACCCCTGATGCCGTAGCTCAGGTGCTTAGGACCTTGCGCCAGCACTTTAGCGGTCGCCTTATTACGGTCGTCGGTTGCGGCGGGGATAGAGATCCCGGTAAACGCTCCGAAATGGGCCATATCGCCGCCCTTCACAGCGATCTCTGTTTTTTTACCAGTGATAATCCGAGGTCTGAGGACCCGGCCGAGATCATTCGTGCGATGTGCGCTGATTTACCTGAAGCGATGCCCGCTGAACGTTGCCTAGTAAATCGTTACGAAGCGATTTTTGCTGCGGTTCGTGCTGTCGGTGCCGGAGACGTTGGTGTTGTACTCGGCAAGGGTCATGAGCAGTATCAAGAGATCAATGGAATCCGTCATCCGTTTAATGATTGCGCGATGATTGAGCGTGCTTGGTCCGAGATGAGGATCGGGTCGTGATGGCTGGGCAACCGCAGGTTGTGATCGGACTGGGTGAATCAGGCCGATCTGTGGCTCGACATTTGGCGGCCGAAAATATTCCCTTTATGGTAGGTGAGGATCACCCGTCACCAGCTGCGCTCCATGAAATGTCGCAACTTCATAACCCACCGAGCGTCGCTCCTATCTCTGAAATACCCATGCACCCGGGTGCCCAATGGATTGTCAGCCCAGGAGTTCCCCTGTCCCTTCCGCAACTGCGGCAGGCGCCTAAATATGGCGTGACGCTGACCAACGATGTGGCGTTATTTGCCGAGCGCGCAAAAGCACCGCTGGTGGGAATCACAGGATCAAATGGTAAAACGACGGTGACGTCGCTTGTGGGACATCTGGCTCAGAGCCAGATGTCTTCGGTTCGTGTGGGCGGCAATATTGGCACGCCCTGTTTGGACCTTCTCGACGAGGCCGCGGATTGCTACGTGCTAGAACTTTCGAGTTATCACCTCGAATTGGCTCAGACACTCCCATTAGAAGTAGGTGCTTTATTAAATCTCAGTCCTGATCACTTGGATCGGTACGCGTCGGCTGAGGACTACTATGCGGTTAAAAGTAATATTTTTAATCGCGCACAGCGAGGTGTTGTTGGCGAAGCTTGCCGATCCTATGTGCAGACGGGCACTTGCTCATCCGTTTCTGTTTTTGGCGAGTCTGCTTGTTCTGGTTTTGGACTCCTGGAGCAGGACGGCCAAATTTACTTGGCTCAAGGCTTGGAGCCGTTGCTTGACGTGCGGAAGCTTGGTGTTGAAGGGCTTAGCAATTGGCTCAATGCTTTAGCTGCGCTGGCTATTGGCAACTGCCTTGGACTTGATATGGACCGCATGACAGCAGACCTGCGTTCTTTTGAAGGGCTTCCGCATCGCTGCCAGCGTATTGATCGCAATGATGGTTGTTGCTGGATCAATGATTCGAAGGCAACCAATGTTGGGGCAACAGTCGCCGCTATCCGCAGTTATAAAGCCTCGGGTGCTTTGATTTTACTTTTGGGAGGGCAAGGTAAATCAGCCGATTTCTCAATGCTTAACTCTGTACTGCTGGAGCAAAAAGCCCTCAAAGCGGTTTTGGTCTATGGGGAGGCGGCTGAAGAAATCAGGCAAGCCTTGGACGCCCAACTAAATGTAAGGTGCTTCTTGCCATTTGAGGAAATGGTAGCGCATGCGATGGCATTGGCGAATGCCGGTGACGTCATTTTGTTGTCTCCTGCCTGCTCGAGTTTTGATCAGTTCTCAGGTTATGAAGCACGGGGTGATCGTTTTATGGCGATGCTTGAGGGAGGATCCTCATGAGCGCGGTTCGACTTCAAGTCGCCCCGATTGATCGGTGTCCTGTCGATGTTACGGTGCTGCTCTCCGCAACAGTTTTGCTACTGGTTGGACTTGTCATGGTGACCTCGGCCTCCTCCGAAGTTGCCGCTCGAAGTTATGGCCATCCGCTTTTCTTGGCTGGAAAGCACACTGCATTCTTGGCGCTTGGGCTTTTAGTCTTAATCAGCACGTTAGCGATTCCAATTCGGGTCTGGCAGCGTCTCGGCATCGTTTTTTACGGCGTGTCGTTATTGCTTTTAATGGTGGTGCTGATTCCCGGCCTTGGAAAGACTGTCAACGGCGCAACGCGATGGATTCCCCTTGGTTTTTTTACGCTCCAAGGCTCTGAATTTGTGAAGGTGTTCTCGGTTGTATTTTTAGCGTCCTACCTAGCCAGTCCAACGGTCAGGTACAAAGAACAGTTGCGTGCCTATCTTTTGCCCCTGGCCTTGATCGGGATACTGGTGGGCTTACTATTGGCGCAACCCGATTTTGGTGCTTGCGTTGTTATTATGACTGCAATGCTCGGCATGCTGTTTTTTGCGGGAACGCCGATGAAATATTTTGGCCCTACTGTGATTGCAGGCGGGCTGCTTGTGGGCTTATTGGTACTGATACAACCCTATCGATTAGCAAGGCTGGTGTCTTTCACAGACCCCTGGGCCCACCAGTTCGAGGGCGGGTATCAGCTCACTCAAGCGTTGATCGCAATTGGTCGAGGAGAGTGGTTTGGTTTAGGTCTGGGTAACAGCGTACAGAAGCTGTTTTTCTTGCCGGAAGCTCATACGGATTTTCTTTTTTCCATTATGGTCGAGGAACTAGGTATTTTCGGCGCGTGTTTGGTCTTACTCGGGTTCACCCTGCTCGTGGTGCAAGGCTTGATGATCTCCAAGCGCTGCGCGCAAGCTGGATTTAGTTTCCACGCGCATCTTGCTGCTGGTATCTCTCTTTTGATCGGCGTACAGGCACTGATTAATCTGGGCGTCAATCTCGGATTGCTCCCCACGAAGGGCTTGACGTTGCCACTGATGAGCTTTGGCGGTAACAGCCTTTTGGTGTCCTTGCTCCTCGTGGGGCTGCTACTCCGACTTGACTGGGAGCGCCGTAATGCGCCTGCGGCGCCGAAAAAAGGAAAGGCGGTATGAGCTTGATTTCTAATCAACTTCAGTCGCCCGCAAGAAAGGAAATGCGGCGCATCGAGCACGTCCATTTTGTTGGTATTGGCGGCTCTGGAATGTCTGGTATTGCGGAAGTTCTATTGCATCAAGGCTATCGGATCTCGGGATCAGATTTAAAGAGCAGCGAAGCAACCCGGAGATTATCGGGTCTGGGGATTCGGGTTTTTGAAGGGCATCAAGCAGACCATGTTGAAGGCGCAGATGTGGTGGTGGTATCGAGCGCTATTGCTTTAGACAATGCTGAAGTCGATGCTGCGCGTTCAACCCGAATCCCGATTATCCGTCGCGCTGAAATGTTGGCGGAATTGATGCGCTATCGCCATGGAATTGCGGTTGCAGGAACCCACGGCAAAACAACGACTACCAGTTTGGTGGCTTCTATTTTTTATGAAGCGGGGCTCGATCCGACGTTCATTATAGGCGGTATCTTAAATCGAGCAGCAAGTAATGCTCAGTTGGGCCAGGGCCAGTATATGATCGCTGAAGCTGACGAAAGCGATGCCTCATTTTTACACCTCCAGCCGATGTCAGTCATATTGACCAATGTTGACCGAGATCACCTTTCTAATTTTGAGGGGAGTTTTTCCAAGCTCCAAGAGGCCTTCTTGGCCTTCGTTCATAACCTACCATTTTATGGATTATTAGTGGCTTGCGAGGATGATCCGGTTGTGGCCTCGATGCTGCCTGCGGTTATGCGACCCGTGAAAACTTATGGGTTCTCCGATGAGGCGGACTATCGAATCGTAAACTGGCAGCAAAAAGAGCAGCTCAGTCAATTTGAAGTCGTTCGCCCTGACCGTGAATCGAATTTGTTGATTGATCTATTGATGCCCGGTCGGCACAACGTACTCAATGCGCTTGCGGCGATAGCGGTGGCTAGCGAGGAGGGCCTAGAGGATGAGGTCATTCGTCAGGGACTCATCAAGTTTAGTGGTGTGGGTCGTCGCTTTGAAGTACTTGGTGACTGCTGGGTCGGTGAGCGTAAAACGTTGCTGATCGATGATTACGGTCATCACCCAACCGAAGTCCTAGCCACAATAGATGCTGTTCGGGATGGATGGCCCGACCGCAGGTTGGTCATGGTTTATCAACCTCATCGGTACTCGCGGACCGCGGCGTTGTTCGAACAGTTTGTAGTCGCGCTATCAAAGGTGGACGTTCTGCTTATTTCTAATGTGTATCCGGCAGGGGAGGACGTGATCGCAGGGGCTGAAGGACAAGATCTCTACCGAGCGCTTCAGTCAACATCGCTTGAATCGCTGATTTGGCTACCCGAGCTGAATGAGGCGGCGGCGACCCTAGATACCTTGTTGCAAGATGGAGACATTATTTTGACTCAGGGCGCAGGGGACACCGCAAAGCTTGCTCGTTCGTTGGCTGACCTTTGGCAACAAGGAGATGCGGCGTGACCTCAAAGTTGACCCATTGTTTTTGCTACGGCGTGCTGTTGGCTATCGGCGCCTTGTGTAATCCCACATTTGGAGATAATTCAGTTGGAGACTCTGATGTTCGGTATTGGGTGATTCGCGGCGAAGTGAATGAGGGCCAAAGTGCAGACGTTCGTTCGAAACTGCTCAGCTTGGGTGCGGCCGCAACTGACATTGATCGCGTGCGTGAAACCATTGCGTCGCTGAATTGGGTTGCCGCTGCCGAAGTCACCTTCAACTGGCCAGATGAATTGATTGTTCAGGTCCAGCCAGAACTAGCGATCGCTTATTGGAATGATTCGGGCTACATCAATCAGGAGGGCGATGTTTTCCATTCTGATTTTCATAGTGGCTCAGATTTGCCGCATTTATCTGGTCCGGAGGATGACATTGACGAAGTAATGCGTCGCTATCTTGAGATTCGAAAGGCGATGCCTGGTCGAGCACTTGCGGAAGTCGAGGTCAGAGCGCGTGGTGCTGTGGCCTTTGAGCTCGAAGCTGGCTGGCAGGTTTTGTTGGGCAGTGACGAGATCAGCCAGCGTTTAAAGCGAGCCGTGATTGTGATTAATCGTCTCGAGCAAATGGGCATTACCGCTAAAAACGCCAAGATCGATGCGCGCTATACCGATGGCGTTGCAATCAACGGACCGATTCCTACAACAGATCAGTTGTTAACCCTGCGTGAGAATACGATAGAAGGTGAAGAGCTATGAGCAATAACAGCCAGAATCGAATGATAGTGGGCCTAGATATTGGTACATCGAAAGTGGTGGCTATTGTTGGAGAGATCAACCCTGAGGGCAGATTAGAGATTATTGGGTTGGGTAGCCATGCATCCAAGGGATTAAAAAAGGGTGTGGTGGTCAATATTGATTCGACTGTTCAATCCATTCAGAGAGCGATTGAAGAGGCAGAGCTGATGGCAGGATGCCAAATTCAGTCTGTTTATGCTGGGATCGCTGGAAATCATATCCGGAGTATGGGCTCTCATGGAATCGTTGCGATACGCGACCGAGAGGTTTTTCAGCCAGACATTGACCGCGTGATTGACGCGGCCCAGGCGGTTGCAATTCCAGCGGACCAAAAAATTCTTCATATTCTTCCGCAGGAATTCATCATTGACTCGCAAGAGGGCGTCAAGGAGCCGCTGGGCATGTCGGGTGTGCGTCTCGAGGCGAAGGTGCACCTCGTAACCTGCGCTGTCAATGCTGCTCAGAATATTGAAAAGTGCATTAAGCAATGTGGGCTCGGCGTCGACGACATCATTCTCGAACAATTGGCATCGAGCTATTCCGTCTTAACTGATGACGAGAAAGACCTAGGAGTCTGCTTAGTTGATATCGGAGGCGGCACCTCAGATATCGCGATTTTCACAGAAGGCGCGATCAAACATACGGCGGTCATTCCGATCGCTGGCGATCAAGTGACCAACGATATCGCAATGGCGCTGCGTACCCCGACGCAAAATGCTGAAGAAATAAAAATTAAATATGCCTGTGCGCTGGCCTCAATGGCTGGAGAAAACGAAACGATCAAAGTCCCTAGCGTGGGAGAACGGGAGGATCGGAGTTTATCGCGGCAAGCATTGGCTGAAGTTGTGGAGCCTCGCTATGAAGAACTCTTCACATTGATTCAAACCGAATTGCGGAGAAGCGGATTTGAAGAGTTGATTGCTGCGGGCATCGTTTTAACGGGTGGGACCTCAAAGATGGAGGGGGTGGTCGAGCTTGCCGAGGAAATATTCCACATGCCCGTCAGCATTGGGAAACCCAAAAATGTATCCGGGTTGTCTGACATTGTCAGAAACCCGATCTACGCCACTGCTGTTGGTTTATTGCAGTATGGCGCTTCGCAGGGTGTCGGTTCTGGGAACTCGCGCGCGACCGTGGTTGCGGGCGACTCGATCTGGACCAAAGCAAAACAGTGGTTACTGGGGACGGAGTCTTAAAATCGATGAAAATCATAAATCTGGAGATGATCTTATGTTCGAATTAGTTGATAACCAGCCGCAACACGCGGTCATAAAAGTCATCGGTGTGGGTGGCGGTGGGGGTAATGCCGTGCAGCACATGGTCGATCATCAGATTGAGGGTGTCGATTTCGTCTGCGCCAACACTGATGCTCAAGCATTGCAGAGATTAACCGCGCGAACGTTATTGCAGCTAGGTTCCGACATCACCAAGGGATTGGGTGCTGGCGCGAATCCAACCATGGGTAAAAGTGCCGCTTTAGAAGATAAAGAGCGCATCGAGGAAGTTCTCGAAGGCGCCGATATGGTCTTTATCACCGCTGGGATGGGAGGCGGCACTGGGACAGGTGCTGCTCCGATTGTCGCGCAGATTGCGCGAGATTTGGGCATTCTGACTGTCGCTGTTGTAACCAAGCCGTTTCCTTTTGAGGGGCGCAAGCGCATGCAAATTGCGGAAGCGGGTATTGCTGAGTTATCCGAATATGTTGATTCGTTAATCACGGTACCGAACGAGAAGCTTTTATCGATTATGGGGCAAGATACCCCACTGTTAGAAGCTTTTGGGGCGGTTGATGATGTGCTTTTGGGCGCCGTGCAAGGAATTGCTGACTTGATTATCCGTCCAGGAATGATCAACGTGGACTTCGCCGATGTTCGAACCGTGATGTCTGAGATGGGCATGGCAATGATGGGAACCGGCGCCGCCTCGGGTGAGCATCGGGCTCTAGATGCGGCCGAAGCAGCTGTACGCAGTCCTCTGCTCGAAGATATCGATTTTTCTGGAGCTCGGGGTATTTTGGTTAATATAGCCGCCGGCGTCGACATCACATTGACCGAGTTTTCTCAGGTCGGGGCGACGATTGAGGAATTTGCATCAGATAATGCGACGGTTGTGATCGGTACGGTCATTGATCCTGAAATGGGTGAGGAAATGCGCGTGACGGTTGTTGCCACTGGCCTAGGGCTTGATTTGGATCCAAAGACGGAACTTCCCGCGGCGCTGCGCAGGCGACTCGCTGGTGACGGTATGCCAGATTATCAGCAGCTGGACAAGCCCACGGTAATACGCAACAAAGCAATGCTTGATGGTGCGAGTCCTAGCAGCGAAGGCGGGCGAGATCTTGAGTATTTGGATATCCCAGCGTTCCTGCGACGGCAAGCCGATTAAGAGGGGCGCTGGTTCGGGTCTATTCTTGGGAGTAGACTCGGAAGACCAAATAGTTCTACAGTGGAGCGAGGTCGACGCGCTTGCCTTGTGTAGGACGGGATGACCTCTCGATTGCCCTAAACCTTTGGCTGGTGCCATATCCTTGTTGGGGTTATCTGCTCGCTGAGCGCTTAAGTTTTAAAGATCTTCTTGGTCTCAGTTCGCAGATCGGCGTTTGAAAATCAACTTGGTTTTCGAAAAAGGTTCGGTAAATACTATTGGAGATCCGATCGTAAACAACGGAGGATTTGCGGTTCACCTTTTTGCTGGGGCATCCACCTCAATCTGTGCTTTTTGGCACGTTTTCTCGATAAATTTCTTTCAAACCGACTAATATCGGAAATTTTACAAAATAAATGCAACTTTTCTCCATTATTAGGGTCAATATTGGAGCAATTTCGTAGTTATCGACCCGGTGTTTTGCTAAGATCTGCGCCGCTGGGGAGATATGCAACAGGCAATGCTGTTCTTTAATCGGTGGAATATTGGACATGATCAAGCAAAAGACTCTTAAGAATGTGATTCGAGCGACTGGCATTGGTTTGCACACCGGCGAGAAGGTGTACCTGATCCTGCGGCCTGCGCCCATCGATACCGGAGTTGTCTTTATCCGGTCAGATCTTGACCCTGTTGTGGAAATTAAAGCCTCCAATGCAGCCGTGGTCGACACAAAGCTCGCCACCACCATTGGAAACGGTGATGCAAAGATCTCGACGGTCGAGCACGTGCTTGCGGCTTTCTCGGGTCTGGGCATTGATAACGTTTATGTTGAGGTCAGCGGGCCCGAGATGCCGATCATGGATGGCAGCGCCGCGACGTTTGTATTTCTCGTCCAGTCCGCGGGTATAGAGTCTCAGTCCGCACCCAAGAAGTTTATAAGAATCAAAAAGCCGATCCGGGTTTCAGGGGCAGGTAGCGCACAGGATTATGGCCAGTCTGTCGCGCTTCTCCCGCACCCCGGATTTAAAGTGAGCCACACCATTATCTATGATAACGCTGTGATCAGAGAGCAGCACGCCTGTATCGATTTTGCCAATACGGATTTCGTAAAGGCGGTCAGTCGAGCAAGAACCTTCGGGCTGATGCAGGAGTTCGAGCAACTCAGAGAGCTCAATCTAGCCCAAGGTGGCAGTCTTGATAATGCAATCGTCGTTGACGATTACAGGATACTCAATGCCGATGGGCTTCGGCATGATGACGAGTTCGTCCGGCACAAGATTTTGGATGCCATTGGTGATCTTTATCTCCTGGGACACAGTGTCTTAGGGGAATTTATCGGCTTTAAATCAGGACACTCTGAGAATCATGCGCTGCGAACGGCACTGATCGCCCAACCAGAAAGCTGGGACATTATCACCTTTGATAATCACGAACGAACGCCAAGTGCTTATGCACATCTTGGTGCTGTCGAATACGCCTCCTAGAACGTCCTTATTCTGAACGCTTGCTGAGATTAAACAAGGCGTCTCGAAGCGCTGAAGGTTGAATCGCTTCGGCATGAGCTGCGAGCAGGGCTTGGTTTTCTTCAGAAATTTTGGTGGGCGCGCGGCGTTTTGGCTCGGGAGGTGCTGGGATTGGTCGGACATGAATGACGATCTGCCTCACATCCAGAACAAGCCCCTCTTGGTGGAGGCGACCTAGAAATTGCGCAGAACGATACTTGATGCGCGTCGCCAGTGCGGCATCCGAAACTTGCAAAACCAGCTTCTGGTCAATTAAGCGCATCACTTTTAGCTCGACCTGAAGCAGGTGTTGAATGCGTTTCTCGAGAGCCTGGTAGTGCTTTGCTTGTTTGAGCATTGTCTTTGGCGGGCCTTGAAAAGAATCTATGATGTTATTCAAGAACTGCATGGTATGACCGGTCGTGGATTTCACATTCTGTTACCATTATGACCTGAAACGAGAAGATTGATGAAACTGATTTTATTGAGCGAGCATTCCGGCGATCAAACCGTGATTCCCGTGAATAAAAAAACGGCAGCGTTTGTTGCTCTCGCAGGTTTACTTTTGCTGATTGGTCTTTCTGTGGCCCTTGAGAGAGTACTGAGCAAGCAAGCACGCTTGGCTTCCATCCTACTGGCTCAGCTAGAGTCGGATATCTTGCAGCAGCGTGATGGTATCGCCGAATTGGAGCAAAACCTCTCATTAAACCTTGAGGTCAGCGCGGCACGGATAGCCCGCTTGGAATCCCGTCTTTTGCGCCTAGACGCGCTTGGACAGAGGTTGACGGAATATGCTGCCTTGGACCAAGTAGAGTTTGATTTTTCAGAACAGGCAGGGGTTGGTGGACCACTGTCTGACGGCATGGCCGACTTCAACGAAAATCTGGATGAGGAGCGCCCGACTGAGCCCATACTTAGGGAACGGCTCTATAGAATGTCCCAGGAGGTGCTGAATCGATCCGATCAACTGGCCGTCATCGAGCGCGTGCTTTTGAGGCAACAGCGAATCGAGGAGGCATCGCTTTTTGGCAAGCCTGTGGCCAAGGGCTGGGTCTCCTCCAATTACGGCATGAGAACAGATCCGATCACTGGTAAGCGGGCCTGGCACAATGGGGTCGACATTGCCGGCGTCAAGGGAGTTGATGTTCGCGCCATCGCTGCGGGTATTGTTACTTTTGCTGGCACGAAGTCGGGTTACGGAAAGATGGTTGAGATTAATCATGGTGGGGGCACGGTAACCCGCTATGGACATCATCAAGCACTCTCAGTTGAGGTTGGAGATCTGGTGAAGCGTGGTCAGAAGATTGGTGAAATGGGTAGTAGCGGGCGCTCAACAGGGCCTCATGTGCACTACGAAATTTTCAAGAATGAGCGCTCGGTTGATCCCTCTATTTATATCCACAGAGTGCGGCCCACAAAATCAGGATGAACAGTTAATATAGCTGATGGCAATCAGCTGCGAACGATAGCGGATAAAACAGCATGGTAATGCAAATATTGGGACGGTTATTCGGCACAAAAAACAGCCGGGAAATTAATCGAATGAGGAAGGTCAGTGACCAGATCCTCAAATTAGAAGATGAATACGCCATCCTCTCGGATGAGGCATTGCGCGATTTAAGGCATCGCTTTTCTGAACGCCTGAAGGCAGGAGAGACACTCAAATCGCTTCTGCCGGAAGCTTTCGCGGCGGTTCGTGAAGCAGGCAAGCGCGCCCTTAACATGCGCATTTTTGACGTGCAGATGATTGGTGCAATAGCGCTGCACGAGGGTCGGATCTCCGAAATGCGAACGGGTGAAGGTAAAACGTTGGTCGCGACACTCGCCCTTTATTTGAACGCGTTAGAAAATCGAGGTGTCCATCTGGTCACTGTGAACGACTACCTCGCTAAGTGGGGCGCAGAATGGATGGGGCCGTTGTTTGGCCGCTTAGGGATGTCGGTGGGTGTGGTTTTTGCGGGCCAGAGTCTTGAGGACAAAAAATCTGCTTATGCGGCTGACATTACCTATGGCACGAATAATGAGTTCGGTTTTGATTATCTGCGCGACAACATGGCGTTCAGCGCCGATGATCGAGTTCAGCGAGGCCTGCACTATGCCATCGTAGATGAGGTGGACTCGATTTTGATCGATGAAGCTCGAACGCCGTTGATTATCTCTGGGGGTGTCGAAAACAGCTCAGAGCTTTATCGCCGAATCAATCGGCTGATGGCGCAACTCGAACAGCAGTTTAAAACGCAGGAAGATATTGACGATGAAGTGACCCCGCCGGGTGATTTTTACGTGGATGAAAAGCAGCGGGATATTGAGCTCACCGAGGCAGGCCATCAAAAAGTTGAAAAT
The DNA here is from genome assembly GCA_938017975.1 of uncultured Pseudomonadales bacterium. Taxonomy (GTDB): domain Bacteria; phylum Pseudomonadota; class Gammaproteobacteria; order Pseudomonadales; family Azotimanducaceae; genus UBA9926. The sequence continues at coordinate 4,671 of CALIKQ010000010.1, read as the reverse complement.
TTATTAGCCAAAAATGGACTGCTTGCAGAAGGTGAGAGCCTTTATGGAACAACCAATCTGAGTTTGCTCCATCACGTCCAATCAGCGATCAAAGCACATTCGTTGTTTCAAAAAGACGTGGATTACATCGTACAGGACGATGAAATCGTCATTGTCGATGAGCATACAGGCCGAACGATGCCCGGTCGGCGCTGGTCTGGGGGAATTCATCAGGCGATCGAAGCAAAGGAAAATGTGACCATTACCAACGAGAGCCAGACACTGGCTTCGACCACGTTTCAGAACTACTTTCGCTTATATCCAAAGCTTGCTGGAATGACGGGCACCGCCGATACGGAGGCCTTCGAATTTAGGCAAATCTACGGACTGGATGTGGTGGTCATCCCCACCAATTTGCCAATGATTCGGCGCGACCTCAACGATCTCATTTACATGAGTCAGCAGGAAAAATTCGAGGCAATTGTTGAAAATATTCTTGAGATAAAAGCATCGGGTGCGCCTGTGCTGGTGGGTACCGCGTCGATTGAATCGTCTGAATTGCTCTCGGCTTTGCTTAAAAAGAAAAAGATCGAACATGAAGTTTTGAACGCGAAATTCCATGAGCGCGAGGCTGAAATCATTGCTCAGGCCGGCCAGCCGGGCAGAGTCACGATTGCCACAAACATGGCTGGGCGCGGAACGGACATCATTTTAGGAGGAAATTGGGAAGCTGAAGCTGCGGCTCTAGATGCGCCCAGCGATCGCGTGGTTGCAGATATTAAAGCAGCTTGGCAAGTGCGCCACGATGCAGTGCTTGCGGCAGGAGGCTTGCATGTGATCGGCACAGAGCGACATGAGAGTCGACGGATAGACAATCAGCTGCGCGGCCGGGCAGGACGGCAGGGCGATCCCGGTTACTCAAGGTTCTATTTGTCTCTCGAAGACAACCTGATGCGTATTTTTGCCTCCGACAGAATGCGTGGACTGATGCAAGGAGTGAGTGAGCCGGGTGTCCCGATTGAAGCCAAAATCGTCACTAATTCGATCGAGCGCGCTCAGAAGAAGGTTGAAGCAAGAAATTTTGATATTCGCAAACAATTGCTCGAATACGACGATGTTGCCAACGACCAGCGTCAAATGATCTACCGGCAGCGCAATGATTTGATGGAAACTTCGGATGTTTCTGAGACCATCGATGCGCTCTGGGATGATGTCTTAACGGACACTATCAATGGTTTCATTCCGCCGCAGAGCCTGATCGAACAGTGGGATGTTGCCGGTTTAAGTCAGACCCTGTCATCAGACTTTGGATTGGATCTATCGGTTCAGAATGTGCTCGATGATGATGAGCAACTCGGCGAAGAGGAGCTACGGGCTCTGATTCTTGAGCGGGTTAAGGGACAGTACGCTGAGAAAGAAGCGTTACTGGGTCAGGAATTGCGGCTCTTTGAGAAGCGCATCATGCTCGATATCCTAGATAATCTCTGGAAAGAGCATCTTGCGGCGATGGATTACTTGAGGCAGGGCATTCATTTAAGAGCCTATGCGCAAAAGCAGCCGAAGCAAGAATACAAGCGTGAAGCCTTTGAGCTCTTCGAGTCGTTGCTCTACAACGTCAAGGTCGACGTTGTTCGGTTTTTATCGAAGGTTCAGTTTCAGGCGGATGAAAATGCGCAAGCATTGGAAGATCGACGGCGCGCAGAGGCCGCGCGAAGCACGATGGTGTTTCAAAAATCAGATGCCCCGGGGGAGTCAGCCCAGTCAGGGGAGGCGCCCCCTGCTCAGGCGGCGCCGTTTGTAAGGCCAGGTAAAAAGGTGGGTCGCAATGAACCTTGCCCTTGCGGTTCTGGTAAAAAATATAAAGCGTGTCATGGTCAGCTTTCTTAATGTCAGTTGGTGAAGCCAAATTTGATTGGTTGCCAATTGCTGGTGTGGAGATCAGTACGCTAGCCAGTGGTATTCGCTATCAGGACCAAAAGGATTTGGTGCTTTTTCGTGTCGCGGAGAGCGCTGAAATCGCCGGGATTTTTACTCAGAACTTCTTTCCAGCGGCGCCTGTAACGGTCGCCAAGGCGCACTTAGCGCAAGGTCGACCGCGTTATCTCTTGATCAATACGGGAAACGCAAACGCTGCAACCGGTGATGAAGGTATTGAGGATGCCTTGGCGTGCTGCGCCCTCGTCGCCGAAGCGGAGAAACAGCCTGCAACGACCGTGTTGCCTTTTTCGACCGGAGTGATAGGGGAACGGCTATCGCTTGAGCCTTTTAGTTTGGCTATGCCTAAACTGATCGCGCAACTGGGTCATCAAAATTGGCTCGACGCTGCGACTGCGATTATGACCACAGACACCCGCCCAAAAATCGCTTGCCGAAGGGTGGACGTTGGTCGACAGTCGGTGCAACTAACGGGTATCGCAAAGGGTGCCGGGATGATCCAGCCCAACATGGCAACCATGCTGTGTTTTGTCGCCCTAGATGCGAAGATCGAAAGGGATTTGCTTCAAGCAATGTTGTCGGAGAGTGCGGAGCATTCCTTTAACCGGATTACGGTGGACAGCGATACGTCGACGAACGACGCTTGTATGCTGATTGCGACAGGAAAAGTTGACCTCGATATCGAAAGTAACTCAGAGGCGCAAACGCTGCTGCAGGATGCTCTGACTGACTTAATGCTCGAGTTGGCCCAGGGACTTGTTCGTGATGGCGAGGGTGCGACTAAGTTCGTCACAGTTCAAGTGGAGGGTGCTGCCAGCGAAGCACAAGCGCTTGAAGTCGCGTTTTCTATTGCCAATTCGCCGTTGATGAAAACTGCTTTGTTTGCAAGCGATGCCAATTGGGGGAGACTCGCTATGGCTGTGGGTAAAGTCAAGGTGCCGATTGATCCGGGGCGGGTCGATCTCTACATCGGTGACGTTTGCTTGATGCGCTCTGGTGTCAGAGACCGGCAATATCGTGAGGCAGACGGCGCGCGCGCGGTCGCTGGCGCAGAGGTTTTACTGCGCGTGAATCTTAATCTGGGTGAATGCTCAGAAACCGTATGGACCAGCGATCTTTCTCACGAATACATCCGAATTAACGCGGAGTATCGAACCTAGCGTTATCAATCGTTGTCAATGTCTTCAGCTGTTACATCATCATGGTCGGCATCGGATGGAATGCTGCGGTTGCCGCTTGCCCATTCACCGAGATCAATGAGTTGACAGCGTTCACTACAAAAAGGTTTGTAGGCGTTAGCCGCGATCCATGCCACTGTTTTCTGACAAGTCGGACATTTGACAATTGCGTTAGCCATGGCTTGCAAGCTCCAGATAGGATTGGTGCAAATCGAGGACCCTAGCATCGAGGGCTTCTGGCGTAGAATTGTTCTCGATGATGTCATCAGCGAGAGCAATTCTCGTTTCTCGATCGGGTTGGGCTGCGATGATCTTATCAATGATTTCGAGACTGCTACCATCTCGTAATTGCACCCGTTTTCGTTGCACTGCCTTGGAGGCATCAACCACCAGAGACCTGTGGGTGAGGGGCGATTGCCCCGTCCCTGCCGAGAGCACAAGCATGGCGTAGGGGCTTTCGGCGGATTCGAGTTCTTCTCTCAACCTTTCCATGATCGGGCGATGCGTTAAGTCCTCGAGCCAGTGTCTTGCAGCTGGATCGCTGAAAACCCGCTGACGAAGTTTGGCGCGGTTAAGATCTCCAGAAGCCAGCAGAATCTCCTCGCCAAAATATTGCGCTATGCTTGCAAGTTGTGGAGTGCCCTTGGCAACAACTTGTCGGGCTGCAACGTCCGCATCGGCGATAACGATTCCCAGCGCTGCGAATCTATCGGATACCGCAGACTTTCCCGTACCGATGCCGCCTGTTAAACCAACAACCAGACGTTTCATGAGCCGCCTAAAAGTTCAAAGTAGTGTGCTGTCAGTGACTCGCCCCAGATCAAGGCGGTCCAGCCAGCGATGGCGAGATAGGGGCCGAAAGGAATCGGATGATCTTTATCACGGCCAAGCGCAATGAGACTAAGCCCAATAATGGCGCCCGCAAGGGACGATAAAATAATAATGACGGGCAGCATTTGCCAACCCAACCAGGCTCCGAGAAGTCCTAAAAGCTTAAAATCTCCAAAGCCCATACCGTCTTTTCCGGTTAAGAGCTTAAAACCCCAGTAAACGCTCCAAAGTGATAAATACCCTGCCATGGCACCAACAACCGCACTGGTTAAGTCAGTGAACGTTCCATTGATGTTGACCAGCAGGCCGAGCCATAAAAAAGGCAAGGTAATCGAATCCGGCAATAGCGTGGTTCGATAGTCAATGGTCGATAAGGCGATCAGCGCGTATGTGAGTAGACAAGCCAGCACTGCTACCGACGACAAACCAAAGTGATGGATTAAAAAGAGGGTTACCAGTCCCGTCGCGAGCTCAATTGCCGGATATTGGAGCGAAATGGGGTTCTGACATTGGCCACAGCGTCCTCTAAGGAGAACAAAACTAACGATTGGAATATTATCAATGGCTTTAACCTGCGTTCCGCAACCGGGGCATTGAGACCGCGGTCGGGCAAGGTTAAAGGGTGTGTCAACTCGGTCGGTCTCGGATGCGGTGCCCAAAACTTGCGCGGCGTCAATCTGCCAATCTCTTTCGAGCATTTTTGGCAGACGATAGATGACCACGTTTAAAAAACTTCCGACCAGCAGGC
>CALIKQ010000009.1 GCA_938017975.1 uncultured Pseudomonadales bacterium | reverse complement strand
CACCCTATTATCGAGCAGCTCGCCCTCGAACAAATTGAGCACAATTTGTTTCGAGGCTACAGCGAAAACATTGGAACACCTCGCGTATTTGGAGGGCAGGTAATCGGACAAGCCTTAATCGCAGCCCTTAGGACGGTCGATGACCGACACTGCCATTCGCTTCACGGGTACTTTTTGAGGCCGGGAAACCCGTCGTTACCTATCATTTATGAAGTGGATCGTATTCGTGATGGCCGTAGCTTTACCACCCGTCGAGTCATAGCAATTCAATCTGGTCAAGCGATCTTTAATATGTCCTGTTCTTTTCAAGTTTTAGAAACTGGATTGCGGCATCAAATGGAGGCGCCGGAGGTCCCCAAGCCCGACGAGCTGCCCGACGAAGATGCAGTCCTAGCGTCCCGAGCCCAGCAATTGCCCGAGCCCATGGTTGAAATGATGATGCGAGAGCGGCCGATTGAGCTTAAGCGGGTTGAGCCTGTCGATTACTTCAATCCCGTCAAGGGGCCTGCCAGGCAGCACACTTGGTTCAGAGCCCGAGTGCCCTTGGGTGATGATATCGCTATGCATCAGTGTCTTCTGGCCTATGCATCTGACATGGGTATCTTGAGTACTGCAACGCTGCCTCACGGGAAGTCATTTTTAACTGGCTTGATGACGGCGAGTCTTGACCATGCAATGTGGTTCCATCGCCCCTTTCGATTCGATGAATGGATCCTCTTTGCACAAGACTCCCCCGCTGCAGCCGGCGCCAGAGGTTTTAATCGTGGGGCTATGTTTACCGAAAATGGGGAGCTGATTGCCTCGGTAGCGCAAGAAGGTTTAATCAGGGAAATTGAGTGACAGAAGTCTTTATCTTGGTGTGACGCGCTTGAGTGCCTGTATAAGTGCTTGCTTATCTTCGTGACTCAGAAATCCTCCGAGCTCGGACTCGTGATTGTGGCTTCGAATTGCAACTCGAGCACCGCCCCAAGGGTGCGCCGCTGGCGTAACGAGATATTTGGCCCAATCGCGTTGGTAAACCTGAGCTTTCTCAGGTCGTTTAATGCCTTGCTCGATTCTAACGCTGTGTTCTGTCACGGTGATGACTTCCTGACGATTACACTGTTTCGTGCAATAAAACATGCAGCAGGCGAGGGCGGTGAGTTCGAGGATCGAGAAAGGCAGTATGATCCAGGCGCCAGCCAATAGGAATCCCAAGCCGACGGCCGCTGAGACGGCAGTGAGCGTATAGAGCAGGTACAGGTTGTAGCGCCACGTCCAGGAATAGTTGGGCCGCAGAACAATCTGGCCAGTTTGCGTTTCATCACAGATATCGAGTTCAACCATGGCGGTTCAAAAGCCTTTACGCGGCACTGATGCCTAAAATGGGCGCCAAAAGGGCAAGTAAACGTGCCTGCTCTTCCGGACGACCCACGGTGATACGTAATTTGTTGGATATCCGCTCATCAGGAAAATATCTTACCAGTAGATTCTCTGTTCTCAGGGCGTGATAGATCGCTTCAGCACTCGTCGCTGATGCATCTGGGACTGTCGCCAAAACAAAGTTTGCCTGTGATGGGATACAGTCAAAACCCATTTTTGTGAGTTCTTTGACAAGCTCCTCTCGATGCGCGTTGACTCGTTTCCAATTCTCTTTGGCGTACACTTGGTCTTGGATTGCAGCGGTTGCCAACGCTTGACTGATCGCGTCCAGATTATAGCTATCCCTTGTTTTACGGAGCATTGGCTCAATCAGGTGTTGCGGCCCGACGCCGTATCCAAACCGAAGACCAGCAAGACCGTAACCTTTGCTCAATGAGCGCAGTAAGACAACATTTCTAGAATTGGCGGCAAAGCGTGAAAGGTCATGATCAGGGTCTTCCACAAAGTCAACATAAGCTTCATCAATCACTAACAAGCCATTAATATTATTCGAAATTTTAATAAGATCAGCCGCGCTTGTTAAGGTGCCAGTTGGTGCATGGGGGTTTACAACGAAGGTTAGCTGGCAAGATTCTGCGTTGATTTGCTCGGTGAAATTCAAGGGTAACTTCCAGTCATTGGTGAGCGCGACTGCAAAAGGATGTGCATCTTGTATACGAGTCAGTATCGGATAGAGCGAATAGGTGAGATCCGTCATTCCAACTGCAGCGCCAGGATCAACAAAAGTGGTTAACAGCAGTCGTAGCAATTCATCGCCGCCACGGGTTGCAATAATGTTACTTGGGTCAATCTGATGGAGCGCTGCAGCTGCTCTTCTGAAGTTGTCCGATGTGGGTTGGGGGTAGCGGCGAAGATCTTCAATGTTGATGGTTTCAAGCGCTTGTTGGGTCTGCGGCGATGCTGGATAGGCATTTTCATTGGTATTGAGCTTGATCAGATCGGGATCATTGCGCTGTTCTCCCGAAACATAGCCTTCCAATTCAGCGATGTTGTTGCGCTCGAAGTTACTGTTCATCACCAAACCCCTCATAACTAACCTTCAAAATTTCTGCATTGACCGGGCCTGCGGGGCGATTTAGCAGAACTTCGTCGCCTTCTCGTTTGCCCATCAAAGATCGAGCGACAGGGCTGTTTAGGCTTATCCAACCTAGTTTCAAATCGATTTCATCTTCGCCGATAATGCGTAGTTTTAGCTCGGGTCCGCTGTCTGGTTGTAATCGGACCCAGGCACCAAAAAATATTCGCGTTGTGTCTTTCGGGATTCGATCAACCACTTCAATCTGGTCTAGTCGCTTTTCCAGATAACGCACGCGCTTATCGATTTCTCTGAGCTGCTTTTTTCCGTAAATGTAGTCTGCATTTTCCGAACGATCACCCAACGCGGCCGCGTCAGCCACCTGTTGAGTCACTTTGGGTCTCTTGTCCTTCCAGAGATATCTGAGCTCGGCTCTCAAAGCGCTTGCGCCTGGCGCTGTAATATAAATCTTATCGCTCACGAGGACATCTCTTCTATGCAGGACCGCGCATCAAATAATCGATGAGCACGGCGAACCAAATGATTCCAGCGGCAATGAGCGTTAAAAAAACGGCAGCAGATCCGAAGTCTTTGGCCTGCTTGGCCAGAGGATGAAACTCCAGGCCAGATCGATCAATAGCGGCCTCTATGCCTGAGTTAAGAAGCTCGACGGCTAGCACGATCAAGCAGATACTGATCAAAGCTGTAGCAGTGATAAAATGTTCAGAAATCACAAAAGCCAGTGGAAACAATACAATGCAGGCGGCTGATTCTTGTCGAAAGGCCGATTCTTGCTTCAGCGCCGTCTTAATGCCAGCGATAGAAAATCGCGCGGCATTCAAAAAATGCTTCAGGCCTGTGTTGGCGCTTTTGTCGAAGTGTGGCGTCATAGATATTGCTCGCACCGAGGTTGATGGCAGGCATCACCCCTTGAATTTGCGTTTAGAGGCATTATACAGACGGCAAGAAAAAATACCTTCAGTGAGTACCTCGGTCTCATTAGGTTAAACAATTCGATGAAGAGGTCAGTTATGAGAATGGAAAAGTTTACGCCGGCGGTGCAAATGGCGATATCCGATGCTCAAACCCAAGCGGTGCAACTCGATCATCATGCACTCACACCCATGCATGTGGTTAAGGCGTTGCTGGATGACCCCTCGAGTCACGCCGGTATCCTGTTGAGACAGATGGGAATAGATCTGCAGGAAGTATTAGCACAGGTGACGGCGGCGCTCTCGGCGCTACCTAAAGTCGGAAAAAATACGGGCGAATTACAGGCATCACCGGATCTGATGCGGTGGTTTAATCTGGCGCAAAAACGCGCTTCTGAGAAAGAAGCCAATATCGTCGCTGATGATCATCTTCTGCAGGCTTTGTTTGATTATGAGAGTGACATGTCACGAATCTTCAGCGCCTCCGGGCTTAATCCTGATGCCCTCGATAGAGCGATTCATCAAAAGGGAGGCTCTAGAGCCAAAGGTTACGAAACAACCGATGCTGATCGTGAAGCGCTCGAACGGTATACCGTCGATCTGACCGAACAGGCCCGTGCCGGGAAATTAGATCCAGTCATCGGCCGTGATGCAGAGATTAGACGAGCGATTCAGGTCCTGCAGCGACGAACTAAAAATAATCCCGTGCTGATTGGCGCTCCGGGAGTTGGAAAAACAGCAATAGTAGAAGGGCTAGCACTTCGTATTATTAACAATGAGGTGCCAGATGGACTACGCAACAAATCGATTCTGGCGCTCGACCTTGGCGCGCTGGTGGCGGGCGCAAAATTCCGAGGCGAATTTGAGGAGCGCTTAAAAGCTGTCCTCCACGCGTTAGAGGAGCGCTCCAAAGACATCGTTTTGTTCATTGATGAGCTGCATACGGTTGTCGGAGCTGGCCGTGCTGAGGGCTCAATGGATGCTGGTAATATGCTCAAACCCGCGCTTGCAAGAGGGGATTTGCATTGCTTGGGTGCAACGACGCTTGATGAATATCGACAGTTTATAGAGTCCGATAAGGCTCTGGAGCGGAGATTTCAGAGAGTTCAAATCGGGGAGCCTTCCACCTCGGATGCCATCGCGATCCTTCGCGGTTTAAAGGAACGTTATGAGCTTCACCACGGCGTCAATATTAACGATCACGCGATCATCGCTGCTGTTGAATTATCTCAGCGTTATATTTCGGATCGTCAGCTCCCCGACAAAGCAATCGACCTTATAGATGAGGCCGCGAGCTCCATCAGAATGGAGATTGATTCGAAACCAGAAGAAATGGATCAACTGGAGCGTCGGTTAATTCAACTGAAAATCGAGCACAAAGCGTTGGCTTCTGAGACAGATGCGGTATCCCAGTCACGTGCGTCTGAGCTGCAAAGTGACATCGAAGTCCTTGAAGCTGAATTCAAATCGTTAGAAGCCGTCTGGACCGATGAAAAGATAGTCCACCAGGGTGCTCAAGGGCTCAAGGAGGCCCTGGATCGTGCGCGACAGGAGCTTGAAGTCGCTCGTCGGCTCAGCGATTTAACGAAAATGTCTGAGTTGCAATATGGGAAGATTCCAGAGCTTGAACGCAAGATCCAGCAGTTTGAAAATCAGCCAAAAGCTGCGCCCCAGTTATTTCGAAACCGTGTCACAGAAGATGAAATTGCTGAGATCGTTTCGAAATGGACTGGTATACCTGTCCATAAGATGCTCACCAGCGATCGAGAAAAGCTTTTGAATCTTGAATCGCAATTGCATGAACGTGTTGTGGGTCAAGACGAAGCAGTTATAGCAGTAGCGAATGCCGTAAGACGTGCTCGAGCCGGGTTATCTGATCCTGATCGACCCCATGGCGCGTTTCTCTTTCTCGGGCCGACAGGCGTTGGTAAAACGGAACTATCAAAAGCACTTGCTGATTGCTTGTTTGATTCGCACCAGGCGTTGATACGAATCGATATGTCCGAATATATGGAAAAGCACGCAGTTTCAAGATTAATCGGTGCACCTCCGGGTTATGTTGGGCATGAGGAGGGTGGATACCTGACGGAAAAAGTTAGAAGAAGCCCTTATTCGGTCGTTTTACTTGATGAAATAGAAAAAGCACACCCGGATGTTTTTAATATTTTATTGCAAGTATTAGACGAGGGAAGATTAACGGACAGCCAAGGGCGAACCGTAGATTTTAAGAATTGCGTGCTGATAATGACCTCGAACCTGGCGTCTGATGTGATTCAGTCTATGGTCCGGTCGGCATCTCGGGATGAGGTTCATGATGCTGTGATGAATGAGGTGAAGCGGTATTTTAGGCCCGAGTTTCTAAACCGAGTTGATGACTGTGTGGTTTTCAAACCTTTGTCTGAGACCGAAACTCAAAAAATTGCTGAAATTCAAGTAGCACGTTTAGTTCAACGCTTGCACGGGCAAGGTATCGACTTACACATCAATGAGGAAGTGCTCGCTTTGATCGCTGAGGCTGGCTTTGATCCCTTGTATGGTGCAAGACCATTGCAGCGTCTGATACAACGCATGATCGAAAACCCCTTAGCCGAAGCGATCCTTTCGGGCGATCTCGATCGGGCAGAATCTGTCGAGGCCGTAATGTCAGAATCTGGGCTGACTTTTAAAGGGAAATAAAGCTGTACGTGCGTACAGTAGTATGATACTGTACAAACCATCAGTAGTTTGAGATTGGAAAACAATAAGCATATCTAGGGTTTTTATCCAGGAGCTATCAATCAAGGGGTTCTTAATCGGGGGGCTCTTGATCGAGCGTTCCTTAATTGAAGAGTTCTGATAGAAAAGCGCTAAGTCAAAGCGCTCAGCTTATGAACACAAATGTGAAGGTACAGCGATCAGGCAGTGAGCAAAAACAATAAATTGCAGATCATTATGATAGTTATCAGTTAACACTTAGGTCATCGTGAGTCGCGCCATAAGCCCCGCGCTCAAGGCGAAACAATAAAGAGAAGAGGCACAAAAGGTACGCCAGACATAACGTCTAGAAAAATAAAGGCGTTCGAGGCAGATAAGGAGAACAACAATGCTGAATGCAGTTCAACCAGAGTCTTTTGAAATGGGCAGTAGTGCCCTCAAGCAGCGAGGTTCAATGCGACGAGGCATGCCGGGCGCCAGCCGAAGTAAAGGCTATGAGTCGGTTAGCTTTCGCTCAATCGATCCTGAGCGGCGTCCCGCTAGATCAATGAGTCCACAAAAGGACTATTCTAAGTTGGCGATGCAAGCCTCAAAACGTATGAAATTCTCTAAGGACAAGGTTCGGACAGGGCGTTTAATCTGTTTACATTTGCGCTCTTTGCTGCAAGAAAGTCCGGTCGCGCAGCAGTCTGTGCGAGGTAAGCCGCCGGTAAAATCAAGCGTGGATCAGAGAACCAAGCCACTGCAACAAAAGCAAGTGCCGCTCCCGCTCTGAGATCCTGCATTTTATCGCAGATCAATGTTCAAACCGGATCGTTGTTTAAGTTCTTAATAATCGCTGGTCCTCGTTAAAGCTAAAAGCATCGCTGGCCTACCGTCAAGGAACGGTTGCCGCATGCATCGTTCAGCATTGCTGTTTGATTTCACTGAGATCGTGCTCAAACGAGAGCGCGAAATCTTTAGGTTCGTGACAATACTCTTTGATTCTAATTTGCTCAAAAACACGGTTGCTGGCTCTAAATGCAGGTGCTCTGCGATAAATCGTTCCCTAACTAAAAGTTAATTTTAGGTTGCTCCCAAGATCGACCTTCGGTCCTCGCCCTGAGATAATCGTGACGAAGAAGTTATGAGCTCGAAGGGTTAATGCTGGAGCAGATAGATACAGTGGTTATAGGCGCTGGGGCCGTTGGCTTGGCAATTGCTCGGCGACTGTCCCTGGATGGACATGAATGCCTGGTTCTAGAGCGAGAGACTGCAATCGGACAGGGAGTCAGTAGCCGTAATAGCGAGGTGATTCATGCCGGAATTTATTATGCAGAAGGTTCGTTGAAGGGACGGCTTTGTGTATCTGGAAAATCCATGCTCTATGCTTTCTGTGAAAAGTTTGGCGTTGGTTTTCGGCGGTGCGGCAAAATCATTGCGGCCACTTCCTTGGATGACTTAGATGAGCTCGAACGGATCAAAAAAAAGGCTTCGAATAATGGCGTCGCAGATCTAAAAGACTTGGATCAGGGTGAAATCCAAGCATTAGAGCCAGAAATATGCGCGGTTGGAGGTTTGCTATCGCCATCAACTGGGATCGTCAGTGCTCATGAATACATGCTTGCGCTGCAGGGTGAAGTAGAAGCGCACGGCGGCGCTGTGAGCGCACAGAGTGAAGTCACCCAGATCGTTTTTGAGCAGGGAAGGTATCGTATCTCGGTCAGTATTGGGGATCAAAAGGAGCCTTTTCATTTTTCGGCCAACCGAATCGTCAATGCAGCAGGTCTCGGAGCCACTAGAGTTGCAAATAGCATCGTTGGATTACCACAGGCTCGCATACCAAATATGTTTTTCTGTCGAGGCAATTACTTTTCGATGTCAGGTAAAAACCCATTCAATCATTTGATTTATCCGGTACCTCCAAAAAGTGGAGCCGGACTTGGTATCCATGCGACAATTGATTTAGGAGATCAGGTGAAATTTGGTCCAGACGTGGAATACATTGACTCAGAGCGATATGACGTGAATTCGAGTCGATTACAGTCTTATTATTCGGCTATTCGCCAGTACTTCCCCGGACTTAAAGAAGGTTCTCTCAGTCCGAGTTACGCTGGTATCCGACCGAAAATTCAAGGGCCTGATGAGCTTCCGAAAGACTTTATAATTCAAGAGGAATCTACGGCAGGGTTCCCAGGCTTAGTCAACTTGTTTGGCATTGAATCGCCCGGGCTAACAGCCTCTCTCGCTATCGCTGATGAAGTCGCAGATTTCTATCGTTGGAGCAGCTGATGATATCGATGGCACATGAATCAGGAATCAGTGTTTCGTGAGCGATAGTCACAGTCATAGTCATGATCATCGCCATGTTCACGCTAGCATCCCCACGCATGGCGCTATGAATGTAAGCTTTGGCTGCGCGGTTGCGGCCAACCTATTGTTCACCATCTTTGAAGCCATCCTCGCCTTTAAAGCTGAGTCCGTTGGCCTTTTAGCAGACGCTGGACATAATCTCAGTGACGTGCTCGGCCTTGTTCTGGCTTGGTTCGCAAGCTATCTCGTCACAAAAAAAGCGGGTTCAAGGTTTAGTTACGGGTACCGGCGAACCACAATTCTTGCAGCGTTAATCAATGCTGTGGTGTTGGTTATGGCGTCGCTTTATATCGCGGTACAGTCCCTTGAAAAAATTTGGCAGCCCGCTGCTGTTGATGCCGAATTGGTTGTGTTGGTTGCGCTGGTGGGCATTTTAATCAACGGCGGTGCAGCGCTGCTGTTCATCAAACAAAGCCACCACGATTTAAATATTAAAGGCGCGTTTCTCCATTTGGCCTTCGATGCGTTGATATCGGCCGGCGTTGTTATTAGCGGCCTGATTATCTATTTCACCGGTGCCCTTTGGATCGATCCTTTGGTGGGGCTCATCATTGTTGCGTTCATTTTAATGATGACCTGGCGCATGCTCACCGACGCTTTGCGACTCATACTTGATGCCGTCCCCCCGAATATCGACGTAGCAGCGGTTACTGCTTTTTTGCAAGGCATTCCAGGTGTCACGGCTGTACACGATTTGCACATTTGGGCAATGAGCACCCAAGAGAATTGTTTGACCGCGCATCTCGTGATGCCAGATTCTCCGTTATGGGATAAACCAAATGGTTACGAAATGGTGAGTGCTACTTTGGCGCAACAATTTTCGATACACCATGTTACTTTACAAGTTGAGCGGAGTGATTCCTGCCAAACACAAGACTGTAATGAAGAGGATATTCATGGACTTTGATCGATGGTTAGCGGGAGAGACGGAGAATCGGCCAATAGCGCCGATAGTACTTGATGTGCCCATACCGATCGCCGAAATTCCAACGCCAGCGCTTTTGCTGGACGAAGCAGCATTGCTTCGTAATCTTCGCTGCATGGCCGAATTGACCCAATCTGCCGGTCTAGCGCTGCGTCCGCACAGCAAAATGCATAAGTCTCCTATCATTGCTCAGCTTCAACTTGCTCACGGAGCTTCGGGTATTTGTTGCGCTAAGGTTTCAGAAGCAGAAGTCATGCAGCGTGCTGGCGTTGAAGAGATTCTAATTACATCACCGGTCAGAGATGTGAGGACGCTGGATCGTGCTGCGAAGCTTGCTAAGGAGAATCGAGGGCTCATGGTTGTCGTAGATGCCATGGACGCTGCGCTGTCGCTAAATCAGGCGCTGATGTCTGGTGGGCAGACTCACCCACTGAAGGTTTTAATCGACATAGATCCTGGGCTAGGTCGTACTGGAATTGCGCCCGAGGCAGGTCTTTTGGAGTTAGCGGAAACAATTCATGAGTCCTGTGATCATCTTGAGCTCTGGGGCCTGCAAGTTTATGCGGGTCACTGCATGCATGTTGAATCAGCTGAAAAACGATTGGCGCGCTATGAAAGAGCGCTTGGTTTCGGCGAAAAAGCCAAGTCATTGCTCAAAGGTGCGGGCTATGAGATCCATTTGATTTCGGGGGGAGGCACGGGTTCGATTGAATTCGAGGAAGACCTTGGCTTCCTCAATGAGGTGCAAGCTGGATCCTATGCGTTTATGGACATCGAGTATCGTGATATCGAGAGTCGACATGGGCCTGTTTTTGATCGGTTCGAAATTGCGCTTAGCGTCTTAGTGACGGCGATTAGCCAACCTAAAACAGGGGCCATTACCGTTGATGCTGGGTTTAAGTCGCTTGCATCGGACAAAATGCCCCCGGAGTTTCTAGAGATCGAAGGACTGACGTATTTTTGGGGGGGTGACGAGCATGGCATTGTCCGACTGGATAATCCTTCAGTTGACCTCGGTCTTGGAGACAAATTGAAATTAATTGCGCCGCATTGTGATCCGACAGTTAACTTGCATGACTTTTATTATGTGGTGAGGGAGGATGCTGTCCATGAGTTGTGGCCGGTGTCCACGAGAGGATGCTCTCAGTGATTTCAGCGCCTTATTTTGAAGATTTTTATATTGGGCAGGATTTTTCAGATGTTCCGTCTGTCACAATTACGGACGGGATGGCGGCATGGCATCAGAGCCTCTTTGGTGACCGAAGTCGACTCGCCATCGATTTACCGCTCACTCAAGCGGTCACGGGCCGGCCACAACTTTTGGCGAACGCCGCATTGGTCTGCAATATTGCGATTGGTCAAAGTACAATTCCTAGCCAGCGGGTTTTGGGTAATTTGTTCTATCGAGGCCTGCATTTTAAGGCGCCAGTTTTCATTGGGGACACGCTCACAACGAGCACTAAAGTTGTGGCGCTCAAGCAAAACACGATCAAAAAGGGTCGAGCTGCTTCAGGAATGGTTGGCCTTGAGATTCATGTTCTCAATCAGGATCAACAAACGGTTTTACATTTCTGGCGCTGCCCAATGATTCCCTGCCGCGACCCTGATGCCGATACGGGACATTGTGATGATTTTTCAGTTATGCCGGAGATTTTGCTCGATGCGGACATTGAGCGAAATCTTCCTGCGTGGGATTTTTCAGCCTATACCGCGCGCTATCCTCATGCCTTGGAAGCGAGATTGCTGGCGGGCGACCACTTGATGGTTGAAGCGGCCGATACGGTTACATCAGCCCCTGAGCTGGTTCGGATGACGCTGAACTTAGCGATGACGCATACGGATGCCTCCCGCAGCGTCTATGGCAAGCGTTTGGTCTATGGGGGCCATACCATCGCGGTTGCCTCTAAACATCTTACCTTAGCGTTGCCTCATTTGTTGCAGATCCTTGCATGGTATCGATGTGATCATGTTGGCCCGGTCTTTGAGGAAGACATCCTAAAAACAAGTATTAAGGTCGATGAGGTCAATACAGTGATGGGAGCCCAAGTTGCAAAACTTTCAGTCGAGGTGTTCGCTGAACGAGGTCCCGAGGCTCCCTCCCAAGTTGAAAGTTCCAAGGTCCTCGCTTGGTCCCTCGCTGTGTTGTTACCGGGGTAATGACTTCGCGCCTTGTGGTTGGCTGGCAGCTCGCAGTTTCATGCTCCCGAGGATAGGAGCCGTCATGTCGAACCTGCACGTTGGTCATTCACGCGCCAGCCAGATAATAAGAAATCAACGATCAAAAAAGGCAGCGATTCTATGAATACAACGCTTGGCATCCTCTCGGGAATGAAAGTCGTCGAAGGTAGCGCTTTTATTGCTGCACCACTTGGTGGCATGACACTGGCTCAGTTGGGCGCCGATGTTATTCGTTTTGATCCCATTGGTGGTGGTCTAGATTATCATCGTTGGCCAATTACAAAAGAAGGCCATAGCTTATTTTGGGCTGGTATGAATAAAGGTAAACGCTCGATTCAAATTGATATCCGGCACAAGGAAGCACAGGAACTCCTTCAAAACCTGATCGCAAGACCAGGGCCAGATGCGGGACTGTTCTTGACCAACTTTCCCGCAAAAGGCTGGCTTTCGTTTGAAAATCTCAAATCCCACCGCCAAGACCTCGTCTACATTAATATTCTGGGCGACAGACAGGGCGGCTCAGCGGTTGATTACACCGTCAATTGTGCTGTCGGGTTTGCAAATGCAACAGGCGCTGAGGATCAATCTGCACCCACAAATCATTTACTTCCGGCATGGGACAATATAACTGGACAAATGGCTGCAACTGCGCTTTTGGCCGCCGAGCGGCACAGACGCCTGACCGGTCAGGGTCAACTCGTGGAAATTGCCCTCAAAGACGTGGCTCTGGCAACGGCAGGGCATTTGGGCAACATTGCGGAAGTGATGGTTAACGATGTGGATCGAGCGCGCAGTGGTAATTTTCTTTACGGTGCGTTTGGTAAAGATTTTGTCTCCCAGGATGGAAAGCGTTTTATGCTCGTTGGGTTGACCGGGCGTCAATGGCGTTCGATCGTTGAAGCGACCGACACTGCTGTGGCCATTGCCGAGCTCGCAAACAAGGAAGGTATTGCCCTTGAAGAAGAGGGTGCACGATTCGTTCATCGGGAGCGCATAGAGAAACTTATACAGCCATGGTTTGCATCCAGGAATGCGGCTGATATCGAGGCTGCTTTAGTCGATGCGGGTGTCTGCTATGGACCTTATCGGTCTTTTATGGAGATGGTTCATGAGGATCCAGATTGCTCCGTCAGTAACCCCCTCTTTGAGCTTGTCAGTCAACCCGGCATCGGCGAATATCTCGCGCCGAGCAGTCCAATCCGCTTCTCTGAAGTGTCAAATTTAGGTGCGCTCACGGCGCCGGTGCTAGGCCAACATACCGAGGAGATATTGGCAGAGGATCTTGGGTTGAGTACGGCGCACATTGGTCGGCTTTATGATGCGAAGATCGTTGCCTAAACCAACCGTGAGACCTGCTAAGAATCATTAGGCTTTGTGCTAAAGTCTGACGGAGATTTCTGGGGAGTGGTGCGTGCTTGAATTGTTGAAATCCGGTGGCTGGTTGATGGTTCCGATTCTACTCTGCTCGATCGTGGCTGTAGGGATCTGCATCGAGCGACTTTGGAGTCTTAGGCGCGAAGCAGTCGCGCCTCGGTTGTTGTTGTCAAAGGTGGTTAGCGATTTGAATCATGATTTCACTGATCAATCGCTCAGCGCACTCCAACTCAACTCGCCCTTAGGTCAAATATTTGCAGCTGGCCTTGCTCAGAGGGATCAAGGCAGGGATCCGATGCTTCGAAGTATTGAGACCACTGGCGTTCAGGTCGTTCATGACCTTGAGCGATATCTGTCAACTTTGGGTACCTTAGCCGCTATTGCGCCCTTGCTAGGGCTGCTTGGAACAGTCATTGGGATGATTAAAGTTTTTAGTGCGATTCAGCTTGCTGGCGCCGGCAATGCGGCGGTTTTAGCTGGTGGGATATCCGAAGCGCTTATCACCACCGCAGCGGGGCTCAGCGTCGCAATTCCGTGTTTATTTGCGCATCGTTTTCTGACTCGTCGGATTGATGAGCTTGCGGTTGATATGCAACAGGATGCTCAAAGGTTAATTGAGCATGTCTTTACTGCATCCCCGCCAATCTTGTCTCAGCGCCGTTAATCATGCGATTTGTTCAGCGACGATCTGATCCATTAGAAATTAATTTAACGCCACTCATTGACGTTGTTTTTTTATTGCTTATTTTTTTTATGGTTTCGACCTCGTTCCGGATGGAAACGCAGCTCAGTGTCGAATTGCCAGAGGCCTCTTCGACCGCTGCTCTCGCAAATGACCCTATGGTGATCGTCATATCTCGAGACCGAACTCATGCCATTAATGATCAAGTACTGCTTAAGAACGACTCTGCGTCAATTGAGGCAGGCATACTCAATGCGATCAAAGGCGTAAGCCCCGAAGAGGTCGTCTTAATGGCTGACGCCAACACACCGCATCATAGCGTGGTTACTGTGTTGGATATCTTGGCCAGAGCCGAAATCACAAATGTTCAGATCAGAACGCAGTCATTGAGAACCGATCAAGGGCGAGCATTGTGAAGCAGACCTCAGCCAATGATGTTTGGGTTTATCGACGCTTACTGGGTTACACACCCTGGGCAGCATTTTTTTTAAGCTTGTTTGGGTTTGCGGTCTATTCGTTTGCCAATGTCAGCGTGGTTCAACTGGTTGCTTATTTGGTTGATTCGCTTCAAGACTCAAGCCAGCCGCAAGTCACTTGGTTGAGCAACTTTCTTCGAGAGCACTTCGATATTAGCTCGATAAACAACCAGTGGTTTGTGCCTTTTGCGATCATCGGTATTGTGATTGTTCGAGGAATCGGGACCTTTGTTGGTAATTATTTTCTGCAATTTGCAGCCAACAGTATGGTGTATCAATTACGAATTGAATTGTTCGAGCGATTCCTCAATTTACCGAGCAGTTTTTTCGACAGCCATCCTTTTGGCCATTTAGTGGCCAAGCTCACTTACCATGTGACCCAAGTCACAGGTGCGGCCACAGATGCTGTGAAAATCTTATTTCGCGAAGGTTTAACAGTGATCGGGTACCTAGGTTTCTTGTTGTATCTCAACTGGCGACTGACATTGCTGTTTTTGATTGCAGCGCCTGTTATTGGTCTCTTGGCGCGCCTAGCGGGCCGCAGATTTAGGCGCATCAGTGAGCGAATCCAAAACTCCGTGGGCGATGTCACGCAAGTAGCCTCTGAGGCGGTCCAGGGATATCGCGAAGTACGGACGTTTTCTGGGGAAGACTACGAGCGCACTCGATTTCAAAAGGTCAGTGAATTCAACCGCAATCAGTCGATGAAGATGGTCATGACTTCAGCAATAGCGACGCCAGTCATTCAGGTAATTGTTTCTGTTGTGCTTGCTGGATTAGTTTGGTTGTTGTTGGAACCTTCGATAAGGGGTTCGATGTCCACGGGTGACGTGGTCGCCTTCATTACCACAGGTGGATTGATTGCGAAACCAATCCGGCAGCTCACCGATATTATTGCGATTGTGCAAAAAGGAATCGCTGCTGCGTCCGATTTGTTCGCTGTTATCGATGAGCCAATAGAGACGGATAATGGCAATTGGACTGTGGATCGGGTGGCCGGAGAGGTCGAGTTTCGAGATGTATCTTTTGGCTATGCGGGTGCAGAGGGCGCTGTACTCAAGAATATTTCTTTTATTGCTAAAGCCGGGGAGACTGTCGCGCTGGTCGGACCAAGTGGTGGTGGAAAATCGACGTTAGCGGCCTTAATCCCTCGGTTTTATGAAGCAACCTCGGGAGAAATCCTTTTAGATGGCATGTCGATTAAGAATTATAGTCGGGCTAATCTGAGATCGCATATGGCGATCGTAAGCCAAACAATTACATTGTTTAACGACACGATAGAACGCAACGTTGCTTACGGGAGTCTCAGTCAAAAATCGGATCAAGAAATTGAGCGAGCCATTAGGGATGCTCAGGCACACGATTTTATTGAAGGTTTTGAGCGAGGGCGATTGACAGAAGTGGGTGATAATGGCGTGCTGCTCTCTGGCGGGCAGCGGCAACGGATCGCGATCGCACGGGCATTGCTGAAAGATGCGCCGGTTCTGATTCTTGACGAAGCAACCTCAGCCCTTGACGCGGAATCAGAGCGCGCGATCCAAGCCGCGCTTGACAGAGTTGTCCAAGGCCGGACGACGATAGTCATTGCGCACCGCCTAAGCACGATTGAGAAGGCAGACCGTATACTTGTGTTAGATGATGGTGAGATAAAAGAGCAGGGGACACATGAAAGTTTGCTGGCTCTGGGCGAACGCTACGCTGAATTCTATCGGTCGCCTCAAACAAGTGTTGACCCGTTACCACAGTCATCGGCGTCAACTCCAGACGCGGGTTCGTCTCAGGTGCCTGCACAAGGGTCCTTAAGTAGGTCTCTTTTAGTCATTCCATCACTCTGGTATGACAAAGCCTCACGATGGATGCAGCTATTAAGACCACTCAGCTGGCTTTTTGGGCGCATCAGCGATTTTAGGCGCCGGCGCTCCTTAACGGACGCTTCGAGATATCAATGCCCAGTTCCAGTGCTTGTGGTGGGCAATATTACGGCTGGCGGTACTGGTAAGACACCTGTGGTTATTGCGCTAACAAAATGGTTATCGGGGCAGGGACGACGACCAGGTATCATCTCTCGGGGGTACGGCGGTGAAAATCAATCTCCATTGTTAGTAGAACTGGGGTCTGATCCAGCCCTATCAGGTGATGAGCCGCTGATGATGGTCGGTGAAACGGGTGCTCCGGTTGTTTGCTGTCGAGACCGCAATCTCGCTGCTAAATATTTAGTCGATAACACCGACTGTGACATTATTTTGAGCGACGATGGTCTGCAGCATTATCAGCTTCGACGAGATTTTGAGGTCGCTGTCATCGATGGCGCAAGAGGGATTGGCAACGGTCTTTTGCTGCCAGCGGGCCCTTTACGCGAGCCGGTAACGCGTTTGCGCGAGGTAGATGTCGTTTTGGTCAATGGCGTTGATCAATGGGGTGTTGCGCCACCAGAGGCGTTTTCAATTTCCATGATTCCAGAGAGGATGATTGATGCGAGGAGCCATCAGCCAGTCGAGCTCAGTCGACTATCAAAACAAAAGGTGCGAGCAGTTGCAGGTATCGGAAATCCTAAGCGTTTTTTTGAGACGTTAACAGCTTTAGGGGCGGAGGTTTTAGAACATCCATGGCCTGATCATGCACCCTTGAGCGACGATGACCTCCAGTTTGGAGACGAGTTGCCTATTGTAATTACAGACAAGGACTTTCATCGATGCAAAAGACTCGATTTTTCGATGATTCGTGTCCCAATTTATGTCCTTAAGGTCCGGGTTGATTTGCCCGGGCAATTGCTTGAGAAAATAGAGGCTGCGATGGTTTCTCGACTAGGCTCTGACTAGTCGAGGGGTGCGACGATGCGCGCGGAGCGGCAAAGACGAACACACCGTATGTGTGCTTTAATTGAAGCAATCTGGCAATTGGATTTAAGAGGTAATGATGGCTTTGAACAAACGTTTAATTGAAATCTTAGTCTGCCCAATCTGTAAAGGATCATTAGATTATCAGCCTCACGATGAAGAGTTGATTTGCCCAAGAGATCATCTTGCTTACCCTGTTCGCGATGACATTCCTGTCATGCTCCCAAGTGAGGCACGCTCGACTCAAGAGAATGTCGTCGTTGAAGATCAGGCAGACTCCCAAGCGTGACCACTTCGTTTGTGGTGATTATTCCTGCGCGATGGCATAGTCAACGCCTGCCTGGGAAACCGCTCGCAGATATTTGTGGCGAGCCAATGATCCAGCGAGTCGTCGAGCAAGCTCAAAAGAGTAAAGCCAGTAGCACCATTGTCGCAACTGATCATGAGGCTGTCTTTGAAGTGCTGCAGCGCTCTAATTGCGAAACAGTGATGACTTCACCTTCGCTACAATCTGGAACGGATAGGCTGGCGGCAGCCGCAGTGTCTTTATCTTTGGATCCCGAAACCATTGTCGTCAATTTGCAGGGTGATGAGCCCTTGATGCCGCCGGAATGTATCGATCAAGTTGCCGAGGGGCTTGCGGCGTCTGGTGCTGATATGGCTACGCTGGCTTGCAGATTTGAAAGCAGCGAAACGCTATCCGACCCCAATAGTGTGAAAGTAGTCATTACCAAAAGTGGCAGGGCACTGTACTTCAGTCGCGCGACTATTCCCTTTGATCGAGATGGGCTGACCCCCTCAAACAATTCAACGTATCTTCGACACATTGGCCTGTACGCTTATCGCGTTAAATTCCTGAAAGAGTTTGTCACTTGGCCCACTGGAGAGCTCGAGAATATAGAAAAACTTGAACAGCTTAGGGCGCTCCAGCGGGGAAGATCGATTCATGTCCTAGAAGCTGCTTCAAAGGTTCCACCAGGCGTTGACACCGCAGATGATTTAAAGCGGGCGAGGCTTAATTTTCAGGGAGTGAATAAATGACGGAGCTTAAACTGGTGATGAAGCAAGGTTGTGAGACTTGCCTCATGATAGAACCCCTAGTTCCTCAGATTGCTAAGGCGCATAAGCTCGAGGTGATCTGCCAGGATTCATCATCCTTTCCGGCTAACGTACCGGTCACCTTCGATGAAAGTTTAGAGCAGAGCTTTAAGCTGAATATTGAAATTGTTCCGACGCTGATTGTGATGCGTGACGGCCAAGAGTCCTCCAGAATCTTTGGCTGGGACGAGACAGCATGGTCCGGACTGCTAGGGATTGAATTTGATACAGACTTGCCCAAGTTTAGGCCGGGATGTGGATCGATGACGCATGATCCAGGCCGCCAGGCCGAGCTGGCGGCTCGATTTGCTCCTGAGCGGCTGCGCTCAAGGAGATTGAATTTTGATCACGCTGACGAGCTTGAGGTTGGATTTGATCAAGGTTGGAGTGACGGCCTGCCGGTTGTGCCACCGACGCCTGAGCGAGTGATGAGAATGCTAGAAGGCACTCATCGTGAGCCGGCTGAGGTGATCGGACGCGTGCCCCCCGACTATGCGGTCTGCACGATAGAAAAAGTTGCAATTAACGCTGTTTTAGCGGGTTGTCTCCCGGAATATCTACCCGTCGTAATCACTGCGGTCGAGGCGGTCTTGGAAGATCAATTTTGTATGCACGGCCTCTTGGCGACGACCTATTTTTCGGGTCCTTTATTGATCGTCAATGGTCCACTTTCTCGTTCGATTGGCATGAATTCTGGTGGAAATGCTTTGGGGCAGGGCAATCGTGCGAACGCGACTATTGGAAGAGCTTTGCAACTTCTAATTCGGAATGTCGGCGGCGGAAAACCTGGAGGTGTCGACCGAGCGGCCCTAGGCAACCCGGGCAAGTACACTTTTTGCTTCGCAGAGGATGAAGTTAATTCGTGTTGGGATTCTCTTTCGATAGAGCGAGGATTCTCCAAAGAAACATCAACTGTGACTGTTTTTGCTGCAGATGGGATGCAGGGCCTAGTCGATCAAAAATCAAGAACACCTGAGTCTCTATGTCGCTCATTTGCTAGCGGTTTACGTGTGATTGGTCATCCGAAAATGGTGATGGGCTCTGACGCCTTTCTGGTCGTTTCCCCCGAGCATGAACGTGTCTTCAGGGAGGGTGGCTGGTCTAAGCAGGAATTGAAATCAAGGCTGTTGGAGCTTTTGATGATTCCCGGAGAAGAGCTCATTCAGGGTGCAGGAGGGATCTCTGAAGGAATTCCGGTCGGGCTCAGCGATAGAATTTTGTGTAAATTCAGACCGGATGGACTCAATATCGTACGCGCTGGAGGCAGTGCTGGCCTGTTCTCAGCGATTATTGCTGGATGGGGTGCCAGTGGTAGTATGGGAAGCGTGCCAGTGACCCGAGAAATTGTTTTAGCATAAGGAGAGATCGCTATGGAATTACTTGACCCAACTTCTGAATTACAACCCGAAGGACGGCAGCCATTACCAAGGCTCAACGCGTTGGTTGGAAAAACAATTGGGCTGCTAGATATAGCTAAGCCTAGGGGGGATGTTTTTATCGACCGGATAGAGGATTTGCTGCTTCAACACGGCGCAAAAACAAAGCGATTCAAAAAGCCAACTTTTACGCGCGTTGCGCCTGATGCCCTTCGACAAGAAATTGCGGGTTCATGCGATGCTGTCCTCGAAGCGTTAGCAGACTGAGGCTCTTGCACGTCGTGCAGTTTGCATGACATTTTAGATTTGGATCGCCGAGGACTTCCTGGAGCCTTTGTGGCGACTGTAGAATTTGAGCAGGCAGCAGAGGCGCAAGGCGATTCGCTTGGCTTCCATCCTTATCAGCTATTTGTTGAGCATCCTATTCAAGACCGAACTGATGATGAGGTTCGTCGAATTGCAGAGAACGTTTTTCCTCAGGTGGTTCGCGCGCTTTCGGAAGCGTGAAAAGCACGATGCCCCAGGGCTTAAAAGGCCCAACCAGTTGTCGATAGCTCGCAAGGTATGATGGCCTATACAAGTAACGAAGGCGTCAAAACTTGATGATCTCTAAATCGTTAGCGAACCGCGTCACCTTGATTGTTCTGGTGGTGATCGTGGGGATCACATTGATTTTCAATCTAGGGCGAGCTTACTTTGACTTGCTGAATGAGTTGAACGCAAATATCGAGCGAGTCGATCAAGCGGCGTTTAACAGCGCGCCGCTAATTGCCGGAGCAATTGATCAAAACAACCTCCTTATGATCTCGCAAATTGTTGAAGGATTGATGCTCAACAAAACAATTGAAGCGCTGATTATCGAAGACGCCAATGGCAGTATTTTGTTTGAGAGAGTTGTTCAAGAGCCGTTAGCTCGGACACCCATTGTTTCCTTTCTGCTGCCGAAAAATTCTTTCGATCAGTCCATCGCCCTTTTTTCTACACCCGAGATGTCAGCAACTAAGGCAGAAGCTGTGGGTAGGTTGCATCTGACAATCAATCAACAGCGCGGTCTCTCTGGCTTTGCTGAGCGCTCTCGCCAACTGTTTTGGATCGGAGTTTTACGAACATTTTTGACTTTAATTGTCTTGGTCCTAAGTCTGCGTTATCTATTGATTCTCCCCCTTCGACAAGTGGTGCTGGGGCTCCAATCAGCATCTGCTGAAGAGCAAGGTCTGGGCATACCGCAGGGACATGAAGCTGACGAGATTGGACTTTTGGTTCACGGGATCAATCAAAGTTTGGGTCGACAACGCCTCCAAATGGCCCAGATAGAGGAAAATGAGCAGCGTCTAAAATCGATCCTCGATGGCGCTGGCGATGCCTGCGTATTATTTGCCCAGGGCGAAGGAGAAATCGTTTATGCCAATGATGCCGCGACTGAGCTTCTTGGCTATACCCAAGAGGAATTACTCACACTGGGAGTATTTGATATCAGTCCTAGCCTAGATCGAACGGAGTGGTTCGAGCGTGTTCGAATTGTGTCGAAGATCCGGGCGCATCAGCGTGAATCTATTTTAATCTCAAAAAATGGCGATGAAATTCCCGTCGAAAGCACATCCTCGAGCATTGATTTAGAAGGTAGGAGGCTGCTTTTATCTTTTATTCGCGATATGAGTGGTCGTAAGCGATTAGAGATGAATTTAGCGCATGCGCAAAAGCTGACGTCACTCGGTGAATTGACGGGGGGTGTCGCGCATGATTTCAATAACTTACTCCAATTGATACAAGGCGCGATCGATACCATTAAAGGATCATCTGACCTTGCCTCGGCCCAGGTAAAAAGCAGTTTAGCGATTGCAGAACGCGCATCCGAGCAAGGGGCTGACTTGATAGGGCAGTTACTCGCTTTTGCTAAAAAACAGGACCTTGATCCTCAAGTAATCAATCTCTTCGAAGCAGTACGCCGAAATTTACCACTTCTTGAACAGGCCGCCGGAGAAAAAGTTTCAATCAATTTTAACTCGAATCTTGAGCGAATACTGACTCGGTTGGATATCTCGGCGCTCAACAGCGCTCTGCTCAATCTTATTGTCAATGCCCGTCATGCAATGCCGGAGGGCGGAAACGTCAACCTCGCTTTGAATGCAGTTAGCACGAAAGATATCGCGTCTTTTTTGCCTGATGAACTCAAAGGTAAGCAAGTTGTTGTGTTGTCTGTTCGGGATGATGGTGAGGGGATGAGCGAAGCAGTTGTTCAGAGGGTTTTTGAACCCTTCTACACGACGAAAACGAAGGGCACAGGAATGGGCTTGGCGATGGTCTTCGGGTTTGTTGCCCAGAGCGGGGGCCACATCAGGGTGGAAAGCGTGTTGGGCTTTGGAACAACCTTTTTCATCTACTTGCCAGTCGCCGAGGCGACAACTTCAGAGCTGCTAAGCGAGCCAGAGGTCGAAAGGCCCGCCGTTGGGTCACCACACTTCAGGGGTCTGTCGCAAAAGCGCTCCTCTGATGGAGAGACGAGGGCGTCTGTTCCAATCAACCAATCACAATCGGCGCTCAAAAAAAACCGGGTTCTTTTAGTTGATGATCATGATGATGTTCGATTTATTACTAAAAGTTATCTAGAAGCGGAGGGATATTCGACCATTGATGTCGCAAGCCCTCAGGAAGCGCAAAGAGCTCTAATGGATGAATCAAAGCCAGTTGACATTTTGATCTCTGATTTGAGAATACCAGAGCAACGGGACGGCCTTCATTTTATAGCGCTCTGTAAGCGTGATTTCCCGAACCTTAAATTGGCCATAACCAGCGGTGATCTGAGGGAGTTAACCAGGAGGGGTGAGGTCTTGCCAGCAAATGTGCCGGTACTCTCGAAGCCTTTTACGCGCTCGAAGTTGGCAGAACTCCTGAAAGAAATGAGCACAAAATTCTAATTTCTCTCGGTAGTCTTGACGTGGGGCGTCTGAATATATCCGGGGCGGATGATCGATGTTTAAAAGATCGAGAGAGTGGAAGCTACAAAGCCTCCACCGTATGCCGAATTCTTTCGCAATAGTCAGGTTTTGCGAAAGACAGATCAGCAATGTTCCTATCAATTCGGTTCTGGCGGACAAAAAACCCCGCTCTTTGCGTCTACTAAAAGCGGGGTGCGTCGGCCTATGGAACAGCGCTTTTTGGATTATTTCGGAGCCATTCGAATACCGCTATCAAGACGAATAACCTCGCCATTGATGTAGCCGCATTCGACAATGTATGCGGCGGTTTGAGCAAATTCCTCTGGTTGCCCAAGCCGTTTCGGAAACTGGGTCATTTCGATGAGTGGTTCTCGAACCTGTGGCGGTGCAAATTTCATCATTGGTGTTTCGAAAATACCTGGCGCGATCGTGGCAATCCGGATCCCCGTGCGGGATAAATCTCTTGCTATGGGAAGCGTCATTCCTGCGACGCCACCTTTACTCGCGCTATAGGCGGCTTGGCCAATTTGGCCATCAAACGCGGCGACTGACGCGACGTTGACGATGACGCCACGCTCACCATCTTCTGTTTGGACATCATTCTTCTGCATAACGTCCGCACAAAGTCTCAAACAATTAAAAGTTCCGATCAAATTAACTCGGACAATAAATTCAAATGTTTTAATCGGCATAGGGCCATCTTTGCCCAAAGTGCGAGCCGCCGCACCAATCCCAGCACTGTTTATGTTGATATGGATTGCGCCAAAGGTACTCAAACCCTTCTCGATCGCGGCGGTCACAGATGCTTCATCAGCGACGTCACCGGCTGCAAAAGTGGCATTGCTGCCAAGTTCGGTTGCTGTTTTTTCAGCATTTTCTTCGTTTAGGTCGAACAAAACGACCTTTGCGCCGGCGTTAATAAAATTCTCGGCAGTGGCTCTACCCAAACCAGACGCGCCGCCAGTGACGAACGCAACTTTATCTTTTAATTGCATGTGATTCCCCTATAGTTAACCGCAGTGAGTATACACGGTTCATTTATTAACCGCTTTATCGGATCGCTCTATGTCATTAACTGTCTACACTAATGTTGACCTAACATCTCGTAATACGCTGGGGCTAAGATCTTTCGCGCGCTTTGGGGGAACGTTCGAAACGGCGCGAGACTTGAGCGCTCTGTTTGAACTTGCGCAGAGGGATTGCCTCAACATTTTTCCTTTAGGTTCCGGAAGCAATGTGCTGTTAGACACTTGGATTGACGGGATCGTGCTCAGTAGCAGAGATCGGGGTGTAGAAATCGATGGCGCTCGAGTTACAGCAGGTGCAGGGCTTGAGTGGGATGAGTTGGTTCAAATCACATTGGCACGAAATCTGTTTGGTCTTGAGAATTTATCAGGTATTCCTGGAACGGTAGGCGCTGCACCCATGCAAAATATTGGGGCTTACGGCGTTGAACTCAGTGACGTGATTGTCGGCGTTGAGGTTTTTGATCTTGTTAATAAACAGATTTCTTTTTTCGACCAAGATGCTTGCCGGTTTGGATATCGAACGAGTTATTTTAAAACAGATCAGTCCGGACAATATTTGATTACGAAAGTAGTACTGGAACTCAGCCGCCGCTTTTCTCCTGTTCTTGAGTATCCAGACCTCGCCCACTTACCCGAATCAGACATTGCTTCTGGGTACGCCCTACGCGATGCGGTGCTTAATATTCGTAATCGCAAACTGCCAGACTACCGAGTCAGAGGCAATGCCGGCAGTTTCTTTAAAAACCCTTTCGTCACAGAGTCTCTCGCTCAGGATTTGCTATCAAAAGGCGTCCGCGCGTACTCAGTCGATAATCGGTTTAAGGTATCGGCGGCCGCTTTGATCGAAGCGGCAGGTCTAGTGGGAACGCAGATAGGAGGCGGACGGATTTCTTCAAAGCACGCATTAGTTCTTGAAAATACCGGTCAAGCGACCCTCGCAGATATCCTAAAGTTGGCTGCTTACATTCGCTCAGAGGTTCGGGAGCAGTTTGGCGTTCAGCTTGAGGTCGAACCTCAGGGCCTCAAAGGTTCGCCGCAAAATACGACGGACCCTTGAAGCCACCTTATCGGGATCCCAGTCAAACAGCTCTAGGATCATTGCTGGCACGAAGCCAACGACTCGGATGGGTCTCATCATATTCTGTGGGCACGTACGGTAATACGGGTTTTGGTGGAGCCGGCGGCGCGTCCTGAAGAACCGGGCTTTGGCTCACCGGTTTGGGAGCAATTCTAGGATCATTGGCAGCAGAACCCCAGCTCGATGGTGTCGCGACCTCCGTAACAACGTCGCTAACGCCTTGCACTGAGTTTTCACTAGCTACGGCCGTATCGACATCATTGTTAGAGCTGTTTTGATCAGTAGACAGGTCGCGGACGCTGTCTAAATGATGCTGACCTGAACTTGATCCGGCGTTTGTGGCAGCGGATACTGCCCCATCGACAAGCGCCTCGCCCGCGGTGCCGTCAGCGGGTGCAGCAATGTTCTGTTCGACGTCATTACTGTCATCAGCTGTGGTCTCAACAACCGTGCGGGCCGAATCAGCACCGCCGTCTTGCGCGGTGGCCCGAGATCGACGTCTTCGCCCAGTGCGTTCTCGATTTCCTCGGTCCCTCTTATCGTTGGAGGTTTGACCATCTTCTGAGCCGCGCTCTGTATTGAGCGTTTCGCTGGATGCTGCGACTTTAGTTTCTACAGCGCTTGAGTCAGATTCTGATCTTGTATTCCTCCGCCTTTTTCGCTGAGCAGCAGGCTTGCCGGGTGATTGGCTGGTCTGGCCCTTCGGGGCCTCTGGCGCCTGCTTGGCGTCGACTTCGGCTTTAGCTACCTGAGCATTTGAGGTTTTGGTTGTTTTCGCTGGCTTCTGCGCCTTTGATTTAGCTTTTGGACGATTGGATTTTGTTTTCTTTCGACCGAATATCAGGGCGATTAGTCGATCGATAACTGATTCTGAAGGCCGATTGGTTTTGCGTCGACTTTGACGGCGTTTTTGTTTTACTGGCTTAGCGACAGCGGCCTTGGGCTCTTCATGATTCGTCGGAGGCTCTGTAGGCGTGGTAGGGGCAGGGGGATCATCTCGCACCACTGCAACCGCAGCTGTCTCTTTAACCGAAGGACGAAGGTCGATGCCAGGCTCCGAGGGCTCCTCCTCGACAACCGGAGTGATGACGTAACTGGCCTCACTCTCTTCGATATCATTGCTCCTCAAACGCTCAACCCTGTAATGCGGGGTTTGCATCTCTGCACTCGGGATGACGACAACACGAACACCATTTCGTGTTTCGATATCCGCAATCATCTGCCGTTTTTCGTTTAAAACAAACGCTGCCACTGCAACAGGCAGAAAAGCTCTGATCTCGGCGCTTGAATCTTTCAAAGCTTCTTCTTGAATCAATCGGAGCAAAGATAGCGCGCTCGATTCAATATCTCTGATCGTTCCCAGACCTTCGCACCGAGGACAGACAATGTGACTGATCTCTCGAAGAGATGGGCGTAACCGTTGCCGACTCATTTCGAGCAAGCCAAATCTTGATATTCGTCCCACTTGAATTTTCGCGCGATCAACTTCAAGCGCATCTTTCATGCGATTTTCAACTGCACGCTGATTTTTCGTCGAAGACATGTCGATAAAATCGATCACGACAAGACCGCCAATGTCTCGTAATCGCAATTGTCGGCAAATCTCGTCGGCAGCTTCTAAGTTGGTATTGAGTGCCGTTTCCTCGATGTCCGATCCTTTTGTCGCACGCGCTGAATTAATGTCGATCGACACCAATGCTTCTGTCGGGTCGATAACAACTGATCCGCCCGAAGGTAGTCTGACCTCTCTCTGGAAAGCTGATTCTATCTGTCCCTCGATCTGATACCGGTTAAAAAGGGGGACATCGCTCGTGTAACGTTTGACCCTGGCGCTAAGGTGAGGCATGACTTGCGACACGAAGGATTGCGCCTGCTCTAGCGCTTCATCGGTATCGATTAAGATTTCTCCAATGTCATCTCGCATGTAATCTCTCACAGCTCGAGTGATGACATCACCTTCTTGATAAACTAAGAACGGGGCAGGCCGATCATTGACGGCAATTTTAATTGCTTCAGCTAATTGCAATAGGTATTTTAAATCCCATTGAAGCTCCTCCGCGGTTCTACCGACACCGGCGGTTCGAACGATGGCTCCCATATCTTTGGGGATTTCTAGTGTGGCAAGCGCGTCTTTTAAGTCGTCACGTTCATCGCCTTCGATTCTTCGACTAATGCCTCCAGCACGAGGATTATTAGGCATAAGAACGAGATAGCGACCGGCTAAACTATAAAAAGTGGTCAATGCGGCGCCTTTGGTACCGCGTTCCTCTTTGTCCACTTGAACAATGATTTCCTGCCCTTCTTTTAGGACATCACCAATGTTGAGGCGGCCTTTATTGTCCGCGCCTCCCTTTGTGAAGTAGGTTCTAGAGACCTCTTTAAGGGGAAGAAATCCATGTCGATTGCCGCCAAAATCAACAAAAGCGGCCTCGAGGCTAGGCTCGACTCGAGTTATCTTTCCTTTGTAAATGTTTGATTTCTTTTGATCTCTTGCCAAGCTCTCGATGTCTAAATCGTAGAGTTTCTGGCCATCAACGAGGGCAACACGCAACTCTTCAGTGTGTGTTGCATTGATTAACATTCTTTTCATAACGATACCTTTAAAAGCGACTCGCGACGCCTAGGTATCGGCAAACCAACTGATGTGCCCAGCTTTATGTCATTCAGGCCTCGGATAACCGAGTCTATCAGGCTTCTTTTCAGAGAAGCATTATTCTAAGGTGCGTCTATTTGGCTCTGTGCACATTCCTCAGCGACTATTTTGAGGAGATGATCTGATGTGCATGATGGGCCTCAAGTTTGAGAGGCGTTTCACTTTGTCCTAAAAGACACTCACTGTGTAATTCGATTTGGCGATACGTTCTAGAGTTCGCTCATCATTAATGGCCATTCCGCTGGCCTGTTTGCGTTGGGTAAGGAGACCTAAAGGCTCGACGACCAACATGTTCTTGCCAAAGCACATTGTGTTTGGCGGGTTCTTTGCTCAAATAAAACTGAGCGATAAAGACGAAATAGTTCCGTACAATGCAGTCTCCGTGAAACCGCGTTAAACTCTTTTTTCGCCTGAAATCGACATTTTTTTGTTGTCGACGGGCGGAGCATAGCAGTTAACGCAAGTGGATACAGCAAAAAAATGCCCCCCGACCAAGACCCTATGATGCATGAACCTGCTCGAATGATTCAGGTTGAAAAAGATCGGATAGGTCAGCGGATTGATAATTTCCTGATGTTAGAGCTCAAAGGCGTGCCTAAAAGTAGGGTTTATCAAATGATTCGCAAAGGAGAGGTTAGGGTTAATAAAGGTCGAAAGAGGCCCGATTATAAGCTTCAAGACAACGATTTGATTCGAGTTCCCCCAATTAGACGCTCTATTAGCAACGAGCCAGTTGATTATCGCTTCATATCGATTTTAGAGTATATATTCTTTGAAAGTGATCAGTTTCTTGCGATTAACAAGCCGGCTGGATTAGCGGTTCATGGAGGCACTGGTCTGCAGGCAGGACTTATTGAGGCCCTCCGATCTCACCGACCCGAATCGCCCTATTTAGAGCTCGCGCACCGACTCGATCGGGATACTTCAGGGCTGATTATTATTGCCAAAAAGAGGTCATTTCTAAGACGATTCCAAGCCGCGCTACGTTCTAGGCTGTTCCTGCAGAAAAACTATGATCTTGTTGTTCATGGTTCATGGCCTAAAAAGTTAGAAACGGTCGCCTTACCGATTCAGAAGGTTGAGCTCCGCAGTGGGGAAAGGCGATCTAGAGTCAATGAGGATGGTAAGCCCAGTCGAACACAATTTACTGTCAAGCGCCGCAATCGCGAAGCCACTTGGCTCAGTGCGCATTTGGTAACGGGACGCATGCATCAAATCCGTCTCCATGCAGCCGAAATGGGGCATCCGGTAATAGGCGATATCAAATATGGGGACGAGGTGAAGGACGCCGGGCTCGCCGCGCCGCGGATGATGCTACACGCGTCGTCAATGGTTTTAAACGGGAACACGCTCGCCAACGCTGAGAGTGGACTACCGGATATCAAACTAAACGCGCCGCTCGAGAAGACAATGGCGCTGTTTATCGATAAGCATTTCCCTCAAGACTAAGCATTTGTTTGGCCTCCTTAAACGCGATTAGGTGCTAGAGTGAGGCTGGTGGATTGAAACTTGGTTTTGGATGCTCGTGCTGCGCCCCAACCTGAAAGTTGGCTCAACTGTAAGCTGAAAGCCACACTAACGCTGTGACTCTCAATGAAAGACGGTAATTTTGATAATCAAGATCATAAAATTATTTATCAGCCGATGTGCTGACAAAAATGAAAGCTTTTAAGCTGAAGCTTGTTCGATTGAATAGGGCGACAATCCAGCGTTTTGGCCCTTGTTAAGACTGATAGCTCAATTCGACGTTTAATTCTTGCAAAAAATCCATCAACTTCAGTGCGGGTAAACCATATAGAGCGTTGACGTCTGCGGTCTTTATTTGCTCGATAAGCCGCAGACCTGCGCCCTCGATCAGAATACTACCTGCGGAATGAAAGGGTTGATCGGCGTTAATGTAACGCTCAATCTGGATATCATTGATCGACCTGAATTTGATTTGACTTGGTATTACTGCCTGCTTAAGCACTTTACCGCATTGCGCCACGACGATACTGGTATAAAACGTGACCCATTGGCCCGAGACTTGGCGTAATTGATCTTTGGCGCGATCTTTAGTCCCCGGTTTATGCAGGGTTTGGCCAGTTGCAGATATGCAAACCTGATCCGAACCAATCACCAAGCGATGCAGGCTTCCTAATTGCGTAATGGGTACGGGAATGCTCAATGCTTTACCCCGTCCATTTTCAAGCGCCCGCCTTCTAGGCTGGCTTAACGCTTCATGTAATTCAATAAATTGGGGCTCGATTGCCGAAAAGGGAAGTTTTAGGTTATTCAAGATGGCTCGTCGGGTGGCCGATGTTGACGCCAAGATCAGTTCAGGATGATTTTCAGGTGTCTTTGACAAAGATTAACTCCGTAATAATGTTTTGACAGCTCTGCTCGAGATGCCTAATATGCGCCCCTTATGTTAGCAGAGCCGTTGCCCAAGCGAATTCGATATACTCGAATGGCCCTAGACAAAGGCCAAATTTCGGGTGTTATCAATAGTCAATCTCTGGAGCGTTTAGCGACAGCGCTACTCGAAAACGGGCTTACAGACCAAGGACCCTTGCCGAATATCACGGTCGGTATGAAATTCGAGAGCAATGGGGTCGATGCTGTGAAAGCATTGGGTGATGCAACGTTTGATTATCAATGGTGCTGCCAGCGATGCTTGGAACCTGTCAGCCTAACGATTGCAGTAGACGTTGATGTTGTTCTGTCTGCTCAGGCTTCAGTGATCGAGCAACTAGATTTCGATCAAGACAGTTTGCTGTTAGAGGGAGAGCACATCAGTGTCGCTGAGCTGATTGAAGATCAGCTGCTTTTGGCGCTTCCAATGTCACCAAAGCATTGGGAATGCAGAGGCTTGGCATCAGAAACAGATGCAGAAATGGATAGGGATGCACCGTCATCAAAGCTCAATGAGCGTGAGGGAGACATTGCAGAAGGGCGGCAGCGCCCATTTGCAGATTTAAAAGCGATAACCAAAAAGATCGACTAGGAGTACATCATGGCGGTACAGCAGAATAAAGTATCCCGTTCAAAACGTGGCATGCGCCGAGCACATGACAGTTTGAAAGGGCCAGCACTTTCCGAGGACCCAACGACCGGAGAAACTCATCGCCGACATCACGTGACAGCAGACGGTTTTTACCGTGGCAAGAAAGTCGTTAGCGGTGAAACTGAAGAAGATTAGTATTGAAGGGCGTCGTAAACGCCCTTTAGTCCTTTGAAACTCGACACAAGGTTCCTACCCCAACATGACCACCGCTTTCGTTTTTCCTGGACAAGGATCGCAATCACTGGGCATGCTCAGTAGCAGTGCCTCTGAGGTTCGCGGAACCTTCGATGAGGCCTCTGAGGCGCTAGGCTACGACCTATGGACGCTGACTCAAAACGGTCCTGAAGACACCCTTAATCAGACTGAGTTCACGCAGCCAGCGTTACTGACGGCGAGCGTGGCGCTTTGGCGCTTGTGGGCTGCTGAGGGCGGCTCTGCTGATTTTGTCGCAGGGCACAGTCTAGGAGAGTATAGCGCGCTCGTTGCCAGCGGCTCAATTTCGCTTACGGATGGCGTCAGAGTGGTCCAGAGGCGTGGTCAACTTATGCAAGAAGCTGTGCCTCTCGGGCAAGGCGGCATGGCAGCGGTCATGGGGCTTGACGATGCGTTAATCGACAGTGCTTGTCAGCGTGCGTGCGATTCGATCGCAGATGGCACAGTGCAAGCAGCAAATCTCAACGCGCCGGGGCAAGTTGTAATATCTGGTACGCTTGAAGCACTCCAGCAGGCGTCCGCGTTTTGCGAGCAGGCAGGAGCAAAGAGAGTCGTACCACTGAATGTCAGTGCTCCTTTTCACAGTCGTTTGATGAAACCTGCTGCAGAAGCACTCGCAGAGATGCTGAGTTCGGTGACGTTTTCTGATCCCGATATCCCGATTGTTCAAAATGTACCTGCCGGAGCAGCGGAAAGCGTTGAGGCCATGATAGACCACCTTGTTACACAGCTTTACAGCGCCGTTCGTTGGCGCGAATCTATCGAGTACTTGAAGCAGGCGGGTGTTGATCGAGTTGTCGAATGTGGACCCGGTAAGGTTTTAACGGGACTGAACCGACGAATAGACCGCGAAATAAAGGTCTTCAACCTTGACTCATCGGCCCTTCTTCCAGAGTTAAAGGATTTCGTTTGATGGATCAGGTAGCTTTGGTGACAGGTGCTAGTCGAGGTATTGGTCAAGCGGTCGCACGAGCCCTTGCTGACAACGGATTCCGGGTACTTGGAACAGCGACCACGGAAGCGGGAGCTGCTCGAATTTCAGCCGCACTAGGAGATCATGGGAAGGGATATTGTCTTGATCTTTCCCATCGAGAGGCAATTGATGCCCTGGTCGGTGAATTAAAAACCGATAATGAAACGCCTAGCGTGCTGGTTAATAACGCGGGTATTACCATGGACAACCTCACACTTCGCATGAAGACTGAGGAATGGGATGGTGTCATAGGAACGAATTTAACGGGTGTTTTTCATCTCACTCAGAGTTTGCTGCGCGGGATGATGAAAGCGAAGTATGGCCGGATCATTAACATCAGCTCAGTCGTTGCCAGAATGGGCAATGCAGGTCAGGCAAATTATGCAGCTGCGAAGGCTGGTCTCGAGGGTATGAGTAGAGCGCTGGCTGCGGAAATCGCCAGTCGTAATATAACCGTCAATGTTGTCGCGCCTGGCTTCATCGATACCGATATGACCAGCAAATTATCTGAGTCGCAAGCGGCAGCGATGCTATCGCGAGTACCGGCCGGTCGACTAGGCCAACCTGATGAAGTTGCAAAGTTGGTTGCGTTTCTGGCCAGCGATAGTGCAGGTTATGTGACGGGCGAAACGATTCACGTCAATGGCGGTTTATTCATGTCTTGATGTCTGCAATGTCGCAGGCTCCGTCAATACCAATTAACGCTTTAAAGCCCTCCATCGATTTATTAAACTAACGCAGCATGGCTGCATAAACTTAGGAGAATACCCAAGCATGAGCACAATAGTAGAAAGAGTGACAAAGTTGGTTTGCGAGCAACTCGGCGTCAAGGAAAACGAGGTAACCCTTGAAGCATCTTTTGTTGAGGATCTCGGGGCAGACTCCCTCGACACTGTTGAACTCGTGATGGCGCTTGAAGAAGAATTTGAAACCGAAATTCCAGACGAAGAAGCAGAAAAGATAACCACAGTTAAAGAAGCTGTGGACTATATTGAAGCACACACCTGATTGTCCTTCGATTGATCTGCATTGCGCCAGAATTTCATCGCGCAATGCAGACCATCATACTTCTTCGCCCTCTAACTCAACCGATTGAGAGTTCATCATGACCCGACGAGTCGTCGTGACCGGCCTTGGTATGCTCAGCCCCCTTGGGGTTGACACTGAGACGAGCTGGTCGGCCGCCTCGGCTGGCGTCAGTGGCATCAGCCCGATTACCAGCTTCGATACAGAAGGCTACGCTGTCAGATTTGGTGGACGGGTCCCCGATTTTGATTTAGAGCCGTACATCTCTCGTAAAGAGGCTCGTCGAATGGACGGGTTCATTCAGCATGGCTTGGTAGCGGGCATTCAAGCCCTTGATGACTCTGGAGTAATGAGCCCGCAGCTGTCTCTTGATCGAGTCGGTGTCGCTTTCGGGTCAGGTATCGGCGGCATTGTTACCATTGAAACCTGTCACGAAGTGGTTCTTACTCGAGGCCCCCAGAAGGTGTCCCCATTTTTTGTGCCTTCATCTATTATCAATATGGTGGCGGGCCACCTATCGATTAAATACGGTTTAGAGGGGCCGAATTTAGCGATCACAACAGCCTGTACAACAGGTACTCACAATATCGGCTTAGCCGCTCGCTTGATCAGCTATGGGGACGCAGATGTCATGATTGCTGGTGGTTCAGAAAAATCGACATCACCAACCACCATGGCTGGCTTTGCCTCAATGAAAGCGCTCAGTACCCGCAATGAGGACCCTGAAGCAGCCAGCCGGCCATGGGATCGCGATCGAGATGGCTTTGTACTTAGTGATGGGGCAGGGGCAATCGTTCTTGAAGAGCTGGAACACGCTAAGGCAAGAGGTGCTAACATCTATTGCGAGCTTGTGGGTTTCGGCATGAGTGCCGATGCGTCGCATATGACCTCGCCGGCAGAAAACGGTGCAGGCGCGGCAAGGGCAATGTCCGCTGCCCTTAAGGATGCCGCCTTAGAGCCTAATTCGGTCGACTACATCAACGCCCATGGTACCTCAACACCTTTAGGCGATGTCGCTGAAACCCAGGCAATCAAACATGTCTTCCAGGAACACGCCTACCAGTTGAGTGTCAGTTCGACGAAATCAATGATGGGACATGCCCTAGGAGCTGCTGGTGCGATTGAGGCGGTTATTGCGATCAAAGCTTTGCAGAACAATGTCGCTCCTCCCACGATTAATCTCGATGAACCCGGGGAGGGCTGCGATTTAAACTATGTGGCGCATTCGGCTCAGCCACAAAATATCGATGTCGTCTTAAGCAACTCCTTTGGCTTCGGCGGGACCAATGGCACAGTTATCTTCAAGTCGTTTAATAAATAGTTTCGATACAGCGCTCTCCCTTGCGCTCGCTCCGCATTTACAGATTCGGTAATGCAGGTGCTTAGGAAATATGCTTTTCTTTCGGTGATCTGCATCATTGTCGTTTGTTGTCTCACTGTTGGTCTTTGGATGAATCATTGGCTCCACCAAAGCCTGCCGATCACTGAACCCACAACCTTGCTGATCCCGAAAGGGACGGGTGTCCGCTCGTTAATAGGGCAAATGAACCGAGAAGACCTATGGAATGGCGAGCCCTGGCAGCTGTTGATCTATGACAGGGCTACTGGCGCTTCACCGATCAAAGCCGGTGAGTACCAGCTAACACCTGAAATGACGATCGCTGAGTTTTTAAGCGATGTTCGTGGAGGCAATGTCTATCTTCGTAAAGTTACATTCCCCGAGGGTTGGACCGTGCAGCAGTGGGTCTCACGCTTAGCAAAAATGACTGGGGTCAAGTCGACCGCAATAACAATGTCCCCAGAGGCATTGAGCCAACAAGTCAGAGGAAGCAATACAGCACTGGAGGGATGGCTCTTCCCTGATACCTACACGTACAGTTACGGTGCGCGTGACGTCGAGATTTTGCAGCGTGCTTATCGAGCAATGCTGGAGACTTTGGAGAAAGTGTCACCACAGCAAAGCGGCGCGGCATTTGATGATCAGTCCCTGTTAATCCTGGCGTCAATGGTTGAGAAAGAATCTGGTCAAGCAAATGATCGCCGAAAAATTGCACGGGTTTTTCTCAATCGATTAGACAAGGGAATGCGCCTTCAATCTGATCCAACCGTCATTTACGGCTTGGGCAGTAAATTCGATGGCGACTTGACAAGGCGTCACCTGAGAACCGACAACCCCTTCAATACTTACACACGGTTTGGTTTGCCGCCGACTGCAATTGCCAATCCTGGGCTCGATGCCATCAGAGCCGTGCTGTCTCCTTTACCCGGCGATTGGCTTTATTTTGTGGGACGTGGAGATGGTTCGAGCCAGTTTTCCCTGGACCTTAAAAGTCACCAGCAAGCCGTCAACCGCTATCAACTCGGAATAATCCAATAGCTGTGCAGAGCTTGTACCCGATAATGAGGCCAATAAATGGCGCGAACTTGCAACAAAGCTCAATCTTTTGTTTGAGTACATCAACTGGGCTTGGTGGATTGGTCGAGGTGTTCATCAACCCTGCGCACGATTGGGTTACTATAAGCCCTTCAGCTGAAAATCGGATGAGTAATAGCCCATGACAATAGCGCGAAAGCAGGGGCGGTTTATAACACTAGAAGGTAGCGAGGGCGGCGGGAAGTCCAGTCTAATGACTGTCGTAAGCGGTTATCTTCGTGATCAAGGTCAAGAAGTGGTTAAAACTCGAGAGCCGGGAGGCACCAGTTTGGGAGAGCAGGTGCGGACAGCTTTACTTGATCCGGAAATGACTGAGATTCATCCTAAGGCTGAGCTTGGATTAATGTTTGCAGCACGAGTGCAACACGTTGAAACACTCATCAAACCAGCATTACGGGCTGGTAAATGGGTTGTTTGTGATCGGTTTACCGATTCAACCTATGCATATCAAGGTGGTGGTCGTGGTATCGCCGCAGAGGTTATTGAACATTTTGAATCCATTTTCCTTGGCGAATTTAAGCCTGATCTAACGCTTTTGCTTGATTTGCCAGTCGATGTGGGGCTTAAGCGAGCCAGCGCAGAGGGGGTGCCAGATCGGTTTGAACGGGAGCAGACCGTTTTTTTTGAACGTGTTCGTCGCACTTTTTTACTGCGTGCGAGCCAAACCGATCGCATTCATTTGATCGATGCCCTCCAAGCTCAAAATAAAGTAGCTGAGGATGCTTTGGAAATTATTCGAACAACGTGTTTCGGAGACCATGAGGGGCTTTCGTGAGCACATCCTTGCCCTGGCAAGCCGAAGCCTTAACGTTCTATACGAACCTTTATCGACAAGGGGAGCTTGCTCACGGCTACCTGATTGATGACAGTCCAGGAGACGGGCGGGCCAACTGCGTCCGTGCGATCGCCGCGACGATTTTGTGCCAAGAAACAGTGACCGGTGGCTGCCAGACTTGTTCTGCTTGTAAGCTGCTCAGCGCTGGGAGCCACGCTGATATGCTGTGGGTTGCGCCTGAAGGATCTACGCAAATTAAAATCGAGCAAGTCCGATCAGCGATTGCTTGGAGTCAAAAAACGCCTCAACAAGGGCGGGCAAAGGTCTTGATCATTGATCCCGCAGAGAATATGAATCTCTTTGCTACAAATTCTTTGCTCAAGCTTTTGGAGGAGCCCAGCGGTGACACGTACCTATTTTTGTTATCAAAAAACACCGCAAAACTCCTACCCACAGTAAGAAGTCGGTGTCAGATCCTTAATCTCACTACGCCTTCTTTTAGCGAAGGTGTTGAGTGGTTGAAGGGATTGCATCCCGAACTTAAACCCGAGTCTCTTTTGACGATCTATGAGCTTTCGGGGCAAAAACCACAGGTCGCCAAAGACATCATCGATCAAGGCTTGACTCAATTCTACCTCGATTGTGTTTCGGTTTTGGGTGAGTGGATAGCAGGGAACACCAGCGCGATCGTCGCTGCGAAAACCCTCCACAGCAAAGAAGATCTTGCAGCTCCCTATGACATATTGTTTCGCGCGACGGTCTTTGCTTTAAGAAGCTCATTAACGGCGATTTCGCGACAATCACATGGTTTTCAAGTATTGGTGGAGGGACTAATGCGCTCCACCAGCCCTGGGCGACTCATCGCGCTCAATACACGCTGTGTGACGTATAAAAACCTTGCGTTGAGCGATCATAACCTCAACCCGCAACTGACTCTGGAGGCGTTTCTGATCGAGTGTTACCGCAGCGATCGTGATTTGCTTGTGCAAGCCTGAGGCTTAAGGCAAACTTTCCCTTCGCACTATTAGCTAGGCTGAGTCATGCTTAAGCGGAAAAGTTCTGCCAAGAATCTTCTTACAGTTGATATCCGGGATATCCATCAGCTGCAATTTAGGTATATGCCGTTCGTCGAGCAGGGCGGACTTTTTATCGAGACCAGTGAACACTATGAATTGGGCGAACAATTCTTTCTGTTACTGAGGCTTATGGACGAGGTTGAACAACTCCCTCTCGCGGTACAGGTCGTTTGGCTTGCCGGAGCAGACGTTAAAAATCCTCACCGAGCAGGTATCGGCGTGCAATTTACTGATCCCGATAATGATGCGAAAGATAAGATAGAAACTTATCTCGCCGGCGTGATGAGTGCTCCAACCGCAACAGCGACCTTATAGGTTGGTCTGGTTGATTAATGCTGGGGTCTCTTGTCTATGATTTTACAACAGGATTGATATGACGTACTGCGTTGCTATTCGAATAGACGCTGGTCTTTGCTTTGTCAGTGATTCACGAACCAATGCGGGTGTCGATAATATTTCAACCTATTCAAAAATGTATACCTACGAAGATCCTACTCGACGGCAGTTGGTGGTTTTGTCCTCGGGGAATCTTGCCACCACCCAGGGCGTGATCGCACAAGTTAAAAAAGATATTAAAAAACGCGCATTTAAAAATTTAGCAAATCTTGAAACGCTTGAGGATATTGCAGACTACATTGGTGAGATCTCTGTCGAGCATCAGGGAAAGCATACGGGTGGAGGAAAACCCTTCGAAGCCAGTTTTATTGTTGGCGGGCAGATCCGAGGACAAAAACATGGGGCTTTTTTGATCTACCCCCAGGGTAATCACATCACAACATCGCGAGATACACCGTTTCTTCAGATTGGAGAGAGCAAGTATGGTAAACCCATACTTGATCGCATGATTTCCCCGGGGCTGACTTTGGAGACCGCAGCGCTTTGTGGCCTTGTTTCTATGGACTCAACGATGAGGAGTAACCTATCCGTAGGCCCGCCGATCGAAGTCTTAATGTACTCACTTGATAGTTATAACGCTCAGCACCGATATCGTTTTGAAGAGTCGAGCGAATATCTGCGACAGCTGCACGCAGCTTGGGACGAGCGTTTAAAGGAGGCTTTCGGCAATCTCCCGCCGATTGCCTGGAGTCAGACATGGGATCAACCCATGGGCCAAGAACGTTAGCCCTGCGACGACAGGACAGGGTTTAATACTCGCCGCTATCAAATTCTCCACGACCGCAACGAAAGATGGACCAACAGCCTGTTGGCTTTTTGCTTCTGAAGTCTCAAGCACTGAACCAAATATGAGTGAGGCTGGCATGCGTCAAACCAATGTTCTCTTGAGTGTGGTCAATAAAGTCATGCAATTTGTCATTGGCCAACAAATCCACCGCGGCGGCTCTAGCGACAATGCGCTGGGCACGCCGGACCGTCTTCAGAGCCTTATCGTGACGAGGGAGATGCTTAAAGCTGCTGCCAACCTCGCCCAAGCAGTAGCTAACGCTTCTCGGAAAAGATCGATCTTTGAGCAGAAAGTCTACGACCTCGGTCCCTTGAATGCGGGCCTGAATTTGCTGGCGGTACATTTGATAGGCATTCAGTGATTGAAGGACCCCCATCCATAAAATGTTGTCGTTTTCGCTCAACAAGCTTGCTGGTCCGATTAAGTTTAGGGAGGCCACATCGATAACGCGTGTTGTCATATCTGCTCGCTCAATGTTTCGACCCATTTTGATGAAATAGTAAGGGGCGAGACGGCTCATGCTACCGCTTAAATAACCGGTTAACTCAAGGCAAAGGTCAATTATCTGAGCCAAAAATTCGTGTCGGTCATTTCGACTAACCTGCTGATTTAGGTTTCGACTGAGCAGGAAATGTAGTTCATTCATTTTCTCCCAAGCCTCACTCGGCATGAGGTCTCTG
This sequence comes from uncultured Pseudomonadales bacterium, assembly GCA_938017975.1. Taxonomy (GTDB): domain Bacteria; phylum Pseudomonadota; class Gammaproteobacteria; order Pseudomonadales; family Azotimanducaceae; genus UBA9926. The sequence continues at coordinate 42,708 of CALIKQ010000009.1, read as the reverse complement.
GTCGTTCGAGCATTTTCCCGAGCACGCAGTACATTTGCCCTGAGTGAGCCAGAAGGGTCATCGAGGAGAAATTTTACGACATTGCGTTCAGTTGGTGATTTAAAACGCGTCTTAAATGGCTCAACATATCCGGTGATATCGACCAAAGAGCCCCAAACAAAACCTGCTTTTGGGAGGTCTAAGACGACGTTTGAATAGACCGAAAGCAGCCTTGCAGTGTTTTCGACCCGCTCTAAATACCGGCCAAACCAGTACAATCGTTCTGCGACTCGGGATAGCATTGTTATCTCATTCCATTTTTTGTGACGTCAGAAACAACCCAGGTATCCTTGCTACCTCCCCCTTGGGAGGAATTAACCACGAGAGACCCACGAACCAGCGCGACACGCGTTAATCCACCTGCAGTCACAAAGCTATCCTCACCTTGAAGGATGAAAGGGCGGAGATCGACGTGTCTAGGCTCTAGTTGATCACCAATGAGCGTGGGAGCGGTGGATAAGCTGATCACCGGCTGAGCCATATAATTGCGCGGATTAGCAGTAATCAGCTTGCGAATGTTACGGGTTGATTTTGCCGTTTCTCTCGGTCCGATATACATGCCATAACCGCCGGACTCGTTGGCCGGTTTGATCACTAAATCTTGGCAGTGATCAATCACAAATGCGCGCTCCTCGGCGTTAGAGCAAAGATAGCTGGGCACATTGGGTAGTAATGGCGCTTCGTTGAGATAGTATCGAATCATGTCAGGCACGTAGGTATAAACCACCTTGTCATCTGCGACACCTACTCCAGGAGCATTTGCGATTGCAACATTACCGGCGCGCCAAGCCCGCATCAGGCCCTTTACTCCCAGCATCGATTCTGGCTTAAAAACCTCAGGGTCCATAAACTGATCATCAATTCGGCGATAGATTACGTCAACGCGTGAAGCGCCTTCGACTGTCTTCATGTAGACGCAGTCGTCATTTTCGACCACCAAATCTGAGCCTTCCACGAGCTCAACGCCCATCCGCTGCGCGAGGAACGCGTGCTCGAAATAGGCTGAATTAAAAATTCCAGGAGTTAGAAGTACGACTTCCGGACTTTTAATAGATCGGGGTGATAGCGAACAGAGTGTGTTGAAGAGCTGTGAGGGATAATCATCCATCGGCATGACGTTATGACGATCCAGCAATTCTGGAAGAACCCGTTTGCTGATGTTTCGGTTCTCAAGCATATATGAGACCCCAGACGGCACTCTAAGGTTGTCTTCGAGGACGTAAACGGTACCATCTTTGTCCCGAATGAGGTCCGTGCCACAGATGTGCGCCCAAACATCAAACTTTGGTCGCATGCCGATGCACTCGGGCCGAAAGTCTTTAGATGATGCAAGAATATCATTAGGGATAATCCCATCTTTTACGATGAACTGCTCGTTATAGACATCAGTAATGAATAAATTTAGTGCTTTAAGCCTTTGTTTTAACCCCAATTCGATCATTTGCCATTCGTTGGCACGGATGATCCGAGGGACGAGGTCAAAAGGCCATTGCCGATCGATATTTTGTCCTTCACTGTAGACAGTAAAAGAAATCCCCAAAGTTTTGATCGCTAGGTCAGCGGATTCTCTCTTTAGATTCAGCTCTGCGCCGGTGCTCTTCCTGAGAAACCGTGCTAGTTGTGCAGAGCCTGGGCGGGCTCGACCCTTGGGGGTTAGGAGCTCATCAAAGAATCCGGGCTGAGAGGTGTAAGCGTCTAAGTCCATCGTTATCCAATCTTATTTCGACGCAGATCGACTTCGAGCAGGCGATACTCTGTTGTGCGCATGCCCAAGCGATGATAAGTGCGAATTGCTCGATCATTATCTTGATCTGCATACAGCCTTAGTCCAATGACTTCGGGGGTTGCAATCGCCAAACGCTCTGTATCGCGATATAGCGCAGTAAATACGCCGCATCCTCGATGACTGGGATCAACAAAAACACTTTGAATCCACCAAAACAAGCCATCTCGCCAATCACTCCACTCAAAGGTGACGCCTAAACAACCGGCTACCTCATTATTTCTTAAAGCCACGAGATAAAAGCCAAGACTTGCGTCTGCTTGCATTCTACGCACGCCAGAACGCAGAACTTCTGGGTCCAACGTCTTATCTTCCGTCTCTAATGCCATTGCAACGTTAAATTGAGCAATAATAGGGACGTCTTCCTGTAACGCTTTGCGCAAACTAATCATGTTCTGATCTCGGTTCGAAAGGGGGCATAATTAATCAAAAGGAGTCTTTTTGGCTCCTAGTGAGCCTGTCTCCCTAGTACGTAAAGTTTACAGGAACTCGTCTGCTAATTCGCGGGAAATTAACTGTCTAGGTACTCTTTAACTCGTCTGACCCATTAAAGATCGCGAGCTCTGATTCCCCACGTTGGGCTTAAGCATTGCTTCAGCGTTTAGGTTGCCCAAGGCAAAAAATATCATCACAATCGGAACTTCCAACTATTCGTCGAGGTTTTCATGGAACTAGTCAGTGCAGTCTCTTTGCTTGCCATCCTTCAATTTTCTGTTTTCGGTCTGCTGGTCGGTCGAGCGCGCGGTAAATACGGCGTCGCTGCACCCGCAGTGACCGGCAATGAGCACTTCGAACGTTGGTTCAGGGTTCATTACAACACCCTCGAGCGGTTGATAATTTTCCTGCCAGTAATGTGGCTTTTCGGGTACTACGTTGGACAATATTACGCCGCAGGCCTGGGTTGTTTTTATTTAGTCGGTCGTGCGGTTTATGCAGCAGGCTACGTCAAAGATCCTTCAAAGCGCGGGATCGGAATGATCATCACCGAATTGCCGATTTGGATTATGCTGATCGGCGGTTTCATTGCCGTCGCAATTGCTTGGGCGCAGGGTATGAGCTGACTTTGATTCACCCCAGAACACCCTACTAAATGAACAGGTAGTTATTGACGTTGATCGCAACCGAAGGTAATGCGCCTTGATCGTCGTCGTGATATAACGGGCTCTTGCTTTGAGCCGATTATTTGGAGAAAACATGGCTGCTTTGACCTACCACGCCCCTAATTCTATTGATGATGCGATTAAGATACTTGCGGACGCTAGCTTGCCCCCAAAAGTGTTGTCAGGAGGGACTGATTTAATTATCCAAATGCAGCGACCAAAGGCACCCGAATCGCTCGTAGTGGATGTAAAAAAAATACCAGGAATGCGAGATGCCGAATGGAGTGAAGATGGATTGACGCTCGGGCCCGCTATGAGCTGCGCAGAGTTTACCAAACGTCAGGATATCAAATCGATCTTCCCAGGCCTGGTGGAAGCCGCGTACTTAATTGGATCGACTCAAGTCCAGGGGCGCGCAAGTTTGGGTGGAAATCTTTGCAATGCATCCCCGGCAGCAGACACGATACCTGCCTTAATCGCCAATCGTGCGATTTGCGTCATTCAAGGACCCAGTGGTACACGAGTCGTTCCAGTCGAAGCATTTGTCACGGGCGTTGGTAAGAACTGCCTAGAACAAGGGGAGCTGTTAGCGGCATTAACATTGGCAAGGCCTGAGCCTGGAACGGCAGATGCCTACCTAAGATTTATTCCAAGAACTGAAATGGATATTGCCGTTGCAGGTGCGGCAGTCAGTCTGACGTTGGACAGCAGGGGCGTCTGCAGGAACGCTCGGATAGCCATTGGTGCGGTAGCTCCTACGGCGATCTTAGTACCGGCAGCAGAAGATATTTTGGTTGGGGAGAGAATCAGCGATGAGGTCCTCGCCGGTGTTGCACAAGCTGCCTCTGATGCTGCCAGCCCAATTTCAGATCGACGTGGCACGGTTGAATTCAGGCGCCACGTGGTTGGGGTATTAACTAAGCGCGCGACGCTGATCGCGGCGGAGCGAGCAGGAGCGCAATTATGAAAACACATGTTTCAACGGTGGTGAATGGCGATGCGGTGGAATTTCTTTGTTCGCCCAGTGACACGCTACTACACGCGTTGCGCAACGAAATCGGATTGACGGGCACCAAAGAAGGTTGCGGGTCGGGCGATTGCGGGGCTTGCTCAGTCATGCTGGATGGCGCGCTGGTTTGCTCGTGCCTCGTGCTGGGAGTCGAAGCGCAAGGCAGCCAAGTCGAGACGATCGAGGGCATTGCTCATCAAGATAAATTGCATGTTATTCAAGAGAAGTTTTTAGAGCATGCAGCGCTTCAGTGCGGGATTTGTACACCTGGCCTCATTGTTTCAACAAAAGCGCTGCTCGAGGAAAACCCTGCGCCCACAGAAGAAGAAGCCAGGTACTATCTGGCAGGAAATCTGTGTCGATGTACGGGCTACGACAAAATTATTAAGGCAGTGATGGATGCCGCTGACGTTATGCGACAAGGAGCTTGAAATGAGCGAAGCGCGAGAATACCAACATATCGGACAAAGAACCATTCGGCCTGACGGTTTCGATAAAGTAACAGGCAAAGCGAACTACGGCGCTGACCTTTCGATTCCCGGGATGATTTGGGGTGCGATTCTCAGAAGCCCCCATGCCCACGCTAAGATCACATCTCTGGATGTTTCTGAGGCCGAGGCGCATCCCGATGTGTTCGCCGTTGCGACCTACCAAGACTTTCCGTCCGTCAATGCCGAGGCTGTGGCGGCAGGAACGGCGCGTAAGGATCTGTTTGATACTGCGGCGAATGTGCTCGCGGACACCAAAGTGCTCTATCATGGCCACGCCATTGCGGCGGTAGCTGCGCGAACCGAGGCGGCAGCCCAGGCTGCGCTTGAGCTAATTCAGGTCGCCTATGAAGTGCTGGATCCAGTCTTGACCATTGATGCTGCGATCAAGGACGGCGCCGCGCTGCTACACGATAATATGATGACGCAAGGATTACTGGAGCCGGCTTCGGCTGCTTCCAACATCGCAGCCCGAATGGAACTCAAAAAAGGCGATATTGATCTGGGTTTTGAGGCTGCGGATATCATTGTTGAGCGGTCCTACGAGACGCCAACGGTTCACCAAGGCTATATCGAACCGCATGCGACGACGGTTCGCTTTGATGATAATGGTCCTTCGATGATTTGGTGTCCTACTCAAGGTCACTTCGACGTTCGAGCGCGAGTCGCTCAGCTGCTGAACATGGAATTAGGACAAATTAAAGTCGTTGCGAGTGAAATTGGTGGGGGCTTTGGCGGGAAAACAACCGTCTACCTTGAGCCCGTTGCGCTTATCTTATCCAAAAAATCCGGCCGACCTGTCAAGATGACGATGTCTAGAGAGGATGTCTTTAGAGCCTCAGGGCCAGCTTCTGCTAGCCAAAGTAAGGTGAAGATCGGGGCCAAGTCGGATGGGACCATCACTGCAATGCAGGCCTCACTGCATTATGAAGCAGGGGCGTTTAAAGGATCCCCAATGGGGCCAGGCTGCATGACAATTTTCACACCTTACGATGTTGAGAATATGTACGTCGAGGGCTTCGACGTTGTTGTCAACAAACCCAAAGCTGCAGCGTATCGGGCACCCGGAGCGCCCCAAGCGGAATTCGCGGCCGAAATGGCTGTAAACGAGCTCGCCTCTAAACTTGGGATGGATCCCATTGATTTGAGGTTAAAAAATGCAGCAAAAGAAGGGACACAAACAATTTATGGTCCTAAGTTAAAAACAGTAGGGCTCGAAGCCTGTCTTCTCGCGGCCAAGTCATCTCCTCATTATCAGTCTACGCTACAAGAAAATGCGGGGCGTGGTCTCGCCGCAGGGTTTTGGTTCAACATCGGTGGTCAATCGAGTGTCATGATCCATCTTAATCCGGATGGTACTGGATCAATCATTGAAGGTTCTCCCGATATTGGCGGATCAAGGGCTTCTATGCAGATGATGGCTGCTGAAGTGTTGGGTGTCTCTCCTTCGACGCTCAACCCGATCGTCGCTGATACAGAGCACGTTGCCTATAATCAGACGACAGGAGGTAGTCGCACAACCTTTGCCACCGGAATGGCCGTCATCGAGGCAGCAGAAGATATCGTAGACCAGTTAAAAGCCAGGGCCGCTGAGCTTTGGAACGTCACGCCAGAACAGGTTGATTATAAGAATGGTGTTGCTTACAACTTGTCCAGCGATGAGCGTCTGAGCTTGGCCGAGATTTGCGCGAAAGCAGAAAAAACGGGTGGTCAAATTACAGGCAGGGCCAATATTAATGCCCGGGGGGCGGGACCGAGTTTTGCTGTTCATCTCTGCGATGTTCAAGTCGATCCCGAGACCGGCAAGACCGATGTTTTGAGGTACACCGCAATTCAAGATGCGGGCAAAGCCATTCACCCCAGTTACGTAGAAGGGCAATTTCAAGGCGGGGCGGTACAGGGGATTGGTTGGGCCCTGAATGAAGAATATGTCTACAGCGCTGATGGTGTAATGGAAAATGCAGGGTTTTTAGACTATCGAATTCCTTTAGCCTCGGATTTGCCAGAGATTGAAACGATTATTGTTGAAGTACCGAATAGTTTCCATCCTTTTGGTGTCCGAGGCGTCGGCGAGACGGGTATCGTGCCGCCCTTGGCGGCAGTTGGGACTGCTGTTAGCGAGGCCATAGGGTTGCCAATCACCTCGTTGCCTTGTTCTCCACCAAAACTTTTGGAATTGATCATGAAGCGTGGATAAGCGGCAGTGGCCATTGTTTTTTTCTCTTCTGAGTTAGAGGCTATCTTAGGATGCACACAGCTCAAGGTTGCAGCGCTGAGCTACCGTGAATTGCTAAACGAATTGAGCGAATGTCTTCCGAATTACTTGGAAGCGAACCTCGAGACCTTCGCGCTCGTGATCGACGGTGAAATTGTGCAAGAACCGTTCCTTGCAACCTTTGAGGCAAACAGCGAGCTCCATTTTATCCAAAAAATTGCAGCTGGCTGATGGATACTGATCGACTCCAAGGCTACGAGCTTAATTCCGAAACTGTAAAGCTAAAGATGATCAACTATGGCGCGCGAACCACAGCACTCCAGGTTCGCTCTCACGGTGAATGGCGATCTGTGGTTCTCTCACTCCCCGAGCATCTAGACTATTGCTTCGACACCGTTAGCCTTGGAGCGCTGGTTGGCCCTGTTGGCGGGCGTATTCAAAATAGCCGTTGCTTGATCGATCAGGTCGACATCCACCTGCAGCCCAATGACGGTGCTCATCAGCTTCATGGCGGCGAACTCGGTTTGGGGCAATGGTATTGGGACGTTGAGGAGCATGAGCAAGGGCTCGACTTTACAGCACGATTACCGGAAGGGCATGGCGGTTATCCGGCAGCAATAGACTTGACTTGCTCTGTTCGACTGCTTGAAAGTGGCGTTTCATACGCGGTCGAGGCGCGGTGTACTGCGCCAACTTTGGTTAATGTGACCCAACACAATTACTATTGTCTTGGGCCATCAGGCAGTCTTTCTGATCATCATCTCTCGCTTTATGTCGAAGACGGATACACCGTAGATTCTGAACGAATTGCCACGACAACACGCTTTGGACTTGCGCAACCTGAATTGGAACCTAATTCAGGGCAATTTGTTTCAGACTGGTTGCAAACCCATCGTACCCGTCTGAGCGATCTGGGCGGGTTCGATCACTACTTCTATCGTTCGAGTTCCGCACTGGTCCAAACCGATCCGTCACTGATCGCATCATTGAGCTATGATGGCCTAACAATGGACCTCTGGACAGATCAACCCGGTGTTCAGATGTACACCCGTTTTGATGAGGCGGGGACTTTGGAGGCAATTTGCCTTGAGCCGCAGATTGTGCCCAATGCAATTAATCGGGATTGCGCCGAAGACACAATCTTACGTCCGGGCGAGCGCTATCGCTGGCACAGCCTCCTCAAATTCTCAGATTATGACTGAGAAAATAGTCCAGCACCGCCAGGCGGCAGACCAGTTCTACAAAGTTTTCGGCGAACAGCCAACGCATGTTGCACAAGCCCCGGGCAGAATTAATGTGATTGGCGAGCATATTGATTACTGCGGCGGTCTGGTAATGCCTATGACGATCAAGCAGCAGACTCGGGGTTATTATCGGTTCACAGGTCGATCAGAAGTTCGGGTTTTCAGCGATCGGTTCGATGCACTAAACAGATTTAACCCCTTGGATGTGATGCGATTGCCCAGTGGTTCTTGGGGTGACTATGTACAAGGCCTACTCAAAATCGGCGCTCACCGTCAGCTGGGTCGCGGTTTTGACCTCTGGCTGACATCTGACCTCAGCGGCGGTGGGCTCTCAAGCTCGGCCTCTTTATTAGCACTCCTGGCAATGGTGAATCATCACGCCTTATCTGAGCAAATTGTGGATGACAGTAATTCTAGCTTTCGACTTACTTTAGCGCTGTTATGCCAACAAGTAGAAAATAATTTTGTCGGTGTGCCCTCGGGGGTCATGGACCCCGTGAGCATTTTAATGGGGGGGCTGATTAAACTTGACTGTCGGACTTTGAAATTTGAACGGCTCAGGCCCATACCTGAAAGCCATTGCCTTGTCGTAATGGACACTGGAATGCCTCGCACCCTGGCGGCATCTGGCTACGCGGAACGAGTCCGTGAGATTGCTCAAATAGAGTCTTTCCACTCTGGGGTTAATCATCGGCAGGGGCTTGCTCAATTAGATGCCGGCACAGCTGATTCCATCCTGAGCGGGCTCTCTGATCCAAAACTTAAAGCGCGGGCGCGCCACATCTTTTCCGAGCAAGCACGGGTCGAAAAAGCTGCTGAGGCATTGAGCGAGGGTAATCTATCGCGGTTAGGACATCTGATGAACGAGAGCCATCGATCTTTATCAGAGGATTATCAGGTGAGTTGTGGCCCATTAGATCAGATCACACAAGCCAGCAGAGATTCAGGGCTAGCGTTGGGCGCCCGCATGACTGGTGCAGGGTTTGGTGGATGTGCCATCGCTTTGGTGGCAAAAATTGACGTCGAGCAGCACAACGCAGTGGTTGCTGCGTCTTACCAAAAGCAAACCGGGGTCAAGCCGATGCTGCTGATCGCAGAGTCAGGTAATGGTGCTCGTATTGATGCGCTCTAGTGTTCAATGTCCGAAAAATCCAAGTTTAGGGCCGAACTCAGGTCGTCCAATGCTTGAGACTCATTGAGGACTTTGATCGTTTGCATGCCCATCGCTTTCGCAGGCTTTAGATTAATTCCCAAATCATCAATAAAAAGGGCATCGCAAGGATCGACGCCCATTTCCTCGCAGGTCAATTGATAAATTTTTGGATCTGGTTTCCGTAATCCGATGACACTGGACTCGATCACAACATCAAAAAGCGCCATTACATTCGAAACAGCTTTAGCCTTGACGGAGGATCTTGCCATCCCCGCACCTTTGCCTGACTTGACGTTGTTGGTGATGCATCCGACGGCATAGCTCTGTTTAATCTTGCGCAACGCTGCAACCATTTTAGGACGAATATCACCGGATAATAATGCCAGGACATCCTTGCCGGGTATCTCATGACCTTTATCCCTCGACTCTGAGGCGAATGCCGCATCAAAGGCATCGACGCTCATCTTGTTACTCTCAAATTGTGCCCAGGCGTTGGTGTCTGGGTTGGTTGCGTTAATCGATCGGATGAAGTTTTGTGGCAGCCCTTTCTCCGTTTCAAAACGATTAAATGCCTCAAAAGGGCTACTGGTTAAAACACCGCCAAAATCCCAAAGTACAGCTTTGATCACTGGATCTCCTTAGTCAAAAACGAGGGCTTAACTATCCGACGTTGAGTTCAAAAGTCGATGAATCAGGGCGCGCCAACCCCCGCTGAGAGTCAGATATGGCGGCTAGCATTTCATCAATATGAGGGGAATTTGGGAATTCTTTAGCGACCTCTCTGACAGCGTCGTCCAAACGTAATTCACGCGAAAATAAAATCCTGAATGCTTTGCGGACCTCGAGGATGGATTTTGATTCAAAGCCGGCGCGTTCTAGTCCAACCTTGTTTACCACGCGCATATGAGCTGGAAACCCCTCGGCAATGGTATACGGCAATACATCCTGGACAACACGGGCCATCCCAGCAATCATGGCAACTCTGCCGATATGGCAGAACTGATGCACCGCTGCTAATCCTCCGATGTTTGCGTAATCACCCACAGATACATGTCCTCCTAGGGTCGCGCTATGGCTCATGACCACATCATTGCCCACGGTACAATTGTGTGCCACATGAGCGTGAGCGAGGAGTGCGCAGTCGTTCCCAATGGTTGTAGAACTTCCTTCCTCGGTGCCACTGTGTACTGAAACAAACTCTCGAAATATATTTCGATCACCCACCTCTGTGTAAGTTGCCGAATTTGCTTCGTGTTTAAGATCTTGAGAGGCAATCCCTAGGGTAACGAAGGGGTAAACCGTGCAGTCCTCACCAATGCGCGTGTGGCCGTCCACAACAACATGGCTCATTAGGCGCGTCCTAGCGCCGATCTGGACATGCTCTCCAACCGTGCAAAAAGGCCCAATTACGCAATCGGAACCAATGTCCGCATTCGGGTGGACAACAGCGAGTGAGCTAATGTCTGGCATAACCAGCTCCATTGATGAGTTTGTGCGCAGAGTCTGCGCTTCTTTCGTACAGCAAATTTCCATATTGTCCCATAGATGTCAAAGTTTTATTCCTTTTCTTCGATGCTATACTCGCCCCACCTAACAACAGCGTGGCTTTTCCACGAATTCTATGAACACAGAAAGAGCTGAAATAAACACGCAACACGCATTTGATAAGACCGCGTTGCTGGAATGTGGCTACGGACGCATGTTTGGGCCAGGAGGTGCGCACCTACCGATTGGTCAGATGCTCATGATGGATCGGATTACTCGCATCGATTCCGAGGCTGGAAAAGCAGGTAAAGGCCAAATCATCGCTGAGCTAGATATCCATCCAGATCTGTGGTTTTTTGACTGCCATTTCGTCGACGACCCCGTGATGCCAGGCTGTCTTGGTCTAGATGCACTTTGGCAGTTACTCGGATTCTTTCTCGCCTGGAAGGGCAATAAAGGTTTAGGTCGCGCACTCGGTTGCGGCAAGGTCGCATTTCGGGGCCAAATTTTACCGACGAATAAGCTCGTCCGTTATGAAATTGATGTGACTCGAATTCGAGAAGGAAAAACTGTCCTGGGCATTGCAGACTGTCGAGTCCTGGTTGATGATGCTCTGATTTATACGGCGGAGAGTATCAAGGTTGGCTTGTTTACATCGTTAGACGATTTTAAGTGACACCTAGTTGGTTTTTGTATATCGAGGACCGGGTGATCGGTGGTTGAAAAACCGCCTAGCCTTAACGTCAATTTTTGTAACTCTGAGGTTTGGGAGCATTGAGACCTTACCCGCGCGAGAGGATGCAGTGACAGAAAAAGTTCAGTGGCAGAAAAGCTTCAGGGGCAGAACACACTAAAGAGGTTTAGCGCCAGGGAGCAAACGGGGATTATCTTCATCGGCCTTTGCTCGCCAAAAGTAATCAAGAAAGGTTAAGCGAGCATGGCTGAAGAGAAAAATCGGTGATGCGAATCAAAGTACAAAAAACCCGGAGCTGATGAAACAGCCCTATTGGACTTCAAAAGAGGAATCAGCAAACCATGAGAAGAGCAGTGATTACCGGTCTAGGAATCGTCTCGCCGTTGGGGAATTCGATTCCCCTGACGCTCGCGTCGCTTCGAGCGACTCAATCAGGAATCAAACATCAACCGATCTACGAAGAGATGGGATTACGATCGCATGTTGCGGGTAGTATTGAGATTGACCAAGAAGCGCTAATCGATCGCAAGCTTCGGCGTTTTATGGGAGATGCCGCGGCATTTTCTTATATCGCATTGCAAGAAGCGATCGCAGATTCGGGTCTCGAGGAAAACGAGGTGTCTCATGAAAGGACCGGTATTGTTGCCGGCTCTGGTGGTGCGAGTTCTTCTAACTTGACAGAATCAGCTGATATCCTCAGAGAAAAGGGCCTCAAGCGTGTTGGGCCATACCGAGTTACTCGAACCATGAGCTCAACGATATCGGCTTGCCTTGCGACAGCCTTCTCAATTAAGGGTATTAACTATTCAATTACCAGCGCTTGCTCAACCAGTGCACATTGTATAGGTCATGCACTTGAGCAAATTCAGCTGAACAAACAGGATATCGTTTTTGCGGGTGGTGGCGAAGAAGAGCACTGGTCAATGACAGCCTTGTTCGATGCAATGGGTGCTTTATCGACTAAACGCAATCATGATCCTCAGACTGCTTCTCGGGCTTACGATGCAGATCGGGATGGATTTGTTATAGCGGGTGGCGCTGGCTTCGTGATCGTCGAAGAGCTAGAACATGCTAAAGCCCGGGGCGCAAAAATCTATGCTGAAATTAAAGGTTATGCCGCGACTTCTGATGGCTTCGACATGGTTGCGCCCTCTGGAGAAGGTGGTGAGCGGGCAATGCGCCTTGCAACTGCAGACCTTAACGACCCCGTCGATTACATTAACGCGCATGGTACCAGCACGCCGGCGGGTGACCCACCCGAAATTGCAGCCATACGTCGCGTGTTTGGCGCAGATTTGCCTAAAATTAGCGCAACCAAGTCGTTGAGTGGCCACTCGCTGGGTGCTGCCGGAGTCCATGAAGCCATCTACTCGTTATTAATGCTGGACAACGACTTTATTTGTGCATCGGCCAATATCGACCTGATTGATCCAAATATTGAGCCAGCGCCCATCGTGACCGAACGTATTGACCACGCGGGTATTTCCACTGTGATGTCTAATAGTTTTGGGTTTGGCGGCACCAATGCGGTGCTGGTCTTCCAAAAGATTTAGTCGAGCACTGATCATCATCGGAAGATAACCGAATGTCGAAATCGTTAATCGCTGTTGTGGAAGATGAACGAGATATTCAAGATGTGATCGCCTACAACCTCCGTCGTGAGGGCTATGAGGTGGTCACGGCGGAACGCGGCGACGAGGGGCTTGCGCTGGTTCAAGCCAAGCGTCCTGACCTGATTATACTAGATTTGATGTTGCCAGGTTTGGATGGGCTGAGTATTTGCCAGTCCATTCGGTCAGATACCGCCACTCAAGAAATTCCCATCATTGTTCTTTCTGCAAAAAGCGAGGAGGCTGATGTCGTGATTGGATTGGGGCTCGGTGCTGATGACTATATGCCTAAGCCTTTTAGTCCACGGGAACTGCTTGCCCGGGTGAAAGCCGTGCTTCGGCGCGGATCAAGCAACAGCAAGGGCGCTGAGGAAATGCTTGTCCATCAGAACCTTCGCATTGATGTGTTGCGTCACCAAGTGTTTCTTAAAGATACAGAATTAAGACTGACAGCTACAGAGTTTCGATTGCTTTCTGCTTTAATTGAGCAGCCTGGTCGAGTTTTTTCACGAGAACAGTTGATTAACCGGGTCTTGGGCGAGTCGGTGGTGGTGATCGATCGGAATATCGATGTTCACATCCGTTCAGTTCGGAAAAAGCTAGGTGTTGATGCAGGACTCATTGAAACCGTTAGAGGCGTTGGGTACCGGATTGTCAGCAACATTTAGACCCAGTATTTTTAGATCTCGACTGCTTTGGCAGATTTGGGGAATGTTATCAGCGCTCGTGTTGGTGAGCTCGTTGAGTCTTGGCTACTTAGCAGTCAATCAGGTCGAGGAAGACGCCAGAGCATCGATTGAATCTTCTCTGGCCGAGCAAGTTCTACTTTTAAAGCAATTCTATGAGCCGTTCATGAGCCAGTCGCTGGCTCTGCCGTTCATCAGCTCTCAGCAACGTATTACCGTTTTAGACCCTTTGGGCACCGTTTTATATGACAATGAGAAAGATCCGCGGTTGATGGAAAATCATCTGACCCGCCCTGAGATTATCTTTGCTGGAAGTCGTGTTGGCGAAATTGGAATGGCAGAACGTTACAGTGCAACGTTGAACCAAGAAATGCTCTATCTCGCATTAGCGCTTGGGTCTGAATCCTCAAAAACTGGTTACGTCAGGGTCAGCATGCCCTTAACCAGTATCGACGAAAAAGTGGCTCAGTTGCGCAACCAAACCCTTCTGGTGGCAATGCTGTTAACAGCTCTTGTGTTGCTGATCGGTCTGTATTTTACCCGGAAAATTGTATTGCCTGTGCTGCAAATGACAACGGTTTCGAGGTCAATGGCGGCTGGAGAATTTAGTTTGAGAATCCCGGAGGAGCGCCGCGATGAACTTGGTCAATTAGCACGCGCGCTCAATCAACTTGCGGCTGGAACCGAAGAGAAAATGCTTGAAGTCACAGCGCGCAGAAATGAGCTGGCGGCGGTTTTGCAAGGCATGACCGAGGGTGTCGTTGCTCTTGGAAGATCGAGCCGAGTAATCTATTTGAATGATTCTGCGTGTCAAATTTTACAGATATCGGCTGAAACCGCACAGGATAAGCCCTTCGCGTCGCTTCATCATTATGACGATTTGAATCGAATTGTGGAGGAGGGATGGTCTGAAATGACCACAGGTTTTCAATCTGTTCAAATTGGCATTCGTTCAGCTGAGGTTTCGGTCCTGATGCCGGATGATCAAACCCCGATGGGCATGCTATTGGTGATCAAGGATGTTTCAGAATTATTGAGACTCGAACGGGTAAGGACAGATTTTGTGGCAAATGCGTCCCACGAACTCAAGACCCCGATCTCTGCACTTCGGGGTTTTATCGATACGATGGCCGACGATAATGACATGCCAAATGACATTCGAACTTCTTTTTTAGAGCGCAGTCAGCAGCAAGTTTTGCGGCTAGGCGCGATTGTCCAAGATCTCATGCAGCTCTCCCGCCTAGAAGCAGGACAGGCTTTGCCTTATACATCGGAAAGGCGTCTAAAACCCCTGCTCGAAACGGTGTATAAAACACATCGTTCGGATGCTGAGTTGCAGGAAGTACAACTTGAGTTAAAGGTCAGTGATTCAGCTTCAACGGCCCGTATTCGTACCAATCAGGGTGATTTTTCTCAAATGATTGCAAATCTGGTCGAGAATGCCATCCACTATAGTGATCCAGGACAGAAGGTGCTGATCGATGCCTTTACTCAGCAAAAATCGATGATCATCCAAGTGATTGACCAAGGTTCTGGAATACCCGTTAAGGAACATGACAAAATTTTTGAAAGGTTCTATCGCGTGGACCAAGCACGCTCACGCGATGCAGGGGGAACAGGCCTTGGATTATCGATTGTCAAACACATCGCAGAGCGCCATCGTGGCAAGGTCTCCGTGACCTCAACGCTTGGAGAGGGCTCAACCTTTACGGTAAGTATTCCAAAGGCTTAAACCGCTCGCTCATCGATTTTCCGATGTCTTAAGGACTATCGCGTATAGCATTTGAGATTAATCGCAGCTTTACCCGAGACGCCGCATCGTGTATGTTCGCGTCCCATCTTCAAAAACCCTATGACGCTCCCGTCCTTAACCTACGCATCCTTTTTAGCAGGGCCACTATCCCCGTCATGTCCAATTCGTCGACACCTCAAGACCAAACCGATAACGTGCTTGAGGCTAGCCCTGTTCAGCTTAAAATATGGGAGTTAGCTTGGCCCTCCATTCTGGGCAACTTGTTGTTTTCTGTAATCGGAATCATCAGCATAAAGATCGTTGGGAACCTCGGGTCTGAGGCGGTCGCCGCTGTGACAACAGGCCATCGATTGTTCTTTGCGATTCAAGCAATTTTGATGGCGATTTCGGCAGGTACGACCGCAATGGTCGCTAGGGCTTGGGGCGCCAATGACCCTAATGAGGCGGCTCGGGTGACCAGTGCGTCGTTATGGGTAGGTATTGGCGTCTCTATTGTCTTGACGATTCCTTGCATTGCCTTTGCTGGCTCAATCGCCGGCGTCTTTGGACTAAACGAAAACACCACGCGAATGGCGGCCGAATTTATCCAGGTCCTCGCGCTTTTCAATATCAGCTTTGCGATCAATATGGTTTTTGGGGCTGCCTTGCGCGCTGCTGGCGACGCAAAAACGCCGCTGTGGATCGGGGTATTGATGAACATTATCAATGTTTTTTTGGTCTACGGCCTAGTGTTCGGTGAATTTGGGATGCCGAAATTAGACACTCTGGGAGCGGCCCTGGCCAGTGGGCTCTCGCTAACCGTTTCGGCTGCGGTGCTGCTCGGTCTCTGGTACGCACGGAAGCTTAAGGTGGCAGTGGGTGGGCGTGGGTCTCTCACATGGTTGCGTATCAAACAGCTTTATCAAATCGGATATCCAGCAGCAGTAGAGCAGTTTGTTTTCCAACTGGGTTTCATTGGCTTTCTATGGTTGGTGGCTTATTACGGCACCGAACCTTACGCGGCCTACGGGATCGGTGTACAGATCTTGAGCCTATCCTTCGTCGTTGGTTTTGGGTTTTCCATTGCAGGGGCAACACTCGTCGGTCAGCATCTCGGTGCGCAGGAGCCAGAGGCAGCAGAGCGGCAGGGCTGGCGAGCGACTCGTCTTGCCATTGGAAGTATGATGGCGATGTCGCTGATGATTATGTTTTTTGCTGAAGAAATTTCTCGTTATCTCATCGATGATGACTTAGTCGTTCATTACACGGTCATTTTTATTTATATCCTTGGTCTTGCACAGCCACTTATGGGCATAGAATTTACCCTGAGCGGTTGTCTACGCGGGGCAGGAGATACCCGATACCCATTGCTTGCTACGATGGTCGGGTTGATTGGAATTCGGGTCGGATTGGCGGCGCTGTTTACACTCGCTGGGCTTTCCGTCGTCTGGATCTTTGCCGCATTGTTGGGCGATTACTTAATCAAGGCGTTGATGCTGACGCACCGTTTCAGATCCGGGCGGTGGAAAAATAAAATGAAGCGTTTTGGGTTTGACGCGCCAGGGGCCGCTGCGTAAAGAGGCTATCCAACAGCTTTTGTGCTTTTTACGATGATGTCCTATCCGATTGATATTCATGAAGTTCGATAATGTTTATGTAACCGGAGTACGTCGTTTATGAGATGTCTCTGCATCGGGCCAATGTGCGACCTTCGTATTGAAAAAAGTCGATGTCATGTGTGATTTTGCCTTCTACTGGTGAAGGCGTGTTCAGAGCAGGATCTTTGGCTTCGATCTAGTCTGGAATCCCTCTACTCAAGCTGATCGGTCTTTACGCTTTAACTGTATATAAATACAGTTTATCATATCTTCATGGCCTTACAGTCAACCGACCCTACAACCAATCCGCTTTACTATCTCGATTATCTTGAATTCCTCTTGGAATTTGTCAGCGATCGCTACAGGAATGTTTTACTTGTAGAGGAAACACAAAGCCTCGACCGGTTTCTTGCATGTTCTTTAAACGCGCGAGCACTTTACGGGCGATTGCTGACACGCAAGCCCTCTTATTTTCGAGTGGATAAAATCACCTATCCAGAGATATCTGACATTCCTAATGCCATCGATGAGTTAATCCGTGTCGAGTTTCTTGAACCAGTGACAGCCCCTCGCCGTGATCTCGATATTTCAATGCGGTCCAAAGCAGAGCTCAAATCCTGCGGCGCGTTGCGTGTGCCGGGTTTAGCCCAAGCCCATCGACAAGTCATAGACCAGGCCCTAATTACCTCTGACCAGGACATACCGAAACTGATGATTGTGCGTCAAAGAAAAAGGGGGCTAATGTCGATTTGCCAACATCTTTTCTTTGGCAACCCACATCAACATCTGGACGAATTTGTTCGAACCGATCTTGGACACCAAGTCTTTGAGTCAGTCGATTTAAGTCTCAGCCGTTCTTTTTTAGATCGGGAAACGTTCGATCTCGCAAGACTTCTGGCCGTATTGAAACACTGGGCGACAGAGCTCGAAGTCTGCAGTCGGCAGCTTAGGCGATCACCCGATCCGATAGCCAGATTAGACCTCCTAAGGCAGTTGGCAGATTTGAAATCGTTGATGCCCTTTCGTTCAAAAATGCCATCGCTGAGTCGGTTGCAAGATAAGCTGTATTTACTGCTCGGGCAATCTTTTGAGCGCCTTGGCGCCACTGATGATGCTATAAGCTGTTATCGAGGTACAACGCGACCACCGTCGAGGGAGCGCCAAGCCAGGCTTCAAAGCCAGAACACAGACATCGTTCGCCGGCTCTGCTTCGAGATCCTCGAAGCATCAACCGATGCCTCGGAACTCAGCTACGCGCATAAGCAACTTAAGCATGAGAATGGCATCCGATTAAACGGCATTCAGCATCCTAGGCCACCAATCCCTCGGAGAGATATCACCCTTGAGATTGATATATCAGTGAACATCGAGCAACAAATAGTCGACGTTTACAAGGGCCAAGGGTTGACAGCGCTTCATATCGAAAATCATTTGTTTCCGGGTCTGTTTGGACTCTTATTTTGGGAAGTCATCTTCTTGCCGATTCAAGGTGCTTTTCATCATCCTTTCGAGCGCGGACCTGCAGACCTCTATGAACCTGACTTTTACAATCATCGCGCGCAGATGTTCGAGGCCCGTTTTAACATGCTCGCCAATAGCGAGTATCGAGCGGATCAGTTAGGTCTTCTGTTTGGCGCCAAGCAAGGGATTACAAATCCGTTTGTATACTGGCCCGCGGTTTCGTTAGATTTATTCAGCCAGGTCATGACTCAAACACCCTGGTCGGCTCTTGAGGCGATCTTTCGACGATTATTGAAAGATCCAAAAGCTTTTCGTAAGGGTTTCCCCGATCTTGTGGTTTTACGAGCAGAGACCTACGAGTTGATCGAGATAAAAGGGCCGGGAGACCGGTTACAGAACCATCAGATCGCTTGGCTTGAGTTTCTGATCGCGCAAGGCATTACTGCATCAACATTGTTTATAACCGCCGAGGAACCGCGCTCAAATGAATGTGAGCTTTCTTAAACCCAGTTTCAACGGGTCGAATTTGGCTAGAGCCACTTCGCCACCGGTGCCTACATGCGGGACCAGCGGTTTACACCAAGCCGGTTTAGGTGTTTTCGGAACGCAACGAAGTCGCGACTCCAGAGACCAAGTAGACTTTTCGGGGGGGCAGCTTTTCTTACAGGTAAGCCTTCGAGCGGGCGAGGTTTTCTTGCTATGAGCGATGGTTTAAAACTGGTCTTTTCCGTAGGTTTTGTCTCGGGGTTTTCAAAAGTGGGCGATATAAATGCAAGAATTTCCCACCAAACCAGTGCCATGGAAGGCATTCAAACCCATCGCAAAATTCAGCACTCCCGAGGTTCAAATTATATTGCAGAAAAAAAGCTCAGCTTTGAATTTTCTTACAAAGCACATCGAATCACGATACAAGGAAGGGCTGACGGTTATCGGCCGCCAACTGATTCCGAGCTGCCTTGGATTGAAGAAATTAAAACGACGCGCCTCGCCTTAGAGGAAATTCCGGAGGGCATCGTCCGGCAGCATATAAACCAGACGACCATCTACGGCCATATGCTCTGCCAATCAGAAGGCTATGAGGACCTGAATATCCAAAGAACATATGTGCATCCAGATACGCTAGAAGAGCGCATCGTTAAAGAAACCCTGAATGCCGGCTCGTTACAAAGCGCTTTTGAGAAACTCATGGATCCATTGATACTATGGTTTGAGCAACGGTCACGCTGGTTTGTCAGGCGAAACCGAGCGCTTGCTTCCCTAGAGTTTCCATTTCAGCATTTTAGGCCTGGTCAAAGATTACTCTCCGAATCCATTTATCGAAATTCGGTAAGAAAGGCCAGGCTAATGCTGCAAGCGCCCACCGGTCTTGGTAAATCAATAGCAGGTTTGTATCCTGCACTGAAAGCGTTGCCCGCCAATGGGTGCGATAAAATTTTTTACCTTTCCGCTAAAACAGCAGGTCAAGCCAGTGCTGAGACCGCCCTCGAACAGATCCATGATGCAGGTTCGGCACTTCGGTCGGTGGTGATTACTGCTAAGGCGAAAACTTGCTTCAATCCAGATTTACCTTGCGACCCAAAGTACTGCGAATATGCCAGGGGTTACTACGACCGCCTGCCCAAGGCTCTGTCGCGAATACAGGATGATTCAGGACATTGGGGCAGAAAACAGATTGAAGCGCTCGCGCGGTCGCAGTCACTTTGTCCGTTCGAACTGAGTCTAGACGCTGCTGTCGAAGCCGATGTGATCGTCGGAGACTACAATTACCTGTTTAGTCCCTCGAGTCGACTAAAACGATTTTTCGATGGCGGTCAAACCGGCCCCTATAGCGTGTTGCTCGATGAAGTCCACAACCTCGTGGAGCGAGGCCGGTCGATGTTTTCAGCCGGTCTGACGCAAGCTCAAATTTTAAATGCTATGAAGGGCCAGAAGCTTGAGAGGCCTCAAATCGTCAAAGCGCTCAAACAGATGAACGCGTCGATTCTGAAGCTGTCCCGCGAACATGGTGAGAACCAATCAGAGGCACGGCTCGAGCGTGCTCAACTTAATTCGCTACTTAAACGAGTTCAGCAGTTTCTCGCTTTGATGGAAGAGGTGGATTTTGGGCATGAAGCTCCCAAGCCGTTGATGGATGTTTTCTTTGATGCTCATCAGTTCCAACAAGTAGCTGAGAAGGTCAATGACGATTACTGCCCAACGCTTTCGATATCCAAGGGTTTGCGCTCAGTTCAACTCAATTGCATCCACCCGGGACCTCAGCTTCAAGCTGGGTATGATTGTGTGCAGAGCTTGGTAGGTTTCTCCGCGACCTTGGCGCCAAAAGCCTACTTTGCAGAATTCCTTGGCCTATCTGAGAAAGTACACTGGCTGCGGGTACCATCTCCTTTCCCTGCACAAAACCAGCTTACGTTGATCACCCAGTTTGTCAGCGTCAACTATGAGAGGAGAATCCATACTGCCAGTGCACTGGTAGAGTTGGTATCGCTGCTCACGCAATCACATCCGGGCAACTATCTCATTTATTTGCCTTCCTTTGATTATCTGGACCTCATCGCATCCCAGTACCAAGCTAGTGATAGCGAGGAGTCTGTGCTTCGACAGACGATTGATATGAGCGATATAGAGAGCCGAGAATTTACAGATAGTTTTACAGCCGGGTCAAGAGTCACTGGATTCGCTGTCATTGGCGGAAAATTTGCCGAGGGCATCGATCTAAAAGGGCTGCGGTTGCGCGGTGCAGTGATCGTTAGCCTTGGTCTGGCGCCCAGGACCGTACGGCTTGATGAGTTAAACCAGAGATTAAAGAGCCGCGCCACATCGGACGATAATCCTTCAGCGACACTTCCGATCGATGCATACGACTATGCTTACCGGTTTCCGGCGCTTCAGCGGATTATTCAAACTGCGGGTCGCGTTATCCGTAGCGAGGATGATAAAGGCGTCGTGGTTTTGGTAGACCCCCGATTTTGTCACGCCCGCAATCTCAACCTCCTGCCAGAGCACTGGCGACCGCAGACCGTCAGGAACTCTCAGCAATTCACACAAGCCCTCAATTCATTTTGGCAAGCTTCCGCTGAAGATTTTCGATGTCTTAAGCCGCTTAAGGCCCCATGAGCAAAGTCAGGTGCCCAGCGAGCAGTAACCTCAAAGCCCTCGATGATGGAATTTCTGCGGGGATCCTATATTGAATTTTGATCGAAGGTCTCTTAGATCGCGCAAAGGACTGCGGCTTTAGATAGAATCAGGTGACAGTTAATAGGATTGAGTGTATGAAATTAGGCGTCGTGCTACCCCATAATGAAATTGGGTCGGATCCCGCAATGATTCGAGATTTTGCCCAAGGTATAGAAGATCTTGGAGCTGACCACTTGTTAGTCTATGACCACGTGCTAGGGGCGGATCCAGATCGTCCCGGCGGTTGGCGTGGTATGTACGATAGCAATGTGGCATTTCATGAGCCCCTTACTTTTTTAAGTTTTATTGCTGGTATCACAAGGACCATTGAATTAGTCACGACGGTCATGATTCTGCCCCAACGCCAGACAGCCTTGGTTGCAAAACAAGCCGCTGAACTGCAAATTTTGTCAGGCAATCGATTCAGGCTTGGTGCTGGCACAGGGTGGAATAAAATCGAATATGAAGCCTTAGGCATTCCTTTCGAGCACCGAGGCGCTCGGCAAGCTGAACAGATCGAGCTGTTGAGAAAATTTTGGACTGAGGATGTGTTTTCGTTCGACGGTAGGTTTCATCGGGTTGATGCGGCCGGCATTAATCCTCGTCCAGCAGCACCCATCCCAATTTGGTTCGGTGGCAGCGCGAAGCCGTTGCTGAAGCGATGTGCGCGCATGGGTGATGGTTGGATGCCGCTGATGGGCGCAAATGCAGCAGCTAAAGAGGCAATTGATTATCTTCGAACGATCAGGTCTGAAGCAGGCCTCGATTGGGATAGCTTTGGTATCCAATCACAAGCACAGTTTGCGGGGGGTAATCCAGAGCGATGGGCTAGTCATTATCAGAAGTGGTTGGGCTTAGGAGCAACGCACATGGCATTTGCCACTCACAACGCTGAGCCTACGAATATAGACGGTCACCTCAAACGCATTGAAGGATATTTCAGTGTCATTCAATCGGTTTAGTGTCATTCAATCGGTTTAGTGTTTTGCAGCGCGGCGGCTGCAACCATCGACGGCTCAGAGGTATTCCACCAGCATCTGAAGTTGGTTGATCTGACCGGGTCCGAGGAAATCTTGATTGGGTACAAAGTGTAGCGCGCTCATTCCTGCAGCTCTCGCAGCTTCCAGTCCGGGATGGGAATCCTCAATCACTAAACAGTTTTTTGCTGCAGTCCGGTAGCGCCCTGAGGCCAAGAGAAACAAATCAGGCGCAGGTTTCCCTATCGTGACGTCCTCAGCGCTGAATATTGCGTGATCAAATAAATCGAGCAGTTCTGCGGCAGCCAGCGACGTTCGTATTTTTTGATGTGATCCACTG
This sequence comes from uncultured Pseudomonadales bacterium, assembly GCA_938017975.1. Lineage (GTDB taxonomy): Bacteria > Pseudomonadota > Gammaproteobacteria > Pseudomonadales > Azotimanducaceae > UBA9926. Next base: position 19,920 of record CALIKQ010000009.1, on the reverse strand, counting down.
GAGGCGACACAAAAAGGAATGGATAAACTCTCCAAAAACTCGCGTAATGCAGGGTCAGGTCGCAGGGTGCTCGCCAATCCTATAAGGGTTTTATCCTGAAGGTTCTCCCAGAAGGCATTGGGCAGCTTGGTAGAGAGCTGCTTCTCGATCTGATCACGGATATCACTGAATGACCGGCCGATCGAATTTTCTGTTACCCGTTTTGCATCTTTGCCAAAGTAGGGTAGCAGCGCCTCCTCTAACAGGGTATTTGCTAAGGGTTCAGAATCAACCAGCACACCGTCGCAATCGAATATGATCAGTTGTTCAGAGGGCAATGAGCAAACCTCAGTCATGACAGCAGCAGGGAAGCAGTTTACCATAAGCGTCTAGAACAATAGCCCATCTTTTGTCGGTCATGGAGACACACCCTTATGCTGTGGCACGCCGAAGATATCCTTCAATTAGTTGGTTTCAAAGCTGAGCGACTTCCGAATCTAGCGGAAACCTATGTGCATGACGTTCAGATTGATTCGCGTAAAGTTAAGCCTGGGGATCTGTTCATCCCACTGACACCTCCTATTGCTGCCCGAGATGGCCACGACTACATTATCGAGGCCCTCAATCGTGGAGCAGTAGCGGCTTTATCATCAAAGCCCTCAGACCTAGACCGAGTGATAAGGGTATCCGATACTTTTGATGCGCTCGTGACGCTTGGCAGAGCTGCAAGGCAGCGGCTAGATCCGGCAGCGCGCGTGATAGCAATCACCGGCAGCAGTGGCAAGACGACCTTGCGCGCATGGATCGAACACATTCTTTCAGCGTTTAATGATACCCACGCATCTGAAGGCAGCTTTAACAATCATCTGGGCGTACCGCTTTCATTGGCTAGGATGCCTGCATCCACACGCTACGGAATTTTTGAAGTGGGGACCAACCACCCAGGAGAAATTGGTCCCTTATCTGATCAAATCAAACCAGACATCGCGGTGGTTCTAAATGTACTGCCCGTCCATATTGGGCACTTTAATGGATTAGATGCGCTTCGTTCAGAAAAGCTGGCCATCACTGCAGGGCTGAAATCAGACGGAACCCTTGTTTTAGAGCAAGCACTCAATGAGCATGTCTCTGGTCGTACTCGAACCTTCAGTGCCGAAACCAGTGCAAATGTTAGCGTGAGTCCGACCAACCTTGGCCCAGGGCTTCTCAATGCTGTAATTGACGGGCATGCCTTTCCCCTCGAGCTCCCGGCATTAGGAGAGCACTTGCAGGCGACCGCCGCTGCCTGTCTTGCTGTCGTTGATCAGCTCGGGCTTGATATCCCACAAGCCATTCGTTGTTTGCGTTCTGCGCCCATTCCGAAGGGACGAGGAAATCGTGCGAATATTCACGGTATTACCTTGATAGACGAAAGCTATAACGCAAACCCTGAAAGCATGCGATTAGCGCTGAAGTCATTGAGACAAGAGCCTGAAGGGCGAGTTCACCTGGTCCTTGGTGAGATGCATGAGCTCGGGGATTTAAGTCCCACCGCGCACCGTGATGTGTTGAACTGGAGCAATGGTTTTTATAATTGTTTAACTGTCGGGCCAGAATTTTCTGCCCCTTCCCAGGAACGGGGAATAAGGAACTACGCAGATAGTAATGATATCGACCTTAAACTGTTTGTGAGCCAACTCAACCAGGGTGACCAAATCTTGGTCAAAGGGTCCAATAAAGTGTTCTGGGCGAAACAATTTGTACCAAGGCTCGAAGCTGCTCTACAGCAACGAAACACATCGTAACGACTTAAGAGGCAATCATCCCGGAAGCCCAGATCGGTCAATGAAATTCAAATTAAGGCAATTGCTCAATATCATGAAGGGACGGCTCAAAATCCAAGTCGACATAAAGTCCTTGTTGCTCTGGCGTTAGTTCTGAGGCGCTGCGCCAGCTAATCTGCTCGTATCCCGTAGACACTGCATCGCTCAACAGAGGGTATTTAATAATCTCAAAGTAGGGAGAGTAGTCAAAGTGACTGGGCGTGCAAAGCTTTGGATTACGGCGATAGAATCGCGAGCTCCCATCCTCGAGCCGTATCACCAAGGGCAGGATCGGAAATTGAGCACGCCCGAATGCCTCGGCGATCATGGTAGAGCACACAGTGCGCGTATTTGCTCCCGAGTTTCTATGGAAAAGGCTAGAGCGCCACCGGCGGGGAACGATAAACCAGGGAAAAAGAAATCGCAGCAGATCGAAAATTTGACGCACATCGTAAGCAGCGCCCAGTCGAGATGCCGCATACTCCGTGACCCGAAGCGCATCAATTTGCGTGAGCCCTTTGGGCCGAGCGAGTCTCAGATGTTTTTTTTCATAGACCTTGATCGGCTGGACGATCGTGCCTTGTCCCAAAAAGCTTTCAATGACAAGGGGCTCATCCTCTGGACCTTGGTAAAAATTTTGGATTTCTGATCGCAGTTTCGAATCTGGTAAATCGCTGAGAGCGCCGATATAGAGGGCTGCGTGGGTCCAAGGTGAAAGCGTCACCCATCGAATCACATCACTTACTCTGGATTGCCCCTCAACCAGTATGACGTCGCCTCTTCGTGCCTCCCGGGTGAGTGCAGAGACGTCACTCAGCGGAATGACTCGGCCCGGGTGATGCGGTTCCGCATTGAGGAACCGAGTAATGATTTGCTGGACCCAAGACATAAAAACCATCCTTTTCGGTTGGCGTTAGTCTACCTTATGTCTTCGATTCGATGCAGTGCTCTTGCCAGAGCAAATGGGCCTGTTTACACTCCCGCAGTCTTCTAACCCCTAGCGAGACATGCCATACTTTTGGCGAGGTAGTAAATATGATTGTGGATAAGCTCGGCCGGCGGTTCAATAACTTGCGCGTTAGTCTAACGGCTGCCTGTAACTACGCCTGTACGTATTGTGTCCCCAATGGAAAGCGACTGATGAAGGCCCAAAACGAGCTGAGCGCTCCTGCCTTACTGAAGCTTACAGAACTGATTCAAGAAGCGACCGGTTTTGAAAAATTGAGGATGACCGGTGGTGACCCGCTGGTCACGCCTAAATTTGAAGCTTTCTTGATGGGGGTCGCTCGACTGCCGCTCAAGGATTTTAGCCTAACGACTAACGGTCAGCTGTTACTGGCGAAAGAAGAGGTCTTGCGCGCGAGCGGTATCAAACGCCTGAATATTAGTTTAGACACACTCAACCCCCTCCGCTTCAAACAAATCGCCCGTGGTGGCGATCTTGAAACGGTGCTCGCGGGCATTGAGCGCATGTTGGCCCTAGGGATCAAACTCAAAATTAATATGGTGCCAATGCGCCAGAGTAACCGGCAGGACATATTACCGCTGCTTGATTACTGCCTGGAACGTAACATTGAACTGAGATTCATCGAGCTGATGCGGATGGGGCATTTGAAAGCTGATTCAACCTACCAAACCGAATTCTTTTCGATGCAACAGCTCCTAGATGAAATCGGCTCAAAATACACGTTCGAGCGCACAGACGCGCCATTTGATTCAACAGCAGTCCGGTTTAGCATACCCGGCTCGGGGTCCTTCGGTATTATTGCCAACGAAAGTGAACCTTTTTGCACATCCTGCACACGGCTCAGACTCTCATCAGATGGTTACCTATACGGTTGTCTTTCAAATGCTGCTAGAACCTACATTGGCGATCTCGTCGACGAGCCTAATCATATGGCGTTACCAAAACTACAAAAAATTTTACTGAATGCTCTGGGTGATAAACAGTTAGCATTCCAAGGCGAAACCACCGTCATGAAATTCATCGGCGGGTAATATTAAAGATGCACTGAGGGAAAATTCGCTCTGGGGATTTTAAGGTATAAGCCCGGCGGATACCGGTGGCGGTGCAACTAAAAGGAGCGCTACACTCTATACCACTAATCTTGGCAACATAAGCTCGGTAAAAACCGCGCTGAACCTCAACACTCGGAGAAGAAGCAATGATGGACCTCGATATACCAGAACGACTGATTCCAGTCCGCGATAAAATTGATCAATTTGTCAAAGAAAGAGTGGATCCATTAACTCAGGAGTACTACGACGAGATTGATGTCGGCGATCGTTGGCAACTAACAGACCGACAAGTAGAAATTATGGATGGTCTTAAAGCGCAGGCTAAAGAAGCCGGGCTCTGGAACTTTTTTCTCCCAGCAAGCCAAGGTGGAGCAGGCGTCACCAATTTAGAGTACGCCCATCTGGCTGAAGTCATGGCCCGCAATCCAATTGCGTCTGAAGTTTTTAATTGCGCAGCACCGGATACGGGAAACATGGAAGTATTAGAGCGCTACGGTTCTGAAGATCAGAAGAAAACATGGCTCGAGCCGTTACTCGAGGGTAAGATCCGCTCCGCTTTTGCGATGACAGAGCCTGGCGTTGCGTCCTCAGACGCAACCAACATTTGTACCTCAGCAGTGCTTGATGGTGATGAGTGGGTGATCAACGGTGAAAAGCACTATATCTCGGGAGCTGGTGATCCGCGTTGCAAGGTTATGATCACGATGGTTGTAACCAATCCAGATGCCCCCAAGCATTTGAGGCAATCTCAAATCTTAGTGCCGATGGACGCTGAAGGAGTCGATGTGCTGCGTCCAATGTACGTCTTTGGAAAAGACGACGCGCCTCACGGGCATATGCATATCAAGTTTGACAATGTGCGTGTACCGAAAGATAACATGATATTGGGTGAAGGCCGTGGTTTTGAAATCAGTCAGGGCCGACTTGGACCAGGGCGAATCCACCATTGTATGCGTTCGATCGGTGTTGCAGAACGCGCCCTTGAGATGCTTTGTAAGCGCGCACTCAGTCGAACGGCATTCGGCAAGCCTTTGGCGGAGCTCGGCGGCAATTATGACGTGATTGCCGATAGTCGTATTGAACTGGATATGTGCCGTCTTGCAGTGCTGAAAGCCGCTTACATGATGGATACTATTGGTAATAAGGAGGCCCGAAAGTACATCTCTGCGATTAAAGTTTCGGTCCCAAACATGACCTTAAAAATCATCGATCGAGCCATTCAGATTCACGGTGCTTTAGGTGTGTCTCAAGATACGCCACTTGCTGCAATGTGGACCGGCCAAAGAACCTTAAGGCTTGCAGACGGGCCTGATGAGGTACATCGCCGGGTGATTGCGCGGGAGGAACTCAAGCAGTATCAATAACTGCCACGAAGGCAGCAGGTGATAGAAAGAAGGCCGCTGATGCGGTCTTTTTTTTAACTAATAACGCCTCTGAGCGATGATATACTTGAGATGGAACCCTTAACTGGACCTCTATGCTGAATATTCTCGAAGCTCTGACCAGAATAGGCTTCATGTCTGTTGCGCTTGCTGCGACATTTGCTGTGGCGGTTGCAAACGCTGAGCAAGTTGCTTTGCGCCAATCAATGACCGATAACGACTCGAATAAGTCGTTTCACATGGTATCCCTAGAGGAGGACAGTGAAAGCCTAATAGAAAGTGGCGAGGAGAGCGTCGACAGTTCGTTGCCATGGGGACGAACCTTTTTTGCCCGCTCCGAAGTCATCGACATCACAGAGACAATAGTCGTCACGCAGATCGTTCGTTTGGCCAAGGACCTCCCAGAACACTCATTGATGAAGGTATCCTCCAGTCACCCTTTGGGTACTTGGTTGCAGACCGCTGATCCGAATTCTCACAATTTCGTCACAATCAGCCCAGGTCCCGGTTTTAAATGGGTTTCTGTGATGCCTAAGCCAGCCTTGCTCGTGCAGCCCAATTTAACGTTTCGACTGGAGGGCCGATCGATTGAAGCCGGTGAACAATTCGAAATTAAATTCATGGATCTTCGTCTCCCGTTTGGGGACCTTGAGGGGCTTGAGCTTCCGGTTGAACTAAGTCCTGCCGGCTCAAATCAGTGGCAACGATTAGAGTCAGAAACCAGACAGCTCAAACCCGGTGACGCTGTAGAACTTCGAATCCAGATCCTCGAGGGCCGAGAATCGATAGAAGCGGTAGACGTCTTAATCCAGCCTATCGACGGCCTAGGCTTTCCTACCACTTCTGAAGTTTCGTCCTTCGATTTGTTAATAAACAATAAGTTGTATGCTCAAGTTAATAAAGTGGATGGCAGCTATCGCGCATCAAACGTGCTAATCGAACAAGACCAACTCAATCGTTTTACGGCGAGGTCGCCTGGCGGTGGACTAAGAGGCTCTGAGACGTATGACTCACGCAGTCGTCAAAGGTCACCACGAGTGGTCTGGACTGATTTCTCAAATGCCTCATTGAATGCCCTCGGGATGAGCGCACCCCCCGATACGCTTGCCCAACTCACCCCCGATGGAACTGAATTTCTCGCAGCAGAAAATTTACTTCAAGATTTGATTACAGCTGCTGACCTGACGGTGGCACAGCTTTCTCAGGTTCCCGTCACTGATTTAATCCGGATTGGTTTGCTGGGCCAGCGCAATAACGCTCAGCCGTTCAACGTGATCTCAACCGATCAGCGTCTTCTGACGAAGCCTGCTCGATCAGAGGGCGACAAATCAGGTGATTCTGAAGTTGGATTGAATGATGCACGCCGAGAATCGGTCTCGGACCCCGAGGTTGAACTGACAAAAATTCAAGCCGCTAGCGATGTAGCATTCGAAAATCCAACGCAAATCGGATCAGAAGCAATTGAAAGCGCCGAATTTAGGGAAGAGAGAGTGGCACACTCAGCAGATGTTTTTTTTGATCGCGATATTCGTGCTTTCAATGCCGGTGGGCAGATCCTCACGCTTAGTCAGAATCAAAACACAATTACGATCGCTCAACCTGAGCTAACATCCGATCGCCGATCCGTTCATCCTGAACTTGTTGAACAGCTATCTGGACCAGGAGGGCACGCATGGATGGTCGACCATTTTGCAGCGCTGGGTGACTCTTTTGGCATCACTGCAAGTCGGCGAAGTTTCAATCCGAGAGCGCGCATCAACAGCCCAGAGACCGCAATTGTGATCGACGAGGACCAAACCTTGTTCGAGGCTTTAAAACGTGGTCAAACTTACGTCACCACTGGGCACAGGGCTCACCTTGAATTTAAGGTCAATGGCACTCAGTGGGGGCGATCAAAGGATCAACCAGTCCGGAAAATTTCGATCGCCTTAAGAAGCGAAATGCCGCCGGTTTGGGCCAAAATCAAAAAAAATGGTGTCCAGATTAGTGAGCAGCGGTTTACCTCAAAACTGCAGCCAGCCCCGCAGCTCATTGACTCCACGATGACGGATGTTCCTCTGGCGAGCCAAGAATCTGGCACGATCTACCTTCTTTTAGAATCGAGCGCACGGCCACTGAAACCGGGAATGACACTACCTCGCAATGGGAGGGAGTGGTTGGGATTGATCACCCTAAATGGTATGACCCTCAAATCTGCATTGGCACCCCAGATGTTGCAAGTTGCTGGCACTCGGTTGCAAGCGCGCCCGAGCGCCGCGCAAGTCGACTTCCTAGCTTGGACGCAAGGGCAAAGTGCGCTGATTCGAATAGACCTCGAGCGATCTGTTCCGGAGATCATGGATGTAGACACAGAGGTGGCCGACTCGGATGCCGAGCCCGGCGCCGCTGCTTTGGGCAATTCGCAGAGCGACGAATTTCAGAGCGTTCAATTGGAGATTGCCGAGGGTTTTGAGGACCTCTCATTTATCGAGCCAAGTCGACCGTCAATGGCCACCCCTAAATTTTCAGAAACCTTTAGTCTGTTAGATCTAAAGCGTCAGCGCGCAGAACGCGATTTTTGGGTTGGCGGATATCATGACCGAATATCGCTGTGGTTTGAATCCGCTACACCAACCACCTCTGAAGCCACAGTTAGCCCTCGTGATTACACGTCATTTTATGCCGATACGGTAGATCCTTTGCCGGGAGATTATTATACGATCGAAGTGTTACTTGAGGATGGCAGCCAGCTATTCGGCTCGCCTATTTTTGTCGGTGGCTTTGCCGAGGGTAGATCTGATGTTTCTCAATAGGTTGGTGTGTCCAGTCAGAGGGGGCGACGGGGCGACGATCATGGAGCTCTTCAATCACCGAATATCAATACTAAATTAAATCGTAAGGGACAATTATGAAATATCTTCACACGATGGTGCGCATCAACAATGTGGAGGCTTCGCTGGCTTTTTACTGCGATGCGCTGGGATTGGAAGTGCTCCGTCGACACGACATCGAAGCCGGGCGGTTCTCTCTTATTTTTTTAGCAGCGCCAGGGGATAACTCAGCTCAAATCGAGCTCACTTATAACTGGGATGGTGATGATCTGGGCGATGGGTCAAGAAACTTTGGACATCTAGCTTATTCCGTCGATGATATCTATGCTACCTGCGCGCGCCTGCAGGATCATGGCGTTTTAATCAATCGCCCCCCCCGGGATGGCAGAATGGCTTTTGTTCGATCGCCTGATTTGATTTCGATTGAGCTACTGCAAAGCGGTGAGCCTCTTGCTCCGGCAGAACCCTGGGTTAGCATGGAAAACAGCGGTGATTGGTAATAGTTTAGATCGGTCAAAATGAAGCATCAGCCACTTGTCCAACGCAACCATGGAGACTCTTCATTTAGTCGGGATCCGTGATTGGATCTTCCATTTTTGTGATCAAATCGGTGAGCCAATTAATCAACCTTGCTGTCACCTCAGCACGGTTAATATCGTTGAGCATTTCGTGTCGCCCTGAGGGATAGATGTCAGCGTCAACCCGGGCGCCACCGCTTTGAAGCCAGGCTATCAAGCGATTGAGCTGACGTTGATTGCCATGAACAGGGTCGTCCTCCCCAGAGATAAGATAGATCGGGAATCCATGGTTCCGATTAAGGTTTGGGACGCTTTTCCAAAGTTCGGCTTCTGCTTTGAATAAGCCTTCTAAACTTAGACTGTTGGGAACTGTGCCGCAGAGCGGATCAACCGCATACTTCGCGACTTCATTGTTGTCACGACTCAACCATTCAAAACCTGTCTGTTGTCCTTCTTTTTTGAACGGCTTATTGGAAGCCCCAAAAATTAGGTATCGTAGCAGTGCACTGTATTGGTTACCGCTCCGCCAGCATTCAAATCGAATGACTTTGAGGAGCAAGGTGTAGAGAATTTCCGGCATTTGACCAGGTGACCCTGAGAGTACCGCAGCATCGAGATCCTCTGGCCAGCGTGCCAGATACTGTTGGGCAATCATTGCGCCCATACTGTGGCCCAAAAAGATTAAAGGTAGGCTAGGGTTTGACTGCTTCAATTCAAGCAGTATTTCACGAGTTCCGGTTAAAACCTGGTCCCAGCCATTTTCCCCAAAATCACCCAGATAAGGCCCGGAGCCGCCATGGCCGCGGTGATCGTTTGCACAGACCATAAAACCAACACCGGCAAGCGCCTGCATCAGGTTCTCATAGCGTCTTGCATGCTCACCCATGCCATGAGCTACGTAGACCATCGCTCGTGGCGCAACCAGGGGCATACAGCGATATCCGTTCAGACGAACACCACCAGGATCGTAACGTTCAAAAACCTCTATCACCGGCTTAGAATTTGCCATCGAAATGTCCATCAAAATAGGCGTTTAAAAAGGTTGCGATACCGTTTTCATAGTTCGCACCAGTGACGATATCAGCTGCCTTTCGAACCGATTCTCTGGCTTGGCCCATCGCAACCGACAGGCCGGCAGCCTGAAACAGATCAAGATCGCCGTCTGAGTCACCAAAAGCAATGACCGAATCACAACCCAGATTAAGCGCTGAACAGGCGACCTCAAGACAGTTACCTTTACTGGCTGAACCTGTGGTCAGGGTCAATACAGTTTCACCTGAGGGGCCCTTAGATTCGAGCATCAAAAGACGATCAGAAGGCTCTGTGGCGAAGGCGGTCATTACAGCTTGGACCATTTGATCCCCCTGAACGGTCAAAATTCTCGGAGCTTCTTTCTGAAAATCGGGAAATTGCTCGACAGCTCGAAGGGGATGCGACCACTCTGCCGTGTCGGTTGTCGGCGCGATTTGAATTAAGGTTTCATGGTCTGTTGTAGCGCTTGCAAATCCTGGCATTGCACGGACCACTTGAGCAAAACGGTTCGACAAATCTGCGGACAGGCGGTGATCCACGAGATCTTCACCTGAAACCGGATCATAGAGCTGAGCACCATTGCAGGCGATGATGAGATCGCTGCAGCCTAACTCTCGCTGGATTTCTTCCGCCATGTGCCGCCAACGGGCTGTTGCAATGATCACCTTAAAGCCTTTTTTGATCGCCAGACGGACTGCATCGCGATGTGCCGTAGGAATCAAGCGCCCATCGAGCAGGGTCCCATCTAGGTCAATGGCCAGAGCCTGGTGTTTTAATTTTTTCAAAAAGATTTCGCTCAGAAGGATTGATGGCTCGATCATACGCTACTCGAGTACTTGCCTGAAATGCCCGCTCTGCGATAATCAAAGATCAACAACCAATTGGCTGTAACATGTCCGAACCAAAGAATCTTTCTAGGCGCAGAGTACTCATGCGTTGGGTCCAGGGCTTTTCAATCACTGGGCTTGGCTTTTTGGCATATCCTTTTATGAAAGTCCTGATGCCTGGTCTGAGAGAGGATGGTTATTTGGATGTCGAGTTTGGTGAATTGAGACCAGGCGAATTTAAGTCAGTACCTTGGCTCGGGCGAACGGTCATCGTCTTTAAGCGAGGGCGGCGCTGGCTCACTGACCCCTCCGGTCTAGTTGAGCTCAAAGATCCTGAAAGTCTCAACTCCGAGCAGCCCACCTTCGCCCAAAATACAGCCCGATCTTACCGTGATGACGTTTTTATTTTCTACAGTAACTGCACTCACTTGGGGTGTGAGGTCGCAATTGACCCGGCTCAAACCGAGGTGCCAATCCAATGTCCTTGTCATCAAAGTGGTTTTGATGCTTCAGGTCGTGTGCTCAGAAATGCAGCCGCTAGTTTAAACCTTGAAGTTCCAAATTACAGACCGGTCTCAGCGAACGCAGTTCGATTAGAGCGTAGTCGTCCAACATGAGCGCCATCAAGAAACACTTACTCCTGGTCTGTCACAGCCGAAGCGGAACCAACCAGCGCCTTGCCGAGGAGATTGCCGCTGGCGCGACCAGTGATCCGGAGGCCGTAGACTTTAGAATGAAATCTGCTTTCGAGGCAGATGCCGATGATTTGCTGTGGGCAGATGCGACGATATTTGTGAGCCCAGAGCATTTCGGATATATGGCAGGAGCACTCAAAGACTTTTTTGAACGCACCTTTTACCCCACTGAAAATCTACTTGCAGGGCGTAGCATGTGTATCGTGATTGGGACCGGGTTAGATGGCCAAGGCGCGCTGTCGAGCATTCGAAGAATTTGCAACGGATACCGCTTCAGAGAGGTTCAGCCCGAGACGATCATCGTTGGCGAGCCGAGCGTGGCGGATCTGCAACATTGTCGTGATTTAGGCGCTTCTATGGCGGCCGGCCTTGAAGCAGGCCTTTATTGAATACCTTAACGAGACGGAATTCGGAGAAGCGGTATATCACCGAGCGCCCCTAGAGTAAGGAGGGCACAGCAAGTTTATTGAATCGATCAAAGCGAAAGCGCGATTAACAACGTCAAACCGGTTCCACCTAGGCCCTAATGCCCACATTCCCCTACAGCTGATTGGGCGGGTACAGATGAAGCGTCGGGCGAGTGTCATTAGTCAGTGCGCAAATAAGCCCTTAAGCCACTACCAAGTTAAACTTTTCCACGAGGCACTTTGAAGGCAGACCAATCGATCAGATGTCGGCAAGCTTAGCAAAGTATGCCTGCGCCGCTGTCATGACTTTGCGGCTGAGTAGGAGAGCGGAGACCATTGTCGGGATGGCCATGCACGCGAACGTAAGGTCGATTAGATTCACCATGGCATCGATTGACATCATGGCCGCAACCACGGTCATCACAACGATGGCATAGTTATAATAGTGTTGGCGTTCCGCGCCGATCAAAAAACCTAGGCACTTGGCGCCATAATAGCTGTAACTAAAAATCGTGCTGATGCCGAAAAAGAAAATACAGGTGACCAGGATAACCAGCCCGACGTGTGGAATGGTGCTTTCGAATGCTCTTGCGGTCATCGTCACCCCGTTAGCATCGCCCGATTGCCATACCCCCGACAGCAAAATAATGATCGCTGTGCAGGTGCAAATAAACAGGGTATCGACAATCGGACCAACCATCGCAACCAATCCTTCTCTAATCGGCTCATTGGTTTTGGCAGCACCGTGAGCCATTGCTTCAGTGCCGACACCTGCTTCGTTAGAAAATACCCCGCGGCGAACCCCATTTGAAATAACGGCTCCGATCGCACCTCCAGCAGCTGCGGTGCCGGTAAAGGCATCTGAGACAATGAGCCACAAGATGCTGGGCACCTCTGTGATGTGAGTAATGACCACCCATAATGCGGCGCTGATATAAAGTACGGCCATGGCAGGCACAAGTTTTCCGGCAACGCTTGCAATGCGGCTGAGCCCTCCAAAAATGACTAGCGCGACAATCGCCGCGAGAACCATTCCAGCGCTAAAGTTGAAAAGGGTGCTTTGACTAGGATCCAGCCATCCTTGATCAATAAAAACAACTTCGCGAATGGTCTGAACCAACTGGTTGACTTGAACCAGTGGCAAGCAGCCGATCATGCCTGCTGCGCAAAAGAAAATAGCCAGAGGTCTGAACCTCGGTCCAAGACCTTCAGTGATGACATACATGGGGCCGCCTTGAAGGTTGCCTTGACTATCACGGCCACGGTACATAACAGCTAAACTACAGGTATAAAACTTAGTTGCGATTCCAACGAGTGCTGTCATCCACATCCAAAATATAGCGCCAGGCCCGCCCACATAGATCGCCACCGCAACGCCCGCGATATTGCCCATGCCGATAGTGCCGGCGAGCGCACTGGCAAGCGCCTGAAAGTGACTGATTTCACCCGGATCATCCGGATTGTCAAATCGACCCCTCAGCAAATCAATGCTATGACCAAGATAACGAAAAGGCAGTAACTTGGATAAACCCAAAAAATACAAACCGCCTCCCAAAATCAAAACAACCAGTGGGGTGCCCCAGGCAAATTCCGCCGCAACGGCAAGCCCTTTGTCCGCTGACGCCATCAAAACGGTCAAACTTTCTATCATTGGATCTACTCACATTGAAAACAGCACGTTGTTTCAAAAACTAAAAAATATTAATCAACGCCCTTGTTATATACTTGGCGCCGTTGGCAAACATCAATGCCATGTTTTGAGGCCGTCAAGCCCGCACTGAAAGCGCCCTCGGCGAATCATTCTCTTTCCTCAAAAGTTAGATGAACCCGGCGGTTCTGGCGGCCCTTGTTTTCGATCTTTGAGATCATGAGTGGTTGTATCTCTTCAAGCTTGCTCACGTGTGTACCGCCGCAGGGTTGATAATCAATTCCTGGTATTCTGACCATCCTGACATCGCCCACACCCCTGGGTGGCTTTACAGACATGGTTCTGATGAGATCAGGTTGGGCATCTAACACCCGTTCACTGACTGTTTCGAACTCAAGTGATACGCTTTGCTCTCTGAGTGCGTTGATCTGAAGCGTCAGCGCAGACTTGTCAAGCGCAAGATCCCCAACATCAAAGTCCAAACGGCTTTTATCACGCCCAACTTGGCCGCCAGTGACAGGCGCGTCAATCAGTGCTCCGAGTAAATGCATTGCAGTATGCATCTGCATATGCCGAAACCGCCGCGACCAATCAAGTTCGAGCTGGACCCGCGCTCCCGGCGCAAGAAGCGACCTTTGCTCAGGCGGGGCAGCAAAAAAATGTAAGATCTCTCTTGTTTTGGGGTCCCGGCGGGTATCAGAGATCATGATTTGATCGTCACCAATGTTAAGAAAACCCTGATCTCCAGGCTGGCCACCTCCCAACGGATAAAAAATTGTTCGGTCGAACGTTACACTGTCGTTGAAAACGCCCGTGACGACCGCCGAGATCGATCGTGTATAAGCATCTTCATAATAATAAGCTTCCGTCATTGCAGTTCCCTTGAGAAGCACACATAGTTCACTACATTATCCCGTAATGGAACCGCAGACGATGAAAAACTTAGAATTAAATGATGCGGTGGCTGTTGTCACTGGCGGCAATGGCGGTATTGGTTTGGGCATTGCCAAAGGGCTTGCAGAGGCTGGCGCTCGAGTCGTGATCAGCGGCAGAAATGAAACTAAAAACCAGCAAGCTTTGGCGGAACTTCAAGCGTCTCAGCCCGAATGTCATGCAGTGCGCTGTGATGTTCGTGACAAGAAGGCTATCACTGCGTTGTTTGACGAGACGCGCGCGCGCTATGGCCCGGTAGAAATTCTGGTTAATAACGCAGGTGTTGCTATTGGCGTAGCGCCTGAGTCCATCACCGATGAGGATTGGGACACGGTCCTCGACACAAACCTAAAGTCAGTATTTTGGTGTTGCCAAGCGGCCTTTGACGACCTAAAACAACAGTCCGGTCGGGGTCGTGCTGGAAAAATCATCAATATTGGTTCGATGTACTCAATCTTTGGAGGCGCTCGAGTTGCCTCTTATGGCGCCAGCAAGGGGGGAGTTGTTCAGCTGACCAAGGCTTTGGCAGCGGCTTGGGGCGCCCATGATATCCAAGTCAATGCGATTCTGCCGGGCTGGATTGCAACCGATATGACTGTAGCCGTCCAAGAGGACACGGCGTTCAGTGACTCAATCATTGAGCGTACCCCAGCCGCACGTTTTGGTGAACCCGATGACCTGTCGGGCGCTGCTGTGTTTCTTGCCTCGAAAGCCGCTAACTTTGTAACTGGTGTCGCTTTGCCCGTCGATGGAGGATATAGCGTGGGGTGATCAAGCCAATTCAACTAACAGTTCTTCCTTTAACGCGCACCCAAGCTGAAGCCATACTTACCTGGCGCTATTCTGCACCTTATGATTTCTACAATCCTCCACCAAAAAGCCAGGAGGTGATTGATAATTTGCTGAACACAAAGTGGGGCTTTCACGGCGTAAGCCTTCAAGGCGACTTTATCGGGTATGCCTCATATGGCAAGGATGGACAGTTATTGGGTGGGCACTATGTAGATGACGCGTTGGATATCGGACTAGGAATGCGCCCAGATTTGACAGGGCAGGGATTAGGACCCGTTTTTGCAGAGGCTATTTTTAGTTTCGCTGCCAACCGCTTCTCGCCAGCCGCGTTGCGTTTGACGGTTGCTAAATTTAACGCCAGAGCCCTGCGCTTGTACATTAAGTTGGGATTCAGAGAACAATCTAGGTTTTGGCACAACCAGACACAATATAAAATAATGCTTCGAAACTACCCTAAAGAATCATAGACAAGTATTTAAAGTATGGTCACCTCAGCACCTTCAAAATCACCTTTACCCCATTTCGTGACAGAAAGGTTGGTCGTTAAGCTCCTAGCTCCCAGCGCCGCGCCGATGATGGTGCGATTTCGAATAGAGAACCGGCATCACCTAACAAGATGGGAGCCGACTCGATCACCACAGTTCTACACTGAAATTTTCTGGCAGACCCAGTTGCGAGCCCACCAAATTGATTTTGAGCGCGGCGAGTCGTGTTGTCTCGCTGTCTTGGATCACGCGGAGCAGCAGGTCCTTGGCGTCATTAATTTCACACAAATCGTTCGAGGTACTGTTCAGTCATGTCAATTGGGCTATAGCCTAGCGCAAAGGTGTGAAGGTCAGGGCTACATGTTTGAGGCGCTCAGCGCAGCAATTAATTACACCTTTGTGACGCTAGGACTACATCGGGTAGTGGCAAACTACATACCCAATAATAAGCGCAGCGCGCGCCTGCTGGCGCGACTTGGATTCGAGATCGAAGGACGTGCCCGGAAATTATTACTCATTAACGGTGAGTGGCGAGACCACATACTCACCGCAAAGATCAACCCGGATGAAACCTGATCAGGCCTCTTTTTAAGCCGTCTATCTGATTTTGAGCAATAGCACCAGCAAGATCGGCGTACCCACCGCTTGCAATAACATAAAGCGTACGAGCACCTGAGTATTCGACCAACCCATGTTATGACGAACATGGTCATGCAGAGGGTAGCGTATATTTTTAAAGATCGGAATGTTGAAAAAGCGCATCAGAACAACTTTAACCATCCCGGTTGCGCCGTTGACCAGGATCACAAATGCCACCACCAGGATCAAGAAGGGGTTCCCTGACGCGAGCGCCAAAGCACCTAAAATCAACCCTACAGGGCGCGACCCTGAATCTCCCATCAGCACGGCACTCGGGTAGCTGTTGTGCCAGAGGTAACCTGTTAACGTGCCCACCATGACAAAAGCGAGGATCGCCCACTGCGCGCCATCAACGTAGTGAGGCACTAAGAGGTATTGAGCGATTTCAGCATGGCCCACAATGCCGTAGAGAATCCCGCCTAAAAATAAAATAGCCATCGACGTCAGACTCGCCGATAAGCCATCGACCCCATCTGTGCAATTCGTTGCATTGATCGAGACCCAAAGCAAGGGAGTTGCGCCTGCCATATAAAGCCATACGGGGACAACCAAGACTTCCTTGTAAAGGGGCAGCCAGATAGAAACGGGCTCTCCACCACACAAGAACCAAGCGGCGCAGATCGACACCAATAGGTCTAATGCACCCAGCCTATACTCACTCCATCCACCCACCGCGCGATCGTCAAAATAGCCGATCATCATCGCGGCCAACGCACAGGCTAATAAGCCAGTCACTTTCGGGTGGTATGGAACGAATAAAAAAGCAATCACGACAAAGACAGGAATGAATAGAACACCTGCGCTCATTGGTTTACCGATGCTCTGCGCGGCGCCAACAGCGTATTCACGTCCCTGGTCACTGGGCAACAAGCGCCAATACCGGGGCAGAAGCCACCAGACTGAAAGAGCGCCCATGGCAGTCCCAGCACCTGCTAAAAAAATGTTGCTGCCCAATAATCGCATTGGTCCCGCCCAATCGGCTAACCATTGTCCCAGGTAATAAAGCACAGCAACGTCCTACTGTTCGTACGTGGGGTCAAGTATAGCGTGATCCGGTAGGTACAATAATGAAGCCTTGTTGGAGGTTTGGACTTTTCGGTATTCGCTCAGCCTCACCGACTAATGAAGCACAAAACTATCTCGGTCCTGCCAGGCGGGAAACTGGGATCGATAATTGCGCAGTGCGGCCATATCGAGTGTCGCGTAATACAGGCCTAATTGATGTTCTGCCTGCAACAAAGGCTGTCCCTCATAGTCAAGCACCATGGAATCGCCTTGATAATGAACCTGGTTGCCGTCATCCCCAATTCGATTGACGCCAATAACATAGCACTGATTTTCAATGGCTCTAGCAGCCAGTAAGGCCGACCAATGATGGGATCTCGCGGCAGGCCAGTTTGCGACATAGATCAAAACATCATAAGCGGTTGTGCTGTTGCGGGAGAAAACAGGAAATCGGAGGTCGTAACACACCAGCGGACAACAACGACCTGTCGCGAGATCAACCTCTAGTCGAGCTTTGCCGGAGGTATAATGTTTATGCTCGCCAGCCATTCTAAAAAGGTGGCGTTTATCATAATGCTTGACGGAGCCTTTCGGGGTGACCCATAACAGGCGATTGAAGTAGGCGCCTTGCTCCTCAATCATGATTGAGCCGCAAAAGACCGTTTTGTGTTGATACGCCATCTCTTGCAGCCAAGCTACTGAGGGGCCCTTCATGGTTTCCGCCAGGTCTTTTGATCGCATGGAAAACCCAGTGGTGAACATTTCCGGGAGAACTACGAGATCAGCGGGTTCAAGTGCATTCAAAGCCCGAGCGAGCGCAACTCTATTGGCACTGGGTTGTTCCCACAGCAGCGAAGTTTGCAGCAAAGCAACCCTCACAGCTTTCGTCTCTCGTTGAGCCTTGTCTCCAATCTACGCGCCGCCTGCCTAAGCGTCTCATCATCTTTCGCGAAGCAAAAGCGAATCAAGCGCTGGTCTTGGGGCGGCCTATCGTAAAATACCGATATCGGGATCGCGGCCACACCGAATTTTTGGGTCAGCGTGTTTGCGCAGTCTTTGTCTGTAAGCCCGCGCAATGCTGGGATTGCGCTGTAATTCGCAAGTTGAAAGTAAGTTCCTTGACTGAGAGTAAGTTGGAACCCCAACGGCTCAAAAAGCGCCTTAAACAAGTCTCTCTTTTTTTCGTAGAACGCGGGTAAAGCCTCGACGTGCCCACCATCTTTTGCCAGAAAGTCAGCTATGGCCCACTGACAGGGCGTATGCGTCGTAAATGTCACGAATTGGTGGATTTTACGAAATTCAACCGTGAGCGTGGGGGGCGCAACGCAATAGGCGACTTTCCAACCCGTTGCGTGTAACGTCTTCCCGAAACTTGAAATCATGAAAGTGCGCTTTCGCAGCGCAGGAATCTCGATCGCGCTGACGTGACGCTGACCATCAAAGACCATATGTTCATAAACCTCGTCTGACAGCACGTAAAAATCGTGTTTATCTGCCAAGTCCGCAATATGCTCAAGGACCGCTTGGGCAATTAGGCCGCCGCAAGGGTTATGAGGAGAATTAATAATTAACAAGCGGGTTCGAGGGGATACTGCCCGCGTTAAGGCATCGACATCGATTTCAAATTGAGTTCCGGTTAACGGTAAGTGTTTGGCTGTACCACCTGCGAGGGTTACCGCCGGGGCATAGGCATCAAACGCAGGATCGAATATAACGACCTCGTCTCCCTGGCGGACTAAGGCTTGAACCGTAACGAAAATTGCCTCGGTCGCTCCAGAGGTTATCGTTACCTCCGTTTCTGGATCGACAAAGACCTGATGGTAACGCGCCACTTTTTTTTGAATTTGTGTCCTGAGCGCGGGTATGCCGTGCATCGGAGGGTATTGATGATGGCCCGCGGAAAGCCGATAGCGAAACGCCTCTATCAGCGCCTCAGGTGGCTCAAAGTCAGGAAACCCTTGCGAAAGGTTGATCGCATCAAATTCCTGAGCCATTTTTGACATAACCGTGAAGATCGTCGTGCCAAGCGATGGCAATTTTGAAAAATCTTGAGTTTCAGACTGATTCATCGTTCAACCAATCCCGCGGTTTAAGAAAAAACTCTGTCAACTCTGCCTCTCTAGAACCCGGTTCAGCTTGGTAATTGTATTTCCAGATCGCTCGAGGAGGCATTGAGGCTAATACCGACTCGATTCTACGTCCGCTTTGCAGTCCGTATCGAGTGCCTCGATCGATGGCAAGGTTGAATTCAGCGTAACGCCCGCGTCGATAGAGCTGAAACTCTTTTTCCGATTCTGTGTAGGGCCGTTCTCGCCGCCTTAAAATAATAGGCAAGTAAGCAGGCAAAATATGATCCCCAATACTGCGCACGAGGTCGAAGCTTTTTTGAAAACCGCCTTCCATCCAATCATCAAAAAATAGCCCACCCACGCCACGGGGCTCTTGACGGTGGCTCAGGAAAAAATAGTCATCGCACCAGGCTTTAAAACGTGGATAAATCTCAAGCCCAAAGGGGTCGCAAGCAGCTTTTGCGGTCTTGTGCCAATGTACAACGTCTTCAATAATCGGGTAGAAAGGCGTCAAGTCGAACCCGCCGCCAAAATACCAGTTCTCGTTATCAATCAAAAAGAATCTTAAATTAGCATGGAATGTTGGCACCCAGGGGTTTTGAGGATGCATGATCATAGAGATCGCGGCTGCCTGAAAGCCTTTACCTGCTAGATGAGGATTACGCTCACTGGCAGCTGGGGGAAGGGCCGCGCCAATGCTGTGTGTAAATTGCACCGCACCCCGTTCAATGTGCGCGCCTGCATCGAGCACTCTCGGTCTAGAGTGGCCGCCACCAGGTGTTTCGATCTCCTCGTAGCTGAACTGCGATTGACCATCGAGCGCCTCGAAGGCCTCACAAATCTCTGATTGCAAGCTTTTAAAATAGTCGACGACGCGG
>CALIKQ010000008.1 GCA_938017975.1 uncultured Pseudomonadales bacterium | reverse complement strand
GGGTAACGCCTTAATGAGCGATCGAGCGCGCGCTTGGATGCGCTCTGTCTGGCGTTCAATGTGACTGGGTTTGAATGCGCTGCTTACCAGTTTTCTGAGCCGATGATGCACGGGTGGATCGCTGAAGAGCATGGAGGGTTGGTTTCTCTCCTCCGGTGGCTGAATCGATACCTCGGAAGAAAAGGTCGCGTGATCTCGTAGCACGCTATGTACCTCCGCATGTCTGCTGACTTGCCATGGCCCATCCGTCTCGACGCGGCTTACAGGTGCGTTATCTCTGAGGTGTCGATAACCAGCATAAATATCTGGGGCAGGATCAGTGTCGCTCATACCTTGGAGTCCTAGGGTGTTAATGCGATTCAGAAACCAGCGTGCGATGCAAAGGAGTTTGAGCCGCTCAGCGTCTAAAAGATGGAGTATAACGTCAGTGCGTGCATGCTTGCGATAAATGGGGTTGCGGGCAACGTGACAAATATTCAAGGCTTTGAATGTGAGCTGAAACGGGCCGATAGGCTAAGCACTCATATTTTTTATGCGCAGAGAGAGGTCGATTGCTTTGCAATGTTTAGTCAGGGCGCCCATAGAAATATAGTCGACGCCGGTTTCAGCGATAGCGATTAGGTCCTTCGTGGTTTCAATGCCCCCGGAGGCCTCAAGTTTAATGGTTGCTGGAGTCAGCTGAACCGCTTTTTTCAAATCAGACAAATCAAAATTATCCAACATGATCCAGTCTGGTTGGCTCTCGATAGCGAGGGCCAGTTCTAGAAAGTTTTCAACCTCTACTTCAACCCGCTGTGTCGGAGATAATTTTCTTGCTGCGGTGATCGCAGCAGCAATGCCCCCCGCAGCCATAATATGGTTCTCCTTAATTAAGAAAGCGTCAAACAACCCGATGCGATGGTTCTCGCCGCCCCCAAGTTTGACGGCGTACTTCTGGGCGAGCCTCAGGCCTGGCAATGTTTTACGAGTATCGAGTAGTTTGGCGTTGGTATGGTGGATCGCTTGAGTCAGATCGGCGGTGGCGGTGGCGGCTGCTGAAAGCGTTTGCAAGAAATTCATGGCGGTGCGCTCAGCAGTTAAAATCGACCGCGCTTTTCCTTGGCAAATTAAGATCAGGTCATTGGGTTTTGCGCGACCGCCTTCAGGAATTTGCCAATCGAGGATGACCCCAGGATCGATTGCCGAAAAAACGGCGGCGGCCCAGGGTTGCCCAGCAATAACGGCGTTATCGCGGCATACCAGCTCTGCCACGGCGATCGCATTTTCTGGGATTAGCTGTGCCGTAATGTCGCCGTGTCCCAAGTCTTCGTTGATTGCGCCAGCAACAGTATCTGCAATGCTGGCTCGGGTGAATGTATCCATCTATTGTCTTTTCCTCAGAATGAGCGTGCCCTGTGATTGCTCGAGTTCAACTTGCCGCAATACACTCATCCCAAGTAGCGCGGCCTCACCTCGCATCCCAGGATTGATCGATCCTCGGACATTGTTAAAAGTCAGGCTTGCAATCTCGAGCGTCTTGATTTGCGTCTCGTAAACTGTGATGACACCGTTTGCGGTGTTTGCGCGCCTAGCTCGCCCGGGCTGTAAGTTGAGACGCCTGGCCACGCCTTCTGGAATCACCACATCGGTCGCCCCAGTATCTACTAGAAATAAAATAGGTTCACGGTCAATATAGCCCGTGACTGTATAATGGCCTTGGCGGCCTTGCTTTAAATAAACGGCGCGCGCGTCACCCTCGATTGTGCTTGTTGGGGATCTGTTCGGAAAATCACGATCTCGCTCGACTTCCCCAAACCAAAGGGTCATTAGCCCGATGAACAGCAGACAACCTGCGATCATCATCCCCTTGCCTAGTTGTGTCATCCCGGCCATGCTGGTGTGTCTCTGGGTTTAGATGGATCAATCATGTGATGGTAGCGGAAGGTATTTCTAATCACAGACTGACGACCGCGGTGCATTTCGACACCCTGCATCAAAATCCGCGCCCAACCGACGAAATCAGTCTGATTGTTCTGCATTGTATCAGTTTGCCAGCAGGACACTTCGGTGGCCATTATATCCAAGACCTCTTTACCGGCGAGTTAATAACGGATGTTCATCGAGACTTGGCAGATCTCAAAGGAGAGCGGGTGTCAGCCCATCTGCTGATTCGACGAGATGGAACGGTCCTGCAGTTTGTCCCTTTTGACCAGTCCGCCTGGCATGCCGGGGCCTCGGAGTATCAGGGTCGTACACAGTGCAACGATTTTAGCCTTGGCATCGAGCTCGAGGGGACAGATCAAGGTCTTTTCGCCTCAAAACAATATGAGCAGCTTGTGGAGGTTGTACGCGCGCTCTCTGCAACCTATAGCATTCCGTTTGAGCGCGTGGTTGGTCATTCTGATATTGCTCCAGGACGCAAAAGCGATCCGGGGCCTGGATTTGATTGGCAACGTTTCAAAGCTGGGTTTTAGAAAAAGTAACGAGATAATCTGGGTCTTCAGAACAGTTTAAAAGCGTAATCCATCAAAAACCGTCAGCGTTTTGGTGATTCTATTGTAAATTAGAGGGTGAAACGTGTTCTTGTGTGAGGCTGGCTTCCATGGATTTTGTGATTGTACTGCTACTTTTGCTGGCGGTTCGATATTGGTGGGGAGAAATGCCGGTCTTCGGAGCGGAGCTTGCCGGTCGTTGGATCGCGTCGGTCGGTCTTTACCTTGAGGGCATCCCGGCTTACCTCGTGAGTGTGTTATTGCCAACGCTGACGTTGGCTTGGCTCGCTGTAGTGGGTGGCGAAATTGGTTTCGGCCTACCACTTTTGATGCTGCATGTGGTTGTGCTGCTATGGGTCGTTAGAGCACCTTCTCCGGAATTTGTATTTGATGCGCTCCATGTCGAGGCGCGTCAGGCGGACAGCGTTGCTGAGGACCTGAAAGCAGCGCTAGATCAGTCGCTCAGGCAGCTTTTGGCGATGCTTCACGAGGACTTTTTTGTTTATGTGCTTTGGTATCTATTACTTGGTCCGGCTGGCCCCGTGTTTTGTTATTTGCAGCGTCAATTTGAACGTTCGACGCGCTCAAAGTCAGATGCCTCCAATACTGTTGATTCCTCATTCGGTGAATTCAACCAGATGCAGATCTCACTTTGGCTCATTGGCCTTGCTGTACGAGTTTCCCTCTTGCTTTTGGCCCTTGTAGGGCAATTTAAGGAAGGTTGGCGTTATTTCTTAGACAGTTTAAAAGTCTGGACCTTAGATGACGGTGATTTACTGCACACGGCCTTCGAGGCGGTTTTAGGAACCCCTCCGCAGGGCGGCTTAGACCTGGCGTCGGCCCGTCTATGGCTCGATCAATATGAAAAGTTGTTGAGTCGCTTATTTTTTGGGTGGATGGGTTTTGCCGCACTTTTGATGCTGCTTTCTTGATGGCTCGACCACTGAAATGAGAGCCAAGAGGGCATTTTTTCTAGGCCATTGGAGCATTTCTTTGCTTCTTGGGTTCGGTTTAAATTTTTCCGTCGCTTTCGGTAATGAGCGTATTGTGACGTTATCGCCGCACCTGACTGAAATGATCTTTGATCTCAATCGGGGCCATCAATTGGTCGGGGTTTCTCGTTATTCGGATTATCCGCCTGCAGCACTCGATCTTCCAATTGTCGGAGATGCACTTCAGATCAACTTAGAATTAATCATTGAGCTCGAGCCCGACCAGATTTTGATCTGGCAAGGGGGCTCGCCCCGATCTGTTTCTAAGTTGGAAGAGATGGGCTACGCGGTTTTTAGGCATGAGCTTCAAGGGCTTGAATCGATTGGTGCAGGCTATCGATTGTTGGGCCGGTTGATTGGGGCAGCGCCGGAAGGCGAGTATGTAGCAAAAGAGTTCGAGGAAGGGATTGCGCAGCTGCGATCTCGTTTCGGAACCCTGCCTGCTAAAAAAGTGTTTTTGCAGATCGCCAGTGATCAGCTTTTTACGGTCAGCGATGCCCATTATATGGGGCAGGCCATTGAAATCTGTGGGGCTGAAAACGTCTTCAAGGCGATGCCGGTCGAAGTCGCGGTGGTCTCCCTTGAAAGTGTGATCCTGACTGATCCAGATGTGGTGGTCATTGTTTCAGAGAATTTTGGGGCCTCAAAATGGAGGGATCGATGGAGGGGGTATGTCCCCAGAGCCCAGGTGCGTGGGATGAATGCAGACCTGCTCAGTCGACCCGCTCGTCGCATTTTAAAGGGTATTGAACAGCTTTGCGGAGTCATTCATTTGGTCGATACCTAGTGCGGGCGTATAATAATCTGATTGGATATTTGCTAGCGTGAATCGCAATGTCTCTCCCTATCGCATGATTGGACCCAGCAAGGATGATTGAATCTAAAAACGTTGATCCAGATCCTGATGAAACTCAGGAGTGGCTCGATGCTTTGTCGTCAGTGCTTCAAACCCAGGGCGTCGAACGCGTTCAGTATTTACTTCAAAAGTTGTCAGTAAAACTAACGGAACAGGGCTCACAGTTGCCCTACGCCATCACGACGCCTTATCGAAATACGATTCCTAGCAATAAAGAAGCGCGAATGCCGGGCGATCTGTTTGTTGAGCGCAATATTCGTAGCCTCATTCGCTGGAATGCAATGGCGATGGTCATGCGGGCCAACGTTAAAGATGGCACCTTGGGCGGGCATATCTCGACTTTTCAGTCTTCCGCGACCCTTTATGATGTGGGATTTAACTATTTCTTTAGAGCCAACCAACCTGGAGCCCCTGGTGATTTGCTGTACATTCAGGGTCATAGCGCACCAGGGATTTATGCTCGATCTTTTTTGGAAGGCGATTTGAACGAGGCTCAGCTCGATCGTTTTCGTCAGGAAGTCGACGGTAATGGGCTGTCTTCCTATCCTCATCCTTGGCTGATGCCAGATTATTGGCAGTTCCCGACAGTATCGATGGGCCTGGGTCCGCTTCAAGCGATCTATCAGGCCCACATCATGAAATATCTGATGAACCGGGGCTTAGCCGACGAAAACGATCGCAAGGTATGGTGCTTTATCGGCGATGGCGAGATGGATGAGCCCGAGTCCCTTGGTGCGATCTCGATGGCGGGACGAGAGGGCCTGGACAATCTTATTTTTGTGGTGAATTGTAACCTGCAGCGCCTTGACGGTCCGGTTCGAGGAAACGGTAAGATCATTCAAGAACTCGAGGGCGCTTTTCGAGGCGCCGGTTGGAATGTGATCAAGGTGGTTTGGGGCCGCCAGTGGGATGCGCTTTTTGAAAAAGACCAGCAGGGTTTGCTTCAGCAAAGAATGGATGAAGCGGTTGATGGTGATTATCAAAATTACAAGAGCCGTGGCGGCGCCTATGTGAGAGAGCATTTCTTTGGTGTGCACCCGGATCTTGCGAAATTAGTCGAAGATTTGAGCGATGAGCAAATCTCTCGACTTAACCGTGGCGGTCATGACCCTTATAAAGTTTATGCAGCCTATGCCGAAGCGGTTGCGCACAAAGGACAGCCAACGGTCATTCTTGCCAAGACGGTTAAAGGCTATGGGTTGGGTCTGGCAGGCGAGGCTCAAAATTACACCCATTCGGTCAAAAAATTAGATACCCAAGCCTTGCGCGAATTCCGAGATCGATTTGATATTCCAATCAGCGATGCCGACCTAGATTCCATCCCTTACTATCGTCCACCTGAGGATTCAATGGAGCTGCGGTATCTTCGTGAATGTCGTCAAAAATTGGGGGGTGCCATACCCTCTCGAGTGAGTGACTTTGAGCCCTTGGTCATTCCCGAATTGAAAGCTTTCGAATCAATATTGGCTGGGTCAGGCGAGCGCGAAATTTCTACGACGATGGCGTTTGTTCGGTTACTTTCGATTCTTGTCAAGGACCAAGCCATTGGATCGCGCATTGTGCCTATTGTTCCCGATGAAGCCCGCACCTTTGGGATGGAGGGCATGTTTCGGCAGCTTGGCATTTATTCAAGTGTTGGCCAGCTTTACGAGCCGGTCGATACAGGTCAGATCATGTCTTATCGAGAAGATATCCATGGCCAAGTAATGGAAGAGGGCATTAACGAAGGTGGCGCCTTTGCCGCTTGGCTGGCAGCAGCGACTTCCTACGCGAATCACGCTGAGACTTTGGTGCCTTTTTACATTTACTATTCGATGTTTGGTTTTCAACGCATCGGAGATCTCTGTTGGGCAGCGGGAGATCTTCGCGCGCGCGGGTTCCTCTTGGGCGGCACGTCCGGTCGAACGACGCTCAACGGTGAGGGGCTGCAACATCAAGATGGTCATAGTCACATTCTAGCGGGGACGATCCCCAATTGCGTGGCGTATGATCCGACCTATGCTTATGAGCTGGCAGTGATTATTCGTCATGGGTTGCAACAGATGTTTGTTGAGAAGCGCGCGCAGTATTTTTACATTACGGTGACGAATGAAAATTATGTTCAGCCACCGATGCCTGAGGGTTGCGAAGCGGATATCTGCCGCGGAATGTATCTGCTTCGCGGCGCGCCGGCGGCGCCTAAAAGAACGAAAAAGCGCGTCCAGTTACTTGGTTCCGGCGCCATTCTGCGTGAGGTAATTGCTGCGGCAGACCTTTTAGAAAGCGAGTTTAAAGTCTTTTCTGAAGTATTCAGTGTGACCAGCTTTAACGAACTCAAGCGAGATGGAGATTCTGTGCAGCGTTGGAATCGCCTCAATCCTGATCAGTCTCCTCGGCTTTCGCATGTTGAGCAGTGTTTGGGTGATGGTGGTGGACCCGTTATTGCGGCAACAGACTACATCAAATTATACGCGGATCAGATTCGCAGTCAGGTCCGATCACCCTATCATGTGCTCGGCACGGATGGGTTTGGCCGCAGTGACACTCGTGAGAAATTGCGCCGTCATTTTGAGGTGGACCGATATGCTGTCGCCTACAGCGCATTGCAGGCCTTGGCAGAACAAAACATCGTGGATTTGAAGGTGGTCTTGGAGGCGCGTTCGCGTTGGCGATTGGATCCGAATAGCCCGGACCCGGTTAATTTATAATGGTGGAGAAAGTCATTACGGTACCCGATGTCGGCGAGGCTGAGGGTATCGAGTTGGTTGAAGTGCTGGTAGCCGCAGGCGACTCTGTGACACAAAATCAATCCCTTGTGGTTCTGGAGTCAGACAAGGCGAGCGTTGAGCTGCCCGCAGCTTTTGACGGGCTGGTCCTCGAAATTTTGATGCTGCCTGGTGCCATTGTTAAAGAAGGTGATGCGCTGATGCGTATCGAAAAAACATCCTCATCTGCTCGGGATGCCAAAGCTGACCTTGGCGAGACCGACCTCGAAACGCCTATGATTAGCGACGTTGAAGCTGGTGCTGGCGGTTCGCCCGCTCAAGCGAGGAGTTCCACAGTATCGAGTTCCAATGTTGAAACATCGGTTGTGCAGAAAGACACAGCGTCAGAAATTGCTGTGCAGAAAGCGCAGAATTCGGACGTCAATATTCCGGACCTGGGCCAGGTCGAGGATGCAGAAGTCATTGAAATCTCATGCGGCTTGGGCGATACAGTGGTCGTCGGTCAAGTGTTGTTGCTGCTCGAGTCAGATAAAGCGAGCCTTGAGATTACCGCTGAAGCCGAGGGCGTCGTCACTGAGATTCAGCTCGCGGTCGGTGACAAAGTCATGGGCGGTGAATTGGCATTGGTCCTGAGCACGACCTCCGGCGTCTCTGTGCAGAAGGATCAGGCGCCACAATTCTTGTCCGAGGGTGGTGTAGAAGCGGCAGCTTCCCCAAATGAAGCAGCTTCCGAAGGGTCAGATGTTCCGCCCGCTGTCCAGACTGAGATGCCGCGTGTCACCGAATCTCCATCGGCCACGGTCATCTCTGCCGCCGGTGAGCGTGCGCTTGAGCATGCTGGTCCGGCCGTCCGAAAACTTGCTCGAGAGTTTGGTGTTGTCTTGTCGCAAGTCCAAGGATCAGGTCCAAATGCTCGAATTTTAAAAGAAGACCTCCATCAGTTTGTCA
>CALIKQ010000007.1 GCA_938017975.1 uncultured Pseudomonadales bacterium | reverse complement strand
CCAAGCTGGTTCAAGACCGAGGTTTGAATCAAAGATTGTAATGGTACCGCGCTTCAGCCTAACCATGCTTTGGCGTTGTAGTCTGCAAAAGACCGGATCTGTCGCATGCTGTTGCAAGGCGAGGCCTGGGAGTGTGAGCCGCGATGCATCAGGGCCTGTCCTATGTCAAAACAATGCTAATTGCGTTCTAGGGCGATGCCGCGTGAGCACCATTGAGCTGCTGCGGGCTAGATGGCGTTGGGGTCAACCGGTCTGATTTGAACTATTAACCCAAATTGAGGGTGATCCAGATAGTGTGCTTCATTAGAACGTAGACGGCGCTGTTCTGTCATTTGATAGCGATTACCCGCAGCGAACGTCTCGCCATTGATCGCCGCTTTGATGAGGGCTGGAAAGTCTGAGTTCAATGGGTGTGAGCTCCAATCTTGCTGTTGCGTGAGTGTTTTACCAAATCTTACAAACCAAAGATCCGTTTTGATGTGTAGAAAACGATTCTTGCGGACACTGAGGGTGCCTTCAAGCTCGAAGGCCGCACCGTATTGCTGTCCGCCCTGCAACAAGATGGCGGTTTCCTCGCCGGTGATAGGTTGCGTCCAGCTTTGATGCAACAGGATCCGATAAAGCGACGAGCGTCGAATGGATCGCGCTGCACCGCCAAGCATTCGGTCTTCATCAGCAACAGCTCTGAAGGCGGGGCTGGGTCTTTCAAACAACGCAGTCAAAGCCTCGGATCGAGCACGCTCTGCAGACAGTGAAATCAAGTCTGGTTCACCAGTCAAATCCGCTTGCTCTGATTGTTGAGCTTTTACGGCAGTCAGGAGCGCTCTATTTTTTGGACCCAAGGCCAGATCGGCAAAACGGAAATCGACCTGAGCCTCTGCAGAGGCTTTGCTGGCGAGCCTTGGACTGAGCGTGTTCTCAGCAGAAAGATACATCGCCTGTTCAATCCGCTGGGGCCGCGTTGGGGAGTTTGCGCTCGGAGCGATCGCGACCAGCGTCGGCGGGTAGGGCTGCGGCGCGGGCGCTGCAGTAGGTTGGTCTTCGGCAACTGCTAGTCGTTTAAAAGCGATGACTTCGATTTGATACCAGCTTCCTTGTTGTGGCTCCGCTGTGATTGAAAATGGTAGCGCAAGCGCGATCGTGGCAAATGCCGCGCGCACCTTTAAAAAGCCGTAATTGGGTCGTCTCAAATCAGGCAGCCTGCATGAATTGTTCGAGTAAGTCTTCAATATGTTTAAACCGTTTCTCTCGATCCTCTATTGTAGCCACAATTGCCAACTGGTTGGCAGAAGCAAACCGATATCGCTGTGATTGTTTCTGGACGAGTTCGATCACGATTTCTGCAGGCACCCGGGTGGTTTGAAGAAACTCGATTTTTCCACCTCGAGGCCCAAGATCCACTCGGCTGATGCCCAAGTGCTCAGCTTTGAGCTTAAGTTCAGTGACTCGGAAAAGGTTCTTGACCGGTTCTGGCAATAAGCCAAAGCGATCGATCATCTCCACCTGTAAGCTTGAGAGCGAAGCTTCATCTTTGGCGCTTGCGATTCGTTTATAGAGTACAAGGCGCATATGGACGTCGGGTAAATAGTCGTCTGGAATCAGTGCTGGCAGGTGCAGCTTAATCTCCGTGCTGTCCTCCATGGGTTCATCGAAATTAATCTGTTTGCCAGCTTGAAAGGCATTCACTGCCCGATCGAGCATGTCCATATATAACCCGAAGCCAATCGCTGTCATATTTCCAGTCTGGGATTCGCCTAATAGCTCTCCAGCGCCTCGAATTTCCATGTCGTGGGTCGCAAGGATGAAGCCGGCGCCCAAATCTTCTGCCTCGGCGATGGCCTCAAGACGCTTCTCTGCATCCCGGGTAATCGATCGTTCATCAGGCGTTAAAAGGTAGGCATAGGCTTGATGATGAGATCGCCCAACACGCCCACGCAATTGGTGGATTTGTGCAAGACCAAACTTGTCGGCTCGATCCATGATGATCGTATTGGCGTTCGGAATATCAATACCCGTTTCGATGATTGTGGTGCACACAAGGATATTGGCACGTTGGTGATAGAAGTCTGACATGACCTGTTCAAGTTCTTTCTCGCGCATTTGGCCGTGGCCGATCAGAACCCTGGCTGCAGGAATGAGCGTTTTGAGCTCGTCAGCGACACGCTCAATATCTTTGACTTCATTGTGCAGGTAGTAAACTTGACCGCCGCGCTGAAGCTCGCGCTGCACCGCTTCTTGAATGATGGCGAGCTGTCTTTTTCTAATGAAGGTTTTGATGGATAGTCGTCTGGCCGGCGGGGTCGCGATCAGCGACAGATCGCGCAGACCCGTCATTGAGAGGTTTAAGGTGCGCGGAATCGGGGTTGCGGTCATTGCTAACACATCAACGTCGGCGCGCATGGCCTTGATGCGCTCTTTTTGTCGAACGCCAAAACGATGCTCTTCGTCAATGATCAAAAGACCTAGATCGTCGAATCGGACCTGGTCCTGGATCAGGGCATGGGTGCCAATGACGATATCCACTTTGCCCAGCGCTAGGGAAGCAAGCACGGCGTCTTGCTCTTTTCGTGTTTTAAACCGCGAAAGGCTCTCGATGTTGACGGGCCAGTCCGCAAACCGATCACGAAAAGATTGCAAGTGTTGCTCGGCCAGCAAGGTGGTTGGAACAAGGATGGCGACCTGTTTGCCGCCTTGCAACGCTAAAAAAGCGGCGCGCATTGCGACCTCGGTTTTGCCAAATCCAACGTCTCCGCAGATGAGGCGGTCCATTGGCTTGTGGCTGCAAAGATCAGCAATCACAGATTCGATCGAGGATATTTGGTCTGCGGTCTCCTCGAAAGGAAATGCTCTGACGAACTGGTCATAATCAGAATTGGGCGCTGGGAACGCGAAGCCCTCTTTCGCTTCTCGGCGCGCATAGATCTCTAATAACTCTGCTGCAACGTCGCGAATCTGCTCAGCAGCTTTGCGCTTTGCCTTTTGCCAAACATCCCCTCCCAGACGATGCCAGGGCGCTGTTTCTGCTTCTGCGCCGGTGTATCTTGATATGAGGTGAAGATCTGACACCGGGACATAAAGCGTCGCTTCGTCCTGATACAGCAGTGACAGAAACTCATTGGCCTGACCATCGATATCGAGGGTAACGAGGCCTTGGTATCGGCCGACCCCATGGTCGAGATGTACCACTGGTGCGCCCTGATCTAACTCAGTAAGGCTTCTGACCACGAGCTCTTCGGCTTGATCGCGTTCCTTTTGTCGACGACGAGCTTGAAGGACACGCTCACCAAAAAGTTGGGGTTCACTGATGAGAAGCCTTTGATCGTTTTGCAAACGCATGGAGCGATCAAGAGGCGCGATACCGAGATTGAGCGGGGCATTGCTCGCTAGAAATTCTGCCCAGGACTCGACGGTTTTAGGAGTGATGCCCGCGCGCCTGAGCAATTGATCGATCAGCTCTCGTCGGCCGGAAGACTCTGCACAAATTAAAATGGGCTGATCGCTTTTTGAGAGCTGGCTTCTCAGACGGTGGAAAGGATCGGCGGCGCGATCTTCTATGGCCAGATCAGGAATTTGCTCGGCTGCAAACTTCAAAGTGCTACGGCGATTTGGCTCGACAATATCAATCCGTGCATAGGGTTTGAGTCTTGAGAAAAGCTCGCTCTCGCTCATGAGTAGAGCCGACGGAGGTAAAATAGGCCGCTCAAGATCATATCGCAGACTTTCAAATCGGTTAGATGCTGTTTGCCAGTGGCTCGTAATCGCATCTGTAATAGGTTCCGTTACCAGCAGTAAGTCCTCTGGAAGATAGTCCAGCAAGGAGGCTGTCGTGTCGAAAAACAAAGGTAAGTAGTATTCGATGCCCGCCGGAGCCAACCCCATAGCGACATCTTGATAGATTGGGCACTGCCGGGGATTACCGCCGAACTGTTCATGCCAACGGTTCTGGAATGCTCGGATGCCCTCTGCTGAAAGCGGGAATTCCCGAGCGGGGAGGGTGCTGATCGCGTCGACCCGACCTGTTGACAGCTGAGTTTCTGGATCAAAACTGCGGATAGACTCGATGTCTTCGTCAAAGAGCTCGATTCGAAAAGGGGTGCTCGCGCCCATAGGGAAAAGGTCGATCATTGCACCGCGGACCAAATATTCCCCGTGTTCAAGTACAGCATCGACGGTTCTGTAGGCGCTGGCCTGTAGGTGTTTTCTTAATTGTTCGAGGTCTAAACGCTGTCCAGTTTGCAGTTTTAGGTTGTGCCCCATTAAAAAAGCGAGGGGGGGTAACCTAAAAAGCAGGGTCGTTGCCGGTACGATAATGACGGTTTGTTGCCGAAAATCTTGACTAAGCAGAGCTAGTCGATCTGAGAGAATGTCTTGATGCGGAGAGAATCCATCGTAAATCAGGGTTTCGTAATCAGGAAAAACATTTACGCGGTATTTCCCGTCTGAGAAAAACAGAAGCTCACTTTGTAGTCGTTGCGCGCTTTGGGGTGATTCGGCAACAACCAAAACAGTCCTTGGACTGAGCTCGATCGACTCGTGGATCGCAAGGGCAAGGCCGGGGCCATTCAGGCCGCTCCAGCGCCGATGGTCGCCAGGCCCGATAGGGAGATCGGTCATCTTAAGATTCAGTAGCGCAGCTGCTTGCGTCATGTTCTCTCGGTTTGGCTCGAGCCGTCGTTGTGTCCGCCGCAGAGTGTACGCGAATCAGGAGCGCTTCGCTCAATTGGCGTAAAAATCACCGATTTTATAAGCGGTTTGATTGCGCAGCTCTGATTAGCGCTTCATAATGTGCCGGCGCGTTATCCTCAGTTTGAAAGCTGAT